>NZ_JBDGAW010000017.1:0-51330 GCF_040910265.1 Collinsella aerofaciens | reverse complement strand
GGAGAAGCGCGGCCTTGCCAACAACAAGACCACCGCGGACGCTTTGCCCGCCTTTGTCTCCGAGAAGGCTCTTGCCCTGTTCGACGAGATGGGCGTTCTTACCAAGGCCGAGGCCCAGTGCCGCTACGACTGCAAGCTCGAGAAGTACAACAAGCTCATGAACATCGAGGCTACCACGATGATTCGCGAGGCACGTCGTACCTATCGTCCGGTCATCACCGCCTATGCCACCAAGGTTGCTAAGGGCTTGGAGGCCATTCGCGCCGCCGGTGCCGAGGCTGCCATGCAGTGCGAGCAGAACACGCTCAACAAGCTCTGCAACGGCATCACCACCATCAACGACTCCATCAAGGCCCTCGACGCCGTGCATCAGAAGGCCGAGGCCCTCGATGGTCAGGAGCAGGCCAACGTGTACGCTCACGAGGTCGCTCCCGCTATGGCTACGCTGCGCGCCGCCGTGGACGCCATGGAGGAGATCGTGGCTGCCGACTACTGGCCGGTCCCGACCTACGACGACATCCTGTTCTATGTGTAGAGCGTAACTGACATATCGTCACAGTATTGAGCCGGGGTCCGCATCGCGCGGACCCCGGTTTTTTGTTGGCGAAAGCTGTGATGGCATTTGTTTGTGGTGGAGTGGGGCTTGCGTGTTCGAATCCCGGCATATGGATAGCAAAAAGCCCGCTACCGAATTGGCAGCAGGCTTTTCAATTCAAATGGTGCCCCCAACGGGATGTCCGCGTGCGGCTGGCGCCGCCCGCTTCCGCTGCGTCGCTTCGCTCCTTGCGTGCTGCGCTGGAAAACGCTTCGCGTTTCCTCAGCTCCGCACCCTGCCGGGTTCGAATCCCGGTATTGAGGCAGAAAAAAGCCCGTTACCGCGAGGGTAACGAGCTTCAGCTTCAGATGGTGCCCCCAGCGGGATTCGAACCCGCGATATCCACCTTGAAAGGGTGGCGTCCTTGGCCGCTAGACGATGGGGACAGCGGGAAAGAGTATAGCAGACTTTTTCACCAGTTCGTATATCGATGACAAACTGGAAAACCATCACAAAGGAGCTGGTCCTCTGCCCCGGCCTTCAAAGATCTCAATCTGTAACATCTGGGCGGATAAATCGGCTCTATCTGTTACAGATCGAGACAAAAGGCAGGCGTCGGGATGAACATCTCAATCTGTAACACTAAGACGACTTTTAACGGTCTAGATGTTACAGATCGAGATAAATCGCTGGGGCAGGTCAAAACCACCACAAAGGTGCCTGTCCCCTTTGTGGTAGTGGGGCGTTAGGGGAGGAGCTTCATGGCGGCGTCGTGGGCGGTGTGCTCGTAGGTGTCGTCGAGGGGCTTGAGCGGCAGCAGGGCTGTGGCCTGCGCATCGCCGCGGCGCTCGAGGGCGTGGGTAATGAGCCAGTCGGCAAGCTCGGGGTTCTTGGGCAGTGCCGGTCCGTGTAGATACGTGCCGATGACGCCCTTGTAGATCAGTCCCTCAAAGCCATCGTCGCCGTTGTTTCCGGTACCCGTGACGACGGACGTTCCGAGCGGCGTGGCATCTGCGTCGAGCAGAGTGCGGCCGCCGTGGTTCTCGAATCCCACAAAGGGCTCGGGTGCCAGGTCGGTCTTGACGGCGACGTTGCCGATCAGGCGGTCTGAGCCGCGCACAGTCTCGGCGGCAATGACGCCCAGACCCTCAATGCGATCGTCGCCCATATAGTACGAACGGCCGAGCAGCTGATAGCTGCCACAGATGGCAAGCAGCGAGCCGCCATCCTCAACATAGGCCGCGACCTTGTCTTTTTGGGCGAGCAGCTCGTGTGCCACGGCTAGCTGGTCGCGGTCGGAGCCGCCACCCATCATGACGATATCGGCATCGGTCAAATCAAGCGTTTCGCCCATACGGACCTCGTCTACACGCACGGGAATGCCACGCCAGGCGCAGCGGCGTTCGAGGGCGATGACGTTGCCGCCGTCGCCGTAGAGGTTAAGGGCATCGGGGTACAGATAGACGATGCGCAGCGGGCGCGAAAGCTCGACCGGCGCAATATCGGTGGGGACAGCGCTACCATCGGCGCACGGTGCAGCGTGGGCGGCAACCGTGGCCGCATCGGTGCCTTTGAGTCCGTCGAGCTCCTTGACCAGCGGCGGGAAGGCCGTGTAGTTGGCGACGGCGTAGAAGGTGTCATCGGCGGCCTCGTCTGCCACGGCGCCGATCGCCTGCGCGACGTCCGAGATAATCGCGGCATCGATGCCGGCGTACTTGAGGCGTACCTGCATGTCGTGCGCACGCGTGCCTCCGGCAAAGGCGACAAGACCCGGCGTGTCGGCGATGCGCTCGAAGTCGACATCGTAGATCCACGAGACATCGTGGCCGTCGGCATCGTTATCGTTTAGGAAGAAGGCGCAGAGCCTGCCACCTGCCGTTTTAATGGACTGGATCTGGCGATCGAAGCCCACGGGATTCTTGGCCAGGTTGGCCTCGACGGTGCGGCCGGCAATATCCCAGCGGCCCATGCGACCACCTGCTGGCACGTAGGCATTAAGCGTGGGCTGCAGATGCGCCGCGTCCACGCCCAGCTCGTGCGCCGCAAAGAAGGCAGCGGCGACGTTATAGACCATGTACAGGCCGTTGTAGCGCGTGGCGATGTGCACGGCGGGCGCGTTGGCCTCGGGTCCAAAGGCCAGGTCAAAGCCGTAGCCGTCGCAGCCGAGCTCCACGCCCGTCACGCGACGGACCAGCGCGGGACGCTTCCATCCGCACGAAGGGCAATGATAGGCTCCGAGCTGTCCGTACTGTACGTAGTCGTACTCCAACGGGGCGTTGCACTGCGAGCAAAAGCGCGAGTCGCTAATGCGGTCGGACTCGGTGTTGGTGGCGCCGTCGATGCCAAAGGCGATGCTTGCGTTGGGAACGCGCGCGGCGATCGCGGCACACAGCGGGTCGTCTGCGTTGTAGATGAGCGTCGTTGCCGGAGAGAGCTCCAAGGCATGGGCGATGACGTCTTGGGTATGGTCGATCTCGCCGTAGCGGTCTAGCTGGTCGCGGAACAGGTTGAGCAGCACAAAGTACGTCGGCTTGAGCTTGGGCAGAACGCGTACGGTGTAGAGCTCGTCGCACTCAAAAACGCCCACGCGCTTGCCGCTGCTGGTGTGCTTAAGGCCGCCGCGGGCCTCGAGCAGAGCACCCACCACACCAGGCTCCATATTGTTGCCGGCACGGTTGCACACCACGGTAGCGCCGCTGGCGGCAACGGCGTCAGCGATGAGGTTGGAGGTGGTAGTCTTGCCATTAGTACCGGTAATCACCACGCTGCGGTCGACAAGGCCGGCGAGGTCGCTCAGCAACTCGGGGTCGATCTTCATGGCGATGCGGCCGGGGAGTACGCCGCCCTGGCGCTTAAGGATAGAGCGCAGCCCCCAGCGGGCGATATCGCTCGAGGTGCAGGCGAGAGATGAGCGGAAGTTCATGAAGTCGTTCCTAACGTGAATGACATGGTCGGGTCGAGTGCGTCACTAAAATCCGTAGCGGCGCGCAAATTCCTGGGCAAGCTGCGACACGTCTTCGCAGGCATTGGCCCAGGGGGCAAAGTCGGGAGTGTCCGAGATAATGCCATCTGCTTCCCAAACGGCCTGGTGCGAAAGATCCCAGGGATCGCGTGGCTCGGGTCGGCAGGGAAGGTACGGCGTCTGGTACATGGAGTTCAGCAAGAAGAACGCGCCGCCCTCGCAACGGTTAGCGAACTCACGCAGCGCGCGTGTCGCCGGGCGCATCTTGTTTGTTTTGAACAGCAGAATCGTGCGGGCGAGCAGGTACCAAGGAGAGTTTTCGAGTGCGTCTGCCCCCATCTGTTCCTCGAGCTGATGCGCCAGGGCAAAAAAGCCGTCTTGGTCTTCCAAGCGGGCGAGGGCAAGCAGCACGGTGCCGGCGGCCCGAGTGGGATAGCCCTCTGCTTTAAGGACGCGGCGGGCGTAGTTGGCAGCAGCGCGGTAGCGGGCGCTCGCCATGCACAGCTGCGAGATGGCTTCGAGCGTGTGGAGCCACCCGATAAGGGCCGGCTCGCTCACGGTAAGGTCCGCTGCGGTGACACCGTCGGCCAAAACATTATTGGCCCAGTAGTGCGGGGCCTCCATATCGAACCCGGGCACGCTTTGCTGCAGGTAATCGGCCGTGGTCGCCTCGAGCTTCATCAGGTCGCCCAGGCAGGCGTCAACGGGCGTGTCGGCCAAGATGATGGCGAGCAGCTGGGCATCGAGGACATGCGCATCGATGCGGACGATCTTGAGCAGCTCATCGCGCATGTCGTCGAACAGGCGGTTGCGCGTCTGCTCAAACTCCTCGTCGCTGCCCATGTCCTCGATGCGATGGAGCTCGTCGAGCAGGTGGCGATGAACACCGGCGTAGGACAGCAGCGCCTGGGCATGCTCGGACTGCGCATACTTTTGGGGATTCGCGCTCATGTCGTTATGGACAAGCTCGCGTGCTGCATCGGTGAGCTCGGGGTGCGACGCCAGATAGGTGCGCTCCAGGTAGGCGGGGATGTAGACGCTCGGATCCATTAGAGGTCTCCTCCCTTAAACGGCAAACCCTGCTCGGCCGCCTGCAGGATGCGCTCATCGATTTGGGAACGCACGATATCGTTGGTGGCGACCCAGGCGGCAAAGCTGGCGTTGTCGGGGGCGCCCAGGCCCTCCTGCAGTACCGGCGTCGCCTCGGACAGCGCAAGGACAAGCTCGTCGGTGGAGCCCGCACCCACGTTGACGCGGGCATAGACGCCATCGGGAAACTCGGTTTGGAAGTAGAGTGCCTCGGCTGCGTGCGGACACGAGCGCGCAAGGATGCGCAAGTAGTGCTCGGCGCCCTCGTAGTCCAGCTCGCGCCAGGCTGCGCTCATCAGTGCGATGAGCGTCCACGGGTCCAAGTCGCGCTCCGCATCTTTGGGGCGGCGGCGCAGCGGCGTGTTGGCAAGATAGGGCACGGAGTGAGCGGAGCGAAAGCGCTTGAGCTCCTCGGCGGGGTATTCGAGCTTTGCCATGGCGAGCATCGCGGTGTGGCGGACACCAGCGGGGTCGTTGGGCGCAAAGTCCAAGCTGCGATTTGCGGCTTCGAGCGACATGCGATAGCGGCCGCTAATGAGGGCGCGCGATGCCAAGGCGGCAAGCCAGCGCAGGTAGGGGCGGCGCATAAGGTCGCCAGCGGCCTCGCGCTCGTAGGGGTCCTGCGCCGAGGCGATCTTGAGTGCCAGGTCGTGCTCGACTTCATCGCACTTGGATGCCAAGTACTGTACGTATTCCTCGTTGGATTCGGCGGTGAGCGCCGTCAGCATGCGCTGGGCATCCCAGTTGGCCGGGTCGAGTGCGGCCGCCTCGCGGAGCATGTTCTCGGCAGCGGCCTCTTCTTGTTCTGCCTGGGCGTCGTCGGGAATAAAAGGGATGCGGTAGTCGACGGCCTCGACCACCTTGGCAATGAGGTGCCCGGCGCGGTCGCGGTCGTGCACGATGAGCGGTGCGGGGTTGCGGGTGAATTGTTCCATCAGACGCTCTACGGCGGCAGCGTCGGTGAGCGGGATATTGTCGCGGCGCAAAGCCTCAAGAACGAGGCGATGGCAATCCTCTTGAATAGGATCGAATGCCATGGGGCCTCCTTTGCTGCGGTTAGGGTTCAAATATCTCTATATAAGGTTCTAGTTTACCCGCATGTGGCACACCGGGGGTGCCGCACTTGGACTTGCACCTTTGCACCACGAAGACGGATGTCGCACAAATGTCGGCACCTTGGACGACCGAGTGGTATCACGGTGCCGCAAACGGTCGATTTTTGGCGGCGAACGGTGCATATTTTGGAGGGGCACAGTCCTGCCCGGGATATGTAGTCAACCTTGATAAAACGTTTGCCCAGCTTGGGAGTATGGATGCCGCACAAGGGTCTTCAGGGATAGAAAAAACGTTTCATCATTGGCGGCTTTAGGTGAATAACTGACCAACCAGAACGGTAAAATAGTGTTTGTCTGAGCGTTGAGACGTTTAGACATCGCGCATTGTCATCGCCGGCAACGCGCAAAATGGTCCTAACGGAGCCAATCGGGTGCTCCGTTATATACGCAAGTCTAAGAGGGGCTTGTTTAGGAGGCACAGTATGGGACGTTTTACCAATCCTCGCGATCTGTACTTTGGTGAGGGCGCTCGCCACGAGGTGAAGAACCTCAAGGGTAAGAAGGCCATCATCGTTTCTGGCGGCAGCTCTATGCGCCGCGGCGGGTTCCTGCAGGACGTTGAGGCCGACCTTAAGGAAGGCGGTTTCGAGGTCAAGCTGTTCGAGGGCGTCGAGTCCGACCCGTCCATCGAGACGGTTATGAAGGGCGCCGAGGCCATGCGTGAGTTCGAGCCCGACTGGATTATCGCCATCGGCGGCGGCTCGCCCATCGATGCCGCTAAGGCCATGTGGGTCTTCTACGAGTATCCCGAGGAGTCCTTCGACAACATCATCCAGCCGTTTAGCTTCCCCGAGCTGCGTCAGAAGGCTCATTTCTGCGCCATCTCCTCTACCTCCGGCACCGCTACCGAGGTCACCGCGTTCTCCGTCATTACCGACTACGCCAAGGGCATCAAGTACCCGCTGGCCGACTTCAACATCACCCCTGATGTCGCCATCGTCGACCCCGAGCTCACCTACACCATGCCCGCCAAGCTGTGCGCTCACACCGGCATGGATGCTCTGACCCACTGCATGGAGGCCTACGTTTCCACCTGCGCCTCTATGTTCACCGATGCCAACGCCCTGCACGGCATCCGCGAGATCGTCGAGTGGCTGCCCAAGTCCTATGCTGGCGACCATGAGGCCCGTCAGCACATGCATGAGGCTCAGTGCATCGCCGGCATCGCCTTCTCCTCGGGCCTGCTCGGCATCGTTCACTCCATGGCTCACAAGACCGGTGCAGCCTTTGAGAACGGCCACATCATCCACGGTGCTGCTAACGCCATGTACCTGGGCAAGGTCATCCAGTGGAACTCCAAGGACCCGCGTGCTGCTGAGCGTTACGCTTACGTGGCCAAGGAGATCCTGCACCTTCCCGGCGAGACCAACGAGGAGCTCATCGCTGCGCTCGTCCAGAAGATTCGCGACCTCAACGACCAGCTCAACATTCCGCAGTCCATCAAGGATTACGCGAATGGTGGCGTGAAGGTCGACGCCGAGAACCCGCAGATGGTTTCCGAGGAGGAGTTCCTCGCCAAGCTGCCCGAGATCGCTGCGAACGCCGAGCAGGACGCCTGCACGCCCGAGAACCCGCGTGAGACCAAGGCTGCCGACTTCGAGAAGATCCTCAAGGCCTGCTACTACGACACCGACATCGATTTCTAATCGACTCTTGTTATCGTAACGAGGGGCTCCGCACGTATCCGTACGGAGCCCCTTTCTTTTTAATTATTAGAGAATGGGATAAAAATGGCTGCAATCTTCAATAGCCCCAGCAAGTACATCCAGGGCCCGGACGAGCTCGCCAAGCTCGGCTCCTATGTCGAACCGCTCGGCGCTAAGGCCCTCGTCATCGTGACGCCTTCGGGCAAGAAGCGCGTCGGTGCCAAGATCGAGGGCGGTTTTGCCGAGGCTAAGGCCGAGCTGCTGTTTGAGGACTTTAACGGCGAGTGCTCCAAGGGCGAGGTCGATCGTCTGGTTGCGCTCGCTCGCGACAACGGTTGCGACATCATCGTTGGCGTCGGTGGCGGCAAGATCCTCGATACCGCGAAGGCCGTTGCCTATTACCTGGAATCCCCGGTTATCATTTGCCCCACCATCGCCTCGACCGATGCACCGTGCTCGGCGCTTTCGGTGCTCTATACCGATGGCGGCCAGTTCGACAAGTACCTCTTCCTTAAGGCAAACCCCAACATTGTCCTGATGGATACGACGGTTATCGCGGCGAGCCCGGTGCGCCTGACGGTTTCCGGTATGGGCGATGCGCTCGCAACCTATTTCGAGGCCCAGGCAACGCACGATGCCGACGGTGGCACCTGCGCTGGCGGCAAGGGCGGCATGGCTGGTCTGGCGCTTGCCAAGCTCTGCTACGAGACGCTTATGGCCGACGGCGTCAAGGCCAAGGTCGCGCTGGAGAAGGGTGCGCTTACGCCTGCCGTCGAGCATATCATCGAGGCCAACACACTGCTTTCGGGCATTGGCTTTGAGAGCTCAGGCCTTGCTGCTGCTCATGCCATCCATAACGGTTTGACGATGCTGCCCGAGTGCCATGGCATGTATCACGGCGAGAAGGTCGCCTTCGGCACCATCGTCCAGCTGGTACTCGAGGATGCTCCGACCGAGAAGCTCGAGGAAGTCTTGGGCTTCTGCATTGAGCTGGGCCTGCCGGTCACGATGAAGGAACTTGGCGTTGCCGAGCTTACGCGCGAGCAGGCCATGATTGTTGCCGAGGCCGCCTGCGCGCCCGATGACACCATGTGCAACATGCCGTTTGAGGTGACGCCCGAGATGGTCGCCAACGCCATCCTGGGTGCCGACGCACTGGGTCATTATTACCTCATGGATGAGTAAATCAAGCTAAGGAAGGGGCAAAGCCGGCAGATGGCTTTGCCCCTTTTTGCTATGGTGCAAAGGGGTCAGGTTACTTTGCACCAATCGTTGTTTGATGAAGGGCGGATTCTCGTATGGCGCTTCCCATGGTTTATGGCGGTCCCGGCCGGTATGTTCAGGGGCCGGGCGAACTTTCGCGTCAGGGCAGGTATTTGTCATGGTTGGGCTGCGCTGCCTATGTCTTGTTTGACCAGGGCACCGAGGATCGGCTGTGCAGGCAGATCGTCGATGGATTTCTGGACGAAGATCTAAGCGAGCCGTTCTTTAAGATTTACAACGGTCCGTGTACGGAAGATGCCGTTGTCGAAATGGCCAAGGAAGCCCGGGCCGAGTATTGTGACATGGTGGTGGGTATTGGCGGCGGCAAGATACTCGATATTGCCAAGGCCGTTGCGTTTTATGCCGAGGTGCCGTTGTGCGTATGCCCCACGGCGGCTTCGATGGGCGGTCCGTGCAGCGCGATTTCGGTGCTGTATCACGAGGATGGGTCGTTCGACCGCTACCTGATGCTCGAGAAGAATCCAGACCTGGTCGTGGTCGATACCAACGTGGTCGCGGCAGCCCCACTGCGTATGACGGTCGCTGGCATGGGCGACGCACTGGCAACGTACTTCGAGGCGCGTTCGTGCGCCGCGGCGCACGGTACCAACGAGCACGGTGGCGCGCCGGGGCACTTGGCCTTGGTTGCGGCTCGTGCCTGCTATGACACACTCATGGAGTGCGGCGTCGCTGCCAAGCGCGATCTCAAAAAGGGCCGTACATCGCCGGCAGTTGAGCGCCTGATCGAGTGCAATATTCTGCTCTCGGGTGTTGGCTTTGAGAGCGGTGGCTTGGCGTTGGCGCATGCCATCGCCAACGGGTTGACGATTCTGCCCGAGTGCAAGGCAATGCATGGCGAGGCCGTGGCATTTGGCCTGGTGGTGCAGCTGCGCCTGGAGCGTGCACCCGATCTTGATCAGGTGCTCGAGTTTTGCCAACGCGTCGGTCTGCCGACGACGCTCGAGGAGCTGGGCCTTGGCGAGATTTCCGATGCTGATCTGCAAGGTGTTGCAAATGCGGTCTTTAGAAACGAGCGCAATATGGCTAACGAACACGCCAAGGTGACCAAACAACAGCTCGTGCAGCTCATGTGCGAGGCATAGTTTGGCGCTTGATTGGCCTTGTGCAATCGAGGCGGCGATAGACCATGGGCTATTTGCCGCAAAGATGCTCCGCGTGTAATTTGCCCGAGGCGTGGGCCGATAGCGTATCATTATCTCTTGCTTGTTTGCACTGCTCAGGGAGGGGCCGCGCATGGCGCAGGAACACGATCTGTTTGATGACATTATCGAGATCAGCAAGGGTTTCGACTTTCTTAAAAACCCGCTTGGCGGTGTGACCGATGCACTCGATCCGTCGGCGCCGCAGTGGAATCCTGCCGACTACAAGGAGCGCCCGCGCGGCAACACCATTCCGTGCCTGACCTGCAAAAACGAAAAGAGCGGCTGCACCGCGTGCATGGACGTGTGCCCGGTCAACGCTATCGAGGTCGAGGAAGACGCCATCGAGATCCTCGACTCCTGTCGCAAGTGCGGCCTGTGCGCCGCTGCCTGTCCGACCGAGGCGATCATCTCGCCGCGCCTGGCGCCCAAAAACCTGTATGACGATATCGTCTCTGCAGCTACGAGCCACGAGACCGCCTACGTCACCTGCACGCGCGCCCTCAAGCGCATGCCGCGCGAGAACGAGGTCGTCGTCGCCTGCGTGGGCGATATTACGGCCGAGACCTGGTTCTCGGTACTGGCGGACTATCCCAACGTGAGTGTGTACCTGCCGTTGGGCGTGTGCGATAAATGCCGCAACACCGGCGGTGAGGACATTCTGGGCGAGGCAATCGCTACCGCCGAGGAGTGGGCCGGTACGGGCATGGGCCTGGAGGTCGACCCCAAGAGCCTCAAATGTCATAAGCGCCGCGAGTACGAGCGCAAGGAGTACATGGATAAGATTGCCCGCACCACGGGCCTTACCGTGACCAAGCTCAACCCGGCAACGGCGGCGCTGGCCTCGGTGACGCAGAAGCTCAAAGCCCACCGCCACCAGATTACCCAGCTGGAGCGCACGCTCAATACCATGTGCGGCACCACGACGACCAAGCGTCGCCGTTCACTCACGCACGGGCGCCAACTGGTGCTCTCGACGTTGCAAAACCACCCCGAGCTTGCCCAGAACATGCAGGTGAGCACGCCGGAATGCGATTTTGACAAGTGCACGTCGTGTGGCGAGTGCGTCAACGTGTGCCCCACGTTTGCCTGCGATCTGGTGGGAAGCGGTCGCTTTGCACTGGAGTCCACGTATTGCCTAGGCTGCGGAGCCTGCGTCAAGGTGTGCCCCGAGCATGCGCTTAAGCTGGTTGAACATGATGCATCCAACCTGGTCGTCGTCGATCCCGAGGCCGAGGAAAAGGCCGCCCAGAAGGCGAAGGCCCACGAAGAAGCCCAGAAGGTCAAGGCTGAGGCAAAGGCCAAGCTCGACAAGATGCTCGATCAGGTGGAGAAACTCGCGGACTAGTCAGCGACCCCTATCTCTGCTTCATTCGTGCCGCCGTGGCGTCCGGGTTCGCCCAGATGCCGCGGCGGCGCTATACTTATGCAGTTTGAAATGCTTGTACCAAAAGGAGCTGTCGTGTCCCTTTCCATCGGTATCGTGGGCCTGCCCAACGTGGGCAAGTCGACGCTGTTCACCGCGCTTACCAAAAAGACCGGCCTTGCCGCCAACTACCCGTTTGCCACGATCGACCCCAACGTGGGTATCGTTGATGTGCCCGATAGCCGCTTGCAAAAGCTCGCCGACATCGTTAACCCGGGCCGCATCGTGCCGGCTACGGTCGAGTTCGTCGACATCGCAGGTCTGGTGAAGGGCGCCAACGAGGGCGAGGGCCTGGGCAACCAGTTCTTGGCAAACATCCGCGAGACCGACGCCATCTGCGAGGTCGTGCGCTACTTTAAGGATCCCAACGTCATGCGTGAAGTGGGCCGCACGGGCGAGTTCGTCGATCCTGCCGGCGATGCCGATACCATCATGACCGAGCTCATCTTGGCCGACATGGGTACGCTCGAGAAGCAGCTGCCCAAGCTCGAGAAGGAGGCCAAGCGCGACAAGGAGCTCATGCCCAAGTTCGAGGTCGCCAAGCGTCTGCTTGCCTGGCTCAACGAGGGCAAGCGCGCTGCGTCTATGGAGATGACCGACGAGGAGCGCGCCGCTGCCAAGGGCCTGTTCCTGCTCACCATGAAGCCCATCCTGTATGTGGCCAACGTAGACGAGGACATGCTCAACGACGACCTGGCGCCCATCGATGGTGTCAAGCCACTGCCCATCTGCGCCAAGATCGAGGCCGAGCTTTCCGAGCTCGATCCCGAGGACGCCGCCGACTACCTGGAGAGCCTGGGCCTGGAGCAGCCCGGTCTGGACGTGCTCGCGCAGGCAGCCTACAAGCTGCTCGGCCTGCAGTCGTTCTTTACGGCTGGCGAGATGGAGGTCAAGGCCTGGACGGTGCGTCAGGGTGCGACCGCTCCGCAGGCCGCCGGCGTCATTCACACCGACTTTGAGCGCGGCTTTATTAAGGCCGAGGTCATTGGCTATGACGACTACATCGAGCTCGGTGGCGAGCAGGGCGCTAAGGCTGCCGGCAAGCTGCGTATTGAGGGCAAGGACTATGTCATGGCCGATGGCGACGTCGTGCACTTCCGCTTTAACGTGTAAGGACGACGCATATGTTTAAATATGGCAAAAAAGCTGGTTACATGGGTATTGCGCTGCTCGTACTTGCGGTGATTCCGCTGGTGGTCGCAGCGTGTGTTATCCCCAACATTGGTCCCGAGGTGGCAACAAAGTTTAATGCCGCCGGCGAGGCGACGCGCTGGGGCAAGAGCTACGAGTTGCTGGCGCTGCCGGTGCTCAACTTGCTGCTGAGCGTGGCGACGTACTTTACGGCGGGACGCCAGGCAAAGAACAATGATGACTCCGCCGCCATGGCGCGCATCGTGTGCGAGCGCTACCTGCGTAACGGTTGCATCACGGGTGTGTTCCTCAACGTGATCAACGTCTACTTTATGTATTCGGCGATTACCGGTATGGGCTTTGGCCTGGGCTTTTAGCTTGCGCCTTTAGGCAACGAGCCTGCAAGCATATTCGATGGCTGCTGCGAGGCCGCCGCTCGATCGTGGTGTAAAGACCATGTCGGCGGCGGTCTCGTTTTCGTATCCGGTGCCGCGAAGGGTGAGCGCGGTACCGGCTTCCAGGAGAAGGGGCAGGCCACGCTGGCTGGTTGCGATTACGGCAGCCTGATTAAGCGAGCAGCTATGCGTTTGGCATTGGATGGCAAGTTCACCTTGCGCCGGGCAAGGGATCAGAACGGCGGCGACGCGACTTGATAGCAATGCAAATGCTGTGCGCTCATCGGGCGAAAGACATTCTGCTTCAACGACGACGAGCTTGGGCGGTGCGCTGTTTGTGCGAAGCGTGGCTCGGTACGTGCGGACCGAAGAACCCGCCATAGAAAACTCCTGTGTATTCGGCAAAACGTAAACTATAGTTTACGTTTTTGTTCGGCTCCATTTCAAACTCGGCTGCATGGACGAACGTGCGAAACAGATTCTTGGCAAGCGAGTCGAACAGACGCGCAGGGACCTTGGTATCTCCAAGGTTGATTTTTGTGTGGCAGCAGGAATCAGCCGCCCCTATCTCGACAGAATCGAAGATGGAACGGCAAATTTCACGCTCAAGGTTCTATTTAAGATTGCGCCTGCACTCGGTATGACGGTGTCAGAGCTTCTCAAGGATATTGAATAGGGGACACCCGTCGACAACTTACGCCATCGGGATGCGGTCGTGGTTGACTTGGCTGTAGAACAGGCGCTGGATCTCGGCGGCATCGCGTGACTGGCCGAGTGCCCACATGGTCTTGGCCACGAGCGTCTCGGTGGTCATGTCGTCGCCGCGCAGAATGCCCGGATGATCGGCGTAAGCACGGCCGACCTCATAAACGCCCAGATCGAGGCCTTCTTCGGGGACCTGCGTGGTCATAACGACGGTTCGGCCCGAATCGACCCAGCGGAAAATCGCCTCTTGGAACGACTCGCTCGACTCGCCAAACTCGGGGATACCGCCAATGCCAAAGGTCTCCAAAATCACGGCGTCGTAGCTATCGGCAAGGGCGTCGAGGACGCCCGGGTTCTCGCCGGGCGTAAGCTTGAGTACAAATACGCGCGGGTCGATGCTGTCGTAGAAACGCACCGGGTTTTCGCCCTGATGAGTGCCGTGGAGCCCGTTGCGCACGATGCGGTCGTTGCGGATGTAGGCAATGGGCGGATAGTTGACGCTAATGAACGCGTTAAAGCTCATGGTGCGCTGCTTGCGGGCTCGCGTGCCGGCAATGGCGACGCCGCCAAACACGATCGAGACGTCGTGCGAATGCTCGTCGAGCGCATAGAGCAGGCTCTGATACAGATTGAGCTTGGCGTCGGTAAAGGGATTGCCCATGGGCTTTTGCGAGCCGGTGAGCACGATGGGCTTGGGGCTGTCCTGAATCAGGTAGGAAAGCGCTGCCGCGGTGTAGCTCATGGTGTCCGTGCCGTGCAGGACCACAAAGCCGTCGTGGTCGGCATAGCCCTCGACGATGACGTCGCGGATACGCATCCAGTCGCTCGGGCGCATATTGGTGCTGTCGATGTTCATGGGCTGCACCACGTCGAGCTCGCAGAGGTCCGAGATCTCGGGGACGCTCTGGGCGAGCTCCTCACCGGTCAGGGCGGGGGAGAGGCCGTTGCCGTCCTCGGTCGATGCGATGGTGCCGCCCGTGGCGATGAGAAGGATGCGCTTCATGCTGGTATTCCTATCGTATTTGCCGCCGCAAGGGCGGAGTCGTTCTGCAGTATTGTGGCACAGGGCGTCCAATGTTCAAACGTATTACATCATCTGTAACGTTCGGTAACACTTCAATTGCCGTCAAATAGGGGCCTAGGTCGTGCGTTTGCCGTGCGCTGATGGCTGCGAGGGGCGAGAAGCCCCATATAACGTGTACACTATGAAGGCTATTTTCGTTCATTCACGCGGGTGGGCACCGGCTCCCCGCCAACAAGAGGGGGAACCATGGATCAAAAGGCTTCCGCAAAGGTCCTCGTACTCGACTTTGGTGCGCAGTACGGTCAGCTCATTGCCCGTCGCGTCCGCGACCTCAACGTGTATTCCGAGATCGTCCCCTGCGACATCTCGGCCGACGAGATTCGCGAGATGAACGCCTCTGCGCTCATCCTTTCCGGCGGCCCGGCTTCCGTGTATGCCGAGGACGCTCCGTCCATCGATCCTGCCATCTTTGACCTGGGCCTTCCCGTCCTGGGCTTTTGCTACGGCCATCAGATCACGGCCGTGACGCTCGGCGGCAAGGTCGGCCACTCCGAGGTGGGCGAGTACGGCCGCGCCACCATCACGCGCACGGCCGGCGCCAAGCTCTTTAACTCCACGCCTATGGAACAGACCGTGTGGATGAGCCACCGCGACGCCGTTTCCGAGGTGCCCGAGGGCTTTACCGTTACCGCCAGCACTGACGTGTGCCCGGTTGCTGCCATGGAGTGCGTCGAGCGCAAGATTTTCACCACGCAGTTCCATCCCGAGGTCAAGCATTCCGAGTATGGTCAGCAGCTGCTGAGCAACTTCCTGTTTGAGATCTGCGGCTTGGAGCCCAACTGGAGCATGGACAACCTGGTCGAGACCATGACGGCCGAGTTCCGCGAGAAGGTCGGCGACGACCGCGTGATTCTGGCTCTGTCCGGTGGCGTCGACTCCTCTGTCGTGGCTGCGCTGGGCGCTCGCGCCGTGGGCAAGCAGATGACCTGCGTGTTCATCAACCACGGTCTGCTGCGCAAGGGCGAGCCCGAGCAGGTGGAGGAGGTCTTCACCAAGCAGTTTGACGTCGACTTTATTCACGTTCACGCCGAGGACCGTTATGCCGAGCTTCTGGCCGGCGTGACCGAGCCCGAGGAGAAGCGCCGCATCATCGGTAGGCAGTTCTGGAAAGAGTTCTTCGCGGTTGCTCAGCAGCTCGAGACCGATGGCAAACCGGTCAAGTACCTGGCTCAGGGCACCATCTACCCCGACATCATCGAGTCCGGCGCTCGCAAGACGGGTGGCAAGACGGCCACCATCAAGAGCCATCACAACCTGATCCCGTTCCCCGAGGGCGTGCACTTCGACCTCATCGAGCCGCTCGATCACTTCTTTAAGGACGAGGTCCGCGCGCTTGGCCTGGCGCTGGGCCTGCCGGGTCACATCGTGTTCCGTCAGCCTTTCCCGGGCCCGGGTCTGGCTATCCGCATCATCGGTGCGGTCGATAAGGAGAAGCTCGAGATCCTCAAGAACGCCGATGCTATTGTGCGCGAGGAGCTCGACGCCTACAACCAGCGTCTGTTTGAGCAGACCGGTGAGCGCAACTCCGAGCACAGCTGCTGGCAGTATTTCGCGGTCCTGCCCGACATTAAGTCCGTCGGCGTTATGGGCGACGAGCGCACCTATCAGCGCCCGATCATCCTGCGTGCCGTCGAGTCCAGCGATGCCATGACCGCCGACTGGGCTAAGCTGCCCTACGACGTGCTGGCCCGCATCTCCGGCCGCATCGTGGCCGAGGTTCCCGGCGCCAACCGTGTGTGCTACGACATCACGTCCAAGCCGCCCGCGACCATCGAGTGGGAGTAGGCTGACAGGGTTCTGACCTGTATTTTTGAGTGCCGCACTGTGCTGCTGAGTTTCGTTTCGTACGAGAGTCATGGCAAAGCCGCCAGCGACGGCGGTGAGTAAATACGGTAATCTGGCCTCCGTTCCCGCGTTGGGACGGAGGCTTTTTCTTTGCCGTTTTACTCCCTTTCACCTGCGATTTCGCGATTTACTCCCCGTATTTCAAGACGACAAGGCACGGGGCGGTATTCGGAGGAACGGGAGTAAAGATTTATCCCGAATGAGTAGACGCGCGATTTTTGTCCCCGAGAACGAAACGAGGCCGTTTCGGGGCCCGTGAAACTCAAATCGAACTCAACGGGCGTTTTTACGGTCTCCGTACGGCGTTTCCCCAGGTGGTTAATGGGGAGTAAAGAATCTCGCCGCCTCAATGAAAACGGGAGTAATCAGGGGAAATGCCGCAGTGTACTGCCGTGTGCCGCCATGTAAGCCACCGCGTCATTTACTCCCCATTTACGCTTGAAATGCCTTTGCATGCAATGGGGAGTAAAAACTCAGCTTACGCAGGAGCGAGCGGAGCTCACCGCCTAGCCTGGCGTCCTGATTCGGTTGCGTTGATTGCGAAATGCGGGGAGCCGTTACAGCAAGGCTTTCCAGTCCTCGTACTCGTCGGCGTCGATCTCGCCGTTCTCGAGCCGTGCGCGCTTCTCTGCCCACAACTCGATCGCCATCGCGGCTTTGGGCGCGTGCGGCGCCTTGGGGTTCAGGGAGAGGCCCGAACCGTCGGCTGAGGGAACTATGCCGAAGGAGTCTTCGAGCCGCACGAGCAGCGACATGAGGTCGCCTGCGGTCTCGACGCCGTAATCCTTGAGGGCGTTGACGGACACGCCGAGCGCTGCGGCGATGGACTCGAGCAGCTCGGGCTTGTCCATCAGCAAATCCTATCAGCGGCTCAAGGGCAAGGACGTGATTACCACTCCTAAGACTAAAAAGAGCAACCGTGTCATTAAGATGCCCAAATTCCTCTGTGGAGAGATGGAGGACTACTTAAAGATGTTTTACAGCACCGGGGCAAATGAACGGATTTTCCCTGTCAGCAAGCACTATCTCCACCATGAAATGGACAGAGGTGCGAAAGCGGCGGGAGTGAAGCGGA
This sequence comes from Collinsella aerofaciens, assembly GCF_040910265.1. GTDB lineage: Bacteria > Actinomycetota > Coriobacteriia > Coriobacteriales > Coriobacteriaceae > Collinsella > Collinsella aerofaciens_BK. Next base: position 33,899 of record NZ_JBDGAW010000017.1, on the reverse strand, counting down.
TCAGAATTCACGACCTCCGACATTCACACATTTCCCTGCTGATTGATATGGGCTTCACCGCCCTGGCAATCGCTGACCGGGTGGGGCATGAGAGTATCGATATCACCTACCGCTACGCCCATCTGTTTCCTACAAGGCAGACGGAGATGGCGGACAAACTGGACTTTGAAAGGATGGGAACGTAACCATGTCACTGAAAAACCGAGACAACAAAAATCGCTGGAGGAACAAGACCGTGGCCTTCCGGGTGTCCCCGGAGGAAGATGAACAGATCGAGGCCGCTGTGCGGCTCTCCGGCCTGACAAAGCAGGACTACATCACAAGACGCCTCCTGTGCCGGGACGTAGTGGTACAGGGTAATCCCAAGGTCTACAAAGCCCTGCGTGACCAGCTTGCCGCCGTTCTGGACGAACTGCGGCGGGCCGAGGACGGGGCTGGCGTGGACGATGAACTGCTGGACACCATTCAGATGATCGCCGCTATCATGGGCGGCATGAAGGAGGATTGATAGATTGATGGATTCCAGAGAAACGAAAAGGACTGTCCCGGTTCCGTCTGTTGGCGCAGACGGGGAACAGCCCATTTCACAAACACCTACCGCAAGTATAACAGAGGAAACGACAGAAAACAATCCCCCTGAAAAAAATTATGCGGAACTGCTGCGGAAAATGCAGCGCATGAACGACCCGGCGTATCTCCCCACGATTTCCATGAACGAGTTGTACGAGAACGTCTATCAGAGCAGACCGCCCGTCATTGACGGTCTGCTCTATCCGGGGACGTACCTCTTTGCGGGAGCGCCCAAGGTAGGCAAGTCGTTTCTGATGGCCCAGCTTGCCTACCACGTCAGCATGGGCCTCCCCCTGTGGGACTATCCCGTTCACAAGGGGACTGTCCTCTATCTGGCGCTGGAGGACGATCACCGTCGCTTGCAGGAGCGGCTTTACCGGATGTTCGGCATGGACGGCACCAACGACCTCCTCTTTTCCATCTGCGCAAAGCAGGTCGGCAACGGGCTGGAGGAACAGCTAAAGCGATTCGTGCAGGAACACCCAGACACCAAACTGATTATCATTGACACCCTTCAGAAGATTCGGGAGGCTGGCGGGGATAAGTACAGCTACGCCAACGATTATGAGGTGGTAGGAAAGCTGAAACGCCTTGCTGACGCTTGCGGCGTCTGCCTCCTACTGGTACATCACACTCGGAAGCAGCAGGCCGACGACAAGTTTGATATGATCTCCGGCACCAACGGCCTGTCGGGGGCAGCAGACGGGGCCTTTCTTCTTCAGAAGGAGAAGCGGACGGACGGCACCGCCACCTTGGATGTGGTAGGACGTGACCAGCAAGACCAGCGGCTCTATCTCATTAAGGACAAGGAACACCTGACATGGACACTGGAGCGGATGGAAACGGAGTTGTGGGTAGAACCCCCCGACCCGGTGCTGGAGGCCGTAGCCGCCTTTATCACGGCGGAGAGGCCGTCCTGGGGCGGTACGGCCACGGAGTTGGCGGCAGCCCTGCAAGTGGATATGAAGCCCAATGCCCTGGCGATGCGGCTGAACGTCCGGGCCGGGAAACTGGCAACGGACTATCATATCCGCTATGAGAACACCCGCACCCACGCCGGGAGAAGTATCAGCCTGACCCTGGATCCTCCCCAAGCGTGACGACCGTGACGGCTGTGACGGCTTTTTTGAGAGCGGGGGCGGTGTCCAAAACATCGTCACGGTCGTCACGGCTGTCACGGGGAGCGGGGTCAAATGTCAAGGGGGCATACCTGTGGGTGGAGATTGCCGCAAGGCAATACAACCCGAACCCCTTGATATTTGGCCCACGGAGGACACTTGCCGGGTGGTGGAAAGGCTGTGCCTTTCCACCACCCGGCAAGTGGAAAAGTTTAGGCGGGGTGCAGGGCGCCCTTTTCAAAGGGCGGCCCTGCTGGGGGAGGCAACCGCAGTTGCCGGGGGCAAAGCCCCCGCACCCCCTCGGAGAGCCCACGGCACTTTCGCACCAACGGGGCGAAAGTGTCATAGTGGGTTATTACACTTCCCGCAGGAAGTGCCTTCCCCGAACCCCCGTCCATTTTCAACAACCAAACATCTGAAATGGGAGGATTTTTGCCTATGGCGAGAGGCGACGGCATTGACCGCACCAACGCAAGAAATATGAGGCTGACCGCTGCTAAAATCGGCAACACCCAGCAGCACAACGAACGCGAGAAGGATTCCTATGTCAACCAGGACATTGTACCAGAGCGGACGTCGCTCAATGTCCATTTCAAGGTCCCATTCGCAGGGTATCAGGAGATGTTCTCCCAAATGGAGGCCGATGGTGTGATCTCCACCCGTGGCATTAAGGCGGACGCATTTCGATACGGTGAGTTGGTCTTTGATGTGAACTCCGCCTACTTCTACAATCACGGCGGCTATGACTTCGCAAAACAATTTTACACCGACGCATACAAATCCGCAATCAAAATCGTAGGTGGAGAGCAGTATATTTTGTCGGCGGTCATGCACGCCGACGAACGCAACCGGGCTATGTCCGAGGCGCTGGGAGAGGACGTGTACCACTACCACCTCCATGTGGTCTATATCCCGGTGGTGGAGAAGGAGATACGATGGACAAAGCGGTGCAAGGACAAATCCCTGGTGGGCAAGGTCAAAGAAACCGTTATGCAGGTCAGCATGAGCAAAAAGTGGGCATCCCAGCCCGCAGTAGACGAGGCCACCGGGGAGCCATTACGAACAGCAAAGGGCAAGCCTGTGCTGAGAAAGTCGTACAGCGTCTTGCAGGATGATTTCTTTCAGCAGATGCGCTCCGCTGGCTACACGGACTTGGAGCGTGGAGAGCGTGGCAGTTCCGAGGAACATCTGACGGTCACGCAGTTCAAGGTGAAGTGTGAACAGGAGCGGCTTGCACAGCTTCAGGAGGCGGCTGTGCTGGCCCAGGCCGAGGTTGACCGAAGGAACAGGGAGGCGGCAGCTGCCGAAAAGGAAGCGGCCCAGGCCAAGGCCAAACTAAACGATGTGGCCCACATGCTGAAAGGCATGGAGAAGCTGGCGGAGGAATTTTCCAGCGACCCGGAACAGGTCTTGCCAGAAGCGGGACCGCTGGAATCGGCCAGGGCCTACCGGGAGAAAAAGGCCAAGCCCTTATGGGCGAAGATCGTCAAGGTGCTGCGGTCTGTCTACCGGGCCTACTGCGACCTCAAATCCAAATTTGAGCGGCTGCAAGCGGACTATGGCCGGGAGGTCAGCAAAAATAGTTCCTTATCAGAAAGGATTTACGAGGTCTGCGCCGAGAGGGACAGTCTAAAGGGAAAGGTCAGGGACTATGAGCGGGTCAGGCGGGCCATTGGCCCGGAACAGGCGGACAGAATATTAGAGGCCGCTTACCAGCAGGAACAGGCTGAAAAGGAACGGAAACGGGACGCAAGGCAAAAAGCAAGATTAGGCGCACGATAATCACCAAAAACGGAGGGTGTTCCAGTGAATGCCCTCCTGATTTATTTGGGGAATCGGGTAAAATAATTTCTTGTTTTTTAGAGTGTACTATGATATACTGCTATAATCTTGATTTGAGGAGTCTACCAAATATGCGGCAAGGTATTATTAAATAAAATTTGATAATGGGCGCAAAAATGATTGCCCCTTGCAGGGGCTTAGTTTTTGTACCCAATTTAAGAATACTTTTGCCTTTTTAGTAAATATCGTGACGGACAGCGGCTCATGTAAGCCGTCATACTTCTGTTTGTCCGAAGTCATGATCCCCAGCGGTAAAAGTATTAGCCGCTGGGGATTTTTGCGCCCATTTGGGCCTTGTATGGAGGATAGACATGAACATTATCAATATCGGGATTCTTGCCCATGTAGACGCTGGAAAGACAACCTTGACGGAGAGCCTGCTATATGCCAGCGGAGCCATTTCAGAACCGGGGAGCGTCGAAAAAGGGACAACGAGGACGGACACCATGCTTTTGGAGCGGCAGCGTGGGATTACCATTCAAGCGGCAGTCACTTCCTTCCAGTGGCACAGATGTAAAGTCAACATTGTGGATACGCCCGGCCACATGGATTTTTTGGCGGAGGTGTACCGCTCTTTGGCTGTTTTAGATGGGGCCATCTTGGTGATCTCCGCTAAAGATGGTGTGCAGGCCCAGACCCGTATTCTGTTCCATGCCCTGCGGAAAATGGACATTCCCACCGTTATCTTTATCAATAAGATCGACCAGGCTGGCGTTGATTTGCAGGGCGTGTATCAGTCTGTTCGGGATAAGCTCTCCGCCGATATTATCATCAAGCAGACGGTGTCGCTGTCCCCGGAAATAGTCCTGGAGGAAAATACCGACATAGAAGCATGGGATGCGGTCATCGAAAATAACGATGAATTATTGGAAAAGTAAATCGCAGGAGAACCAATCAGCCGGGAAGAACTTGCGCAGGAGGAACAGCGGCGGGTTCAAGACGCCTCCCTGTTCCCGGTCTATCATGGCAGCGCCAAAAAGGGCCTTGGCATTCAACCGTTGATGGATGCGGTGACAGGGCTGTTCCAACCGATTGGGGAACAGGGGAGCGACGCCCTATGCGGCAGCGTTTTCAAGGTGGAGTATACAGATTGTGGCCAGCGGCTCATCTATTTGCGGCTATACAGCGGAACGCTGCGCCTGCGGGATACGGTGGCTCTGGCCGGGAGAGAAAAGCTGAAAATCACAGAGATGCGTATTCCATCCAAAGGGGAAATTGTTCGGACAGACACCGCTTATCCGGGTGAAATTGTTATCCTTCCCAGCGACAGCGTGAGGTTAAACGATGTATTAGGGGACCCAACCCGGCTCCCTCGTAAAAGGTGGCGTGAGGACCCCCTCCCCATGCTGCGGACGTCGATTGCGCCGAAAACGGCAGCGCAAAGAGAACGGCTGCTGGACGCTCTTACGCAACTTGCGGATACTGACCCGCTTTTGCGCTGCGAGGTGGATTCCATCACCCATGAGATCATTCTTTCTTTTTTGGGCCGGGTGCAGTTGGAGGTTGTTTCCGCTTTGCTGTCGGAAAAATACAAGCTTGAAACAGTGGTAAAGGAACCCACCGTCATTTATATGGAGCGGCCGCTCAAAGCAGCCAGCCACACCATCCATATCGAGGTGCCGCCCAACCCGTTTTGGGCATCCATCGGACTGTCTGTTACACCACTCCCGCTTGGCTCCGGTGTACAATACGAGAGCCGGGTTTCGCTGGGATACTTGAACCAGAGTTTTCAAAACGCTGTCAGGGATGGTATCCGTTACGGGCTGGAGCAGGGCTTGTTCGGCTGGAACGTAACGGACTGTAAGATTTGCTTTGAATACGGGCTTTATTACAGTCCGGTCAGCACGCCGGCGGACTTCCGCTCATTGGCCCCGATTGTATTGGAACAGGCATTGAAGGAATCAGGGACGCAACTGCTGGAACCTTATCTCTCCTTCACCCTCTATGCGCCCCGGGAATACCTTTCCAGGGCTTATCATGATGCACCGAAATACTGTGCCACCATCGAAACGGTCCAGGTAAAAAAGGATGAAGTTGTCTTTACTGGCGAGATTCCCGCCCGCTGTATACAGGCATACCGTACTGATCTGGCCTTTTACACCAACGGGCGGAGCGTATGCCTGACGGAACTGAAAGGGTATCAGGCCGCTGTCGGCGAGCCGGTCATCCAGCCCCGCCGTCCAAACAGCCGCCTGGACAAGGTGCGCCATATGTTCAGTAAGATCACTTGATACACCACAGCGAGGAAGGTTATTGCATTTCCCTGTCTTTCGTGGTAAAATGTAGTTGTAAACCACCAGAGAAACCAATCTAATTTTACCGTTGATAGCCATTTCCTTGATAGCCAAATGATAGCAAAAGTTCGGCAAGCCCATAGGATAAGGATAATAGGTATCAGGAAAAATCAAATGGTATCAAATTCCCCAAACAAAAGCGTTTAGAATTAAGTTTCATTTTGCGAGTGGGAGTAAACGATATTCGTTGATTTCAAGCCTCTGACCTGCGAAAACAGGTCGGGGGCTTCTTATTTTGCAACCTCTGTGCAACCTTTGCGGTTTCGCGCCCCGTGAACAGGGGACGTAGCACTGTTCACGTCTGGGCCCATGTCGGCACCGATCAATGCCCGCGCTGCTTCTGCTTGCGCTTCAGCTTCCGCTGCTCGAAGCACGTCGCCCGGGATTCCTCGCCAGAGGAGAACTGACCGTTCCTTGCGAAACCGCGAGACCAGCTATATCCGCTTGTTGCGGGCTTGCTTGAGCCAGTTCCTCTTGAAAGAGCCTATACCTCCGAAGAACTTGTTGTACGTCTCACCGTTCTCCTTGGCCTCGTACTTGACCAAGGCAAGTTCGATAGTGCAGAGGTAATCCGCCACTTGCTCGAGGCGGTAGTCGGTCATCGAGGTCTTGCGGCGTCGGACGACCCCTTTTGAGAGGACCTTGCCCACCGAGTCGTCTCGCCCGCGGAACAGAAGGAGCGCATCCTCGCGACCTTCGGTGACCTGTGCTGCGAGATGGTGGGCTGCACCATCGTGCAGGGCCCTTTCCAAAGCGAAGTGTCGAGCCGAAGTGTTGAGCGTCGGCCCTGAATGTTCAATGGCCGTTGTTTTCTGCCCCTCAAGTGGTGAACTTCTCCTCGGGGCTGTTGATTCCCCCACGCGCCCCCTTCCGTTCTCTGTGTTCCCCTTATACTCCTTGTACAAGGAGGTAAGAAGTCATGGACAAGACCGCACAGGACAGCTTGGCAAAGAAGCCCGTCGACATGAGGGACAGGATTCTCGAGCATCTCGAGGCCCTCACCTCTGCCGTCTCGCTCGACGACCTTGCCCGTCTGTCCACCTCCGACATCGCCGAGACGCTCATCATCTCCAGGAGTCTGGCGAGCCAGTACCTCAACGACCTTGTTCGCGCCGGCCTTGTGGTTAAGGTGGCGGGCAGGCCTGTCCGTTATTTTCATCGCCGCGCGTTCCAGAAGCGTTTTCAGGTAAAGCTCTCTGCAAGCGAGTACGCCTCGCTCGCCGACCTCATCCAGGCGACGGGAATCGCCGATCACCGCGACTTCGCGCGTGCCGTGGGCTTCGACCTGAGCCTCAGCTCCGTTGTCGAGCAGTGCAAGGCTGCGGTTCAGTACCCTCCGTTTGGCCTACCCATCCTCTTGAGCGGCGGCGTGGGTGTCGGTAAGTCTTTCCTTTCTCGCCTTGTGTACGAGTACGGCAAGAACCAGGGCTTGCTGTCCCGCGACTCCTCCTATGTGCGCATCGACTGCGCCGGGGTCCCGGACGCCGCCTCGTTCAACGGGCTTCTTGACGAGTCGATCGCGAAATCGCGCGGGGGTGTGGTTTTTGTCAACGGCATCGAGGCACTCTCTCCCTCTGCGATGGAGCACTGCCTTGCGACGGCCCTCGGGCTCGATGCCTCCCAGGATGCGCCGCGCGCTCGCCTCGTTCTTTCGACGACGCTTTCCGCCGATGACCTGAAGGTTTCCTCGGCCTACAGCAAAATGCCCATCTGTGCCCGCGTCCCCTCACTCAAGGAGCGGACCCCCGAGGAGCGCGAGGATCTCATCTTGAGCTTCCTGCGCAGCGAGGGGTGCCGAATCGGTTCTGATGTGAAGATCAGCCGCGGCGCATACCGTTGCCTCGTGAACGCGGACTTTTCCGATAACATCGCCGGCTTGCGCGCCTGCGTGACGAACTGCTGCGCCAAAGCGTTCCTCAATCGCGAGGGCGACTACGTCGTCGTTCGCCCGTATCTTCTTCCCAGCGGGCTCCTCTCCTCCGCGCAGATCGATCAACAGCCCGACGATGGCGTTCTGATCGACGCGTCCCTGGATGCCGCCGAGAGCACAGGGCCGGTCGAGCAGGCGCTCGATGCCCTGTGCTCTCTCGATGAGCGATTCTGCGCCGGGGAGCTCTCTGTCTCCGAGCTCGTCTCGCAAGCTGTCTCCGCTGTGCGCGGCGTTGAGGATCACTTGATCTTCAGCCGCGGCGTTACCTCCTCGAGGTCGCGCGCCTTCGAGCGCATCGTGGGCGCGGTCCTTGCCGACGCAGGCTCTTCTTATGGCATCGAGCTTTCGAGGAAGGTCGCTTTTCTGCTGGCCCAGGAGATTTGCCTGCAGTTGTGGCCGGGCATCGGCCTGGCTAAGCGAAAGTCTGCCTGTGCGGAGCAAATCTCCCATCTCCTCGGTGCCGTGACCTCCGAATTGCCGTTTGCCTCGAGCGTCTCCGATCAGGTCGCCGCAGACGTGGAAGGGGCGCTGGGAATCTCGCTCGATCACTTCACGAAGACGCTTCTGACGCTGTGCGTCGCATCGGAGTCTCGCGACGCGAAGGCCCTTCGAACGCTCTGCGTCATCTTGTCCCACGGCTACTCAACGGCGACGAGCATCGCCGACGCGGCGAACCGTATGCTCGGCATGCATGTGTACGAGGCGGTCGACATGCCCTACGACCAGCAGCTGAAGGACATCGTCGGTCCGCTCCAGCGCCTCGTCGACCGCCATTCCTACTGCACCGGGGTCGTATTCCTCGTCGACATGGGCTCCTTGGAGGAGGCCTATAAGGCCCTCGAGAACGTTACCGACTCCACTATCGGCGTGGTGAACAACGTCTCTACCGGTCTTGCGCTCGAGATCGGGGTCGGGCTGCTCGGCGGCAAGTCCATCGCCGAGGTTCTTGGCGATGCGACCGCCGCGTGCGTGACGCACTGCAAGGTGATCGAGCGCGTCAACCGTGAGGACGCCATCGTCTTCTGCTCCGAGTCCGGGGTCGACGCCGCGGAGAGGATACGCCAGCTCGTCTCGCAGAGCCTCCCGCGCACCATAGGCGCGCGCCTGCTCACGAGGCCCTTCAAGCAGCTCGTCGCGAACGGGTCGAACGACGCCGTTTTCTCCGAGCACCGCGTCTGCGCCGTCATCGGCACGGGAGACCCCGGGGTCGCCTCCATCCCCTTCGTCGCCCTCGAGGACATCATGTCGACGGCGTCCGCCTCTAAGGTCGATGCCGTGTTCGGCAGGTGGCTTGACGCTTCCGAGCTCTCTTCTTTCCACGAGAAGCTGCTCTCGAACATGACGCTGCAGAACGTCATCCGCTCCATCACCATCCTCGACCCGGAGCGGCTATTCCACGAGATCGAGAGCGCCGTGCACGAGCTTCAGCGCAGGACAGGCGAGAAGATCGGCAGCAACGCCATCATTGGGCTCTACGTCCACCTCTGCTGTCTCGTCGAGCGCCTTGTTACCAGAAACCCCATTGAGACCTACGTTGGCCAGGACCGCTTCGAGGAGGAGCGTGCCGATTTCATCGAGTCCTTCAGGCAGAGCTTCTCGAGCATCTCGACGCGCTATCGCGTAGAGGTTCCCGTAAGCGAGATCGCATATGTCTTCGACTACATAAGCGTGAGCGCCGCCCCGGCGCGAGAAGAGCGCCTCGGCTCCTCGGACCTCCTGCTCGACGAGTGACCTTCCCCGCGCCGCCGCAAGCTGACTGCGCGTCCTCAATAATCCGATAACCCCTTGCCCGGCGCGAATCCGGATAGCGCCGAGGCAGTACCGAACGTAAAACTTCATTTGATAGGAGCAAACATGAGTGTTGTTATGGCACGAATCGACAATCGCCTGCTTCACGGCATCATCGTGACGCAGTGGGCCCCGGTGTCGGGCGCGACCCGAGTCATGGTCATCGACGACAAGGTCGCCGGCGACGAGGTCCTGAAATCCACTATGAGGATGGCGCGCCCCGCGGGCATGGCCGTCTCGATCATCTCCGAGGAGACCGCGCTCAAGAACTTCGCGGCGGGCAAGTACGACCGCGAGAAGGTCTTTGTCATCGCCAAGGAGCCCGAGACGATCCTTCACCTGGTCGAGTCGGGCATCGAGCTCCCGTCGCTGATCGTCGGCGGCTCGCTCGTCAAGGAGGGCGGCGTCCAGCTCACCCAGCGCGCCTATGCCTCCGCCGAGAACGTCCAGAGCTACAAGGCGCTCATCGCCCGCGGCGTCAAGGTGACGGCACAGTTCGTGCCCGCCGACAAGCCCGTCTCCGTCGCCGACCTCATCTAAGGAGGGATCATGGTCAACTTCACTATCCTGCAAGTCGTCCTTTTGACCCTGCTGGCCTTCATCAAGCACGTGGACTACTACGGCATCCCGATGATCTTCGTCAACTATGCCGTCTTCTGGGGCCTTATCACCGGCGTCGTCATGGGCGACTGGCAGACCGGCCTCGTCATCGGCGGCACCATCCAGCTCATGCAGCTCGGCGTCGCGGGCTTCGGCGGCTCGTCGATTCCCGACTACGGCACGATGGCCATCATCGCCACCGCCTACGGCGTGACCCTGGGCGCGGACACGGGCCTCGCCATCGGCCTGCCGGTCGGCATGCTCGGCATCCAGCTCGACGTCATCGTCAAGATCCTCAACGGCTTCGTCGTCGAGAAGTCCCAGAAGTTCTGCGACGAGGGCAAGTTCAAGCAGATGAACGCCATCCTGTGGGTCTGCCCCGTGCTCTTCGGCCTGTGCGCCGCCCTGCCCGTCTTTGTCTCCGTGACCCTCGGCCAGCCCGCCGTCAACTGGCTCCTCGAGGTTATGCCCCAGTGGTTCCTTTCCGGCCTCACCCTCGCCGGCAAGATGCTCCCGGCCGTCGGCATCGCGATGCTGCTGCGTTACATGCCCACTGGCAAGTACTTCCAGTACCTGCTCGCCGGCTTCTTCCTCTCGGCCTTCCTGAACGTGCCCATCATCGGCGCCGCCATCGTCGGCGTTGCCCTCGCGATCGCGTTCTACCAGCGTGCCGAGAGGGACACCGAGCTCGCCGCCCACGCTTCCGCAGACGCCTTCATCGGAGAGGATGAGTAACCATGGAAAACGAGAACATCACCGCCGTCGCCGAGGGCAAGCCCTCCGGCTACAAGGTCACCAAGAAGGACCTGCGCAACGCGAACTGGCGCTGGCTCATGAGCGTGTGCACCTTCAACTACCAGACCCAGCAGGGCGCCTCAGTCGCCTACGCCCTCTCGCCGGTCCTGAGGAAGATCTACACGAACGACGAGGACTATAAGCAAGCGCTCAACAACCACTTCCGCTACTACAACACCCAGCCTTGGCTCGCCGCCATCATCCTCGGCGCCTGCGTGGCCATGGAGGAACGCGACGGCCTAGCGGCGGCGGACGCCGTCCAAGACCTGAAGATCGGCACCATGGGACCGCTCGCCGGCGTCGGCGACTCCCTGCTCATGACCATGATCCCGACCATCATGGGCTCCATCGCCGCCTACATGGCCATCGAGGGCAACCCCGTGGGAGCCGGCATCTGGTTCGCGCTCATCCTGGCCATCTTCTGGGTCCGCATGCACGCCCTCGAGTTCGGCTACAAGCAGGGCGTGAAGCTCGTCACCGACTTCAGCGAGAAGCTTCCCAACCTCACTGCCGCCGCCTCCGTGCTCGGCCTCACCGTGGTCGGCTGCCTCATCGCCTCGGTCATCGGCGTCACCTGCCCGATTAGCTTCAGCTTCGGCGACGTCTCGATGGAGATTCAGCCGCTGCTCGACAAGATCCTGCCTGCCATGATCCCCGCCGCCATCACGGGAAGCGCGTATTACCTTCTTACCAAGAAGAACGCGAGCATGACGGCCCTCATCCTCGTGGTGATCGTCCTCGCGATGGTCGCCTCCGCCGCCGGCATCCTTGCCTAGCTTCGACCCAAGAGATTGGTGAATCAATGAGAAAGATAGTTGTGGCGAGCCATTCCCTTCTCGCCCAGGGCTTCAAGGACACCCTCGAGTTCCTTACGGGTAAGAGCGACGCCGTCAACGCCGTGTGCGCCTACGTGAACGACAACGGCGAGGGGCTCGACGCGGCGGTCGAGGCGGCTCTTTCGGGCACTGACGAGGTCGTCGTCCTCACCGACGCGCTCGGCGGCAGCGTGAACCAGCGCTTCTCCCGCTTCGCCTCCGACCGGATCCACGTGATCGCGGGTGTCAACCTCCCGCTCGCCATGACGGTCGCGCTCGCGCGCCCCGACGAGAAACTCGACTTCGACGCCCTCGTCGACGAGGCGCGCCAGCAGATTGTCTACGTGAACGGTGCCAGTTCCGCCGAGTGCGAAGACGACGAATAGAGGAGGTCGACGATGAGAGAGTTCCTTAAGGACGTGTGGATGCACGGCGGTGAGGAAAGCCGCGCCATCACCCCCGAGAACATCACGGGCGAGAAGGGCCGTGCCGCCATGTCGGCCAGCCACCTCGGCGTCGGCCGCAAGGGCTCGTGCTGCGTGCCCCTTGAGTCCGGCGAGACCATCACGCTCGCGGACATCGAGGGCCCCGGCATCATCCGCCACATCTGGATGACCGTCCCCGACAAGACCGCCGCCGGCAGCTTCGTCATGCGCGACCTCGTGCTGCGCTTCTACTGGGACGACGAGGAGACCCCCTCGGTCGAGTGCCCTGTCGGCGACTTCTTCTGCAACGGCTTCGGTGAGCGCGCCATCGTCAACTCGATGCCCATCTGCGTGAACCCGACGGGCGGCATGAACTGCTACTTCGAGATGCCTTTCAGGAAGCACGCCAAGGTCACGCTTACGAGCGAGCACCCCGGGTTCATTAAGTACATCTTCTACACGTTCAACTACGCGCTCACCGACGTGCCGGACGACGCCATGTACTTCCACGCCCGTTTTAACCGCGAGCGCAGCACCCGCAGGGGCGTCGACTACACCGTGCTCGACGGCGTGCGCGGTAAGGGCTACTACGTCGGCACCTACATGGCCCTGTGCGCCCTGGAGCGCTATTGGTGGGGCGAGGGCGAGATGAAGTTCTTCCTCGACGGCGACGAGGAGTTCCCCACGGTCACCTCGACGGGAGCCGAGGACTACTTCGGCGGTGCCTGGGCCTTCCTCGACAGGCCGCCCCACGCGCTGCCCGAGGCGCAGTGCTTCAACACGCTGTTCGCCGGCTACCCGTACCGCTCGACGCGCGACGCCACGCGCGACCGCTTCAGCGCGGGCAAGCCGAACCCGAACCCGATGCTCGCGACCAACGACGACGCGCTGCCCAGGCACGGCCTCTACAGGTGGCACCTTCCCGACCCGATCTCGTTCAAGGAGGACCTGCGCGTGACGTTCCAGGACCTCGGCAACGACGACATCAAGCTCTACGAGCGCGAGGACGACATCTCCACCGTCGCCTACTGGTACCAAAGCGAGCCGCACGCCGTGCTCGCCCCGTTTGCCGCAAGGCAGGACCGCGTGCCCAGGTAGGGTCGCCTCGAAACAAGCCAACGTTATGGGCGCCCGCGGTTGACCATGACTGCGGGCGTCCCTTTGTAAGGAGGATCACATGAGCGAAAAGCAAATGAGGCTCGGCGCCCTCGAGGCCGGCGGGACCAAGATGGTCTGTGCCGTGGTGTCCGGCGACGGCGAGGTCCTCGACCGTATGGAGACCCCGACGCTTACGCCCGCCGAGACCGTCCCGCAAATGGTCGAGTGGTTCACCGCCCGCGATGTGGACGCGTTGGGCATCGGCGCCTTCGGCCCGACCTGCGTCGACCCCAACGATGAGCGCTACGGCTCCATCCTCCAGACGCCCAAGCTCGCGTGGCGAGGCTATGGTCTTCGCGCCGCGTTCGCCGACGCCCTCGGGATTCCGGTGGCCTACGACACGGACGTGAACGTTGCCTGCCTCGGCGAAGTGGTCTTCGGCTGCTGCAAGGGGCTCGAGGACGCCGTCTACGTGACCATCGGCACCGGCGTGGGCGCGGGCGTCATGTGCGCGGGCAGGCTCCTTCACGGCATGCTGCACCCCGAGGCCGGCCACATGCTGGTAAGGACCCGTCCCACCGAGGAGGGACGCTGCGTCTGCCCGAGCCACGCGAGCTGTCTCGAGGGCCTCGCCTCCGGCCCCGCCATCGCCGCGCGCTGGGGAAAGCCCGCGGCCGAGCTCGCGGACAACGATGAGGCGTGGGCGCTCGAGGGGGATTATCTGGGGCAGATGTGCGCGAACCTCGTGCTCATGTACTCGCCTCGCCGCATCGTCCTCGGCGGCGGCGTGATGCACCAGGAGCAGCTCTACGGCATCGTCCGCAAGAAGACCCTCGAATATCTGGGTGGCTACATCCAGACCGCCGAGCTTAAGGACATGGAGAGCTACATCTGCGCCCCGGGCTGCGGCGGCGACCAAGGAATCCTCGGCGCGGCCGAGCTGGCAAGAAGGACGCTCGCGTAACTTGCGCTCTCTCCGCCATACAACGCGTTAAGAAAAGACGAGCGCTTCTTGCCAATTGAGCGGCAAGAAGTGCTCGTCTTTTGCATTTTTGCCTCTCAAAATCTTATTTTCACGATTTGCATTTTCATCCCGTTGTCACCGACCCTTGCGAGAAACCGGAAAAAGCCGCTGACAGAAGGGTCTCTCAAATCGTTGTAGCCCAGCATATAGCCGCGACTTGTGACCTGCAGACGGCTGTCCCACGTGCCGATTTCCTTGGCGGCATCCGAAACCGCAAAATATGCCCCCACATCCTTGATTTTTGCAGTCTTAAGCCATGTTTTTGCGATTATCTTTACCGCCGTCCGATTGGCAGCATCAAAGACCAGCACACTTCCGGGGAAAGCGTCCGCCATCCCCCGCACCAGTTCCCGGACCTGCTGGGTCAGAAAGTAATAGAACACCCCGGAGGCAAAGAACACCGCCCCGCGGGAGGCATCGATTTTGCTAAACCATGCGGTGTCTTTCAGGTCGCAGGGGATATTTTGTTCTCGATCCCCGGCGGGCAGTAGCTGCTGCCGCAAGGCAATCACATCCGGGAAGTCCAGATTGTAGATCTTGCATCTACCGTTGTCGCAGGTTCTGCCGGTGTTGTCCAGCCCGCAGCCCAGATTGACTACCGCCGCATTGGGGTGGCCTTTCAGGTAATCCTGCACCTCGAAAGCAAGATCACTCTGCCGTGTGGCCACCTCCAGCGCACCAAAGCGCTGCATCAGGCTGCGGGAGTTTTTCTCTGCCTCTGAAAAGTCGTAGTCGATCTGGTCGAGCAGGCGAACCGCTGTTTCATCCCTGTAAAGGTTCGGGTACAACTCCGTACACAGCTTCCGGGAATACAGCGGGAGGATCAGCGTCTCCTGCACGGTGTTTTTCTCAATTTTACATTTCATAGGTTTCTTCCTCAGTGAATAAATACTGTCATAATTGCCGCCAGCACAGCCGCTATGACCGTCATGCCTATCGCCATGTGCAGGATAGATGCAAAAACGCCCGTGCTTGATGCCCTTACTTCCGCGCCGTGACGCAGAGCCACTTTTTCTTTTTGTGTATCTGCACCTCGTGAAAACCCGCCTGCTCCAGACATGCCTTTAATTCAATGTCCTTGTAGATGGTCATGCCGCCGATGATCTGCGTCCACCTCTCGTCCTTGTCCGTATCGCCATTGCTCTCGTTGCAGATAAGAATTGTCCCGCCCGGCTTCAGCACCCGCCAGACCTCACGGAAGCATCGGGGCAAATCAGGCCAAAAATAGACGGTCTCAAAGGCCGTGGCAGCATCGAAGTAGCTATCCTCAAACACCATATCCGCCACGCTGCCTTGCAGAACGGCGCAACGCCCCTCCTGAATTGCAACTCGGTTGAGCTTTCTAGCCTTCTCCACGCTGACGGGCGAATAGTCGATGCCCTTGACGACGCCATGCGGGCATTTTTCCAGCAGTCGTTTTATGTTCGCCCCGCCGCCGCAGCCGCAATCCAGCACCTTGGCGTTTGGCGCAAGTCGTAGAAATCGAAGTCCCCACCGCGCCACAGGGCTGTGGCCCAGGTTCATCATGGCAACCATAAGTTTTCCACCGAGGCCCACGGGCTTGCGGGTGTTTTCAAAGAACGACATCTGGCCCCTCCGATTTCGTGCATTCCGCATAGGTCAACGGGAACGAGGCCTTCAGCACCGCGCTTTTCTGCACCGCCCAGCCGTTTTGACGCAGGAAACGTAGGTATTCCTCGCTTGTCCACCTGCTGTGGAGGGGGAATCCCGCCATACTCATGAAAAGGGCTTTTGCCTTGCCGGAAACCGAGTTTCCCGCGTGGGTGAAGGTTGGCGCGATGAGCATGCCGTCGTCCTTCAGCACCCGCCTGATTTCTTGCAGGGCCTTTTCCGGATGCGGCACTATGTGAAGCGCGTTGGACGCGATCACCACTTCGAAGGACTTCTGTGCATAGGGCAGGCGGAACATATCTTGTACGGAAAAGTGCAGCTTTGCGGATTGATTGTCCCGCTTTGCTTCAAGGATCATCTTTGCAGAAGCGTCTGTAGCCTCGATGTGCGCCGCCGCATTCACGATGTTCTTTGCGATAAGCCCCGTGCCGGTGGCAACCTCCAGTACGGTTTTTGCTTTCACTACCGGCCGGATAAGCCCATACATCTTCTCATACGCCGCCCGGTCCTTTCGCATGAAACGGTCGTACCGACCGGCATTCTTGTCCCAGAAGCCCTTGCGTTCGTGCATGGCTATCGCCCCCAAACAGTTAGAGCCATCTAACTATAACACACGAATCATGCAGTAAGATAAGGCTAATCTCATTTTCTTGGCTAAGACGCATCTCTTCGGTTTTCGCTTATAGCGGCGCGAGTCAGATACTAGGCTGGAACTGAAGAAGGAGCTTGGCGGACAGGTAGGTCGATACCGGTTCCCGGAACGGTGATCCAGCCAATTACACCAGGGCTCTAGTTATTGAGTGGGAATAGAAAATTCCTTAGTTATGGGGGCATAAATTTGATTTCCTTCAGGATAAACCCCATGACTATATGAATTGACCTGCTGACTCCAATGAAGATTGGAGGGTAACGGCCAGGGGCGACGGCCCGGCGAGTGTTATTTTGCGAGCTATGCGCATTGAAAGCGACCTTTCGTGGTATAAACTACTTGCCGGAAGCCGCGGCTTTCAGAGTACGGCTTACGTGTACGTTTAACCTCCGTGGGCGACGGGGTGCCGCAAGGCGTAGAATATCGCCCACCTGTAGGGGCCTGCAGCGATGCGGGCCCCGCTTCGTATGAAGGGGCGTAACCGATGAAGATCGTATCCATCTCCCAGGACTTCTTCGACCTCGTCGATGGCGACCGTGAGCTCATGCTTAAGCGCGACCGCCCCTGCATCGTGGTGGTGAGGCTGCGTTTCCGCGGCAAGCGCAGGGACTTCGCCGTGCCGCTGCGTTCCAACATCGCCCCCAACGTGCCCAAAGACCAGTACTTTGCGTTGCCACCCCGTCCCACGACGCGCCCCGGCTGCCGCCACGGCATCCACTACATCAAGATGTTCCCCATAACCAAGGTCTACCAGCGCCGCTTTAGGACCGAGGGCTCGGCCTACTACGAGACACTTCAGCGCATCATCGACGGCAACACCAAGCGCATTGTCTCCGAGTGCCAGGCATACCTCGACCGCTACGAGCACGAGGGAAGGCCTCGCTTTGCCGTCGACATCGACTGCATCGTGGGGCTGCTGGAGGGCGAGAAGTAGGGCACCTCGGCTCAGTCTCGAGCCATACAGAGTCGCTCCGCATTTTTGAACGCCGCGTGTGCGTCCCAAATACTTGAGAAACAAGCTGTGAAGTGCGGTGGCGCGCCCGTGCCCGTGCATAGCCGTCACCATCAGCGTCTACGCGGCGTCGGCTTCAAGTGGAACTGGCGCCGCTGCTGTATATGGTTTGCCTTGCTGCAAATGGCGATCAATGCCCACGATGCTTCTGCTTGCGCTTCAGCTTTCGCTGCTCGAAGCGCGCCTCCGCCTCATCCGTGCGACGCTGGCTTCTTGCTTGAGCCGACTCCCGTTTCATCGCTTCCCGCTGTGCCGCGAGAGCCTGCTGCGCCTTGGTGCTCATCGCTGGCTGCTTGAGGGCTTTCGCCGCCTCGCGAGCGCGCCGCTTGGGGTTCTTCGCGGGCTTGCTTGCCTCAGCCGGTTCGCCACCGAAGAACGAGAGCTTCTCCCATTTGCCGACAACGAATTGCAAAATCTCCTCATCGGACGGTTCTGCGCCGAAGACGATGCGGGTGACGCCGTATTTGCCGTCCTCGACATGCTCCGCCAGCCCGACCCAGAATTGGCCGTCGTGATATACGGTCAGGGTGGACGACACGCTGATCTGCATGGTTGGTTCCTCCTTTATGTAGATGACCATGCAGAGAAGGGACAACCAAGGAGGCAGGTTACTGATGCGGACTAGCGCACGCCCACGACTACCCGACGGGGACTGTGTTTTCATCTCTGGTGGTTGGATTGTAGCACGCGCGGACGCGCCCCGACATTGCTGCCGACATGGCGCGACCGAGATTCGCTCCTTATCGGTTTCGAAACTTAAAAAATATTCGAGTTTCGAAACCGAGAGGGAGCGGATGACGGCATGGGTGGACCGCGCTACGTGCATGGAGCGGCTCTGGGCGCTCGAGGGCGCCCAGAGCCGCCTCTTCATCGACGAGGTGCAGCTGCGCGAGGGCTTTGAGATGGCAAGTAACAGCATTCGCGCACGTGGCGGGTGGATATCTGGCTCACGGCGAACTGGCGCCAGGTGCGCGACGGCTGGCGCGCCGACGCGCCCGCGGACGGCATTCCGGCCGCGCGGAGGTTCCGGGCGTGCCGGAGGAGCTGGCGAGGCTGCTCGCGGAAGAGAAGGAAGAGGGCACCGAAGACGGCGACCGCAAGGTCAAGGAAGATTGGGGTGACGTCGATGAAGAGGCTTGGTAGGTTCCTCAAGGCGGTGCTAAAGGTCACGCTGGGCTTATTCGTCTGGCTGTTCCACGCCGTGTTCAAGTGGGTGATGTAGTAAGAGGCGGGCAATTGCCCTCCTCTTTTTCTTGGTTTCTAATCTTCCTGATCGTCGATGAGCCAGCAGTCGGTTCCGTCCGTGAGCAGCGTCCTGGCTGTCCGGGATGCCGCTGCGATGCGTTCGATCTCGCCTTTTCGATCTTCGGCTTCGGACCTCAGTTTCGACTCTCCCGAGCGTAGGCTCGCGCGCATCTCGACCTTGGCCTCGAGGATCTGCTCCTTTGCGGCGGCTCTTGGCGTCTGGGAGACCAGCCTTTTGAGGACGTTCCCCCGGGCGCCGCGAGGAAGCGCGATGGGCGCCCCTTTCATGCCCCCGATCTTCATCTCCATGAGAGCCGCGAGGGTCTGCCTCTTTTTCAGGAATCCCTGAGATTTGTCGAGTATCCGCTGCTCTTCGATGAGGGCGCTGCGGTCGTCCATGCTGCCGTCGTAGTACATGCGCGTCATTGCGAGCGCCGACAGGGCCTGGAGGCACATGCCGAACTGGGCCTCGTAGGATTGGATCTCTTTAAGCAGCGGTTCGAGGTTCTTCTCGCGTTCGGCGGTGCCCCTGACCTCGTCTTCGACGCCGGCGAGCTGCTCGGTAATCCAATCGATTACCTGACCGACATCGTTGTACCTGCTCTCGATCTCGTTTCTTGCCGCCTGGCGCGCCTCGGCGGGCTTTTGGAGGTAATCGTCGTGTAAGGCTGCGTAGGTTCTGGCGATGTCCAGGGCGTTTTTGACCTTCGCCTTCTGATCGCCGGCGATCATGGAGGCGATCGATTCCAGCTTGGCGTCGATGCGCTGGAGGCTGTCGCCGATTTCGGTCATGTACGCCTGGCCGACAACCATTGCCGCCGCGGCAAGGCCGATGCTGGCGATCTGCGCGGGGCTGACCCCGGTGGCTTTGAGAGAGACGTCGCCGCTCAGACGACCCTTTGGGTCTCGGACGAGGGCTCTCACCGCTTCCGGATCCTTCTTCGAGGCGACGAGGTCCTTGAGGCTGTAGCCTTCGGGGACCTCGACTTTGTAGAGTTGCTTTCCCTCGACGAGGTCTATGACGTCCGAGGCGAGGCCGAGAAAGGCGTCCGCCCGCTCTCCGATGCCGGCGTTGTTCTCTTTGCTCGCATTGGTGTTCGCGATGACCTTGATACCGTCGAGGTCATCGATCGCAACAACTTCGACGCTAATCGGCGCAAGCTCTTTATCGCTCATGCTCTTAGTGCCTATCTCGCCTCATCGGAGCGTGCCAGAACGTCCCATTTGTTGTACGAGCTCTCGGCCTGAAGATCCCTGACGAGGGCCTCATGGCGGCTCTCGAGGTCTTTCTCCTCACACGGAAAGAGCAGGATCATCATGGGTCTTTTGAACTTGAAGTCGGCGTAGACATCGACGTTGCCGAAACCGCAAAGCTGGGCGTATATGCTGAAGCCCATGGATTTGCCGCAACCGACATAGACGTCCTCGTAGGCGGAAGGATCTTTCTCTCGTGCCGATTTCATCGTGACAACAGCGTAGCAGCCGGCGATTGCCATGTACCCATCGCTGAGGTCGGCTTCGCTGGAGACGTTGTTCTCAAAGTTCTCGAAGAACTCTTTCGCGGAGATCGGCGGAAGCGAGCTTGCCACGGCCTTCTTGCGGGCTTCCTCGAGTGTCTTTTGCTGCTCCTTCCTATCTTTGATTGCCTGGCCTTTTGAAAGGAATGAGTCCCTGGCTTCTCCGAGGCTATTCGCTGCCTGCTTTCCCCTCTGCTGTCCCCAGTCAATCAGAGCGGGCCCGTATTTGTCCACGGCGGGTTCAACGAAGGGCAGGACGTCCTTTCCGATGTCGATAACCCTTTTGACGTCTTGCAGCTTTATCTTTCCCAATTGCGCACCTCTGTTCATGGACAACCGGAAGCTTATCGAGAAGCAGCCGGCAGCGTCTTGTTTCTATCAAGTGCGTAAATTATCTCACCACATGCAAAACCCCTTGCCGAGATATATCGGCAAGGGGTCGAAGGGCCATATTTGGTTGTAGTTTCGATCTGCAACTCCTAATCTCGTTCGTCGTCGCCGGCTGCGCAGCAGGCGTAGGCCGTGTGCGTGAGGAGCCCCATGAGGAGCCCTATTCCGAAGAACGCGAATCCCACCCCTTTACCTCCTTCGCGTAGACCACGGTGCGCGAGTTGCTTGTCTGGTAGCTGCAGGTGACGAAGGCCCAGGCTTGGGCGATGTCTTTCGGTTCTTCCAGGACGACCTCGCATCGGGACAATTTGTCCCCGAGGTAGGAGTCGGGCGCCGCCACGTCTGCGAAGTCGGTTCGCTTGTCCTCCGAGCTCGCGTCCACCACGTCCACTGCGAAGACCTCGAGCTCGATTTCTTCGTCGCGGGTGTAGACACAGATGGTGCGGTGCGCCTCGGTGAAGGTGCGCGAAGAGTACTGCGCGAGCGGTGCGAACATGGTGCCGTCGGACATGTGGCGCCCGTAGGCGATGACGAGCGGGCTATCGACGCCCTGCGCGCACCCGGCGTCGAAGCATCGGACTGCCGCCCTTGCATTTACATGTGGCTGCTGCGCCTCATTTTTGAGAGCTATCAGCTAAACGGGCGACTTTCCGAAAAGGAAGGGCTCATCTTCTAATTGCACCAACGTCCCAGATCGCGAACTCACACGTCGCGATGGATTGCGCGTTACTCGCCGCCTGTCTGCGCCACCGAGAGCAGAGCTCCCAAATCGGCCTGGATCGCCTCTGCCTTGCTTCCAAGCTGCAGCGGAGCCGAGTCGCCCGAGATGTTTACGCTCAACAGATGCGCATCCGGCAGCTTTGCGGTCATGCTCCAGAACGGGAGCGTGATGATGCCGGGGGTCATCTCGCCCACGCCGAGCTCCAGCAACAGCACGCGGCTACTACCGCGCTCGCGCACGAAGCGCTCGTATCGCCCGAGGCCCTCGCGCCATGCCGCACCCTGCAGAAACGTGTCGTCGCGCACCCACGGCACAAGCTGCCAGCCGCAGTGCGGGCATCGGGGGACATCCTCGCTTCGGATTTCGAACCCCGCCATGCCCGCAAGCATACGCTCGACGTAGGGACTCGCGTCGAAGAGCTCGTCGCAGCATGGCTGTTTGCATTGAAGGTGTGCGAAGCTTCCCTGGTAGTTGCAGGTTCTCTCGGCGGGAAACGTCTTCTCGACCTGGGTGTCCACGTTGGTGCTCAGGATGAAGTAGTCCTTGTTGCCGATGAGGGACCGTAGGTCGAGATAGGGCTGCGAGGCCGGCTCGCGCAGCATGAAGTCGATGTATCGCGCGTAGTAGGCCCATTGCTGCTCGAGGCTGGGGTAGAGGTGGTAAAAACCGTCGAAAAGGCTCTTGAAGCCAAAGGCTTGCTGCCAGTCCGCCATTCCTGCGCGCGCCATGCCCGCGCGGTTGTAATGGTTGAACCCGGCGGCGCTCGACATGCCCGAGCCGATGCCGACGATGATGGCGTCGGCATCGTCGATAAGGCTTCGAAGTCTACGCGCTTCTCTTTCTAGGGGTGGCATCGGGCGATCTCCTCGAAAGCCGGAACCATATCGCCGTCGACGAGAATCGTCTCGCACGATGCATCGGGTGCCATGGTCTGGCTGTAGTTGAATACGATGTAGGTGGCGTGCTCGCAGGCGTTCGCGATCTGGGCGAGCATGCGCTTTATGACGCCGTTGCGCAGCCCCACGCCAAGTTCGAGGATGGCGACCCTGCCGTTGCGATGGGTGCGCACAAGGCACTCGAGCTTCTCGAGCTGGGCTGTGGCGAGGGTGTCTGGATGGGCGAGACGCCGCTCGTCGACCGACGTGCGTATGCTCCCCTCCGTCTCGAGAACGCGGTTCTCGTCGAACCCAGCGCGCGCGAAGTGCCCGTCGATATTGCACGTGATCACGAAGGTGTCGGCGTGCTCCGTAAGATGCCGCAGTCCGTTCATGAGCGAGCTGGGCTTATATTCGAGATATTCCTTTTGATGAAACCGCTCGGCCCATCGGCGTCGCACGCCGGCATCCGGGGAGGCGAGCCTCTGCAGTATGCAGCCGATACCGTCGGTCTGGGCGAGGTCCCCGTACGCCTCCCAAAAATGATCATCGGCGCGGAAGAGGTTGAGCCCCTCCGCCATGTCGAGTCCGTTGCTGGCGCCGATGATGACAAGATCCGCCTCGGCTAGCGCCCTGCCTATGCGAACTGCTTTCGCCGTCTCCATGCGCTACCTCCCCAGCGTCTTGCGCACGTCGGCGAGCACGTCGGCGATATCGGCGCGAACGGCAAGCCCTCGATCCTCGATCGCGCGGGGGAGAAACTGCGTCTTGTTGTTTACGGCGATGTAGCTGGCTTGCGGTAACTGCGCCGTGAGGGCCCAGAACGGCTCCTGGATAAACGCAGGCGTGATGCGACCCACGCCCAGCTCGAGGAAAAGAATCTTCTGATGCGCGTGCGCGTCAAGCCAGTCGGACGCCTTGCGGTACTGTTCCTCGTAGAGTTCGCCCTGCAAAAAGTTACCGTAGCCGCGAACCCAGGGGAACGCTTCGGCCCCGCAGTGCGGGCAGCGCGGCACGAGCTCTGTTGGAACCTCTAGGTCGTCTCCCATGGCCTCGATCATGCGGGAGACGGGCTCGGTCGCATCCCATACGTCATCGGTGCAGCAGCGGGAGCACTGGAAGAAGCGGTGGTCGCCCTGGATCTCCGCTACCTTCTCCCAAGGGTAGATCTTTACGAACTGCGTGTCCTGGTTGGTGGTGAGCACAAAGAAGTCCTTCTCGGCAAGAATAGCGTCGAGGTCCTTGTAGGGCTGGCGCAGCGGGGCGTTGAGCGTGGTGTCGAGGAAGGTGGCAAGATAGCCCCAGCGCGCCTCGGCGGTGGGCCAGCGATAGAACGACCCCTCGAAGGCCCCCTTGAAGCCATAGCGCTCGGCGAACTTGCCGAAATGTCTGCGATAAGTCGCGTTGTCCTCGTAGTAGAAGTCACCGCCGCCCGCCGCGGAGAGCCCGGAGGCCCCGCCCACCAGCACGCAATCGGCTTCCTCGATCATGCGGGCAAACGTTTCGATTTGCTGGTCGTAGGGCTCGGGCTCGCGGGCACTCAGCTCATAGGGCGTGCCGCCGGTGCGGTAGGCGGCCTGATGGGAAAACGATCGGTTGGTGAGCTCGATAACGAGCTGCTCGTACTGAGTCACTGGATACCTTCTTTCAGCTATTATAAACAGATGTCTATAAAAAGTATCCATGTCGATTTGCTTAAGAGCAATGAACAGCTTCGGCCTGCTGTCGATAAACGAGCGTTTGCCGGGCATTGTCGAGCGTTGCAATTGGAGGGGTAATGGAAACGGGGAAGATAGACCGTCGCCGACGCTATACGCTCTCGGTCATACGGGAGGCGTTCTTCGCGCTGCTGGCCGAGGTCGGCTTCGCGAAGATGACGGTGGCGGATATCTGCCGCCGCGCCGATATCAACCGCGGCACGTTCTATCTGCACTACGAGGATAAGTTCGCGCTACTCGATGCACTTATCGACGAGGCCCTGGCGGCGGCGCCGCCGCTCGAGGGAACGGAGGCGGGCGCCCTCTGCCAGCGGCCGCCGGCAAACGATGACTATTATCTGCTCTACTCGGATGACGACGCGTACGCCCGGGTGGCACAGCACGTCGTCGAGCGCGGCGCTGAGCAGATGGTTCCCTCGATCATGGAGGAGACTGGGCTTTCGCGCGAGGACGCCTACCTGCTCTTCGTCCACAACGTCCAGGGAAATCTCGCGGTCAACCGCCTGCTCGGTTGGAGGCGGAGACCCGAGTTCGCCCACGCCCAGGAGCTGCTCAGCGCCTATTCCGAAGGGGGCATGCGGGCGGTATCGGCCCCTTGCAGATTAATCGCGAATTAGAACATGATGGCGTCGTCGGCCGTGAAGGCATCGAGGGATCCCTGCTTGACCTGAATGCAGACGTATGTGATCCCCGAGTCGGACGCGGCGCGGAACTGACGATGCGCAGCGGGGGAAATGCGCAGCCAGTCGCCGGCCGCAAGCTCGATATCCTCACCGTCGATCGTGACCGAGCCTGCGCCCTCGAGCACGCCATAGATCTCCTCGTTTTCCTTGTGTGCATGGACGAACGGAACGCCAGCGCCGGCGGGAAGACTGTTGATACTCACCTCTGCCCCGGTAAGCCCGAGCACCTCGTGCAGCTCAACGCGGCTCTCATTGCCGATGTGGGTCTTTGCATAATTAGCCATAATGGTTCCTCTCTTGGGGTTGATTTACCTTGCAGGCATCTCCTGCGTGAGATATATTCAACGCGAAAGCGCATGCAAATACGAGTACGCACATATTTGTAACTGCGTGCCTTTTTGTGAAACCGGTATGGTCAAGGAGGTTTGGTCTCCCATGATGGCGAAAGAGGAGCTTCCGGAGTGTCCGGTCGCAACGGCGGTAGCGCTCATTGGCGGCAAGTGGAAACTGCTCATTATTCGTAACTTACGCGTACGCCCTTGGCGTTTCAACGAGTTGCGCCGCAACCTGGAGGGGATCTCTCAGAAGGTGCTTACCGACAGCCTGCGGCAGATGGAGGATGATGGGCTGGTCTTTCGCCATGACTATGGCGAGAATCCTCCCCGCGTTGAGTATGGCCTTACCGAGCTCGGCCGCCAGATGATGCCCATCATGGACTCGCTGGCAGACTTCGGCGCTTATTACAAGACAATTGTTTCGTAGCAGGCACATCGCTTAGGGGGGGCGGAGCGCGGCGACGAGTACGATGGCAGTTCTCCCGTGAGGTGCCGTCGCTTTCGCAGAACGTTGGTGGTGTATAGGCAACTGTAGACAAAGTGCTCGGACTCGGGTCCGAACGTCCCCTCCAGCGACCCGCTCGTGCAGCTCGTCGCTGCTACGCGGTATCCCTCTTACAAAACCGCAGGTTAGTGCATTCGAGTTACTCGAAGTCAAGTCTAATTGATGGCTCGGCTGGACGCTAGATAGCCGTCATATGTTCCGACAAGCATGACGACATATGCATTGTCATGCTTGTCGGGAATTCGCTTGCATTCAAATCGTCGTCGTGAGCAGGGTGCCCAAATCGGCCCGTATCGCCTGAGGCCCTCGCGCCACGCCGCGCCCTGCAGAAACGTGTCGTTTCGCACCCACAGCACGAGTTGCCAGCCGCACTGCGGGCATCGGGGGACGTCCTTGCTGCGGACCTCGAAGCCCGCACTGTCCACGTGGTTGTAATGATTGGCGTGAAGGCGGCCGTTGGAAAGAGGCTCATTTCTGTGGGGAAGAATCTTCTCGGTGAGTAAGGCTCGTCGGAGCGGGGATGGATCTTTGTCTGCGAGGTACGAAATGCTGGCTAGCGGTTGCGACGCCTTGTTGCGGAAATGCCAACTGCTACAACTACACCACCGGCAACACTCAGGGCAACTGCCATCGCACCGTTGTCGCCCGTCGCGGGTAGGGTGGTCCCGGCTGGTTTAACCGCCGCTACTGCCTTGGCGGAAACGGGATTTGCCGCGGGCTTTTCTGCCTCGGGCTGCGGTGTGGGCTCGGGCTTGGTTTCCGGTTCGGGTTTTACCTCTGGGTTCGGTTTAACGTCAGGGCTGGGCTCGGGATCGGTCACGTCGGTTGCAATCAATTGCACGTCGCTGTCGAAGACGCAGCGGATGTAGTAGTCGTGCCGCGTTTCGCGCATAATCCCCTGGCCGCTATCGTAGTCACGGTCAACGTGTGTGCCAAGGAGGGTTGAGCTGGCGAGGTTTAGTCTATAAGGGATTTGGTCGTCGGCGTAGCCGCCTGTAAAGACTACGGTTGCTCTTACGTGATTGTCGATCATGGTCAGCGTAATAGAGACGCTGGCTTCTTTGGGGTTCTCGGTTTTTATAAGGCTTTTGGTATCGGTGTCGACCTTGAAGAGGTGGATGGTGTCGTTAGGCCCGTAGCCGAAATCCTCGGGTTTGTCGGGGAAGTCGTATACAAACGCCTCATTCTGGACCAACATGAAGGCAGGAGGGAGCTCCAAGTCATAGTTATGGTCGACAACGGTGGTAGCTGTGAAGTTGCCGTCCGTGTTGGCTTCGCTGCGGGTGATGGGCGTTGCAGCATCGGGTTCGGGCGTTTCGGCCGCTAGTGCCGAATTGGGTAGCAAGAGCTGCCCTGACACAAGAATAATCGCTCCGAAGGCGACTGCTCTAACGCCCACATGACGCTTGACGCTGCGGATAAACGAGCTGGTTCGATCGTTCTGGGTTTGTGGTGCATGCTGTCCATACATAAGGCGCTCCTTGTTCGTAGGCCGGTTTCCGCGGATCTATATTGCGCCTGGCCGATGCGGCTAGGCTCTTTCACGCGAACGCTTACGCGAGCAGGGAGAAAGCTCAAGTTAATTTTCCCACAGGCGATACTTTGCGAGCAACGATTTGCTGTTCAATTCTCGGAGAGAGTCAAGACAGTCGAGGAGTTATCAGGCAATGAGATTATGTCTAGAGAGCACGAACGAGAGATGTGGTCTGCGGACGACTGAATAGCTCCATCTGTTTTGGTTACAACGAAATGTGTGCCGCGCGCCTGCGGCATGAAGGAGGGAGATTCCTATGAATATCGTTGTATTGAGTGGTAGCCCGCGTAAGGGCGCCAATACCGATACCATGGTCGAGGTGTTTGCCGAGACTGCGCGTGAGGGCGGCAATACGGTCGAGGTCGTCCGCGTTGCCGGCAAAAAGATCGCTGGTTGTCTGGGATGCCAGTACTGCTTTACCCATGAGGGCACCTGTGTGCAGAAGGATGACATGGCCGATGTGATCGAGTCGTTGAAGGGCGCCGATATGGTTGTCTTCGCTTCGCCTATCTACTGGTTTGATATCACTGCGCAGGAGAAGGCCGCCATCGACCGCCTGTACGCCTTCGGTGCTACGGGCTTCCCGTTCACCAAGACGGCCCTTTTACTCGATAGCCACAGCGAGGGTGTCTATGACGCGGCGATCGCCATGTACAAGTCAACCTGCGCATACTGCAAGTGGGAGGACCAGGGCATTGTCACCATTAGCGGCATGACCGAGCGCGACAGCATGGCATCGTCGCCCAAGTTGGAAGAGGTGCGAGAGCTCGCTCGCAAGCTGGCGTGAGAGTGCACTTCTGCGAGCAAATGGTAAAAGAAAGGGCCCTGGAGTGCAGTTAATCGCGCCCCGGGACCCTTTCTTTTACGGATTTGTGGCGGTACGACTCCCGCGGTTTTAACCAATCGCGTTAGTCAAACAGGCTCGGCATGTCGTTTTCTTTCATGAGGGCACCGGCAGAGGGGAGGCTCTGCGCGGTGAACTTCTCGGCCGAGACGCCGGCGCCAAGAATCTCCTCGGTCGTGCCGACGGTGGTGACCGAGCGGCCCTTCTTGGCCGTAAAGGCCTGGACGCCCTGCGTGTTGGTGGTCGTCTTGGTCTTGAGCAGCGACGTGTTGAAGTTCATCAAACGATAGTCGCTCGAGACCAGCGCGAGGTCGCGATCTTCCTTGAGCACCTGGGCATACAGCAGCTTGCTGCCGCCGTAGATGGCGTTCTTGAGGCGCTTGCGGTTGGTCTTGGTGACGTATCCAGAAAGCGCGACGCGGACCACGCGGCCGTTCTCAAAGACGAACAGCACGTCGGCCTTATAGTCCTCGGGGTCGATGACCCAGATGACACTCTCGTCGGGTTCCATCTCAAGATCGGTGGGCAGGTACGAGCCCAGCTGGGCCGACTTGGTGTCCTCAAACGCTGCAACCTTGCACTTGTACACCTGGCTCTTGTTGGTAAAGACCAACAGCTCGTGGGTGTTGGAGGACGGGAACTCGATAAAGGGTTTGTCGCCGTCCTTGTACTTGAGCGTGGTCGCCTTCTTGAGCACGCGGTCCGTCATCTTCTTAAGGTAGCCATCGCGCGAGAGCATGATGGTGACCGGGTATTCCTCGACCTCGGGCTCCAAGCTTACCTCGATAACCTCATGGGGCTCGATCCTGCCCGTGCGGCGCGGCATCACGTACTTCTTGTTGACCGCGGCCAGCTCGTCGCTGATGACCTTCTTGATGTTCTCCTCGCTGGAGAGGATCTCCTCAAGCTCGGCAATCTCGCCCTCGAGCTTGGCAATGTCCTTGGTGCGGTTGAGGATGTACTCCTCGTTGATGTTGCGGAGCTTGAGCTCGGCAACAAACTCGGCCTGGGTCTCGTCGATGTCGAAACCCTTCATAAGGTTGGGCACGACCTCGGCCTCGAGCTTGGTGCCGCGGATGATGGCAATCGCCTTGTCGATGTCGAGCAGAATTGCCTCAAGGCCGTGCAGCAGGTGCATGCGCTCGGACTTTTTGCCCAGGTCAAAGTTAATGCGGCGGCGCGTGGACTCAATACGCCACTTGACCCACTCGTGCAGGATCTGGCGCACGCCCATAACGCGGGGATAGCCGTCGACCAGCACGTTAAAGTTGCACGAGAACGAATCCTGCAGCGTGGTCGAGCGATAGAGCTTCGCCATGAGCTTGTCGGGGTCGACGCCGCGCTTAAGGTCGATAGCGATGCGCAGACCCGAAAGGTCGGTCTCGTCGCGAATGTCTGCGATCTCCTTGACCTTGCCCTCTTTGGAGAGCTTGACGATGCGCTCGATAATGACATCGGTCTTGGTGGTGTAGGGGATCTCGTAGACCTCGATGATGCGCTCTTCGGGAATCCAGCGCCAGCGGGAGCGGATCTGGAAGCTGCCCAGGCCGGTCTCGACGATCTTCTCCATCTCCTCGCGGCGGTAGATGATCTCACCGCCGGTGGAGAAATCGGGCATGGGCATATATTCGAGCAGGTCGCAGTCGGGATCCTGCAGGTAATGCATTGTGGCGGTACAGACCTCGTTGAGGTTGAAACCGCAGATATCGGATGCCATGGCGACGCCGATGCCCTTGTTGGCCGAGACGAGGATGTTGGGGAACGTGGTGGGCAGCAGGCGCGGCTCCTTCATGGCGCCGTCGTAGCTGTCGACGAAGTCGACCGGGTCCTTGTCGATGTCCTTGAAGATCTCGGCGCTGATGGGGGAGAGCTTGGCCTCGGTATAACGCGAGGCGGCGTAGCTCAGGTCGCCCGAATAGTATTTGCCAAAGTTGCCCTTCGACTCCACGAAGGGGGCAAGCAGCGCCTCATTGCCGGTTGCCAGACGCACCATCGTCTCGTAGATCGCGGCATCGCCGTGCGGGTTGAGCTTCATGGTCTGGCCCACGATGTTGGCGCTCTTCTGGCGCTCGCCCTTGAGCAGACCCATCTTGTACATGGTGTAGAGCAGCTTGCGGTGCGAGGGCTTAAAGCCGTCAATCTCGGGGAACGCACGCGAGACGTTGACGCTCATGGCGTAGGGCATGTAGTTGACCTCGAGCGTCTGCGTGATCGGCTGGTCGGTGACCTCGGAGTGCAGGCCGATGACGTTCTCGGCGTTGACCTGCTTTTTCTTTGGCTGGTTCTTCGTCTTCTTCTTTGCCACGATTTCCTCTTGAACTTCTTATGGGCCGTCGTTATCGATTTGCTGCTATTGCAGGTCCAACTGGTCCAGGTATTCCTTGCCGTGCTCGGAGATATGGCGCTTGCGGCCCGCCTCGTCGTTGCCCAGCAACAGGTTGAACATGGTTTCCATCTTGGTGACGTCCTCGGGCTCCACCTTGATCAGGCGACGCGTCTCGGGGTTCATGGTGGTGAGCCACATCATGTCCGGGTCGTTCTCACCAAGACCCTTGGAGCGGTTGATCGAGCACTTCTGGTCGCCAATCTCCTTGAGGATGCCGTTTTTCTCGAGCTCGGTGTAGGCAAAGTAGGTCTTCTCTTTGCAGTTGATCTCGTAGAGCGGCGACTCGGCGATATAGACGTAGCCCTCGTCGATAAGCGTGGGCACCAGGCGGTAGAGCATGGTGAGTACGAGCGTGCGGATGTGGTAACCGTCGACGTCGGCGTCCGTACAGATGATGACCTTGTTCCAGTTGAGGTTGTCCAGGTCAAAGGCGCCAAGGTTCTTGATGCGCTTGTCCTTGATCTCCACACCGCAGCCCAGCACGCGCATGAGGTCCATGATGATGTCGGACTTAAAGATGCGCGGGTAGTCCTCCTTCAGGCAGTTGAGGATCTTACCGCGAACGGGCATAACGCCCTGGAACTCGGCATCGCGCGAGGTGCGGATGGCGCCTGCTGCCGAGTCGCCCTCTACGATGTAGATCTCGCGACGGTCCTTGTCTTTGGAGCGGCAGTCGATGAACTTCTGCACGCGGTTGGCCATGTCGGTCTTCTGTTGCAGATTGGTCTTGATGCTCTGGCGCGTCTTCTCGGCGTTCTCGCGCGAGCGCTTGTTGATGAGCACCTGCTCCATGATCTTGTTGGCGGCGTCTTTGTTCTCGATCAGATAGGTCGAGAGGCGCTCCTTAAAGAATGCCGTCATCGCCTGCTGGATAAAGCGGTTATTGATGGCCTTCTTAGTCTGGTTTTCGTAGGACGTCTGGGTGGAGAAGCAGTTGGTCACCAGCACCAGACAGTCCTGGACGTCCTGCCACTTAATGCCGCTCTCGTTTTTGTTGTACTTGCCCTGTTGCTTGATGTAGGCATCGATGGCGCTGGTCAGAGCACTACGGGCGGCCTTTTCGGGCGAACCGCCGTTCTCGAGCCATGACGAGTTGTGGTAGTACTCCTGCATCATGAAGGTGCGCGAGAAGCACATGCACGCGGTGATCTTGACGTTGTAGTCGGGCAGGTCCTCGCGGTCGCGACCGCGGCGGTCGGCCTCGATAAAGAAGGGCTCGGTGAGGTAGTCGGCACCGACCTTCTCGAGCACATAGTCCTCGATGCCCTTGGGGTAGCAAAAGTCCTCTTCGGAAAACTCGCCATCGTCGCCCTCGATGCGCAGGCGGAAGGTAACGTTGGCGTTGACCACGGCCTGGCGGCGCATGGTCTCGCGATACCAATCGTGGGGGATGCTGATGGAGGTGAAGACCTCAAGATCGGGGCGCCACTTGATGGTGGTGCCGGTGCGGTTCTCGTCGCTGGGCTCAATCTCGAGCGCCTTCTTTTTGGCGCCGACGACCTTACCCTTCTTAAAGTGCAGAGAGTATTTGTTACCGTCACGCCAAACCGTGACGTCCATGTACTCAGAAGCGTACTGGGTCGCGCAGGAGCCCAGGCCGTTGGTGCCGAGCGAGAAGTCGTAGTTGCCGCCCTGGTTGTTGTTGTATTTGCCGCCGGCGTAGAGCTCGCAGAAGACGAGCTCCCAGTTAAAGCGTTTCTCGGAGGGGTTCCAGTCGAGCGGGCAGCCGCGGCCGTTGTCCTCTACCTGGATGGAGCCATCGCGAAAGGCGGTAAGGGTGATGAGCTTGCCGTAGCCCTGGCGCGCCTCGTCAACGGCGTTGGACAGGATCTCGAAGGCGGCATGCGCGCAGCCGTCGAGTCCGTCCGAGCCAAAGATGACGGCGGGGCGCAGACGTACGCGTTCCTCGTCCTTGAGCTGGCGGATACTGTCGTTACCATAGTTTGCGGTGTTTTTTGCCATACTCGCTCTCTTGGTGCTTCCTCTTGTGCATTTAAGTCGTATAGATAGTCAAGGTAGCATAGCCCGGCCCGCGGGCGATTCCACCTAACACGAAATCCATCGAACAATCGTTCGGAATTTGGTGCAACGGCGCTTACTCGGGCAAAACCGAGTCGGTTCTGTCCGAGTAAGTTTGAAGGCGGCTGAAGGGGCCCTATCTTGTTTGCGGCTGTTGGTTCAAATCGAACATTGGGACAGACGTCTCGTTTTATGGGCCGAGGGTATGCGAACCACGGCCCTTTTGGCCTGAAAGGGGATCTAACGGGGCGTTATTTGGGCCACGGGTCACTTCGCCTGCGCCGCTTTTCGTCATACGCTCATAGTGGAAGCCGATGCCACGGGGCCGACGAAAGCCTCGGGCAGCGGATGAGCTGCAAGCCGAAAGGAGCGGTGAGGATGATGAAGCCCATGACGAAAAAGCTGCTGTTAGGAATTCCCACCGTGACGCTTTCGGCCGTGCTGGCGTGTTCGGTGGCCGGCTGTGGCGGTGGTGCTCCGAGCGGCTCGGCTGGCAGCTCGGGCGGCAGTGCTCCCGTAGAGAAGAAGGCCAAGGCCTATGAGTCGCAGACGGTCGAGGTGGCTGGCATAACCTATGAGTCGGTAGCCCACGGTACGTTCTATCGCGGCGACGCTAAGCTGCAGGACGGCTTTTACCTGCACGTCAAGATCACCAACAACAACACAAAGAACAGGACGTTTAGCTCCTTTAACGTGCATGCTGCCCAGGGCGATCTTGAGGCAGGCGACCCGTTATTTACTTCCGGCAAGGCGGCCGTGCTCGACTACGTTGTAAGCGAGGCTCCCGATGAGCTTCACGAGGGCATCGACCTTTCCAAGAGGCAAGATATCGGTCCGGGCGAGACCGTTGAGTACGTGTATTTCTGGGCGCCCAAGACGGCGTACTACGGGCCCATCACTGTCGAGTTCGTAGACGCTTACGCCCCCGCCAAGAATCATGAGGCCATGCACTTTGACACCACGGGATGCGAGACCAAGGAGTTCAAGGCGGCCGGTGGCGTGGCCGATTCTGGCGAGAAGGCAGATTTAACAGGCATCGATTGCGCATCGTACAGTATCGAGGCCGCCGATGGGTACACGCTGGATTCGTCCAACGAAGAGCACGAAAAGGCAGACTTCTTCCATGACGAGACTGGAGGACGCCTGCACATCAGCATCTTCCCGCGCTCGCCGGAGGAAGAGGTCGCAAGCCTAGAGCAGGTCTTCGAAGGCAAGGAAACAACAACCGACCAGGTCGAGTACAACGGCATAACGTGGCTGCGTTTTACCGGCCCCGACAACGGCCATACGCTGTTTGCGACGGCTCCCGCAACGGGCGAGACCGTCCGCGTGTCGATTGGTTGGAAGATTGACTGGGATGCTGCCGTGCCCATGATGGAGGCGCTGAAGCTCAAGTAACGGATTGCGATCCCCACGTCAGGCGACTCGGGGCTGGCTTCGATTTATCGGGGCCAGCCCTTTTGGTTCAAGACTTTAGTCTGCTGGGCGCGCAGCGGCCAGCTTCAACCC
Organism: Collinsella aerofaciens; assembly: GCF_040910265.1. Lineage (GTDB taxonomy): Bacteria > Actinomycetota > Coriobacteriia > Coriobacteriales > Coriobacteriaceae > Collinsella > Collinsella aerofaciens_BK. The sequence continues at coordinate 26 of NZ_JBDGAW010000017.1, read as the reverse complement.
ACCCGCTATGCGGGTGGAGACAAACG
>NZ_JBDGAW010000016.1:0-51871 GCF_040910265.1 Collinsella aerofaciens | reverse complement strand
TAAAGCCGTTTGTCTCCACCCGCGTAGCGGGTGGTTTAAAGCTGGCCGCTGCGCGGCCAGCGGACTAAAGTCTTGAACAAAAGCCCTCGGAGAGGATTCCTCTCCGAGGGTCCATGATCACCGTTGAGCAGTATTAACGACTACAGACAGAAACCAGGGAAAACCGCATGTGCTTCGTCGGCCTCAATACCCGGGTAGAGAACAGAACCGTTATAGACAATAAAGGCTCCAGACTGAGACGCATCGCACGAGCGCGTCCATGCAGAGGGAGTATTTGAATTCCAGCCTTCGATGTGCTTGTGGGACTGATAAAAATGCTCAACGAACAAATCGCCTTCCTTCTCGTAGACAGCAATCTGGTCGGGCTGCCGTCTAATGAGTCCCCGAGATTCACTTTCGATTCCAGAATTCCCAAAAAGTTCCAAGGCAGACGGCAGCCATAGCGTATCCTCGGTCTCCGTCACAGAAGAGGCATCGGTCGTCACGCCAGTGTTGTTAGTAAGCTTCTTGACCTTAACAAGATTTTTCTTAAGGTCATTGGGCAGCTCTTTAATGAACTGCTTGTTGAGCGTCTTACGAAGGTCGCTATCCTTCCAGCCGCCAGAATTGGCGCCGTCCTTGTTCATAGCGGCCTCGAACGGAGCAATGTCGTCGAACATAAACGTGATGCCCGCTTTGCCCTTGCCATCGGCGCGATCGTCCCAAGCGAAATCCTGAATATACGCTTTAGTCGTCACGCCGTTCTTGAGCTCTACCGTCTTATAGCTAGAAGCCGTGGGGATGCCGTCTTCATCTCCCAGATGGTATTTGACAGCAACGGCATAGGGATCGCCGCCATTATTCTCCGCGTCGGCGATCTCGTCGGCAATAACCTTGAGGTCGCTCCAGCTGTAATTGTCGACGCTGTCCTGAATGGTAACGCTATTGGATTCTGCGGCAGCAGAGTCCTCATCGGCGGCGGGAGTAAGGCAGAACAGGGGCTGGGTCACCTTGTCGCCGGGGTTGGTTAAAGCTTTGTAGCGGCCAGGATCGGAAAACTTGGATTGACCAATCGAAATGGCATAGTTATTGAAATTTTCATCCGGCGTTTTCGGATTCAAGAACAGCGACCTATAGACGGTCACGCATTGATCGTCATCCGAATCACTGGTTTTGAAAATATCCGGCGTGGCGTCCTCTTTCACCGTTCCGTGACTGCCATTCATAGCATCATTCTGCTCAACAAAGTCATCATCGCTGTAGCAGCAGGTATAAAAATAGGATGTTGGATAATCCGAGAACGCCCCCGACTGATCGTCCCAGCTTAGACCCTGGTCTTTAAATAGGTCATACTGTGTGCCCTCGGCATTCAGCGCGTTTGCCATCCACTCAGTATCGCGATTTAAGCCTGCCATGTCTTTGGCATCGCCCAGGACCTCAACAGCCGAGGGAGCCCACAGCTTGGCGTCGAAAGAAACCGCCTCGCCTTTTTTGCCTGAATCGACGGATGCCGTTTTGACTGAAACCGTTGCCAAACGGCTGGTGAGATCCGACGGCAGCCAAGAATCGGCTGCAAGACCCTGCATCACTGTATCCATGAGTTTGAAATTATCGAAACCGCGGGCGCCATTTTCGCTCAGAAAGTCCGTGTTGCACATGCCATCGACAAACTGCCACGTGATGCCGGCCTTGCCGGATCCATCAGACAGGTCGTCATGGTAGAAGCCGACGATACGGACCGAGGTCTTGCCCGCAGACAGCGCCACACTCTTGGTCTGGGTACCGTCGAGCTTGCCCTTCTTGTCGCAGAGCTTGTACTCCTTGGCGATCTTGAGGGCAGCCTTGCGGCTACCAGACTTGGTCATGGCGTCGGAGATCTTCGCGAGCTCTGCCCAAGAATACTTGTCGACCTTCTTCTTGACCTTAACGCCCTTTACCGATCCGTCCTTGGTCTTCTTCGACTTTTTGGACGACTTCTTGGAGGCGGCGTACGCCGGGGTGGGCGCAACGAGAGCAGCTACGTTGCCCACAACAAGGGAACTAATCGAGAGCGCAAGCGCTCCGACCAACACCCCCCCCTGAAACATTTCTTGATGTTTCGCATGGCAGATTCCTTTCTCTTATCCACCGGACATCTCAACCCTAAACGGTGTTGGTCAAATTCTGTTGCGCAACATTAAACGGTAGCTGGATAAGGCGCCGAAACGCCCAATGCAAAGGGCCGGACCCCTCTAGGCGCAGTGCCTAGAGGGGTCCGGCCCCATGACGAAGCTCAGCTTTGTCGATACTAAAGTTGCGTTAACGAAGCTTGGTGCCGCAATGCATGCAGAACTTGTCTTCGGGATCGTTGGGTGCACCGCAAGTGGGGCACGTGTTGCTCGGGAGAGAAACGGCTGTCTCGGGTTCAGGCGCGGCTGCCTGTACGGGTGCTGCAGCAGGCACGAACTCGGGCGCGAACGCGGGTGCAGACGCAGCGGCAGGTTCGGGCTCGGGAACAATGACCGGCTCGGGTTCAAAGGCAGGTGCAGGTGTAACGATCGGCTCGGGCTTAGGTGCGAGAGCTGCAATCGGCTCAGGATCGGGTACAACAACCGGCTCCGGCGCAGGCACGGCAACCGGTTCGGGCACGACAACCAGCTCAGGCTCAGGCTTGGCAACCGGCTGAGACTTCGGCTCGGACGCCGGCTCCAACTTGGCGCCGCAGCTCATGCAGAACATATCACCCTCGTTGATGGGAGCTCCGCACTGAGGGCACGTCGCAACGCTTGACGCGCTCGAAGCTGCCGCCGTCGCAATACCTCTGGTTCGCTGTTTAGTAATTTCCGCCTCGATCTCTGCCATAGGCTTTCCGCAACCGGAGCAAAACAGGTCGGAGGCGGCAACGGAAGAACCGCAGAACGGGCAGGTATAGCGCACGGCAGCAGCCTGAGCAGCCTGGGCTTCGGCCTCGATGCGGTCAATCTCGGCTTGATAGCCGGCACGCTCGGCATCGATGGCGGCAATGCCGTCATAGATAGCCTCGCGACCGGCGCGGAACGTGGGGTCATCCTTAGTCGCATCGTACAGGCTTGCGCCAAGTTGGGCAGCAAGGGTCTGACGGCGCTTCATGGCTTCGCTCAGCTGCGCCTTGAGCTTAATCGTGTTGCCCGTGCGGTTGGCGCCGGCAACGCCACGATTGATAGAGTTCTGAAGATCGTCAAAGAAACTCATGGGGATCCTTTCTCCGCCTTTAATTCGTTTGCGTTAAGGATACCCACGCCATCGCGCGCAATGTTGCGCAACATAACCGGACGGCCAAAGATTATCTTAGGACTCGACAAGGTTCCCAACGAAAGGAAGCACCATGTTCTGCCCTAAATGCGGAGAGAAAATCCCCGACGGCGTCGCCTTCTGCCCCAAGTGCGGAAACAAGTTTGCCGCCGAACCCGCTCCGGCCAAGGCCACCACATCTCACGACGGCGCAACGATCAAGGCGTCCGCCACCCACACCACCGCTCCCAGCCCGGCAAAGCCAGCGATCAGCACCCCGAGCATCTCGCTCGACACTAACCTCATCGTCCCACTGGTCATTGGCATCATCGCTCTCATCCTGGCCTTTATGCCGTGGTTCTCGCCTTCCGCCGACGATTTTCAAACATCCCAGTACATCTCCGATGGCGCCAACAACCTCTCCAGTTTCTTTGGCGGCGATAGCACGGCTGGCGAGGCATATCGCCTTAAGTCCAGTTACACCATGCTGGAGCTGGGCGACTATGCCGATACGATGTCGGCGTACGGCAGCAGCGGCATTGACGATGTCCAAATGCTAACTATCTGCTGGGCAATTCCGGTCTTCATCTCCCTTATTGGCCTTATCATGGCATTCCTGCAGAAAAAGACACTCATCGCACGCATCGGCTTTGCCCTGCTCGCCATTGTGGCCGCGATTATGGCGTTGATGTCTATGAGTTGCTCCGGTCCCATCTACCCGGCCCTGTGTTGCATTGCCTCATTCGCCACAGCCGTAATACTACGCTTCTTCATCAAAGAATAGGCCTAGTCTCTATCCCCATCCTCAGCTCATATGCAGGGCCAAACGCGCTCGCCGACAACAATCTACCGGCGGGCGCGTTTTTATATGCCACGGGTTTGCGCAGGGCTTGTCCGTCTAGCCTATCGTCGCCAACGTCTCGACACAGCTCGCTCTGCATCGAAATTCACGCGTTCGTGGATGTTGCGCAACGCTCTCGCCCATCGGGGCGGTAACGTTCGAGTTAGCAAAGCCACGAGCTCAAAACCGGGATCGTGGGCTTCCACCGCATATGAAAGAAGGAACGATGGACGAGATTTTTGAGCATCTGCTTCAAGATACCGACCGAGGGATCTCGATCAACCAGATTGTCAATCGCATCGTGTTTCCCAACCACGATATCTGCATGCAGGCCAAAGCTGCCCTGGAGCGAGACTATGGCGAGTTCTGCTTTGCTGCCGTGATCCCCGATTACGAGGACTTCCAGCACATGGATCCGACCGACGCCACCAATGCCGCCCTGGAGACCTGCGGGTCCGACGGCGAAGAGGTCACCAACGTCGTCTGGGGCTACAACTCGCTCCAGTACGAATACAACGGCATCCCCTCGCTGGAGGTTGCCAAGACTATCTCCAAGATGATCGGCGTTCCCGTCTACTACGAGTACACCGATGCCGATGAGATCGCCGCCGGCGCCGTGATCGCCGATGCGCAGGGCGATAGCGTCTCGTTTGCAAACGTGGTCGACAAGAGCTGCTGGGTGTATTTCCCAGAGGGGTTCGACGGTGCCATCGACACCCTGTTCCGCTGCGGCATGGGAACCATGTCCATGCCCGACGGAAGCCAAAAGTACTTTGAGGACACCACCGACCCCATCATGCGTTCGTATGCGCAGCGCGGAAACGTGTCCCTGTACTTCGACTTCCTCAAGGACCAGTTTGGCGCCCAAGAAGAGCCCCAGGCAGAGTCCGATGCCCAGGCAGAGTCCGATGCTCAGGCGTCGGGCAACGTCTACATGTCCCAAGCCATGGGTGCGATGACGTTTCGTATTGTCTTTCCCAATCATGACTGCTGCGCATATATCCACGACGATCTCGACAAGTGCTTTGGCGGGTTCTCGCTCCAGGCGATTTGCGGCACGCCCGATGGAACGTTTGACTCACCCGATGAAGTCCTGCCCACCATGGCGGGTCACGGAATCCCCGATGATGCAACCGATGTCGAATGGGGCTATAACTCCGCATGCTATCGCGTGGCGCACTCCGTGCCCAACGCCGTCGTTCTCGAGGCGCTCGTCCAGCACTACAAAATTCCGCTATACGTCGAGTATTTCGATGAGCTTAAACGCGCGACCGGCGCTGCTATTACGATCCCCGACATAGCAAACCCGACCGCATTCGTCCCCGGCACACTCGGATGCAAAGAGCAGATGTACTTTGACCATGGCAGCGACAACGAAGGCTACGTTGCACTTCGATGCGGCTATTGCCAGGCAGTCTCCGATGATGGCAAAACGCGCATTTCCTTTGTCGACGACCCATCGCAGTCAGTCATGGCGGAAATGGCAGAAGAAGCATCGGTCGGAGTCTACGTTAGGCTGCTTAAAAAATTCGATCTTGAGCAAGTTCTCCCCGCTGGATATCAGAAACCGGCTTCTCGTCCCGCCGCAAGCTCCAAAAAGAGCACTTCGACCTCCTCGACAGAAAAATCGAAAATCAGCCTGTGGATGAACCCCATTGCAGAAAAGCATGTCTGGAACTCCCTCGATGCCTACGGTCAAAAGCAGGGCAAGCAAAATGACATGAACATGTTCTTTTTGGAGCCGCTCTATCGCGGCGGCGATCAGATCCGAGACCCATTTGGATTTGCCACAGGCCGCAAACCTTTACCGGCTTATGCAAGCCACCAGGCGCACCGCAAGGTTATCGACGCCGCCCTTACTACCGACATAGAAGTCGGCGCGCTTGTCGCGGGGCTTCTCGGCCAAGACCTGTTGACATCCGAAGAGCTCAACGCGCTGCACCGCGACATCGAGCTCAAGGCCCAAGGCATAAGCGCCATCGCCACCGGAAGAGGCGCCGCACTCGAAAGCCGTTGCGACTCGGTTTGCTACCTTATTGCAAAGCTCCGGAGCCATGACGGCGACAATAGCCAGCGCTTTATGATGTGGATGGCGGACACCGACCAAGCCGTACGCGTAAAGTTCTACGGCGAGGCGCCGGCAATCGGCGCGCCCTTTACGTGCCGCTTTAGCGTAGTGGAAAATGACGTCATTACGTACTGGATGCCCGTCGAGGGCGAGAAGGGCTTCTCTCGATATAAGCAGATTCCCGAGGGAGGACGCATCGACGTCTCCGCGGCAAAGAGCGACTCTGCCGCTATGAGCGCCCTGCGCAAGGCCAACGCGATGTTCCTTAAGACGTGCGGACTCAAGCAGACCGCGCCGTCCAAGACGCGCATGACCCCGGAGCAGTCACAGCGCTTTAACGAGCTACGAGAAAAACTGGGTCGTAAGACGGGCTATGCCCTCACGGTGCTCTTCTCGCGCTGCGTACTCTGCAGCGCCGAAGCCGACCGATTCCTCGAGCTCATGGAGCACGCCGCCGCCGCGCACGATCGCGGAGAGGTGATCGACGTCGACGATACCGAGGCCGTAGAGCACAAGGCCGTTTACATGGTTGGCCCGATCTCTACCGAGGATGGTACTTGTCAGCTCTACAACCCCAACACCGTCAACTTTGAGGACTTTAGGTTCCAGCCCAACCTGCTCGAAGACTTCCATACCGACCTGCCCCGTGCCGGCAGCTTTATCAACATTGCAACGAGCGTCGTTGAGTCGGACGTCATCGCCGCTTGGGCGGGCTACAACCCGGGCAACGCCCAGCGCTCGGCGCGCTACTAGAGAGCGATTGGCACGGCCAAGCCATGTATCTGTTGCGCGGCATCGGCCCTGGACGTCGAACCGCGCCGTCCACGATGTTGCGCAACAGAATGCAGCGCAGGCGGCCTAGTATGCGAAGTAACAGGCGCGTGCAGGTCAGATGCATCGAATCTGGCCCGCACGCGCAACACAAATCATCGCAGGGAGCACACCATGGCGCGCGACACATCAAACGATCCGGTTGTTAACTTGCCGCTCGATTACAAGTTCGACGGCAACAGCAACATCATCCAGAAAGTCTTTTTTGGCGTAAATGCGGTATTCTGCCCCGTCTGGTACTGGTGGTACTTCAAAAGCAATCGTGATCCCAACTTTTGGATCGGTGACAGCGACATGGACGGCTATGATCCCGAGGAATGTGCTACCGAATTCCAGCACCGCATGGATAACTTTACGCCCGAGGAGAGCTGCAACCTCTTTGAAGTCGCAAAGTATTGCGACCGCATGACGGGTGTTACCGTCTTTGACGTCGTAAACGGGCGAAATGTAAACGAGCGACACCTGGATGACTACTACACCGGCTACGACCTTGGCATCGAAGATGATGACGAGGACGAAGAAGACGACGCAGACATCGAGATGGAGTTTGAAGGGCAACCTGTAAGCCCCCAGCCGATGCGCGTATGCGACGAGGGCCCCTGTCAGTTTATGCTGCCGCCCGTTTTAAACTGCGGAACGGACGACGGTTCTGGCTACGAGGTCGAGATTCCCCTGCGCGCCAAAACGACCAAGAGCGGTACTCCGCAGGAGCGACTATCGTTCTATATCCCCGCCGACGTCGCCGTACAGTGGTTCCGCGAGGTCACGGGCGAGCCGCAGGCCGACTACCAACTGTTCCAAACTGTTTGGATGGATCGGGCCAATCGGCTTGAGAACCCGCACTTTGTCGACCACCTGTTTTCCTATGCGTTTTGGCAGGAGCGACTGCTGCGCATCCTGCACTACACGTACAAGCGGGGCAAAGTGCAGAGTGTGCGCATCGTTGCCGATTACGAAGGCGATGCCGCCGAGTTTATTGGTAAGTACTATCCGGAGGCCGAGGTCATCGGTCATCAGAGCAATGAGAACGCCTTTGAAACGGGAGCCGCCTATCTGGTGGACCTCACGCTGGACTACAAATACAAGGGCGACAAGCTTGTCGAGAAAAAGACGTTCTCGGTCCTTGGCAGCTTTGGGCGCGAATGGTATCGACTCTTTAGCGGCAATCCCAACGCCACCGTTGATGATTTCTATGCATGGTGCGAGCAAACCGACACCTACGAGCCCCTACGTCAGGCAGCCGAAACCGCCGGCGCAATCGTTCAGTACACCACCTACGGGCTAAAGGACGGCAAGCTCACCAGCAAGCGCACCGAAGATCTCCAAGGCCGCACCAACGTCGAGATTAACGAGGCGGCCGAGCTGAGAGACCGCATGCTTACGTAGGCGGCAACAGGCCCAGATCACGTTATCCGTTCATCTCTATACTCACAGGAGGTACCTACTTTGATTTCTCCAATCTGTTGGTTCGCGGCATTCCTCGTCGCTCTCGTCGCGCTCTGCTATTCCATACACTTGGAACGGCACAACTATCAGCACAAACTCTTTGGCTTCGAGATCAATTCCAACCGTCGTATCGTCGCCTTTGGAATTCTTGCTCTTGGCGCTTTTTGCCTATTCGCCCCCGTTACCTGGGCGCAGTGCTTTTCTTCGGATCTTGGCGAGGGCTGGGAGCCGGGAGCCTTCAACTTTATTAGCTGGGTCATCACCAATTTCTTTGCCGTGGGATGGACAACGACCATCCAGACCGGTCTCACCGATGTAACGTCAACCGTCTATAGCGCTATTCCCCTTGGCGGCAGCATTGCCGGCCAGGTGTTCAATCTGCTCTATTCGCTGCTCACACTTGCATACATCATCGCCCTTCCCGTTGAAATTGGCCTGTTTGCCTTCAACGCTATTGCTACGCGTCTCTCGGGCAGCGTTATCAAGCGTCATCTCAAATATGCCGACCATGCAATTATCTTTGAGAGCGTCGACGCCAACACCGAGTTGCTCGCGCGTGATATCGTTAACAACATCAAGGACGGAACACTCAATAACGCGAATGGCAACGGCGACATCGCCCTCATCTTTTGTCTAGGCAGCGACGAGGACAGCGAGCGTCAGCGTGTACTGCGCAATCTGTGCCAGGGCTATGTGCGCTATGTGTTCACCGACTCCGAAGCAGCCAATGTGCTCACAACGATTACATCGCTGCGCGATGCAGCTAAGCATCTGCCCGCAGTCGATGTCGTCGCGACGAGCGAAGAAACCGAACACAATGTCAGCGCGACGATCGACATGCTCGAAGCGACGCACAAGGATCCTCAGGCCGGCTGCGCGCCCAAGATTACGTTCCATTGCACCCACAAGAACCCCGATGATGCCCAGATCTTCGATGCCATCAAAGTCGACAATGAGTCGACTTGTCTTCACTTGCTCTCACGCGTACAAGACGAAATATACGATGTACTCGAAGAGGCTCCACTCTACAGCGTGCTCGAGCCCATCGATATCTCCGTCGACCCAAATCCCAAGCCTCAGAATCTCACCGTTCTCGTTTTCGGCGCAGGCGATTTCGGCATGCAGGCAACACGCACTTCCTTCTGGATGGGCCGCATGCCGGGCGTTCGTCTGAACATTGTTGTTGTCGACCCCAACGCCCGAACGATACTAGAACGCGAAGCAGCCCGCTACCCCGAGATGTTTGGCGAAAGCTGCAACGGCATGCCGACAATTCGCTTTGTAGAAGCTGAGGCGCCCTCGGTTACAACCGATCGCCTTATTGCAGGCGGCACCGTCACTACGCTGCACTACGACGCTCAAAACAAATGCGTATCGTCCAAGGCCGACAGCGCGCTAATTACCGATGACGCTCGTCTTTACGCTTTCGTAACCATGGGAGATTGTGGACAGAACCTCTCCTATTCGCTCATGCTCCAACGCCAGATCTTCAACCGCTTTATCGACCAGGGCTCACCGGACTACACCAAACAGCAACCCGTCATCTGTCCCCATATCGAGAGCGAAGAAATCCTAGGCGCCCTTAAAAGCCTCGATAAGACTCAGACGACTGGCAAAGACGCCGCCAAAATCATGCATCCGTTTGGTGCCCGCAAGGCGTTCTACACCTACAGCAACATCATCAATGACGAGCGCGAGCGCCTGGCCGTGCAGCTCAATGCAGTGTACTGTATGTGCAACTATGACAATGCCACCGTCAGCTATGATGCCTCCATGACTGACGATAAGGCACGCAGCGGCTACAACAATAGCGAGTGGGACAAATGCAGCAGTCGTGCGGCGGCTGCGTATCTTCCCAGTCGCTTTTGGTCGGTTGGACTATCGGAAACCATCGATACGCTCGAAACTGACTATCTGGCGAAACTAGAAGGCGAAAGAAACGAAGGCCTAAACAATGGTCATCTGGTAAGACAATACCTAATTGAAGATAAATTGGCTGGCAAAACATCGGAGGCATTTGCCAACAATGAAGCCAATTATCGCAGAAGAATTAAAACTATCTGCCTATTGGGTGATATAGAGCACGATCGTTGGCTTGCCTATTGCCAGGCAACGGGTATGACCGAACTGGGACACGGCACCATCGAACAGGAACGCGAACAGCGTATGCGTGCAGCAGCCGTCGATGCGTTCCTGAGCGGCAAGGTCAACAAGAGTGGGGCCGAAGGCGTTCGCAAGTCCGACATCCTCATGCGTCACGCCTACATGACACCTGACAACGACGTACTTGGTGCCCGCGGGTTCCTGCTAGGAAAAGACGTCTACGCCTACGACCGAATCATCGTCGCCCTCTCGGCCCGCATCGCCAAGGGAAATGTTGTCAAGCCCAAGAAGGACATGGATAAATAACGATTTCAATCGAGAGGATTGCAATATGGGAAAGCCATCCACCGCAAATATAAAGCAAGATAGCGAGGGCCACACCCTTCTACAGATATTCGTAAGCTACCGACGTGCGGACAACATATTCAACCACATGCTCGATATCGTTGACAGAACCCTAGATATGCTCAACACAAGCAAAGATATGCTTGCTTTGACCGACTATCGAATTGACAAGTTCACCGATATCGTCTCCATCGATTACGGGCAGCGCTGGGAACAGAAGATGAATGAAGCTCTCGAAGACTCGGACATCCTGCTTGCTTTCATAACGCCTGGCTATATCGAAAGCAAGAACTGCTGTCACGAATACAATCATTTCCTTGAAAACGCTGAAGGAGAAAATGAGGAAAAAACTGACAAGGATGATAGGCCTCGCCGCTGCATTCCCGTTTTTTGGACAAGCCAAGATAAAATTGAAGCGAATATAAAAAAGAAATATGGCGAAAGCCCCGACGGAGAACCCGCTGCAAAAGAAAAATCCAGTCAAACTAGCTCGGACAGCCATGACGACAAAAACGATCATGACGAGTCACTCGCTAAAGAACAGACCCGCGAAATCCGCGATAAGGAAAGCGGCGACAAAAGCGTCTCCGACAATCCCTCAAAAGATAAGAACTCAGCAAATAACGCCCGTAGCACTTGGGATTCAATCAAAGAGTTCAATGGCCTAGAGGCGGTCCTCCCTAAGTTCATTGAGCTTCTTAAGGACAATGCGCAGGGGTCTGATTACGATTTCGTGAAAGACTGTATCGTTCGCTGGCTTGCTAACAAGATTTTCATCGTTGCAGATTCAATCATTAAGAGCAAACAAATGGTTGAGGAAGAGGATTCTACGATTGCGGAAGCGAAGACGGTCAAGCCATTAGACGACGAGCTTGCCGCCGCACTTTCCGACCATGTGTTTCATCTCTCGACAAAGAGCTCCGAAGGGACCGCTCATGTGTCCGATGGCGTTTTTATCGTCGAAAAAGGCACAAAAATTGCCAGGGATCTTACGGCAAGCTGCCCGGTCTCCGTCATCAAGCAACGCAGCATGCATGCAGACCTCATAGAAGATTGCGTGCTCACCGGTGACATTGCGTTTTCGAGCCCCTCGGCGGCAGCGGGATTCGTAGCAGGCCGAAGCTCCAACGGTAAAACTATGTGGACGACCGATGAAAATAAAACCATCAACGATCTTGAGGAGGAATACAGGATGGGAAAACAGTCGTAAGAGGAAAATGGACTGGAAAGAAAAACCATCCAGCAATAATGAACGAAAAGAAGCGGGGCTCGTAAATGGCCGAGCCCCGCTTCTTTTCGTTCGTTTATGGCCTTGCAGCAAAAGTTACTCTGCCGCTTCAAGAGACCCTACCGCTCCTCCAGCGTCCAGCCCTTCTGGGCGCAAAGGTCACGCAGGGTAGCCACCAGGTCCGCGTTGGTGTTGCTGTCGACCACGATCTTGTCGATGTGATCAGCGGCAATGTTGAGCTTGGGGAATGAGTGGCTGCAACCCGACAGGTTGAGCTCACCGACGTTGCAGGTAATCTCGAGTGCGCCAAGAATGTCATCATTCGAAAGATCAATCTTCTCGACGTCACCCTGAAGGCCTTGGTCAACGGTAAAGAACATTAGATTCTTAAGACCCGAGGCGTTGATGGAACTGACAGCACCCTTAAGGCCCTCGATCTTAAAGGCGTTAAGCTTGGGGCAGACGCTCAGGTCGAGGTCCTGGGTCGTCATGTCGCCAAACTTGAGCACCTCGAGTGCCTCGAGCTCGCTAAAGTCCGCACTCTTGGCGCTTAGGGTATTGATGCCGAGCGTATCGAGCTTGTCCAGCTTGCTAATGGGCGTGAAGTCCGTCACCTCGTCACTCACGACCAGCTCCGTGATGCGCTGGGTCTCCTTGGCGGTCAGCTGGCCATCGTCATCGTTATCGTAGTCGGCAAGCAGCCCGTGCAGGGTATCATCCGTGATCGCATCAACATCGACGAGACCTTTTTCTTTCTTGGTCTCGGAGCCAGAGGCGTCAGTTGAGCTCGACTCTTTAGAGGCGCTCGACGAGGCTCCCCCGCCGCCTTGCACATCACCGACGCCGCCAATCACGGCAAAAGCAGCAACCGCGCCTATGACCACAACCGCCGCAAGCACTACCAGGGCGCGAACGCCGCCCAAGCGAGAAACGGCTTCATTTGCACGTTCAGCCGCCTGTCCATTCGGCTGCCTGGCAGGGCGAGGGATCCGACTTGTCGAACGCCCCGGCGTCTGCTGCGCCTGCCCAGCAGACTGTTCGGTTGCCTGCCCGTTCGGACGCATATTCACCCGCACACCCGGCGTCTCGGCAGCCTGCTCATTAGCCCCGCCCGAAGGCTGCTCGGTCACACGCTGAACCCGTTCGTTATCCCGCCAAGACATGTCGGGCTTAAAATTCGCCATATCGCTTCTCCTCACTTGAGCGCATCGCTACTGCTGCTCCATGGTGTAGCCGTAGTCACTGCTCATTTTTTGCAAATACTCGACCAGGCTGCTGCTCGTGTCGCTGTCGTACAAGATCTTGCCAACACAATTGGGTGTAAAAGTGAAATGGAAGGCATCTTCCCTGCCTGCCCCGCACAGATTGAGCGTTTCGACTCTGCTACCGATCTTCAGAACCTCGAGGTTCACATCGCCCGAAAGGTCAAGCGTCCCAATGCTGCCATCAAGGCCTTCGATCTGGACATTCGTCAACGAGGACATGTTTTTGGCATTCAAGGTATCGACGGGGCTCTCGAGCCTGTTTATGGTAACGCGCTGTAGCTGAGGAAAACGTGTGAGATCAACTTGAGGCACCGAACAGTCGCCAATGGACAGATGAGTGATATTGCTAATGGAGCTTATGTCGTAGCTTTCGCTGTCGTAGTCGCCGATGCCAAACGTCGTGATGTTGTGGAAGTTGGCCAACAGCGGAAGCGAATCAAACGACTCAACGTCGATTGAGCTAGCGTCATCTGCAGTCTCTTGCGAAATATTGCCGTCCTCATCTGCATCGAGCGCTAAGTCCGAGCGCAGCGCCTCGTCCGTAATCTCATCGAGCGTGAGCACTGTGGCCTTTTTCGCTTCTTCCTGGTGGCGCTCCTCTTTTTCTTTTTTACGCTGAGCGCGCGCCGCCTCCTCTTCTTGCTGTTGTTTGGCCTCGGCGCGCTGCTCGGTCTGCCGATTGGTGTCGGAGATGCCGCTTGTGATGGACGTGACCGCCACAATCGCGATGACTATCACCACGGCAAGAACGATCACTACGCGCGGACCGCCCAAGCGGTTCACGATATCGTTGATATCCGATCCGTTGGACCCGGCGCCCCCGCGGCCAGACCCGTTCTGATTAATTGCCATCTGTGTTTCCCCTTCCGGCGCCTACAGGCGGTCCTTGTCGAAGTAATCCGCGTCGCGCCAGTCGCCGCGCCAGCGGTAGGCGTGGGCGTTCTCGCGCGACCAGTCGCTCAGGTGGCGCAGGATGAAGCGGCTCATGTCGTCCGCGAGCGGCTCGATCGGCCCCACGCGCCGCGCCTCGGCCGCATGCTCCCAGAACGAGTACGCCATGAGGTAGAACGTGCCGGCATCGACATAGTCGCCCGGGTAGGCGGGGTCGTCGAACCAGCCGTGGGTGTCGGGCGTGCCGTTTTGCTCGCACCACTCCGCCACGTTGAGGGCGAGGCTCATCAGGGTCGTGTAGTCCTGCGGGTCGCCCGCGGCGAGCGCCTCGTGCAGGTTGGACATGGGGCCCTCGGCGCCGTAGGCCGGGTAGTACAGGTCCCAGATCCTCGACGCCGCGTCGTCGGTGAGCTCCATCTGCGAGGGGCGGTCGCCCAGGCCGTCATCGTAGACGGGCGCGTTGGGATCCTCCCCAGTGAAGGCCCCGACGCCGTAATCGAGCGTGGAGGCGCTGTTGCGGGCGCCGCGGGCGGCGCGGGCCATGGAGCCGAAGACGGAGTAGCCGCTGTGGTAGCCGCGAACCGTCTCGGTGACGAGCCGGCGCAGGCTGGAGTTCGCGTGCGCACGGTCGCGGGCCTCGCGGGTGGCGGCGGAACCGCGGAAGAAATACGTGACGCCGATGATCAGCTGCTTAATGATCATGCTCAAAGGGCCGGCAATGATTTCTGTCAAAACTACGAGAAGACCAATGAATACAACAGCACCCAGAGCGAATGGATTGAATGCGCTATACCCCGGCGCCGGAAGCCCCGTATGCAGCACATCGTCTCCGCCAGTGTTCAAGTACATGCGGTACCAGACCGAGCAGAGCCCCCAAACCGTAAAAATACGCAGTGGAAAAACCGAACAATGGTGGGAATCGCGTCCACGATGCGCGAAAGATTGATGTTAAAGCGAGGGCGATTCGCACCCTCGTTGTTTACCGGAGTAGCTGCCTCCGGATCGCCCGGAAGAGGCACGCCGGCGCGTCGCGCACGCAGGCGGTCGAGACGTTCCTGAGTAGAAACCGTTTGAGCCTGCGGTACTTCTGACGAAATGGACACTCCCGCAGTCTCACCCGCGAACGACGTCGCGTCCTCTTGCTGCCCCTCAGCACGAGCACTATAAAGACGGGCGAGACGCTCTTGCGCCGACAGGCCCTCTTGCTGTTCATCGTTTGCCATATGTTTTGCCTTTACCTATTAGTAATGGAAGTGCGTCTGGGCATAGCGGTTAAGCGCATACCCAAACTCCCTGGTCACCGTCTTGATAGTGTGCGTCTCCATCTTTCTGGTCTGAGGATTACGCCGGTTAAAGACGAACGTGGGCATAAAGCCGCTCACTTCTTGAAACCCGCTCAGAGAATTAAAGGGGATGATAATCGGCGGATTGGAATTGCCCGGAGCGAAAAGCCTGCCCGCCACTGCCTTGCTATGACCCAGGCCTGGAACGAGTGACTTGACCACAGAATGGTTATCGAGCGTTGACCCCTCACGCTTGGCGATAATCTCAAGGTGGTTCTCGTAGATCCTAATGGAACACGGACGTCCATCGTACGAACCCAAACCTTCATTGATCACCACGTCGTTTCGAATCTCACGTTGAGCCATGTTCGAACGCGAGTGTGTATTTGTTTGAGAACCGCGTTGAGACGCCACGTTCTCAATACCCAACATGTCATCAAAGGCAGCCATGGCGCGTCGCTCGGTGTCATGGAGACCGTCATTGCGTTGCGGTGTATTGGGAACCTGCGGTCGAGGCACCACCGGTCGCTGTTGGCGACCATTATTGGAATCCGAGAAAAGATTCCCCAGTCGTAGCGTGGGCATACCATGCTCCTATCGTTTATCAAAATTAACAGGTCACCAAGGAGTCAGAAACCCTCCTTGGCGACCCAAAACGGTTCATGAAAAGAGTGACCCGCTCTATTAGGCGGAAAGGAAAAGGTAGAAAAAGAATGCGCAGATACCAAAGCCAATCAGCATCACAATAAATCCGAAGATACTAAGCAGCTGTGCAATGGTCACGATACCCCAGAGGAAAAACTCGATGACAATCGGCAAGATCCAAGAGAAAAGCCAAGTGCGAATCGACTTTGCACTACCGGGGTGAGCATCGTCTCCAAAGAGAAGCATGACCGCCATGCCGCCAATGAGAATCGCCATTACTACGTCAAGCTTGGTAAACGTGTCGCCATCAACAAACATCGTTCCCATAAACCCAAAGGCGCTGGTGACAAGCGGAACGAAAACGACCAAGCGGCCAGCATAGCGTCCCAGTCTGTCCATCAGCTGCGGATCCATGTAAAACGCCGCCGGCGCACGACCACTTGAAAATGCAAGCGAACCGACCTGAGCAAGAGGCTTGTCGTCTGCCGACATCGCAAGCTCCTCAAAAACTTGCCCCTTACGATCGGCAAACTCAACGAGCTGGAGCAAATATCGTTCAAGCGCATCCGAATTGGCATCAATATCGTTCCTAAGCGCGCTAACACGATCGGTGGCCGAATAAGAGCGCAGAAGATTGAGGGCGAGAAAACCAAAGCAGCCAATAAACGCAACCGCCAGGAAAATGCCCGCAAGCGGACCAAACGAACCCCACGAAACAATCAGCTGACCAAAGGCACCACGGGAGCACATGATAAGGATGCAGTAAAGAAGCGCCACAAGAACGGTATACATCAAAACACCCCGCTGCTCCTTCTTTATGGCAGCAGCGCGAGCATCGCTATCGGCAATGCCCTCAACGACACCGTAATCACGTGTATCCTGCTCGATAGCGGCCTTTAAGGAGCCGTCTGCAACACCGCGGCTATCCTCGAGGAACTCAGCATATTCGGCAGAGGAGATCAAACTTTCATCTGCAAGAAGCCTTATGCCGCGAGTAGCGAGCAACCGCTCGTCAACGCCCTGAGATATAAGCTCGGCAACATAGCCGCGTGGCACGGCATCGCCGCCGACCTGAGCGCAAAACAGCGCATTGCGCGTGCAGGGGCGCGTTCCGTGCTTTCCGTCGACTTCCCAGCCGTTCACATACGGAACAGGCGTGAGCTCCATATCTTCCCGAAGCTTGATTCCCTCAAGACGCGCGTTGGAACCCGCCTGGATGAGCATGGAAACGGCAGTGTTTGCCGGCGGATTCAATCCAAGCAGGGCAATTTTAACCGCCTCGCCCACAGAGCCTTGGGCCGAGTCGTAGAGGTCGGTGTGGGCGGCAAGCCACAGCCAAGCAGCATAGCTACCAAACTTACGATAAAACGCGCGAACCGCTTTCTTATTGACCGCGACCTTATCCATATAATCGATCACGACATCTATATCGACGGCTCCGTGCGAAGTTGCCGCATCTCGAGCCGAGATAATTGCCGCCATCTCAGAAACGCCCGCAAAATTGAGCAAGAATTCATCCAGCTTGTGAGCCGACGAGCAAACGCCAAAAAACGCCGCCGGACGATTAACAACCGACATAAGCACCGTCTGAGCAGCAGAACTTTTCTCCTCGTTGCGCGTCAGCAACCCCTTGAATAAACAAGCAGCGAAATGAGGATCACTTGAGTGCAGCGCCAACTTTTCGAGTTCATGAATATCGACAGCAAGCTTTGCGCGTTCATCGTTGAGATCGTTTTCTTGAGAAAGAATGCGAGATAAAAATCCCGAAGGCAGCACACCTGACGATTTTGACCCGTCGAGACCGGACAGAACGGCGTAGCGATCAATTTCGGTGACATCCATCTTGGCGATGCGTGCCGGGAGGGCATCGCTCGCATCGGTGAGCGAGACATCCTCGCCGCGCCACGACATAATCTTGCCGTTGGACATCTCATAGATGACGCAAGCAAGGGCCAGGTCGGGATTGGACGCTGTCTGGATATCCTCTTCGACCAACTGGTGAATCCTGGTCTGCAGGTCATTTTCACCCCAGTCGCCCATCAGGTTTTCGAGCTGCTGCTGGCTCATGCGAAGCTTGGCCTCGTCCCAATTGGAGGACAGCGTGCGAGCGAGCAACACCGGATCGCTATACAGCTTGCCGGCAAACTCGTAAGGTTTGCGTGCGCTACCGGCATCCATGGTGGGAAGTTTGCGATAGAAATGTTCTGGGTCGGCCATCCAGTCTTTGACCTCTTCGTAGCCAAAGCGCTCGCCCGATAGCTCAAACGTCAAACCCTTGAGCAGGTTCCCCAAGGTCGCATCTTCCGGATGGTTGAAGTCTGCAGGCTCGCCCGTCTCTTGGCGATCGGAAAGCGTATTGTCGTTTATGAACTCCTGCAGCGGATGGACATTGTTTTCGTAGAGCGTCCAGATCGTGTAGCCAAACGAATACCAGTCGTTTCGAGGGTCGACCATGCCACCACGACCGGGCGTGTAGCCGTCGGAGCGCGTCATGGTGTTCGTCAGTCGGCTGTCAAATCCGGCAAGCGAGCGGGCGGAGCCATAATCTCCGAGCACGATCTGCTTGTCGTACAGGTAGACATTCTGCGGCTTAATGTCACGATGGACAATGCCAAGCTCGGTATGAAGCAACTCGATTGCCTGGCTGAGCTCGGGAATCACGCGGCTCTTAACCATATTCTTGCTACGGGGACGATCAAAAAGGCATGTGGCCAGCGGCGTAATGGAAACATCCCACAGCTGAGGAGCCGCAGCCCCCACTTCGGTCGCGCTCAGGCCCTGGTGCAGATAGGCAAAGATGGGCAGCAGATGCGTCTGAGACACGGGGCGGCCATTGAGCCCCATTACGGCGCTTACCACCTTTTGATATGCCGAACGCTCGGCGCCCACAAGAGGCTTAAAGACCTTGGCAACGCATGCCAAACCATCGCTCACCCGCT
This sequence comes from Collinsella aerofaciens, assembly GCF_040910265.1. Taxonomy (GTDB): domain Bacteria; phylum Actinomycetota; class Coriobacteriia; order Coriobacteriales; family Coriobacteriaceae; genus Collinsella; species Collinsella aerofaciens_BK. The sequence goes on along the minus strand of NZ_JBDGAW010000016.1, from coordinate 32,758 downwards.
CGGCGGCAACAATGCTAGATTGACCGCCATGGCCAATGACCTGTCCCAAATGAATAATAAACTGCTGCCCGTCATTCGAGACAACCGTCGCATCCTCCGCAACAAAAGGCGAGGCAGATGCAGCGGCAGCATGTGCGCCCCCACGAGAAACGGTCACCGTTTCACCGTTGGGACTGGCCGTGGCGCCGCGCGAGACAGTTACCGTCTGGCCGTCGGGGCTCGCAGCGCGCGGCACCGTGACAGTTTCGCCTGCCGCAGAAGTACCAGGGCGTGAAACAGTAACGGTCTTGCCGTCGTCGGAAGCACCAACAGACGGCCTCGCAACCGTTACTGTTTCACCATTCGATTCAGTCATCGGACGATGCACCGTTACGGTTTCGTTTGTCGATGGCGTACCGTCGCGGCGGACGGTGACCGTTTCACCAGATGCCGGAGCGTCGGCTCGACGCACCGTCACGGTCTCTCCAGGCGCAGAAGCCTGGTCGCCACGGTTCACGGTAACCGTCTCTCCCCCTACGGGCGCATTCCCGCTGCGCACCGTTACGGTCTCATCATTGTCATTGCCGCCATCTCGGTGTACCGTAATCGTCTCATCAGACATGGCTACTCCCCCACTTCAATTACAATCAGCGTTGCATCGTCCGTCGAGCCGTTCACCCGAGCCTCGGCATATAGCTCTTCGCACAACTGCGCACATGTCGAATCGCTCGCAAGCATCTGCTGCAAACGCTCCTGCGCAATCTGTCCATCGATACCATCGGAACAGATCAGATAGCGATCGCCCGGAAGCATCACGGTCGTCTTGACCTCAAGATTGCGACCGCCCTGATTGAGTCCAATCGCGAGCTCAATACAATGCGAAACGGCGTCGTCTCTGTATTCAGCGCCAACGCCGCCCACGCGCCGCTCAGGCGTGTGGTCACAGCTAAGCACGGCAAGCACGCCGCCACGCAGTCGGTACACGCGAGAATCGCCGGCATTAAAAACAGCACCGTGCCCGTCAGGAGCAACCACGAGGCCAGCAACCGTGGATGCGGCAACAGACAGTCCATAGCGAGCCGCATACGTCTCAACATCATTCTCGGCTCGCTCGCCCGCCATGCGTAGGCGCTCCTGTAACGCGTTGACGGCATCGGTATCAAAGACGCGCACGGCCTGCGCAAACGCCTGAGCAGCAAGCGTCGAGGCGGCCGCTCCGTGCCCGCCTTCGCTCACGCCGTCAAAGACTGCCATGCAGCCCATCTCGCGCTCGCAATCGCCTACCAGGCCATAGCAAAGGACGTTACCGTCAAGAAGCAAACGGTCCTCGTTGACGGGGTGATTGGTTCCCGCTTGGGTTTTTGCTGCAGCGATAAACTTCGTCATCGCCAATCGCCTCCCATCGATCCGGGCACGAGCTCAAATGCGATATGCGCATCATCGCCCTCGCCCTGCGGCACGGCGCGTGCCACCATACCGGGGCGACCGCGCCACTCGGCGCGGTGCTCAAACAGAAAATCGGAAAGCCCGTTAAGGTAACCGCTCTCTACCAGGTTACCAATGCCGCGGCCGCCCTTGGCCTTGACGGCGTCCGTCATGGCAATGGAGTGCAGCAGCTCGCGGGCGGCATCGGTCGCCTCAACCGTAATATCGGGCTGTGCCTTATGCACGTTGCGGTTAACGGCATCGATCTTGGAATTGAGGATCTGAAGCGCCACGGCATCGTCGATAAAGTTGAAGATCACCACGTTGTCGCCGATACGACCCAAGAACTCGGGCTTAAACTCGCGATCCATCTCGGTGCGCACGCGCTCGCAAATCTCGTCATAGGGCGTGTTGGGCGCGATGGTATTACGAACTTCGTTGCCCTGGGCATCGATCTCGATCTTGGAAAAGCCGATGTTGCTCGTAAAGAAGATGACCGTCTCAGAGAAGTACACGGTATTGCCCTGGCCATCGGTCAGGCGTCCATCTTCGAGAATCTGCAGGAACTTGTCCATAATGCTCGGCGCGGCCTTCTCGATCTCGTCGAAAAGAACCACCGAGAACGGATTGGCCTTGACCGCATTGGTAAGCTGGCCGCCCTCGGCATAGCCCACGTATCCCGGAGGAGCGCCAAAGAGCTTTTGATCGGAGTTCTCGGCACCGTACTCGGACATATCAAAACGCAGCATGCTGCGCTCATCGCCAAAGAGGAGCTCCGTAATGGCCTTAACGATCTCGGTCTTACCGGTACCGGTGGGACCGCTCAAAAACAGGACGCCTTTGGGCTTGGAACCAGACGAATGGGTGGCACCCGAAAGGCCCATAACGGAGCGCTTGAGCACGGTGACGGCCTTCTCAACGGCCTCGTCCTGACCCTTCACGCGGTGCTTGATCTTTGCCTCGGGATCCTCTTCGAGCTTCTCGAACATCTGCTGCCATTTGTTCTCGCGAAAACCGTACTTATACACGTCGACGAGCTTGGGAAGGATGGCCTCGATGGAAGCATCGGGGTTTTGCATATCGCGCTGATACATGCGCTGCAGGCCCTCGAGCTCCTTAACGCTCATGCCGTCGGTGGTATCGATAAAGCGACGCACCGCACGGTCATCGGAATCGGACAGCGCCTCACCAAAGCCAAACTTGCTCTGAATATAGGCTTCGCGCATATCGCGGTCGGGATGCGGCAGCGTGATGGTGCGCAAGAAGGGGTTCTCCTCGATAAACCACAAGGGCAGGTTGCGCACGTTATCCGTTACCAGAATGAGCGTATTGACGGCCGTACGGTTAATGAGACGAGCCTTGCTGGCACCAAGGTACAGGTTAAGGAAGAACTGCGTCTCGTCGGGCATAAGGCCGGTCGAGGAGGCAAGCAGGCGCGACGCCATGTTGACGATCACGCAAAGCGGCTTAGCCTCGGTGCCGCCATCGGGATTGTCGTTGTATTTAAGGCGCAACATTGAGCGGATAACCTCGCCATATGATGGCAGGCTCGACTGCTCGGTGGCATATGCTTGGCGGCCATCGGCGATGCAGGCGTTCGCCTCCATCATGCGGTCGTCGCTCTTGGAAGCCTCGTCATGAGCCAGCGACACCAGGCGCTTGCAATCGACGTTGCCCATGCTGCTCGAAAACAGCTGGATGGGATCGAAATATGCCACGTTGTACTCAACTGAGCCATTGGCGTCTTCAAAAAGGCCGCGCACGACCTCGGCGAGCTCCGAGAACTGAAGGCCGCCGTCGACCACATCGGGATACTTGTCGTTCACGTTGCCTTCAAGGATAAAGAGGCTCTTCACCCCTTTAAAGTTGAGCATCTCGCGCTGCCAGGATTGGCGCTCGAAATCAGTTGCCATGTGTTAACCCTCCTTGGCAGAAAATTCATGGTGGTAACGGTCGGCAATACCAACGGTGATAACCGTGCCGTCCTGGACATAGTTTTGAAGCTGACGAGGCTGCTGAAGATACTGGTCGTAATCATCGTGTGGGCGGTCGCTCAGGTAAATTACGCGCTGGTTAGTCGAGCCGCGCAGCGCACAATCGGGCACGTTGAGCTCGTCTACGTACGGACCGTCAATCAGCACATCGATAAGAGACTTAAGCGTCTTCCACGTATCCGCACCGATCACTTGTGGCAGCTCCTCAAACGTGAAGCCGGTGTAAACGAGAATGTCGTCGTAAGCACCGCGGATTGTTGCCAGCAGCTTCACGAGCTCTGATGCCTGCTCGAGCGGATCTCCACCCGAAACCGTCAGCCGATGTACGCCGTGCTCGCGTGCGGTATCGAGCAACATCTGCGCAAGCTCATCAACATCGACATCCTGCTCGGGCAGCTGGTTGCGCCATTGGGGCGAAATACATCCGGCGCAACGCTTTGAACAACCAGCGGTCCAGACAACAATACGTTCTCCCGGACCCAGCGAGACGACGGGGGCAAGCACATGGCTAACGAACATCGGCGTAATCCTCGCCCGGATCGAGTGTACGGTACACGGCCGAGGTACGTGCAAGCGAGCAACCGCATTCCTCACAGCCATCCCCAACCTTTGCACGCTCATCAGCAACGAGATGCAAACGACCGCACTCGGGGCACTCGACAAACCAGCCCTCGACACCAGCAGACTCACCAGCAGCATGAACAACCGGTGCCGCAGCAGACGTGGGCTGAGGCGCAGACCAAGCCTGGGTCTGCACGGGTTGCGCCGCAGGCGGTTCCTCCACAGCAACCGTCAGACGCAATTGAGCAAATTCGCCAGACGCAGCCGGAATGAGTAGCGTATCGCCGGTATGAATCGGCTGGGCCACGCCGGGAACCAAGTTGAGAATCTGGCCGCCACGCATAAGAGCCGTTCCGTTATTGGACCCCTCATCGGCAACCATCCATGTGCCCCGCTCAAAACGAACGCTGGCATGCTGCCGGGACATGGCAAAGTTCGAAGCCATAGAAGGAAACGCGTTGCGTCCAAGCACGGCAGCGTCCGTGAGACGAAGCTGCTCACCCATTACTGGATCGGCAAGCGTAAGCGCGGGAGCCGCGGGAGTAGCTGCAGCATTCGCCATGGGTTGCGGCGCGGGCTGCGGCATTGGCGCAGGCGTCGGCCGTGGCATCGGCGCAGGCGTCGGCTGCGGCACAGGAACCGGAGCAGGTTGCGGAACGGGCATGGGGGTAGGCTGCGGCGTGGGAGCAGGAACAGCCTGATGTGCCTGCTGGGGCGCGGGACGCTGAGGCCGCGAAGCACCGCCCATCGATGATGTCGCAGGATAGACGGCGGGAGCCGGACGCTCAGCGACCGCGGCGGCAAAGCCGGACGCTGAGGCGGCCGGCGCCTCGGGTGCCGAGACCGCGGGCGCAGGGACCGAAGGCGCGGGAACCGCACCAGCGGGACGCGGCGTCCCGCAGTCCTCGCACATATCGCGGGCATCATCGTTCATAAGACCACAGATAGGGCATTCCCATGTCATGGTTTACCTCATTTCCCTTTGCTTGAGCTGACTTGCTTGACGGCGATTACGCAGGCGACGCTCCGCATCTGCGGAAGGCGTGGGCGGCACGTAATCGTGCGGGTGAATCTCGACGGCGGTCTGGGGATCAGCGGGTCGAACAAAATGACCAGGGGCGTCGGACGCGACAACAACGCCGCGTTCTTTAAGGTCTTCCTTAAACTGCTGGTAAAAATCGCAGAACTCAACTTGGTCCTGAACGACTTTGTCGACCGTCGCTTGATCTTGGGCTTTCATATCTTTGATGACGGTGGGATTAACCGGATCTTCCGAAAACTCGGATGGATCGGCCTCGACAACTCGCATCACAAGCTGCTGTTCGTGCGATCCCTTAAGGACGGCAACCGCCTTGCGCTTGTTCGTGTCGAAGATAAGGCGCCACGGCTTGCCAGACCCATCCATAACCGCATAACGGACAACGTCAGCCCCGTGTTCGGCCATAACCTCGTTAACGCAGCGCTCGATGTATTCGTCTTTAGCCGCCGAAGCAAGCGCGGCGTCTGCGGCATCCACGGCAGCGTACAAATCCTCAATCTCATGAGGCCGCCTGAGCACCGTCGGACGATGATAGCGTTCATTAAGAAGATCAACGCGCAGGCGGTATTCCTCATACTGCTCATGAAGCTCATTCGACTCATGCTGAGCGCTTTTCATCACATGCTCGAAGTCCTTGAGAATCTTCATGGCGGCAAGACGCTGTTCCTCGCTCGAATCCGGACCAAGCGCGCTAAACGAAGCACGGGCGGTCTCGAATTTTGCACTTAGGCGATTTCGTAACGTCATATCGAGCACCTCATCCTGCATGAGCGGGATAATGCGCGCCGCCCACTCTTCAAACGCGCGCGCTGCATCCTCAAAGGAACCCGCCGTGGAGCTTGCGGTGGTGTCCGCAATATGCAAGAGTGCTTTCTCGAGGTCGATGGAACCGTCGCGGGCAACGTCGTAGTCGATTGCCTTTAGGAGACCCTGGGCCCTGAGCTTTTCGGACGTCTGCGCGGCATCGATACGGCTCTGGCCCATCTCTGCCCTGCGATGGGTATGAGCATCGAAAGTTAACGTCGGAATCAAAGTGTGAAGCGTCGCCGCCAGCTGAGCCAACGCCGACTCAGTTCGAATCCGCGTCACCGTGCCTCGACCCATGACGATCTCTTCGCCCACAAGCGGTCCCGTCACGTTTTTTCTCGAATATTCGTCGATTACGCTATCCAACGCGGCGCGTGTCGACTCATCCATATCGGGAAACTCAAGGAGTATCTGCGACTTGATATCCAAAAGCCCATGTCTGTAGTCCTTGACGGCGCTTTCAGCCTCGGCGCGCTCCGCCTCAATGCGCAGCGCCGCTGCCCCGGCAACAATTGCAGCAGGGGCCAATGGCATTGCCAGCGGTGCAGTGGCTATTCCGGCAGCGACTACAAAATTATCTCCCACCGAGCCGCTCATTATCACGTTCCCTTCTCCATGGATAACGGGGCCACCCCGGTCATCAAGCGTTTTTATTGCCTCATTTCTACCGCCGCTTTGCGCGATTCTGTTGCGCAACATTGGCGAGCGGCAGATTTGCCGATGTTGCGCAACAGAAGGCAGCGGCTAGCGCATATCCTGCTAATGGAAGAAAGGATGAAAGCGCGCCATGACCGGATCCTACGAAGAAGTTCGACTCGTCAAATTTCATACGCCAGCGCTGCTCTCCGAGCGTGAGCAGGCTGCGGCACGGCGTCGCTTCTGCACGCTTCTCGTTCCGCCGCAAAAGGGCGGCTTTGGCGGCAACGCTTATGTCCGCCGCGTCCAGAGCGGCGATCGCGCTTTTGAGCTCGCGCTTAAGATGCCGCGCCCCGATGCCCAGCCCGAGCAAGAACAGCTCAACCGAGATACTTTGGAAGAGGAGTACCGCACGCTCTCCGTCGTATCCAATCTAAGGGGTTTTCCCGATGTCTATGGTTTTGGCTACACGGCAGACGGAACTCCGGCGCTGCTCATGGAGTGGGTTGACGGCGTCTCGCTTCTTGATGCACGGCCAGCTCTGAGTGATGGCGCTGAAACCTGCCCCGGTGATATCGTCGCCGCGCTGGGTCTGAGCGTGCTCAAGATCATCTTGTCCACGCAATCGCTCGACACGCCCTTTGTCCACCGCGACCTCTCCATGCGCAACATCATGCTGCGTCACGATCGCATCCCGCTCGAGGAGCAGGTCTCGAATGGCTATTTTGACATCTGCCTGATCGATATGGGCAGTGCCAAGCTCGTTAAACCGGACTTTTCCTTTACCGTCGACGTCAACGCTTTTCGCGGTGCCACGCCGGCATACGCGGCACCCGAAATGCTGGAGCGGTTTAAGGCCGACCCCGGTGCGCGCGACAATCCCGCCGTCGATATCTATGCGCTGGGAAGCATCCTCTACGAGCTTTATTGCGGACATGCCCCCTTTGAGGCAGAGCTCAGGCGCTCCGGAGACCACGCGCGCCTCAAGCGCACCGTGCAGCCGCAACCCCTTGCGCCCGCAACTCCCTGCGAGCAGGGCTTGGTCAACGCGATCATGGCTTGTCTTGCGGTATCACAAGACGCGCGCCCTTCGGCAAACGAGCTCGCGGCACGGCTCGAGCCTTTCGCCCGTACGGGTGCTCCGCGAAAGCGCCGGCCCGTGGCGGATCGCGGCGGCGTCACTGCCATGGTGGACGCCACAGCCCCTGCAAACGCGGCCGCGCCAACCCGCGCGGCAGCTCAGGCACAACCCGCATCGCGGCCAACTCCATCCACCGAGACAGTCCGCAGCGCCGAGTCCATACGTCGAGCGCGCCTTGCCGTCAAACGTCAACGCTCGATGGCACTCACGATGGTGATCGTCGCCTTTGTGGTGATAGTGGTTATACTCGCCCTCGCATCCGCCGGCATGCTTTAGCCGGCGGCAGCACCAAGGCCAGCTCATAGACCCCCGCATGAAAAAAGCGGCGGCGGCCGCAACTCTCGATAAAGCCGCGCCCGCCACCGCTTCACGCATCGCATGCAGGCAGCACTAGGAGATCAAAAGCTCAAAGGAATCCGTAATGCGCGTTCCCATGTTAACGGCACCGTCCCCCGATTCGACCGTGGTATTCAGGTAGTACTTGCCGTTCTTCTTTTTTCGCACACCCGCCACCGTAAGGTCGCAGTCTTCCTCCTCGACGGGAAGCGAGAACTCAAAGCCCTTGTTCCTGACAAACGTTCCGGTGACGTCCGTATAGGTGCGATAGACATCACCATCGGACTGGGCGACGGTTTTTTCGGCGTTGTAGGTATCGTGGGCATGCAGCGTGGCCGAGATGTCTGCAACCACTTCGCCGGAATCGCTGATGCTCTTAAACACAATCACAAGGTCGTTTTTGCTCGCGCCGTAGCAAGTATGGCCCCAAGAGTTGCCCGTCTCCTTAAGTGCCCCACGCCACGTGGTGTTGGCAAAGCTCGTGGGCTTATCGATGTTGAGCTTCGCCGTGCTACCAGAGGTCGTGGTGGTCGACGAGGTCGCATTGCCCGTCGCGGAAGAGCCCTCGGCATCGGAGCTGGCGTCCTCGCCGTTCTTGCTTGCAGTCTTGAGCTCGGCTTTGGCATCCTTTAGATCCGCCTTGGTCTGGTCGAGATCGTCTTGCGTCTTTTTAAGCTCGTCCTTGGAAGATTCAAGCTGCTCCTTGAGCTTTTGGATCTGCTCTGTATTTTGCGGATGAGCCAAGCCGTAGGAATAGCCCGCCCAGCCGGTTCCAGCACACAAGGCAGCAACGACAATAACGCCAGCAGCAATGGCGGGCGCATACGACTTGCCCAGGCGCTTACGCGCCAGTTTGTACTCGGCCTTGGCGGTCTTGAGGCTCTCGCGGTCTTGCTCGAGCTGCTCTTCCTCGCTGAGCGGTGTGGAATCAAGATCGGCATGGTAAGCCGGCTGGGTCTCCGCGTCCTCGATCGTAGTGCCAAAGTCTGACAAGGGATCGACTACGCGGGTGGCAGCGGGGTCGGGCTCGGGCGCGCCGGCATTCGCTGCCGGGTGCGAATCTGCCAACGGAGCGTCGCCCGTCTTAGGTATCTCTACCGTTGCGGCAGTGGCTGCCTCGCCATCTCGCCACGAAAAGGCCGGGCTCTGCGACACGGTCTGGGGCGTGGCGTAGAGGTCTTCGGGGGCCGCCGGCGCGGCATCGGCAAGGGGCGATCCATACTCGGAGCAAAAACTAGCGTCATCGGGCAATAATGCACCGCAATAAGGGCATTCCATGGGGCACAACCTCTCAAATGTATCGTTTGCAACCATCCTGCAATTTGGTGTGTATGCCCTATAATGTCTCAACAGTTATGTAAAGCGTTGCGCAACATTTATTGAGTCGACATGCTCAAGCGCAATCAATTTCTATCATGTTTGCTGTACGTCATCGAAGTTATCTAGGGAGGCGACCATGGCGGCGGAAACACCGTGCTCGGTCCTCTACAACGATATCCGCTCGTTTGGCGGTCTTAAGCATCTCGAGATCGCCCGCATGCTCATTAACGGCAACTCGTATGCGGGCAGCGCCTTACTCGACAAATGTTCCACCAACCGCTCGTATCTCACTCGCTACATTGTCCACCGCGAGCCCGATCAGTGTGCGCCGGGTATCTACAATGACTTCACCGTCTCTACACTTAACCTAGCCGCCGCCATCGGTAACAAACTTGGTGGTGGCGAGCGTGCCTACCAGGAGCTATCTGACCATTACAGCGGCCCCGCGGCCTAGGCGATGATGTCGATTCTCGCCGAATATGGCCTCGACGATCGACTCTACGCCAACGCCTTGGGGCGCATTCGCAGCTCCGATGACCATAGCCCCCGCGAAAAGAGCACGCTCTTCCTGATGCTCTTTGTGGCGACGGGCGCACTTGCCGATCCCGCTCAGGGCGTAGCAACCGTTGAGCGCTTTTGCGATAACAAGACAGGCGGGCACTTTGGAACCACCGAGACCACCGTCGGCCGTGGTTTTTTGCGCAGCTTGGATCAACCGCGCACCGTCGCCCCCAACCTCGGTTTGCTTAGGACGCACGCCGGCAACAGCGTTGACATGCAGATCCATCCGCTCACGCGTGACCCGCGCGGCACCGTAATCGGATCGCTGCCCAAGACATCGCCCAGCATCACCGACGTGGGTGCCGATGCATCGCGCGAGCACTTGCGCATTTGGCTCGAAGGCGGACGCTGGTACGCTCAGGGCCTTGGGTCGACGAACGGCACCGTGCTCGAATCGGGCGCGGGCGACGGCGACATTGTGATTGAGCCGCCACGCGACCAACGCGAGCCCGGCAAAATCTATCCCCCGGTGGAAATCGAAAACAGCGACCGACTCCATTTGGGTCTCTACACGACGTTCCTTGTCATTGTGGACTAACGCGGGCGGCGATCGAAAAACGGTCGCCGCCCGTCTTCTGTCTTCTACCTTCTGCGTCGTAAACGACAATACTCAGGGGCTTATGCTGATGGTGCGGCTATCATGGTAATTTGCCGATAGCCGCACCGCCAACGTATACGCGCGGCAACCCATGCCAGACAAAGGAACGCCATGGATACTACCGATAGCGCCTATGGCGACAAACTTATCCGCCTCGACACGTTCGACACCGCCATGGCGGTCGACCCCAGCGCCGAGGACGACGCCAAGCGCCGGTTTATGACGCTCATCCTGCAAACGGACCATCACAGCAACGGCAACATCGGCCATGTACTGCGTGCAACCAACACCAACGGCGAGGTCTTTGCCGTTAAGCTGCTGGCAGACAACGCCATCCTTTCCGGCGAGACGCCCGATCGCTCCGCCGAGCAATCGGCCGCGCATCTGGCCAATACCGCCGCGCTGTTCGAGGAGTACCGTCACCTGTGCACCGTCTCGCACCTGCGCGGATTTCCGCGTGTCTATGGCTACGGTTCTTGCGAGGACAACCCGCTCATCCTCATGGAGTGGGTCGAGGGCACCTCGCTCAAGCAGACGCTGCCCCTGCTTCCGCACGATACCTCGGGCGGGCTAACCACCCAGATGGTCGCCGCCGTCGGAAACGCCGTGCTTCGCGCGCTCTTGATGACCCAAGGCCTCGTGAATCCGGTCGTCCATCGCGATCTGTCGCCCGCCAATATCATGTTCCGCACCACCAGTCGAACGCTCGAGCAGCAGATTGCCGACTGCTCCTTTGACCCCTGTCTCATCGACATGGGCTCCGCCACTATGGCCCTCAGCGATGACACGATCACCCGACGTGCCGACATCTGGCGCTTTGCCACGCCCGCATACGCCGCGCCCGAAATGCTCACGCAGGATATCGAAGGCATCGCGGCCCTTCGCCGCTCGCCCGCCATCGACGTCTATGCGCTTTCGAGCATTCTGTACCAGCTCTACAGCGGTCGTAAACCGTTCGATGTCGAGTCGACGGGCGCTGCGGCAACCGGCTCGTTCTATCTCATAAAGACCAAGACAAAACCGGCGCCGCTCGAGCCGCGTTGCGAGGGCGACAAAGCGCTTGTCCAGATCATCATGAAAGGTATCTCGGTTGAACAGGGCGATCGCCCCACCGAGCAGCAGATGCTCGAGGCGCTCTCGACATACCTTCCCGCTGCAGAATCTGAGGGCCGCGAGGGCGCGGGCAATGACGCCGTGATCGACATCGACTCCGGTACGCACCTTAAGGTCGACGTCGCTGGCGAGCGCGCGCGAGAGATCCTGGAGCAGGCCCGGCATGATGCCATGACCCGCCGCCGCTTTATTATCGGCGGCGTCGTTGCAGCCGTTGCGGGACTCGGCGTCATTGGCGCGGCAACCCATGGCTTTGGCATCCCCGACTACCTGGACGGCATCCGCAGCTCGCTTGACGACTACACCTGGGATCAGCTGCAGGAGATTTCGCTCAAGATCAAGGCTGCCGAGACCCGCAGCGAGGCGCGCGAGATTGCCAAGCGCTATCACCTGCTCGACGCCGATGGACATATCCCCTATCCGTGCACCAAGCGCGTAACGCTCACCAACGGGCTGAAGGTCGGCGCGCAACTTGTGGGCATCCGCCACGACGAGCTTTTGGACGGGACGGGCAGGGCCGGGCTGACGTTTATGTTCGATGCCGGCATTGCCGAGCGCGATGCTGCGGCTGAACCGCCGAGCGCCGGCTGGGCAGATTGCGAGCTGCGGGCATGGCTCGATGGCGGCGGCCTTAAGCTGCTGCCCAACGAGCTGCGCGCGCTTATTAAGGCCGTCAAGAAGACCTCGAACAACGTGGGCGTCGCCAGAAGCGCTTCGTGTCTGAGCGAGCTGCCCGCGACGCTCTGGCTGCCCGCCATGGTCGAGCTCTGCGGCGTACAGCCGCCCGATTCGTTTGCCGAGGACTATCACTACCTGGCAGACATCTACAACGGCGAGGGCAAGGAGTACCAGCTCTTCCGCGAGCTCAAGGTGAGCCCGTATTCCACGAACGAGACGATGGTCCGCCAGTGGAAGGGCAAGGACACCTGCTGGTGGGAGCGCACGGTGAGCCCCGACACGTCGGAGACCGAAGGCACGCTCTACATAAACCGCGTGGGACACGACGGCGACGTCTTTATGTACGCAACGCCCGCGGACAATCCCAAAAAACGAACCTGTGTGGTTCCCGGGTTCTGTATTTAGGGAGCGGGTGCCTTGCCGTGAACATCTCGATCTGTAACATCTAAGACCCAAAAATCGGTCTAGTTGTTACAGATCGAGATCTTGAGTTGGCGTCCGACGGAATGTCTCGATCTGTAACAGTAACCCGCCAAAAACGGGTCTAGTTGTTACAGAACGAGATAAACCCCAACCCCGCGAGACAACATCTCGATCTGTAACAGTAAGGGGTCATATTTGCTGCTAGATGTTACAGATCGAGACGTTAGTTTGCCGAGAACTTCGCCTCATAAATGTGACTCAAGTGTGTCGATATTTCCTTGCCAATGTTGCGCAACAGGAACCCTTTCGGCGGTCGTAACGTACGAATTGTCATAGGTACCCCTTCAACGATTGGGAGAAGAAATGGCAAAGTACGCACCTAAACACTTGGAACCCTCAGGCGGCGCCGAGCCCCGTCATGCATTCGCGGGTCACAAGACCGCGCGACTCGCCGTCACCGCAGCCACCACCATCGCAATGACTGGTTCGTCGTTGCTCGCCCCGTTCTCGGCATTTGCCAACGATGCGAACGACACCACGGCACAGGACGCAATCATGTCCCCGCTCGCCGTCCACGCCGGCGAGGCGGCAGGCTCCGCAGTAAAGACGAACGCCCAGAAGATTGCCGACTTGCAGGCCGCAATCGACGCCGCAAAGGCTGCCGAGGCAGAAGCCAAGTCCGACTACGACACGGCAGTCGCCCCCTATACCAAAAAGCAGACGGCTCGCGACAACGCGCAAGCCGCCTACGACGCTTCCGTCTCCGACAATTCGCAGGCAGAGGCCGCCGTGCGCGCCGAATACGCCCGCCAGCTCGATGAAAGCGTCAAGGCGGCCGACAACGCCAGTGCCACGCTAAAGGATGCCCAGAGCAAGCTCGACACGGCCAAGGCCGATGCCGAGGACAAGACGAAGGCACTCGACTCCGCAAAGCAGGCGGCAGCAGATGCACAGGCCAAGCTCGAAGCGGCCCAGAAGGCAGCCGCCAACGCAACGCCGGAGGAAATCAAGGCGGCCGAGCAGTCTGCCGCAGATGCCCAGAAGGTTCTTGACCAAGCAAAGGCCGCAAAGACCGCTGCCGACTCCGCACTCGCCGACGCCCAGCAGGCCCAAAGCGCAGCGCAAAGCGCTTACGACGAGGCAGCGGGCGTGTTGGCTTCTGCCCAGCAGGCAAAGACCGCCGCGGATGGTAAGGCAGCTGACGCGCAGGCAGCGTATGACAGCGCGCAGGCCGATTTGGCAGCCGCAAAGGCAGGCGCCGCTGGGCCGGAGTATGATGCCGCCCAGGCAAAGGTCGATGCTGCCAAGGCCGATCTTGACGCCGCAAAGAGTGCCCAGGCAAACGCCGAGAAGGCTCTGGAAAACGCCCAGCAGGATCAGAGCCAGAAACAAAACGACCTTGCCGCTGCCCAATCGGGACTCGATGCTGCAAAGCAGAACGCCGAGCAAAAGAAATCCGAACTCGATGCCGCGAATGCCGAGGTAGTTGCTAAGGACAAGGCGCTTGAGGACGCAAAGGCGGCTCATAGCGCAGAGCTCGCCAAGCTCGACGAGGCGAATAAGGCTGTGGAGGAGGCAAAGGCAGCAAAGACGACTGCAGACAATGCGGCTGCACAAGCTCAAACCGAGCTGCAGTCAGCCCAAGCCGCGGTTCAGTCTGCTCAAGCAGCCGTCGACGCCGCCCAGCAGGCGGCAGACTCTGCCGAGTCCACACTCAAACAGGGTGCTATTGGGTTCTTTAAATCCGTTGGCGCCAATGAGGCCGTCTCGATTATCGAGAACTGCAAGTATAAGGATGCCACCCATGTTGGCGATGACGACGATGCGACTTCGCTCGACAATATGGTCTCGGCAGTCACCGTCATGAAGTCGATTAACAGCTACCGCGTTTCCGTTGGCCTGAGCCCGCTCAACGTCACGTACAACCTTGTCGCGGCGGCAATTGCCGATGCCAACTGGTCGAGCTCGAACATTGAGCACGCAAAGCAGTTCGACGTCTCAGAGAACCTCTCGTGGGGGTACAGCGACCCCTGTCAGGGATGGATTACGGAGGAAAAGGCATACTTCGACGAGGCAGCCGCCAAATTGGGCGGCTACAACCTCACAGGACAAGCTGCCTACAACTTCTACACTGCCCATAAAGCCGACATTATCAGTTATGTCGCCGATAAGTTTGGCGCAATGGTAGGCCATTACACCAACTGCATCGATCCTGACCTTGCAGTCATGGGCACGGGAACAAACACCTCCACCAAAAATAATATCTACGGCACCACCGCCTCGTTTACCGCCCAGACAGCCTCGCCATGGAAACCCGGCCACGATTGGACAAGCGCTGCTATGTCCGTCGACGAGTTCGAGCAGACGCTTAACGACTACGTCAACGGGCTCAAAAACTCTGGAAGCAAGCTCGACACTGCCAAAAAGAATCTTGCCAGCAAGCAAGCTGCACTCCAGCAGGCATCCCAAAACAAGCAGAAGGCCAACGAAACTGCAAGCGAAGCCGCATCCGCGGTCGAGCAAAAGCAGCAGACAGCACACAATCAAAGCGTCAACGTCGCTACCGCCGCAGCTGCCGTAACCACAGCCCAGTCGGAACGCGATGTCGCGCAAAACACTGCGGATGCGGCTAGTGCGCAGGCGGCAGCCGCGCAAGCCGCAGTCACTCAAAAGCAGGGTGACGTCGACGCCGCCCAGGCAGCATATGACCAGGCGCAGCAAACAGTCGCAGTACGGGCAACGGATCTCGAAAACGCAAAGAACGCCGTTGCAGACAAGCAGGCCGCCTACACCGCCGCCAACGAGGAGCTCGCAAAGTATTCGGCCGACGTTGCTGTGGCTCAGGAGAAAGCTGACAAGGCCCATCAAACGCTCGATGAGGCCACGGCGACCCAGGCGTCTGCCCAGAGCGCTCTTGAAAAGGCGGAGCGCGACGCGGCTGCCAAGAAGCAGGCCCTCGATATCGCCAAGGACGGCGTCGAAACCAAGGCGGCAAACGCGGAGCACGCTGCGAGCGATCTGGCCACGGCGAAAAACGACTTTGCTTCAAAGAAGGCCCGTGCCGACGCCCTGAGCAATGCAGCCGATAATCTTGCCACCGCCGAGGCGGCCAAGAAGGACGCCGACGCAGCGGTAACCGAGGCCGAAGCCGCCCTTGGTGCGGCAAATGACGCCATCGCGAACGCCGAGCAGGCGGTCGAGAATTCTCAGGTCGCATCGGATGCCGCTGCCGCCGCCCTCGGAAAGCTCAAGTCCATCAACGTCGAAAACGGCATTGCTACTGGCTCTGACGCAAACGCGAACGATACGCTCAATGCCCTCTTTGCCAAGTGCGTCGCCGCCAAGCAGGCGGAACATGATGCGAAGGCCGCACTCGACGCCGCCCAAGCAACTCTTGACGAGGCGACGCCCGCCTATACCGCGGCGCTCAATGTCTACAACGAGGCAAAGGCGAAGCGCGTGGCCGCCGAGCAAGCCCTGAAGGACGAGATTGCCCGCCAGGAGCAAGAGGCGGCGAAGGCCGAGCAAGCCAAGATTACGCCGGCTGCCGCTAAGCCGGTTGCCGGAAAGCCGTCTGCCGGCAACGCCAAGACGGCAGCCAACTCGGCGCTTCCCACCACAGGCGACAATGCTGCGCTCGCAGGCGAAACCTTCGTCATCGGAGGCGTCGTGCTTGTAGCCGCCGGCGTCTTCCTAACCGACAAGAAACGTAGTCAGGAGTAAGGATTTCGGGGGCGGCTTCTCCCCCTCTCCCGCTACTCCGTAAACCCCGCCCAACATGCGCCGGGGCGTCCATCACACGGGTGCCCCGGCGTTTTTCATTGCAGGGTCCAAGACACCTGCTCCGGTTTGTCTCGATCTGTAACAGTAAGGGGTCATCTTCGCTGCTAGGTGTTACAGATCAAGACGTTTGAGTTGACCCCGGACGGTTTCTCTCGATCTGTAACAGTAACTCGGCAAAACGGTCCCCAGATGTTACAGAACGAGACAAATCTCAACCCCACGAGACAACATCTCAATCTGTAACAGTAAGGGTCCAAAAACCTCTCTAGATGTTACAGATCGAGACATTCGAGTTGACCCCGGACGGTTTGTCTCGATCCGTAACAGCAACTCAGCAAAAACGGGTCTAGTTGTTACAGATTGAGATGTTGGCCGGACGGTCCGCCGCCCCGGCAGTCGGTCTCCTTCTGTAGCGAAATGTCATACATTTCAATCTCCACTAGACACCCCCAGGGGGTATGGGTGTATAGTATCATCAGGTTAACAATTCCAACAGCGAACAACAGAAAGGAGAAGCCATGGCTCAAGATAAGTTCGATGTGGGCGGCATGACGTGCGCCGCCTGCCAGGCGCACGTGGACCGTGCCGTGAGCAAGCTCGACGGCGTCCAAAGCGTCGCGGTCAACCTGCTCGCCGGCTCCATGCTGGTCGACTACGACCCCGCGCAGGTCTCCCCCGACGACATCTGTACCGCTGTCGACCGCGCGGGCTACTCGGCCTCGCCCGTCAGCGCGGGCACCGACGCTGTCCAAAGCGGAAGTGCGCAAGCCAGGTCCGGCGCCGCCCATATGGAGTCGCCGACCAAAAAGTTGGAGGCCGCCGCCTCTGCCATGCGCACCCGCCTCATCGTCTCGATCGTATTCCTCATCCCGCTGTTCTACATAGGCATGGGGCACATGCTCGGCTGGCCGCTGCCCGGCATCTTCACCGACCATACCCACAGCATGACGCTCGCGCTCACCGAGCTCGCCCTGCTCATCCCCATCGTCTACATCAACGACGCGTACTTTATCAACGGGTTTAAATCGCTCGCGCACGGCGCGCCTACCATGGACGCCCTTATTGCCGTGGGTGCCACCGCATCCATTGCCTGGTCGCTCTACGCCATGTTTATCATGGCCGATCAGCTGGCCGCGGGCCAGGTCCACGAGGCCATGATGACAGGCATGAACAACCTGTATTTTGAGAGCGCCGGCACCATCCTGTCGCTCGTCACCGTAGGCAAATACCTCGAGACGCGCAGCAAGTCCAAGACCGGCGGCGCCATCGAGGCGCTCATCGACCTAGCACCCAAGAACGCGACCGTCGTGGCAGAGGACGGCACCGAGACCACTGTGGACGTCGACGCCATCCTACCCGGTCAGGTGCTGCGCGTGCGCCCCGGCGAGTCCATCCCCGTTGACGGCGTGGTGCTCGAGGGCAGCTCGGCCGTGGACGAAAGTGCGCTGACCGGCGAATCCATTCCCGTGGAGAAGACCGCCGGCGACACTGTCAACGCGGCCACGGTCAACCGCACGGGCTCGTTTACCTTCCGCGCCACGCGCGTGGGCGCCGACACGTCGCTCGCCAAGATTATCCAGCTCGTCGAGGATGCCAACGCCACCAAGGCGCCCATCGCCCGCCTGGCCGACAAGGTCGCCGGCGTGTTTGTGCCCGTGGTATTCGTGATCTCGGCCGTGACCTTTGTGGTGTGGATGGCACTGACCAGCGACGTGAATGAGGCGCTCACCTCCGCCGTCGCTGTGCTGGTGATCAGCTGCCCGTGCGCGCTGGGCCTGGCCACGCCCGTCGCCATTATGGTCGGCACCGGCAAGGGCGCCGAGATGGGCATTCTGTTTAAGAGCGCCGAGGCGCTGGAGAACCTGCGCAGCGTGGGCACCGTGGTGCTCGACAAGACGGGCACCGTCACCCGCGGTAAGCCTGCCGTGACCGATATCGTGGTAGCCACGCGCGCCGACGGCTCGCCCGCCATGAGCGAAAAGGCGCTGCTCAAGCTGGCCGCCGCGTTGGAGCGCTCGAGCGAGCACCCGCTGGCCGAGGCGATTATGGCCGAGTGCGAGACACGCGGGATCGTCGCACGCATGGTCGAGGACTTTGCCGCCGTGCCCGGTCGCGGCGTTACGGCGCGCGAGGGGCAAAACGCCATTGCAGCCGGCAACGTACGCCTGATGAACGAGTTGGGCGTTACCGTGCCCGCGGGTCTTGCCGAGCAATTTGCCGCCGAGGGCAAGACGCCGCTGTTCTTTGCCAAGAACGGCGAGCTTGCCGGCACCGTTGCCGTGGCTGACGAGGTCAAGGAGACGAGCGCCGGGGCCATCGCCGCACTGCGCTCGCTTGGCGTCGACGTGCGCATGCTCACCGGCGACAACCGCGTCACCGCCGAAGCGATCGCCCGCCGCGTGGGGCTGAGCAGCGAACAGGTCATCGCCGACGTTCTCCCCGCCGACAAGGAACGCCACGTGCGCGAACTGCAGGATGCGGGCGGCAAGGTCGCCATGGTGGGCGACGGCATCAATGACTCCCCCGCCCTGGCGCGCGCCGACGTGGGCCTTGCCATCGGCACCGGCGCCGACATCGCCAAAGAAGGGGCAGATGTGGTGCTCATGCGCAGCGACCTCATGGACGTCGCCCGCGCCATCGAGCTTTCGCGCGCCACGATCCGCAACATCAAGCAGGACCTGTTCTGGGCGCTGTTCTACAACGGCATCGGCATTCCGCTGGCGGCGGGCGTGTTCTTCCCGCTCACCGGGTGGCAGCTCTCGCCGATGTTTGGCGCCGCGGCCATGAGCCTGTCGAGCGTATGTGTCGTAAGCAACGCTCTGCGCCTAAAATCCTTTAAGCCCAAAGTGGCAAAATAGGATCACCATTAAGTCCATTTAGAACGGGTTTTCCAGGTGCCCGAGATTGACCTGAAAGAGGAGCGACGCGTACTTTGGTACGCGAGCGACGGCTTGAAGGTCAAGGTCGGGTGCCTGGGAAAGCCGACACAACAGAGAGGAATACCCATGCGTTTCACAATCAAGACTTCCGGCCTCATGTGCGGCCACTGCGACGCCACCGTCGAGACGGCGCTGCTCAACGTAGCCGGCGTGACCGACGCCGACGCCGATCACGAGACCCAGACCGTCCAGGTAGAGTGCGCCGACACCGTGACCGCCGAGCAGCTCGCCGCCGCCGTCGAGGGCGCCGGCGAGAAATTCCATGCCCTGTCCGTAACCGCCGCGTAGCAGGCGCCACCTGCCCCCTCAGAAGTTGCGGTGAAATACGGACTGTTGAGCCGCCCTAGGCCCTTAAACAGTCCGTATTTCACCGCAACTGACGGGGACATCCGGAAGATCGACCAGAAACGAGGACCCGCCATGATGGCAGACCACAAATCGGTGACCCGCATGCTCAAAACGGCACGCGGCCAGATCGACGGCATCTTGCGGATGGTCGATGAGGACCGCTATTGCGTCGACATCTCCACGCAGCTCATGGCAACACAGGCGCTCCTCGCGCGCATTAACGCCGACGTGCTCAAGGCGCATATCGAGGGCTGCGTGACTTCGGCAATCGAATCGGGCGACGAAGACCTCAAAGCCGCCAAACTCGCCGAAATCGAACGCGTCGTCGACAAACTCTCCAAGTAATTGGGGCATTGGGGACAGGTACGTTTGCACCACATTGGTGCAGATTAACCTGTCCCCCTTGCTCTAAATCGGGTATAAAGGCGTGCGGCATATCGAATGAAAGGCAATTTGCATGAATGACTTTATGAAGGGCCGCAATGGCGCTGACGAACTCACCATCGTGATGGGCTTCGCAGGCATTATCATCGCCATGATCGGATCGATAGCCCGCATCCAGTGGCTCAGCTGGATTGCCATCGCCGTAATCGTGATTGGCGTGCTGCGCGGCCTGTCCAAAAATATCGACGCACGTCACAAGGAGAACGAGGCCTTTGTCGCCGCGACCGCCAATGTTCCCGGCTTGGGCAAGTTTGTCGCCAGCTTGGGCGCCGGCGCCGCAGCGGCCAGCACCTCACGCGCAGCCGGAACGAGCAAGGAAGACTTTGAGCGCGCCAAGCGCACAGCCAAGAAGATGTGGAAGGGTCGCAAGACCACGGCATACCTCAAGTGCCCCAACTGCGGCCAGATGCTCTCCGTCCCCAAGGGCAAGGGCAAGATTCGCGTCACCTGCCCCAAGTGCCACGCCAAGATGGAGACGCGCTCATAGCCGCTACACCATAGGACAAATAAAAGCCGAGGCCTCGCACCGGGACCTCGGCTTTTTCTGATTATGACAAAAGGATTGTCCTTTTTCGCATCGCCATATCGCGCGCTTACGCCACGCCGTCGCGGGCAAGCTCCTCGGCCAGCGCCTCAGCCGGCATGGCCATAATCGCGTCGAGCTCGGCGTCCACCTCGGGAATACGCTTCACCTTGAGCTTGCGTACCAGATCACCGCGACACAT
Source organism: Collinsella aerofaciens (assembly GCF_040910265.1). Classification (GTDB taxonomy): domain Bacteria; phylum Actinomycetota; class Coriobacteriia; order Coriobacteriales; family Coriobacteriaceae; genus Collinsella; species Collinsella aerofaciens_BK. The sequence goes on along the minus strand of NZ_JBDGAW010000016.1, from coordinate 11,908 downwards.
CACATGTATCGGCTCACGCAGAGCGCACAGGTCATCGAGCGGGTTCTCGCGCGTCACCAGGATATCGGCGGCCTTGCCGCACTCGATTGTGCCGGTCTCGCCGCCCAGCCCCAGCAGCTCGGCATTGACCTGCGTGGCCGTATGCAGCGCGAAGGCGTTGCCCACGCCGACATACTTGGCAAAATAGGCCACCTCACGCCACATGTCGTACTGCGTCACGAACGGGCAGCTCGAGTCCGTGCCAAGGCCCACCTTAACGCCAGCTTCCAGTGCGGCACGGGCGCTCTCGATGATGCCCGAGCACACGATGTCACCGTTCTTCTTTTGTGTATCGGTCGAATGGGTCTTTTCCGGGTCGAGCAATACAAACGGCAGCGCCGGGCTGATCGTGCAGGTAACGCTGGGCGCACGCCCCTCGAGCTGCGTGCCCGCGGCGCCACGGTACAGTTCCATGATCTCGGGCGTCAACGGAGCGCCGTGCTCGATCGTATCGACGCCGGCCTGAAGCGCAGCCTTCACGCCTTCGGTGCTCTCGACATGGGCCATAACCGGCAGGCCCACCTCGTGCGCCGCCTTGCACGCCGCCGCGGCAACCTCGACCGGCATACGCAGCACACCCGGCTCGCCCACCTCGGTAGCGTCGAACACGCCGCCCGTCACGAACAGCTTAATGACGTCGGCACCACGCGCATACAGGTCGCGCACCTGTTCGGCTGCCTCGGCGGGACTGTTGGCCACTTGGGCGAACAAGCCCGCACCATGGCCGCCCGGCACCGTTACGCCCGTTCCCGGCGCCACCAGGCGAGGACCTTGATACTTGCCGGCATCGATAGCATCGCGCACGGCCAGATCGGCAAACAGCGGGTCGCCCGCGCCGCGCACCGTGGTCACGCCACTTGCCAGCTGTTGTTGGGCGCTGCCCTTAAGAATATGGCGCACGATGGCGCGCCCCACGGGATTATCGAGCTTCTTCATCAGCGCGCCCGCATCGCCGGCCGAGACAGGCTTGCCCGAGCCGCACAGGTGCACGTGCATATTGATGAGACCGGGCATGAGATACGCACCGCCCAGGTCGATAACCTCGGCACCCGCGGGCGCCTGCGCCACAGCACTCGGCCCCATCCAGGTGATGACGCCGCGCTCAACAGTCACGGCCATATCGGGTTGCGGCTCCATATGCTCCGAGCCGTCCAGAATGGTCGCATTGATAAACAACGTGGAACGATCGGCAGACGCCATATCGAGCTCCTCCCCCTCAGAAAACTTGAACATCTGTTCATTATTATCCAGTGTAGCCCGATTGCCACAGACATATCGGTTAACGGAGGGAAGAGGGGATGTGGGGGACGGAATACGCTGCAGTCCCACCCCAGCGACACCAGGGAAGTGTCTCGATCTGTAACAGATACAGGGTTGTTGGGCCCCTTGCTGTTACAGATCAAGACATTCGGTCGACGCTTCACCGGTTTGTCTCGATCTGTAACAGTTACGAGCTCAAATAACCTCTAAACGTTACAGATTGAGACAAAACCTCTCAGCGCCCATACCACTGACGTCTCCACTCCTCAGCCAAATCGGGCCGTCGCGGAATACCCGCCAACCTCATCTTCTCAACCAGCTTCCCCGGATTCTTGAGCTCATCAAACGTAAACCGAAGCACCTTGTGCCCGAGCATTGTCAGATGGGACTCCCGCTGACGCTCTGCCACGAATGGGTCGACCGGCTCCCGACCCTCGCCGTTCTGCAAGGTGTACTTCCCCTTTCCGTCGAGCTCGCCGATGACACACGTCCCGTCCTCGAGCTGCCAAAAATAGTCGACGCGAAATACCTGGCTCGGATCGAGCGGGTCGCGAAACTCCACCTGCAGCTCCGGAACCGGAAAGCCGTACGCAATAAAGAACGCTCTGAACCGAGACTCGCCGCCGTTTTCGGACATCCCGTCCGCATACGACGCAATCACCTGTGCCCTGCGATACCCTCGCCTGCCCTCGCAATCGGCGCGGAGGCGCTCGCACAAATCCCCACGTGACACGCTCTTCGCCCGCAGCGCAGAATCGGCAATCGCCAACCCGTAAGAGAACGGCGCACGCAGCAAGCAATCCTCCACCGTGCGCCAAAACGGCGTCACCCGCACGCCGTCGACGCGCTCAAGCGCTCCCGCCATCTGAGGACGCAACAGCCTACACCCGTTGCTCAACGTCACCGAACAGCCCGTCTTAACAAGAAAACGCGGCCCGAGCAGATCATTCGGCACCTCCAGACCCCATATCAGCGCGGCGTCATATCCCCAAAACGCCCAATCGGGATGAAATTTCGCAAGCCCTTTGATAGTCCTCAGCGCTCGCTCCGCCGGCGTCAATGCATCCCAATCATGCTGAAAACAGAACAGGTACGGCTCGGGCTCCGCGATATCGTCGGTTCCAACATGGCGTCGCAGCCACATGAGCTCGGTATTGTCATGCGTTGCGAGCAGCGCACCTTGCTTGGCCGTCTCCGCGAGCCGCGCGAGCATCCTATTCCGCGCCAACGTGTTGCGAGTCGCATGTTTGTGTTTGAGAACGGTATTAGGCACTTTCATCACCACCACGTCAGACAAATGGACCATCGTCACCGTTGCCTCCGCTGACAAATGTCTTGATCTGTAACAGGAAGACAGTCTTTGAGCCTCTAGTTGTTACAGAACAAGATCTTTCGGCAGCCGCCAACCTTCCGTCTCAATCTGTAACAGTTACGGGCCCAAACAGCCGCCAAACGTTACAGATTGAGACAAAGTCAGGGCAGCAGGGCGACACCAGCCACATCCCCTACTCCCACTCCTGCTCGTAGATGTTGAGCGACTTTACGTAGCGCCCCTGGGCGCCCATGATGTCGCGGACCAGACGCAAGAAGAAACTGATGCACGAGGTGTCAAAGCCATCCTGCAGGTCCTCCGGATGCACCGCACCAGGCCCATCGACCGCCGTGTCACTCAGGCGTGCGATGTCATACAGATAGAGTTGTCCCGCCGTCAGCCAGACATCGTCGACGCAGGCGAGGCGCACCGCAATCGCTCCGTCGCTCCAATGCTCCTTTTGCACGATATGCGGGTCGTAGACATCAAAGCGACGGTCGGCGCGCGTGTCCTTCAGCGCGACCATACCAGTCGCAGGATCCTTGTCCAAAATGCCAAAGCGCGAGAAATACTGCGTGTCGCGTACCTGCTCGAGCCGCTTGAGCGCGGCAGGCGAAAGCGATGTCGGCGGCTCTTCAACATACAGCTCGAGCAGCGTCTTGCCATGGCGATAGGGGCGCTCGAAGAGCAGCCAATCGGTAAATGCCATGTTGTAGGCCATGATTTCGTTTTGCGAAGGCTCGGTGCAATAGCTGAGCCACGGGTCGACAATGATCTCGAACTGTTCGCGCGCCGGCTCCAAAAACTGGAACTTCCGCAGCATCCAAAAATGGGCCATGTCGGCAATATCGTTGCCGACGGCTTCGGCTAGCTGCGCTCGGTCTAAAACGTGGTCAGTCACGGCATCCTCCTCAAACTGATGAACCTCAATTTGAGCTTACGAGGAGGGTGGGCAGCCACTGTCAGCACGGACAAAATAGGCCTCCGGCTGCAAACCAACTGCCGACCAAACACTTGACGGGATGCTTGACCGAAAATGCGCACCGCAAAGAAACGGCAGGTAGATATAGACAGCTGACCCGCCATTTTGAGCCAGATGCCCGCTGCCACCACAGAAACAGCAGAGCACCACAGTCGCAAACGTCGACGAATGAATACTTGTACGTCGACAAATGACAAAGTCGCCCGCAAACCCGCAAGGAGTGTCCCCGAATGCCGGCACATAAGGAACGCCCCCAGCTGCCGGCACTTGGGGACGTTCCTTTTGGGCCGGCCGTTGGGGACAGCCCTTGACGATTCAGCTGTGGACAGCCGCCTTACAGCTCCAGCGCCTCGGCGACTTCGGCAGCGCAGGCCAGGGCGTCGGCCATGGCGCTCACTACGAGCGAGCTGCCGTTGCGGGCGTCGCCGGCCACATACACCGGCGCGGCATCTGCGGCGACGCCGTCGACACGCGCCGCAAGATGCGAGCCCTCGGCGACCATCACAGGCAGCGGGCGGCCCGCCGTGGCAACAGGTACGCCGACAGCTTCGAACACGCTGCGCTCCGGACCCGTAAAGCCACAGGCGATGAGCACCAGCTGGGCCGGCACCTCGTGCTCGGAGCCCGCGATGCGTTCGGGCTTGCCGGCCGACCAATCCAGATCGACCACGCGCAGGCCCGCTGCCGCGCCCTTCTTGTCCAGCAGCACCTCGAGCGTATCCACGCCCCAGGCACGCATCTCGCCGCCCATGGCAGCGATAGCCTCCTGCTGACCGTAGTCGGTCTTCTTAACGTTGGGCCACTGCGGCCAAGGGTTGCTCGCCGCACGCTTATCGGGCGCGGCCGGCAAGAACTCAAACTGGCGCACACTGCGCGCACCCTGGCGCACCGCGGTGCCCACGCAGTCGTTGCCGGTATCGCCGCCGCCAATGACCACAACGTCCAGGCCACGCGCGTTCACCGCGGGCTCACCACCATCGAGCACCGAGACGGTCGAAGCCGTCAGGTAGTCCACGGCATACACCACGCCCGGGGCATCCACATTCGTAGCCGAAAGACCGCGGGGTGCACGAGCGCCGGCAGCCACCACAACGGCGTCAAAGCCATTGAGCTTGGCCGCTACCGCAGGGTTCGTAACGTCAGCGCCCAGCTCAAAGACAATACCCAGCTCGCGCATGAGCGCCACGCGGCGCTCGACCACAGACTTCTCGAGCTTCATGTTGGGAATGCCGTACATGAGCAGGCCGCCCGGACGGTCGTCACGCTCAAACACCGTCACGCGGGCGCCGCGACGCGCGAGCTCCCATGCTGCCACCAGACCAGCAGGACCGGAGCCCACCACGGCGACCGTGGGTGCGCCCTCCCCCGCCGGCTCAAAGCGACGCGGACCGCCATTTGCCCACTCATGGTCGCTGATCGCACGCTCGTTGTCATGAATCGTCGTGGGCTGGCCGTCGACCGAACCCAGGTTGCACGCGGCCTCGCACAGCGCCGGGCACACGCGGCTCGTAAACTCGGGCATGGGCGAGGTGAGCGACAGGCGCTCGGCAGCCTCGTCCCAGCGGCCGCGGTACACCAGCTCATTCCACTCGGGAATCAGGTTGTGCAGCGGGCAGCCACTCGGACGCGCCTTGCCAAAGCTCGCGCCCATCTGACAAAACGCCACGCCGCACATCATGCAGCGGCTCGCTTGGGCACGGCGCGCATCGTCATCGAGCTCCACGTACAGCGGATCAAAATCATGGCTGCGCTCCTCCACGGGGCGAAGCTCGTGGGTCACGCGATCGATATCAAGAAAAGCACCGGGCTTACCCATGGCACTTACGCCTCCTTCTTGGTCGAAGCAACAGAGCTGGCGGTGGTGGACGCAGCGCCCGCAGCGCCGCCCGCGGCATCGAAGCGAGCGACATCCGCGGCACTCGCGCGACCGGTCACAATGTCAAACGCCAGCTCCTCTGCCTGCGCATGCGTCTTGCCGACGGCCTCGGCGGCGGCGACAATCGCCAGCACGCGCTCGTACTCGGTCGGAATGACCTTCACAAAGTGCTTGCTCATCGTCTCAAAGCTGTAGAGCAGCTTAATGCCGCGCGGGCTCTGCGTCGCGTCCACGTGCTCCTGGATGAGCGCACGAATCTGCGCCAGCTCGCCGGCCGTCGGGGCCTTGAGCTCAACGCTCTCGTGGTTCACACGGGCATCGAGCGTGCCGTACTGGTCAAAGACGTAAGCCACGCCGCCCGTCATGCCGGCGGCGAAGTTCTGCCCGACCTCGCCCAGGATGAGCGCCAGACCGCCCGTCATGTACTCGCAGCCATGGTTGCCGCAGCCCTCGACCACCACCGTGGCACCGGAGTTGCGCACGCCAAAGCGCTGGCCTGCCAAGCCGTTAATAAAGCCGCGACCGCTCGTGGCGCCAAAGAAGGCCACGTTGCCCACGATGATGTTCTCGTCGAACTTGTAGGTCGCATGCGGGTTGGGGCGCACCGACACCTCGCCGCCCGAAAGGCCCTTGCCAAAGTAGTCGTTGGCGTCGCCGCACACGTTGAGCGTAATGCCGCGCGGCAGGAAGGCGCCAAAGCTCTGACCGGCCGAACCATCGCAATCGATGGTGATGGAGCCGGCGGGCAGGCCCTCGGGATGTGCCTTGGTCACCGCGTTGCCCAAGATGGTGCCCACGCAGCGGTTGACGTTGGCGATATCGGCGCGAAAGCGAATCGGACGCAGGTGCGCACGGGCATCGGCCGTATAGGGCACAAACAACGTGGAGTCGAGCGTCTTATCGAGCTCGCTGTCCGCAGCCATCTGGGGCAGGAAGTGACGGCCGTCGGCGCCCGGGATGTGGGCACCAAACTCACAGGTCACGCTTGCCAGCACGGGCGACAGATCGAGCAGGTTGGCCTTGCGGTTGCCCGGGACCTCGATCTGGCGCAGGCACTCGGGGTGGCCGACCATCTCGTCGACGGTGCGGAAGCCCAGGCTCGCCATGACCTCGCGCAGCTGCTCGGCAACAAAGAGCATAAAGTGCTCGACGTGCTCCGGCTTGCCGCGGAAGCCGCGACGCAGGCGACAGTTTTGCGTGGCGATGCCGGCCGGGCAGGTATCCTGCTGGCAGTCGCGCTGCATGAGGCAGCCCATGGAGATGAGCGGCATGGTCGCAAAGCCAAACTCCTCGGCGCCCAACAGGCAGGCGACAGCAACATCGGTGCCGTCCATGAGCTTGCCGTCGGCCTCGAGCACTACGCGCGAGCGCAGGCCGTTTTGCAGCAGCGTCTGCTGGGCCTCGGCAAGACCGAGCTCCAGCGGCAGACCCGCGTGCCAGATCGAATCGCGAGCAGCGGCACCCGAGCCGCCGTTGTGGCCGCTGATCAAAATCTTGTCGGCAGCGCCCTTGGCCACGCCGGTGGCGATGGTGCCGACGCCGGCCTCGCTGACCAGCTTGACCGACACGCGCGCGCCGGGGTTGGCGTTCTTAAGGTCAAAGATCAGCTCTGCCAGGTCCTCGATGGAGTAGATGTCGTGGTGCGGCGGAGGCGAGATCAGGCCGATGCCGGGCGTGGACTGACGGACCTCGGCAATCCAGGGGTAGACCTTCTTGCCGGGCAGGTGACCGCCCTCGCCGGGCTTGGCGCCCTGGGCCATCTTGATCTGAATCTCGAAGGCGCTGCACAGGTAGCGGCTCGTCACGCCAAAGCGCGCGCTTGCCACCTGCTTGATGGCGGAATTCTTGGAGTCACCGTTGGCCAGCGGGGTCTCGCGACGCGGATCCTCGCCGCCCTCGCCCGAGTTGGAACGACCGTGCAGGCGGTTCATGGCGATGGCCATGCACTCGTGTGCCTCTTTGCTGATGGAACCGTACGACATGGCGCCGGTGTTAAAGCGACGGACGATGTTGAGCGCGGGCTCCACCTCGTCGAGCGAAACCGGCGTGCGACCGTTGGCATTAAAGTCCAGCAGGTCACGCAGGCGCACGGCACGGCCGGTGCGGTGCAGGCGGGCGCTGTACTCCTTAAAGGTGTCGTAGCTGTCCTCGCGGCAGGCGGTCTGCAGCAGGTAGACGGTCTGCGGGTCGATAAGGTGATCCTCGCCGCCGAGCGGGCGCCACTTGGTCAGACCCAGCGTGGGCAGCTGATCGGGAGCCGGGCTCTTGAGGATAGCGAGCGCGGCGTCGTAGCGCTCGTTCTGCTCGCGCTCGACGTCCTCGACACCCATACCGCCCACACGGCTCACCGTGCCGGCAAAGTACGCGTTGACGAACTCGGGCGTAAAGCCCACGGCCTCGAAGATCTGCGCCGAATGGTAGCTCTGCACCGTGGAGATGCCCATCTTGGACATGATGGAGACGATACCCGCCGTCGCGGCCTTATTGTAGTTGTCGATGCCCTGCTCGGCCGTCACGTCCAGGTCGCTGCGCGCCGCCAGATCGCGAATGCACGCATGCGCGTTGTACGGATAGATGCCGCTCGCGGAGTAGCCCACCAGCGCCGCAAAGTCGTGCGGAGACACGGCATCGCCGCACTCCACCACGATGTCGGCAAAGGTACGCACGCCGGCGCGGATCAGGTGGTTGTGCACGCAGCCCACAGCGAGCAGCGACGGCACGGGCACCTCGCCCGCAGCGGCACGATCGCTCAGCACCACGATGTTCACACCGTCGCGGACCGCAGCCTCAACGTCCTCGGCAAGCTGCTTAAGCGCAGCCTGCAGCGCGCCCTCGCCGGCGTCGCGGCGGTAGACGGCACGGAAGCGACGGGTCTTAAAGCCCACGCGGTCGATGGCGCAGATGCGGTCGAACTCCTCCTCGTTGAGCAACGGGCGCTCCAGGCGCACCAGCTGGCAGGCCGTGCGGGAGTCCTCGAGCAGGTTACCGTGGTTGCCCAGGTAGAGCGTGGTCGAGGTTACCATATGCTCGCGCAGGGCATCGATCGGCGGATTCGTGACCTGGGCGAACAGCTGATAGAAGTAATCGAAGAACGAACGCGTCTTCTTGGACAGGCAGGCCAGCGGCGCATCGATACCCATCGAAGCGAGCGGTGCCTTGCCCTGCTGGGCCATGGGGCGCACGACCTCGTCAACATCATCCCAGTGATAGCCGAGCTTGGCCATACGCACGGCGGTAGGCACCTCGTCGTCCTCGGCGGGTGTTGCCGCAACGGGCTCATCGAGCGCGTCGACGGTCAGCGTCTCCTCGGCAATCCAATCACGGTAGGGCTTTTCCTTGGCGTAACGGGCACGCAGCTCGTCGTTGTAGATGACGCGACCGCGGGCAAAGTCGACCTCGAGCATCTGGCCCGGCCCCAGACAGCCGCTCGTCAGGATGTTCTCGGGGCTCACCTCGATGGTGCCCACCTCGCTTGCCAGCATAAAACGACCGTCGCGCGTCACATAGTAGCGGGCGGGACGCAGGCCGTTGCGGTCGAGGGCAGCACCCAGGGTACGGCCGTCGGTAAAGGCGATGGCGGCCGGGCCGTCCCAGGGCTCCATGAGCATGGACTGGTAGGCGTCGTAGGCGCGGCGCTCCTCGCTCAGGCTGTCGTTGTGGTCCCACGGCTCGGGCAGCAGCATGGACGCGGCACGCGTGAGCGGACGGCCGTTCATGACCAAAAACTCAAGCACATTGTCCAGAATCGCGGAGTCGGAGCCCTCGCGGTTGATGATGGGCATCACGCGCTCAAGATCGTGCTGCAGCACGGGGCTGTACAGGTTGGGTTCGCGGGCGCGAATCCAGTTGACGTTACCCTTGAGGGTGTTGATCTCGCCGTTGTGGATGATAAAGCGGTTGGGATGTGCGCGCTCCCAGCTGGGCGTGGTGTTGGTGGAGTAGCGCGAGTGGACGAGCGCCACGGCCGTTTTGACGGCGGCGTCGTTGAGGTCGATGAAGAAACGGCGCATCTGCGTGGCCACAAGCATGCCCTTGTACACGATGGTGCGCGAGCTCATGGAGCACACATAGAAGATCTTGTCGCGCAGGGCGAACTCAGCGTCGGCCTTCTTTTCGATGGTGCGGCGGCACACGTACAGGCGACGCTCAAAGGCATCGCCGGCGGGCGTGTCGTCCGGACGGCCCAGGAAAGCCTGCAGGATAGTAGGCATGCAGGCGCGGGCCGTCTCGCCCAGGTCGTGCGGGTCGACCGGCACCTCGCGCCAGAAGAGCAGCGGCACGCCGGCTTCGGCGCAGCCCTCCTCAAACACGCGGCGGGCATCCTCTACACCCTTGTCGTCCTGCGGGAAGAACAGCATGGCCACGCCATAGTCGCCCTCTGCCGGCAGAATCTGACCGCACTTTTGAGCCTCTTTACGGAAAAAGTGATGCGGAACCTGGAACAGGATGCCAGCGCCGTCGCCGGTGTTCTTCTCGAGTCCCGTACCACCGCGGTGCTCCAAGTTAACCAGAATGGACAGTGCATCGTCCAGAATCTGGTGATGGCGCTCACCGTTGATATCTGCAAGCGCGCCGATGCCACATGCATCGTGGTCGAATTCGGGGCGATAAAGGCCCTGCTGCTGAGCGGAATCTGCCTGCATCGCGATCCTCCCCTAGGTGTTAGACAGTCAGTTGACTAGGCATACTAGAAGCATCACCGGTCCGTTGTGTTTCCCGCCCGTTTCGAAACAATCGCGTAACGCACGCCCTACGAGTGGACACCGCCGACCTCAAGGGCGACAACATAGGCCCCAAGTTCGGCCTGCAAACTCACCTCTTCAAACATCTCAATCTGTAACAGTAAGACCCAATTTCCATCCCTAGTTGTTACAGATCAAGAGATTTCGGCAATCCCCTTTCACCAGCCTATCCAAATACAACAATTTTGTTAGTCTTGGTTAACTTTTTAGCCTAAAACAGGTATCCTTTGCGGCGTCAAACAAACGACACGCAGGAGCGCACCATGCTCAACCATCTCAAACAACACTTTGGCTCCCGACGCACCGGTGGTCACGGAGGCCTAGACATTGCGCGGCATATCGGCCCCGGGCTGCTCGTGACCGTCGGCTTTATCGACCCGGGCAACTGGGCCTCCAATATGGCCGCGGGCTCGCAGTTTGGCTACGCGCTGCTGTGGATCGTCACGCTGTCCACGATTATGCTCATTGTGCTGCAGCACAACGCGGCACACCTGGGTATCGCCACGGGCGCCTGTCTTGCCGAGGCCACCACACGTTACCTCCCCCGCTTCGTTGGGCGCACGGTGCTCGCCAGTGCCTACCTCGCAACCATCGCCACCACTATGGCAGAGGTCCTGGGCGGCGCGATCGCGCTCCAGATGCTCTTTGGACTACCCGTGCGCGCCGGCTGCGTCATCGTGGCCGCGGCATCGATGGCGATGCTCATGACGAGCTCCTACAAGCGCGCCGAGCGATGGATCATCGCCTTCGTAGGCGTGGTAGGACTCTCGTTTTTGGCCGAGCTTGCGCTAGTCAAGGTCGACTGGCCGCAAGCCGCCGCAAGCTGGATCACACCCAGTATGCCCACTGGCTCTGCCGCGATTATCGTAAGTGTCCTAGGCGCGGTCGTTATGCCCCACAACCTCTTCCTGCACTCCGAGGTCATCCAATCCATGCACTTCGAAGGCCAAGGCGAGCAGGTTATCGAAGAACGTCTGCGCTACGAGCTCTTTGACACGCTCTTTTCGATGGGTGTTGGCTGGGCAATCAACTCGGCCATGGTCATCCTGGCCGCGACGACCTTCTTTGCGCACGGCATTGTCGTAGACGACCTCGCCGTCGCAGCGGCCACGCTCTCCCCCATTCTGGGCCCGGCGAGCTCGACCATCTTTGCGGTGGCGCTGCTGTTTGCGGGTCTCTCGAGTAGCGTGACAGCGGGCATGGCGGCGGGCACCATCACCGCGGGCATGTTCGACGAGGAATACGACATCCACGACCGACATTCCTCGATCGGGGTGGCAGCCTGTTTCGTCGGTGCAGTGGCGGCGTGTCTGGTCGTCCCGAATCCTTTTGAAGGTCTCATCTGGAGTCAGTCACTGCTGTCGCTTCAGCTGCCGATTACGGTCTTTGTGCTCATACGACTCACCAGCTCACGCCGCGTCATGGGCAAATACGCCAACTCGCGCCCGCTCAACGCGCTGCTCGTAGGGATCGGCGTCATCGTGACGATTCTCGACATCGTGCTGCTAACGGGGATGTAATTGGGATGGCGTGACTGTCCAGATATAACGTCTTAATCTGTAACACGTGAGACCGTTTTAAACCGTCAGATAAATCAGAACCACCCTTAAAAAGGGTGGCTTGCTCTTAGGGTATAACCCACGGGCCCCGGGCTCGCGTCTAAAGGCGCGGGCCCGGACTTCGTCCAGGCCTAGTGC
>NZ_JBDGAW010000015.1:0-54091 GCF_040910265.1 Collinsella aerofaciens | reverse complement strand
GCTGCGACGCGGAAATCGCGCGCCGTTGCCGCGCCCCGCAGTGCCCGCTTCCCCCGAGAACAATTATCAGTGCAGGTAGACGGTGTGCCCTATTTCAAAAATAGCCGGCATGGTCTGCTTGTGCCGATCTGGCCCCGTAAACCGGCATAGTTTTGAAATGGCGCTTCGGCAGTATTGATTCCCGCCCCGGCGTAACCAACCCTACAGCCCGTATTTCACGACGACTCGGTTGATGCGGCGACACCAAGGCTTGTACAGGGCGACCAAAAACACGCAGGTCGCAAGGCCGTGCGTGATATCGAACGGTACGGCGGTGGCAAGACGCGCCATGGCACCCGCCCACGTGAGCGGTTGAACAAAACCGATAATGTCGTAGGCGTTGATCACAACGCCGTACAGCAAACCCGAAGCAAAGCCGTAGGTCAGCAGCGCCGGCATACGCACGGTGCCATCGGCGCGATCAAAAGCACCCGCATACGCCAGCGCACCGCCAACGTATCCCACGAGCCCCCAGGCATACATCTGCCACGGCGTCCACATGCCCTGTCCAAAAAAGAAATTGCTGGTCAGCGCCGCCAGCGCGCCAACCATAAAACCATTGCGGCGGCCAAGCGTCGCCCCCGCGATAATGGCGATGGCGCTCACCGGTTTAAAGTCGGGAATGGGGCCAAACAGAATGCGCCCCGCCGCAGCCAACGCCGCCAGAACCAGCGTTGGCATAATCTGGCGTAAGCCCGGGCGCGACGCCTCGTAGCCCGCAAAGAACAGCGCGAGCACCAGCGCCACCACGACAAGCATGGCAAGTGCCGCCTGTTCAACGCCCGCCAGCAACGCCGCAGCCATCACGGCTGGCACCGCCAGCAGCAGCGGGATCTCCAGTTTTGCGAGCAGGCGCGCGACGCGATAATCCGTCATCCCATCACGCCCTATAAAACACGTTGTCGGCAAAGAAGTCGGCCGGCGGCTCCATGCAGGCAATCTCACCGTCAAACATCATGGCAACGTCATCGGCAACCTGCTCGGCAAAATCCAGATCGTGCGTGGCCATGATGACGGTGCCACCAACCTTCGCATGGTCACGCAGGGCGCGGGCGATGATGCGGCGACTTGCCAGGTCTAGACCCTTGGTGGGCTCATCGAGCAATAGCAGTTCGGGGCCGATTAGCAGCAGTTTTGCCAATGCAAGCAGTTGACGCTGCCCGCCCGAAAGGTCATAGGGGTGGCGCTCCCCCAAGTCCGCGAGCCCCAGACTCGCCGCGCGCTCCCGCGCCATAGCCTCGTCGTACCCGCAGGCCGAAGCCCATTCCATCAGCTCGTCGCGCACCGTCTCGGCAACCAACAACGCCTTGGGATTCTGGGGCAGCAGCGCTGCCGAGGCCGCCCCGCGCACCATGCGGCCGCGCTGCAGCTTGGCGGTCTTCGCCAGCACCGAGAGCATCGTCGACTTACCGCATCCGTTGCCGCCCACGATCGCATGCACCGCACCGGCCGAAAACGCCACGTCGAGCCCGCGCAGCACCCAACCGCCCGCGCGATCGTAGCGAAACCAGCTCCCTGCCAGGGTGGCAGCCGACCCGCCGTGCATTTTTTGGAGTATTCTGCTCCCATCCGTGCGCGGGAAGGCTTCCGAGCCGTTCTCGAGCGACGTTTGCGCCACAAATTCGGACGATTTGTCCAATTCCGAACTTTTTTTCGCACTCGATACGTCCCCGGGCGGCTCCAGAGAGCCCAAATTGTCCTCACGCCTGCTGAATACTCCGTTTTTTGCACATCGGATGGCACCCCACCCCAACATGTCATCGGAAAACAGCGATTCTCGGCGTCCCAAAGAAGCCATATCCGCCACCTCGCGCACGCGACCGTCCTCAATCCGGTACGCACACGTCGCATACTCGAGCATTGGGCGCGGTTGATGCGTAGCCACAACAACCGTGCAGCCCAACTCACGGTTCACGCGAAACAGCGCGTGCAGAAAATTCTTCTCGGCAACGGGATCGAGCTGAGACGTGGGCTCGTCGAGTAGCAGCACACGCGGACGCAGCGCCAGGACGGCGGCAAGCGACAGCAGCTGCTTGCGGCCGCCCGAAAGCGTATCGGTATCGCGATGAAGCCAGTCCTCCAGACCAAAGAAATAGCTGGTCTCAGCTACGCGACGGCGCATCTCATCACGTGCTAGCCCCAAGTTTTCCAGGCCAAACGCCATCTCGTGCCACACGGTTTCGCACACGATCTGGTTCTCGGGATCCTGGAACACATAGCCCACGCGCTCCGCGGACGCCCGGACGTCCATGTCGGCAACGTTCTCGCCCAGCACGCGCGCATCACCAGTGCGCTCGCCCGCCGGCGCGATCTCGGGCTTGAGCAGCGACAGCAGCGTCGACTTGCCCGAACCGGTACCGCCAACAAGCAGCGCAAATGCACCTTGGGGAACACGCCAATCAAGCCCCTCGAGCACCGGTGCCCCGGCCCCGGGATAGGCAAAACTAAGGCCCTGCACCTCAATCGCCGGAATATCCGGGCCGCACGCCGCGCCCGACACCGGGCCCCTATCCAACCGAGCCATCAGCCAAACCTCTTCTCATCAATCGCGTGCGACGCGCAAGGCAGCATCATCCAGGCAGCGTACACGACATAGCCCAGCCACGGCGCCGGCACCGAGAGCTGCGGATAAAACGAATACTGCGTTGTCGCGGTCCATGCCACCGCCACCGCGGCGGCACCAAACAGCGCAAGCCCAACCAGCGCGGCAACGTCGCTGCGCCCCAGCCGATACCGCGCATACGTCGTACGACGCGTCGCGGCACCCCACCCGCGCGAGCGCATCGCGTCCGCGCGCTCCAGCGAATCTTCCATGCCCCAGCCCATCAACACGCTCGACGCCCGCAGGCGCGAGCGTACGGGGTCGGCCGGCGCGCGGCCCGGCACATCAATCGCATCCTGCACCGCCAGCACCGTACGACCGCGGCGCAAAAACTGCGGGATAAGCCTCATGCACATCGAGATCATGAGCGCAATCACCGGTGCAGCATTGCCCAGCAGCGCGAGCACCTTGTCGTATTCGAGCATCGACGCCGCCGCCTCAAACCACAGCACGCTCGCCACAAACAGCCCGCCCATGCACAGGCCGTATACCATGCTCTCCAGATACACCGCGCGCATGCCAATACGGAACAGCTCCGTCGAGCCCGAGGCGCTAAACAGCGGATTGAGCACCGCGACGATCAAAATCACCGGCAGCTGCCAGCGGAGCGCGCCCAGCGTGCGGGCAGCCCCACGCGTCGCAAATCCATACGCCAGCCCGCCCGCAAGTGACAGCGCAATCAGTACCGGCTGCATCGAGAACATAGTGAGCCCCAGCGTCAGCACTATATAGAGTGCCGGCACAGCCGGATGCGACATCGAGAATGCCGCGACGGGCTCGCCGCCAAACTCCTCTCGTATGTTGTCCACGGGCACCCCCGTCCCCTCGCTCAAACAACAGCTCCGCAGCACCGCCAACGCCGCACGCAAGCAGTGCAAACGCCACGCCGGCGGCGCAAGCCTCAACCGCCGCAAACCAATCGTTACGCGCTCGTCATATGCCTGCGGTATCATATTGCGCCGTGTATCGTTTCCAAACACACGTCTCTATAACGTAACAGGAGATCACATGGACGCAACCGCAATTATCCTCGCCGCCGGCGAGGGCACCCGCATGAAGTCGAACCACTGCAAGGTTTCGCACAAGATCCTGGGCAAGCCCATGGTCCAGTGGATCGTCGACGCTACCATCAAGGCCGGCTGCAGCCGCGTCGTGGTCGTCATCGGCAGCCACGCCGACGAGATGCGCGCCCTTATCGACGGCGCCTACGCCAACAGTGCCACCAAGGTCGAGTGCGTTGAGCAGACCGAGCGCCTGGGCACCGGCCACGCCGTGAAGGTCGCGCTCGAGGCCTGCGGCATCACGCAAGGCCCGGTCGTCGTACTCAACGGCGACCTGCCGCTCATCACCGCCGACACGGTCGCCAAGTTCGCACAGACCGTCGCTACCGGCGAGCTCGCCTGCACCGTCATGACCATGACCCCGCCCGACCCCTTCGGCTACGGCCGTATCAAGCTGGGTGCCGACGGCCAGATTGAGCGCATCATCGAGCAGAAGGACTGCACGCCTGAGCAGGCCGCCACGCTGCTTGAGTGCAACGCCGGCTGCTACGCCTTCGACGGCGCGCAGCTTGCCGCCCATATCGACGAGATCGGCAACGACAACGCGCAGTCTGAGTACTACCTGCCCGACATGCTCGAGATCCTCAAGGGTCACGGCCAGGCGGTCTCCATCTTCCACTGTGACGACTACCGCGACGGCCTGGGCGTCAACAGCCGCATCCAGCTCGCGCAGCTCACCGCCATCGCGCGCGACCGCATCAACGAGCACTGGATGGCCGAGGGCGTTACCTTCATCGACCCCACGCAGGCCTGGATCGGCCCCGATGCCGTTATCGGCCGCGACACCGTCGTCTGGCCGCAGACGCACCTGATCGGCCACGTCACCGTGGGCGAGGAGTGCCAGCTCGGCCCCAACAGCCGCCTCACCGACACCACCGTCGGCAGCGGCTGCACCATCGATGAGACCATCGCCATCGAGGCCGTCATCGAGAACGGCGTCGACTGCGGCCCGCGCGCCTACCTGCGCCCGGGCACCCACATGCTCGACGGCTCCAAGGCCGGCACGCACGTGGAGATCAAGAAGTCCACGATCGGCGAGGGCTCCAAGGTGCCGCACCTGTCCTACATCGGCGACACCACCATGGGCTCCGGCGTCAACGTGGGCGCGGGCTCCATCACCTGCAACTACGACGGCGTCCACAAGCACAAGACCGTCATCGGCAAGGATGCCTTCATTGGCTCCGACACCATGATGGTCGCGCCCGCCCAGATCGGCGACGGTGCACTCGTGGCCGCCGGCTCCGTCATCACCGAGCCGGTCCCGGCAGACGCGCTCGGCCTGGGCCGCGCCCGTCAGGTAAACATTGAGGGCTGGGCCGCCGATTATCGCCGCCGTCTGCACGAGGACGACGAGGTATAACGTTTTACCAAGCATCCAAGGAGCTGTTCCATGGGGGGGGGCGGCTCCTTTTTCTATCGTGACCTGCGCAACCGGATGAGTGGTCGGTTCGTGTCCGTTGGCGGTAAAGACGTTATCAGGACCCGATAAACCCCGCCGCGCGGTTACAATGCAACAAGGCATCTATATGGCATTCGATGTATAAAGGAGAAGGGTAATGCCGATTAATGATCCCGAGAAGTCGGAGAATATGCGCAAGTCCATCCGCGTGTATTCCGGTTCCTCCAACCGTCCCCTCGCTCAGAAGATCGCTGAGTACCTTGGGGTCGAGCTTTCGGGCCTTACGCTAAAGCAGTTCGCCAACGGTGAGATTTACGCCCGCTACGACGAGACCGTCCGCGGCGCCGACGTCTTCCTGATTCAGTCCGTGGCCGGCGGCAACGTCAACGACATGCTCATGGAGCTGCTCATCGCCACCGACGCTGCCAAGCGCGCATCCGCCCGCTCCATCACCGCCGTTATCACCCACTACGGCTATGCCCGCCAGGATCGCAAGGCCGGCCCGCGCGAGCCCATCACCGCCCGCCTCGTCGCCAACCTGCTCGAGCGCGCTGGTGTCAACCGCATCATCACCCTCGACCTGCACCAGGGCCAGATCCAGGGCTTCTTCGATATCCCGGTTAACCACCTGTCCGCACTGCCGCTGTTTGGCCAGTACTACAACGACATGCACTTCGACACCGACAACCTGGTTGTCGTCTCCCCCGACGTGGGCCGCGCCAAGGCCGCCAAGAAGCTGTCCGACATGCTCGGCTGCGACCTGGCCATCGCCCACAAGGGCCGTCCGCGCCACAACGCCGCCGAGGTCATGGGCATCATCGGTGACATCAAGGGCAAGACCTGCATCATCAACGACGACATGATCGACACCGCTGGCACCCTGTGCGCCAACGTCAAGGAGCTCAAGGCCATGGGCGCTGGCGACATCTACGTCTGCGCCACCCACGGCATCTTCTCCGGTCCGGCCATCGAGCGTCTGAACGACGCCCCGATCGTCGAGTGCCTCGTCACCGACGCCATTCCCGTCGAGGTCGGCGGCAAGATCAAGACCATCTCGGTCGCCGAGGAGTTCGCTCAGGCCATCTCCGCCGTTTACCACGAGGAGCCCGTCTCCACGCTCGTCGGCGGCGACTTCGCGCTGTAGTCGCATCGTCCTTGCAACCCGGCGCATCGCCGTCGGAACAGAAGAAACCCCCGCGCTCCCCCTTGCTTCGCAAAGGTCGCGCGGGGGTTTCTTCTGTTCCGACGGCTTGCTCTGCCGCAGCCGTGCTTTTGTCTGGTGGGATTTCGCTGAAACGAAGTCTCGCCTTCGGCGGGCGTGGTAGCCTTTGTCGTTGATTGAACTATTTACGTAACGGAGGACAAATATGGCAGCTGCACAGCCGCTTAAGATTCGCATGGTTGCCGGACTTGGCAACCCCGGCGATGAGTATGCCGAGACCCGCCACAACGCCGGTTTTAAGGCGATCGACGAGCTGGCCCGTCAGGCCGGCGTCACGTACTGGAAAAACCAGGCAGGCGCCGAGGTCGCGCTCATCAACATCAACGATCCCGAGGAAGAGGGCGGCAAGCGCCAGATTGTGCTGGTCAAGCCGCAGTCGTACATGAACACCTCGGGTGGCCCCATCTCCAAGCTCTGTCGCGAGTACAAAATCAAGGCCGAGGAGCTGCTCGTGATCCACGACGAGCTCGACATTCCCGCCGGCGACGTGCGTGTTAAGGCGGGCGGCGGCCACGCCGGCCACAACGGCCTGCGCTCCATCATCGACAAGATGGGCAGTCGCGACTTCAGCCGCATCCGCACCGGTATCGGCAACCCTCCCGGCAAGATGGCCGTGGCAGACTACGTGCTCAAGCAGCTGCGCACCCGCGAGGCCGAGGACTTCCAGGACACCTGTGCCCGCGCGGCCGACGCCGCCGGCCTGGCAATCGTGCACGGCGTGGTCTACGCCCGCGACCACGTCAACGGCTCCGCCTCCGCCAACGGCAAGCACTAAAACCTACCATTTAGGGACAGGTTTATTTTGGCAGGTTTTATATGCGAAAACGCCGCAGCGGCCGCATCGCAATAAGCCCTGTACCGCCATACATATGCAGCGCTCCAAAGGGTGCCGGCCTCACCGATGCGCGAGGCCGGCACCCTTTGCCGTTTTGCCTGATAAAACCTGCCAAAATAAACCTGTCCTTTTTGGTGCGTCACTTTTCCCGCCTGCCAAAGATACACGTAAGCGACATGCCCATGAGGGTATAATTTGCACCGTATGTCTGCACAACGCCTGTGCGCGTACGGTTTTATTCGGGCTGCCGTCCATTTCCGTGGAGGCACGGTTCGGCCGCCCTAACAAGAGAGGGGTTCTATGTATAAGATCCTGGAGAAGACGCAGTTCTCGGAGAAGGTGTTCAAGTTCCGCATCGAGGCGCCTGCAATCGCCAAACATGCGCACGCTGGACAGTTCCTCATGGTCCGCGCCAACGAGACGGGCGAGCGCGTCCCGTTTACCCTGGCCGGCTGGAACGGTGACGAGGGCTGGGTCGAGTTCATCTTCATGGTGATCGGCAAGACCACCGAGATGCTTTCCACCTACGAGGCCGGCGAGTCGCTGCGCGACGTCGTGGGCCCGCTGGGCGTTCCCACCGAGATGGCCGAGGGCCCCTGCGCCGTCATTGGCGGCGGCGTCGGCCTGGCAATTGCCTTCCCGGTCGCCAAGCACCTGGTCGAGACCGGCCACGAGGTGCACGCCATCATGGGCGCCCGCACCAAGGACCTCCTGCTCATGGAGGACCAGTTCCGCGAGCTCCTCGACGAGGACCACATCCACATCACCACTGACGACGGCTCCTACGGCGAGCAGGGCGTTGTCACCGCTCCGCTGGAGCGCCTGCTGCAGGACAAGGCCGTGAGCCAGGTCTTCTGCGTCGGCCCCGTTCCGATGATGAAGTTCTCGACCCTCACCGCCCAGAAGTACGACACCCCCATCACCGCGTCGCTCAACCCCATCATGGTTGACGGCACCGGCATGTGCGGCTGCTGCCGCGTCGAGGTGGGCGGCGTGACCAAGTTTGCTTGCGTCGACGGCCCCGACTTCGATGCCACCCTGGTCGACTGGGATGACCTTCGTGCCCGCCAGGCCGCTTACCGTTCCGAAGAGGGCGAGTCCCTCAAGGCCTATGAGGAAAAGAGCTGCGCATGCCACTAGTTAACGGTCGTTTCGTTGCCGATATGAAGTCGCCCCGCACCCCCGATAACGAGGAGCCGGCTGCCGAGCGCGCCTGCGACTTCCGCCCCGTCGACAAGGGCTTCACCGAGGAGATGGCGCTGGCCGAGGCCGAGCGCTGCCTCAACTGCAAGAAGCCGTTCTGTGTTGAGGGCTGCCCCGTCAACATCAACATTCCCCGCTTTATCGAGCAGATCCGCGCGAAGGACTTCGGCGGCGCTCTCGATACCATCCGCGAGGACTCCATGCTTCCCGCTATCTGCGGCCGCGTCTGCCCGCAGGAGAACCAGTGCGAGGGCAAGTGCATCCGTGGTAAGAAGTCCGAGCCCGTGGCCATCGGCCAGCTCGAGCGCTTCCTGGGTGACCGCCCCGAGCTCGCCTCCACGCCCAAGATGGCCCCCAAGAACGGCAAGAAGGTCGCCGTCGTCGGCTCCGGCCCGTCCGGCATCACCTGCGCCGGCGAGCTCGCCCGCAACGGCTTTGACGTCACCGTCTTTGAGGCCTTCTTCACCGGCGGCGGCGTGCTGGTCTACGGCATCCCCGAGTTCCGTCTGCCCAAGGCAGTCGTCAAGCGCGAGATCGACGGCCTGGAGGACATGGGCGTCAAGTTTGAGTACAACTCCGTCGTGGGCAACATGGCCACGGCCGAGGAGCTGTTCGAGCAGGGCTTCGACGCCATCTACGTGGCGACCGGCGCTGGCCTGCCCAAGTTCCTCAACGTCCCCGGCGAGAACCTGCCCAACGTCTTCTTCGCGAACGAGTACCTCACCCGCGTGAACCTGATGAAGGCCAACAAGTTCCCCGAGTACGACACCCCCACCAAGCACGGCAAGAACGTCGTTGTCTTTGGCGGCGGCAACGTGGCTATGGACGCCGTCCGTACCGCCAAGCGCCTTGGCGCCGAGCACGCCATCATCGCCTACCGTCGTACCGAGGACGAGATGCCCTGCCGTCGCGCCGAGCTGCACCATGCTAAGGCCGAGGGCGTCGAGGTTCTGCCGCTCGTCTCCCCGCTCGAGTTTGTCGCTGGCGAGGACGGCTCCGTGTGCGCCGTCAAGGTCCAGAAGATGGAACTCGGCGAGCCTGACGAGTCCGGCCGTCGTCGCCCGGTGCCCATCGAGGGCGCCATCGAGGAGATCCCCTGCGACGTCGCGATCTCGGCTATCGGCACCAACGCCAACCCCTTCGCTGCCAAGATCGGCGGCAAGATGGAGCTCAACAAGTGGGGCTACATCGTTGCCGACGAGGAGACCGGCCAGACCACCGATCCCCGCATCTGGGCCGGCGGCGACATCGTCACCGGTGCCGCTACGGTCATTCTGGCGATGGGCGCCGGCAAGAAGGCCGCCGCTTCAATCACCAAGAGCCTGCTGGGCGAGTAATCACCTACAGAGCTAGCCATTCAACGGCAAAGTCCCCGTCGAGCACGCGCCCGGCGGGGACTTTTTCTATGCCGACCGCCCAAACCACCACGATGGGGACAGGCACCTTTGTGGTGGTTGGGGGCCTGGCCGGTCGTTTTGTCTCGATCTGTAACACCTGGAGCCCGTTGAGCCTTGTAGTTGTTACAGATCGAGATATTGCTCCAGCCGCACCCGCTTTGTCTCAATCTGTAACAGTTAGAGGCCAAATTCCTCGCTACATGTTACAGATCGAGACGTTAGGTTGGCGGCCATTCGGTTCATCTAAATCTGTAACATCTAGGGCCGTTTTGGGCAGCCAGGTGTTACAGATCGAGATCTCGCAAAAGCCGAGGATGGGCGCCGTCACCAAAACCTAACGCTTGCGACGCTTGGTCGCGGCGATGCCGGCCGCGGCTACGGTTGCGCCGGCGATGCCTAGGGCGGCGACCGTCATCGCGGTGGTATCCCCCGTGGTAGCCAGGACAGCAGCGCCCTTCTTGGCCTGCGTGGTTTTCTCAACCGTCTTGATCGTGGCGGTTGTCGTGGCCGGCTTGGCCGCGGGCTTCACCCCAGGCTGCGGCGTCGGCTTGGAATCCGGCGTAGGCTGCGGGTCGGGAGTCGGCGTGGCTTCGGGCGTAAAGGTCAGATCGGTGTTGAGCCACAGGGTGTAGATCCAGCCGCTGTCCTCATCGGATACGCTATCCGCGACCTGGTAGCCGCACTCCTGGCCGTTGATCACCAGCTTGGTGTCGGGCGTAAAGTAGAAGCCGCGCGCGGACTTGAGGTAGATACCGTAGCGATAGGTCACGCCGGGCTTAAAGGCGTCGATGTGATTCGTGATGTTCTGATCCCAGAACTTCTGAGAGTTCACTTCGCTGCCATCGCTGCCCGTCCAGAACTCACACTGAGGAAGGGAGTTGGAACCCGTCGGAACGTTCGCCGTAAAGACCGGCTTATCGCCCGCCTTGAAGGTGGTCGTGGCGCCGTTGATCTCGATAACGTCGATGGCCCGCCATTCGTCGATCGGCTGCTCGCACAGCATATTGTCAGCGTTTGGCGCGAAGACGCCGTTGACGGTCTTGATGTGGTGCGCCCAATGACCGTTGACGTACATCATGCAGTCATCGGCCACGGTATTGTCGCCCTTGAGCCTCAGCTCAACGGAGTACATGTAGAACTTGCCCTCCTCGAAGTGGTCAATCTTCTTCATGCCCGGCGTGTACTTTGCGGGGTCGGAATACCAGAAGGCAACGGGCTTGAGCTCCGCAGGGTCGCTGCCATCCATCTCTTCCCAGCACTCATAGGCGATCTCATACTTATCGGCATCGGCGGCAGGAATCGTCGCGGTCGCACGCGGCGCCTCGCCGGGCGCGTAGTCGGTTTTCACATCGTTGACGTTTAGATTCTCAAGAGCTTCGTTTTCCGACGAAGCAGGCATCGTAATTGTTTTAATAGCAGGGACATACAGGAATTCTCCGCTTAGACTCGACTTTACGGTTTCCCCGTTTACGGTAACAACGGTTTCATCGCTGAAGGAATATCCGTCTTTTGGCTTCAGCATAAGAGAATACACGTACTCTTTCCCGCTTTTAAACTTTGTAATAGTCGGCAGGGAACCATGTGAGCCGTTATCGGAATACCAGGCAGCAACGGGTTCGTTGTTTTCAAATTCCTGCCAGCATTCATAAGCGATTTCGTATTTATCTGCATCGTAGTTAGGGACACCTGCCGTCGCCTGCGGACCAGTATCCAGCTGCCAATTGAAGTTCGTATTCTGAACATTGGCAAAGGAGATGGATTCCGATTCTGATTCCGCTGCCGGGATAACAAGGCACGCCCTCTCGTAGACATGGGTGCGGGTGTAGTAGTCATCCCGGATCTCGTTAATAGTGGGTTTCCCGGTCGCCTCGGTGTCTCCTTTAAAGGCGTCGTCCGGATCACCGATGATGATATTCCCGGGCTCTGTACCCGTATACGTAAGCTTGGATCCATCATAGGTGGTCGTCATCTTGGACTTATTCTCCTTGTACTCCGTAAAGTACTTCTGTTCCTCCTTCTGTCTCTGAATCTTGCTGATATCCAGGGTAAGCGTTGTTTTATTGCTCGCACTGTCATACGCCGCATGGACGATCAAGTCCCCCAGGCCGATAAAAGTCAAAGCGCTACCATCGAGAGCAGACTGGTCTCCATCTACAAGGGCAATCCCCTTCACATACTCAATCGTTTCTTCTTTCTTGATGTCGGTGTAATTGTTCCGCACCGTAATATTGACCCTAACGCCGCTGCCGCCAACAACATCGGTCACACCGCAGGGCATGATGGCGTCATTCGCCGGCGTGGCGGCGTTATCGCTGAGAGTGTTTTGCTCAGCGGGTGCCGCATCGCTAGATTCATCGGCGGTGCCAGCCGGAGTCGTCTGCTGAGGTTCAGCGACGGTTTGTACCGTCGGGGCAGCATCGGTTGCAGGCGCGGTCGAAGCAGCTGGTGCGGTCGTCGCAGCCGCATCCTCCGCAACCGCCGGCGTCACCGGAGCCGCGGCAACCTCGTCCGTCCCAGCGGCGGGATCGGCGCATTCGTTCGCCAGCGCCACGCTCGGCAGCAGCAGCTGGCCGACCATAAGCGCACACGCGCCGACGCACGCGATTTTGGCACCCACACAACGCCAGGCACCGTGAACCAGCGAGCAGGTACGCTCACGCTGAGTTTGCTTATCAAAGTGGCTTCCGTTCATAACGGCCTCCTTGGTCGATGGGCCATACCACCACAAAGGTGCCTGTCCCCTTTGTGGTGGTCCTGTACCACCAAGATGTGCCAAATGACTCCGCACGCCTAGGTTCGTAGATGCGAACCTAGGCCTCTAACTGCGGTTTAATTCAATATGATTTCGCCATCGCCACACTCGTCCCAAGGACGCTACAATCGAGGACACAATCATTCGTCCATCCAAAGGACCGTCCTTGAACCTAAGCAAGCCTAAAATCAACGCGCTTCTGGCACTCGCGCTTTTTACCTTCGCCTTTCTTTCCGTCGAGTTTCGCTTCGACATCAATGTCGGCCTGCTCGCGGGCGCCGAGCGCGTTGTGCTCGCACAGGGCTTTATCCTTGGTGCCAGCGTCATCGGCTTTATCGGATATGCACCACTGCTCGGTCTCGCCCAACGCAAAGGCCAGCCCCAGGCAGCCGTCAGCGCCGCCGTTCCCATCGCCATCCTGGGATTGACCCAAATCCAGTCCCCCACGGGTTCGCTTGTGCTCGAGATTCTGGGCTGCGTGGCATTCTTTGGGCTCGGTCTGCTGGGTGCCGCAGCGCACCACGCCTTTTCATTGGCATTCCAGGATGATCCCAAGCTCGCCACCGGTGCAGGAGCGGCCTATGCCGCGGGCATCCTGATGCAGTTCGCCATCAACCTGCTCAATTGCGGCGGCATCGCAGAGCTCATCGTCCTTGGCATAGCGACCATCGCCATCTCCGCACTCAGCGTCGTTCCCCAAAAGGCCGCCGAGAGCTCCAGCCGCGCCATCAATCCCTTTGTTGAGCCCTCGCACGCCCTCGCCAAGCAGGCATGCTGGAGCATCGCGCTCATCATGATTCTTGCCTGCTTGTTCTCGACCCTGGACAACGTGGTCACGCTCTCCAACGCCCACGGCACCATTGCCGTGCAAACATGGCCGCGCCTCTTTTTGGCGGCGAGCGGCCTTGCCGCCGGCATTATCTTTGATCTTGCCGAACGCCGATACATGGGACTCATCATGCTCGGCATCGCCGTACTCTCGACCATTTCCATCCTAGCCGTAGAGGCCGGGGCCGATCCCAACCTGGGCCTTATCGTCTTTTACCTGAGCTCGGGCTTTTTCGTCACGTTCTTCACCGCCACCTTTACACAGCTGGCACCGCGCATGCATGCGCCCGCCCTCTGGGCCGGCATGGGACGCGCCGCCAACAACATGTGCGCGTTCACTACATCGGGAATCTCGCTGACACTTGTGACCTCGGGCAATGTTGCTCTCATCATGATCGGTGCGCTCGTTTTGCTCGTCGCGGCTTGCGTGGCATTCGTTGCCGCCGGCCTGTTCCGTCTACCCCAGACCAAGCAGGAACGCGAACATCAACAGCTTGCCGAGGAAGCACTGGCAGCGCCGAGTATCGAAGAGCAACGCCAGGCCTTCATCGGCGACCACGGCCTCACCCCGCGCGAAGTGGACGTGCTGGTAGCCGTAACCCAGGATGAACGCCCACTCAAGCAGGTCGCCGAGGAACTCGGCATCTCGATGCGCATGGTGCAGCGCCACCTAAGCTCTATCTACCAAAAGACCGACACGCAGACGCGCGCCGGTCTCACCAAGGCCTTCCCCTCGGCCTAAAAACAAAAACCACCACAAAGGTGCCTGTGCCCCTTTGTGGTGGTTCTCGCTCGGCTGCGGTTAGCCCTCGAGCTGTGCCAGCTTGTAGCGGTAGGCCGCCGCGATGACGTCTTTGCAGCCTTCGCGGCCCAGCTTGGCGCGGTTGACGACGATATCCTTGCCGCTCGTCATCTTCCACTTTCCGGCACTGTAGCGCTTATAGAACGCCTCGCGCGCCTTCTGCTGCTGCTTGACCAGCTTGGCGCCCTTCTTTTTATTAAGGCCACGCTTCTTGCGCACAATCTCGACGCGGTCCTCAAAAGGAGCGGTCACCAACACGGCAATGTGGTTGGGGTTGTTACGCAGCAGGTAATCGGACAGGCGGCCTTCGATAATGCAGCTCTCGGTCTCGCCCAGGTCCAAAATCACCTGGCTCATCTTCTGGAACAACTTGTCCGAGTACGAACGCGCGTCGTAGCGGTCGGGCAGGAACGCCATGTTCTCCACGGCCAGACGCTCGTCGTAGGCGGCCATCTTGTCGAGCGACTCGCCCGCGCGCAGCGACGCACGTACCAGCAGCTCGTTATCGTACAGCGGAATCCCCAACTCGTCGGCAAGCATGCGGCCAATCTCGTGGCCCTCGGCGCCAAAGTCGCGCGCGATGGTAATGACCACAGGATTCTTCTTATTCTCCAGATCGCTCATCGCGATTCCTTTCTCTATGTGACAAAGGGGCTGTCCCTTTGCCACATTCTACGCTGCCACCATTCGCCTCTGATATGCGCGAACCAGCAGCGAGATACCAAAGTTGAGCACAAAGTACATCGCAAACACCAGGCCGTAGAGCATAAGAACCTGCGACAGGTCGATCGCGTGGGCCATCACGACGTTTGCCGTGTACATAAGCTCGGCCACGTTAATGCCCGAAAGATACGAGCTGTCCTTGATGACGGTCGTGCACTGGCTAAACAGCGCCGGGATGATCGTCTTAAACGTCTGCGGCAGAATGATGTAGCGCATGGTGGCAAAGAAGCCAAAACCCTGGCTCTGCGCTGCCTCAAACTGGCCGCGCGGAATCGAGTTGAGGCCGCCGCGCACGATCTCGGCCATAACGGCGCTGGTAAACAGCGTAAAGGCGATGGTCGAAATCACAATGTCCAAACCCTGCACCGTAAAGTAGATAAACAGAATCCACAGCAGGTTCGGCGTGCAACGGAACAGCTCGATATAGGCGCTCACCAAAATACGGAACGGGCGGGGCGCATAGCTCTTAACGAGCGCCAGCACCGTGCCAAAGATGAGCGAGAAAAAGATCGACAGCGCCGAGATCTCGATCGTCTTAACAAAGCCGCCCCAGATGTAGAGCAGGTTGGTCGCGTTGAAGATTTCCATGCGCTAGGCCTCCTCTACGTTGTCGAGTCCCAGCTCGGCCAGGCTCACGCCGCGCGGACGCTCCTTGGAGCGGCGCTCGAGCCACTGCACCAGCATGGCGAGCGGAAAGCAAATGATGAAGTACATAAGGCAGCAGACGATGTATCCCTGCAGGTAACCGTAGAGACTCACGAAGTTGTCGGAGCGATACATAAGGTCGCCGCCGGCCACGAGCGCCAGCACCGACGTGTTCTTGACCAGGTTGAGCGCCTGGTTGCACAGCGGCGGCAGGATGATCTTGAACGTCTGGGGCAGCACGATGTACCAGTAGGCCTGCGCGCGCGTGAAGCCCTGGCTCTGAGCCGCCTCCATCTGACCGCGCGGAACGGCCTCGATGCCGGTGCGGATGACCTCCGAGATGTAGGCCGCGTGATACAGGCCCACGCCCAGAAAGCCCAGCACGAACGGCGCGATACGCACCGGCTGGTCGGCACCGGTTATGGCCTGCAAAAACTGCGGGCCGGCCATGTACATAAAAAGCACCTGCACGGGCAGCGGGGTGTTCTGGTAAAACTCCACGTACACGCGACTGATAGCGCGCAGCACGCGCGAACGGGTGGTCGAGAACACGCCCAGCAGCGTGCCCAGCACCAGCGACAGCAGCAGACCGGCAACAACCACCTGCAACGTCACGCCAAAGCCCTCCCAGAAGGGCCCCATGTTTTGGAATGTCGTCGACCAGCGGTCGGCGTCAAACAATCCTTCGAGCATTTGATTCCTTCCTTGGACGAACGCTTACACAAGACCCCAGGTCTTGACCTCTTGATCGAGCCAGCCGTCGGCCAGGCGATCGCAAATCACCTGATCGACCACGGCCGAAAGGTCGCAACCCTTCTTGGTCGCCACGCCGTAGCCCTGCTCGCCAAACTTGACCTCGGGCTGCAGCAGCTCAACGGTCTCGTTCATGTAGCCGGCCAGCGTGGAGCGGTCCATGGCAAAGACGTCGATATTGCCGGCATCGAGCGAGCTCTTAATGATGGGATAGCCGCTAAAGGCCCTAAACTCAGGCTCGCAGTGAAAGCCGTTGTCCTTGATCATCTGCTCGATCAGGCCCTGCGTGGTGGCACCCTGGCTCACACCGATGACCTTGCCGTCCAGGTCCTCGATCGAGGTAAAGCCCGAGCGCTTCTTGACCATGAGTCCCACGTAGTCGGTGCGGTACGGCGTCGAGAAGTCCCAGCTCTTCTTGCGCTCGTCGGTGATGGTGTAGGTCGCCGCGACCACGTCGAGCTGACCGTTATCGATGAGCGGGCCACGCGTCTTGGGCGTTACGTCGGTAAACTCGACAAGCTCCTGGGCGCGGGCCTCCTTGTAGCTCACGCCAAAGACGGCAGCGGCAATCTGGTAGCACAGGTCGACCTCCATGCCCTCAAAGCGGCCCTTGGCGGTATCGTAATAGCCGTAGCCGGGAACGTCCTTCTTGACGCCGGCGTTCAGGTGTCCACGCGACTTGATGGCCGCGAGCTTGGAGCCCTTATCGGAGCCCTCGCCGCTGGTGGAGTTGCCGCAGCCGGTGAGCGCGGCGCCCGTCAATGCGAGCATGCCGGCCCCCGCCAGCTGCAAAAAGTGACGGCGCGATACGGCCGCCCTCGTCATATCCGTCATGTCCATCACCCGCGCCTAGTGCAAAATCTTGGACAGGAACTCGCGGCAGCGCGGGTTCTCGGGGTTATCGAAGAAGTGCTCGGGGGTGCCCTCCTCCAGGATGCGGCCGTCCTCCATAAAGATGACGCGGTCGGCCACCTGGCGCGCAAAGCCCATCTCGTGCGTCACGCAGATCATGGTGATGTCTTCCTGCGCGAGCTCGATCATAACGTCCAGGACCTCCTGGACCATCTCGGGGTCGAGCGCCGAGGTCGGCTCGTCAAACAGGATGATGGGCTGCTTGGTGCACAGGGCACGGGCGATGGCAATGCGCTGCTGCTGACCGCCCGAGAGGTTTTGCGGATACTCGCCGGCCTTATGCGCCATGCCGACGCGCTTGAGCGCGGCGATGGCGATCTGGGTCGCCTCTTCCTTACTCTTCTTTTGCAGCTTGATGGGTGCAAGCGTCAGGTTGCCGAGCACCGTCATATTGGGATACAGGTTGAACTGCTGAAACACCATGGAGCTGTACTTGCGAGCCATCTCCAGGTGATTCTTCTTGGTGAGCGGCGTACCGTCGATAATGACTTCGCCCGATGTGGGCTCCTCGAGATAATCGACACAACGGATGAGCGTCGACTTACCCGAACCGGACGGCCCGATCATTACGAGCTTCTCGCCGCGCTTGACGGTGAGGTTGATATCTTTAAGCACATGCAGGTCGCCAAAGTACTTGTTGAGATGCTTGATCTCGATCATGTCTGCCATGAATGTCCCTTCCCTGCGTTTATACGAATTGCACTATTGTACGGAAAGAACCACGTTTCCGCAGCCCACACTGCATCCCCGTAAAGAACCCGCAACCTTTCACCCACTCATTGGGGACAGACTTAAATGAGTGCCCCAATGAAGGTTACTCATTTAAGTCTGTCCCCAATGAGCGCTCAACCGCCCTTGTTGAGCATAAGTCAGCGAAAACCCGTACACGCGAGCAAGGTGACGTGAAATGAAAGGGCGCAGACCTTATGGTCGCGCCCTTGAAATTGAACGTCAGATTGCCGTGTGTACGGGTTTGCAGCGTCGAGCCGTTATGCGGTTTGGTAAAACCGCATAACAAATTACGCGAGTTTGGCTCCGACGATCTTTGCCGCGGCAGGCTTATCGAAGTTGCCGCCGGTGGCCTTGCCGAGCGCGCCCATGACCTGG
This sequence comes from Collinsella aerofaciens, assembly GCF_040910265.1. Classification (GTDB taxonomy): domain Bacteria; phylum Actinomycetota; class Coriobacteriia; order Coriobacteriales; family Coriobacteriaceae; genus Collinsella; species Collinsella aerofaciens_BK. Next base: position 35,811 of record NZ_JBDGAW010000015.1, on the reverse strand, counting down.
CCCATCTGCTTCTTGGACGTGGCACCCAGCTCGGCGATGACCTGCTCGATCAGAGCCTCGAGCTCCTCGCCCGAAACCTGCGCGGGCAGCAGGCTCTCCAGAATCTTGACCTGCTCGGTCAGGTTGTCGGTACGCTCCTGGTCGGTACCGGCCTTAATAGACATCTCCAGCGTCTCGCTCGTCTGCTTAATCAGACGCTTGATCATGCTGTTGACGTCTTCCTCGGTCACATCGCGGCGCTCGTTGACCTCGATGTTCTTCACCTCGGCCTTGACCTGGCGAATGATGGACAGGCGAACCTTGTCCTTAGCCTTCATGGCCGCGATCATTTCCTTCTGCAGCTCTTCGTTGGTCATCTGCAAATCCTCCTCAATAGCGTGGGCGGTACTCGTGTGAGCACCGCCCCATGATTACTCAGTCGTCGACGAATCGTCGGTCGAACTCTTGGTGACGCCCTTCAGGCTGACGTTGTACGGCACGTCCTTGGGTATGGGGTTAACGGTAATGTCGGCGTCCTTCTTATACTGCTCCAGCCACTCGCTGTACGCGGTGCTGGCCGCCTGCGTCTTCACCACGTTGGAGACATACTTCTTAATGGCCTTGGGCACCTGCTTAATGTCATCGACCCGGTTATCAACGTGGAAGTAGTCGGTGCACTTGATGATGTGGTAACCGTACGTCGACTCGACCACATCGCTCACGTCGCCCTTGTTGAGGCCCTCGAGCGCCGTCTGGTAGCTGTCGACGAAGGTGGTGAGCTTGTCCCAGCCCACGTCGCCCTTCTTCTCCTTGGAACCGGTGTCGTCGGAGTACTGCTCCACGGCGTCCTCGAAGCTCAGCTCACCGGAGTTGATCTTGTCCAGGCACTCCTGCGCCTTGGCCTTGGCAGCGGCCTTGTCCTCGTCGGAGGCGTCGGAATCGACCTTGATCAGGATGTTCGACGAACGGCGGGCGTCGTTGTAGTTGGACAGGTTCTCGTTGATGTAATCGACGATCTCGCTGTCCTTGGGCTTGCTCGTGGGCGCCACGGCATCCTTGAGCTTCTGCTGCGCCAGACTCTCCTTGAGCGAATCCTTGTAGGTGTCCTCGGTGTAGCCGTAGGTTTTGAGGGTCTCCTTAAAGGTCTTGGCGCCGCCCGCGCTCTTGCACGCGTCCTTCCAAGCCTTCTCGACTTCCTCGTCCGAGACGGTCACGCCGTTCTCCTTCTGCGCCTGCTGAAGCAGAATCTGCTGCGTGTACGAGTCGATGAGCTGCTTGCGGTACTTCTTGGGCGTGAGGTCGTTGTCGACCAGGTACTGTGCCCAGTCTTCGTCCTTGGTGTAGCCGTAGGACGTGCGCATGCTCATGATCTGCTTGGTCACGGTGTCCTCGGTGAGGTTGGTGCCGTTGATGGTGGCAGCCACGCCGCCGGTCAGCTTGTAGCCCGTACCGGTGTCCTCGGTCTGCGACATTAGGCCGGAGCACGCCATGGCCGAGACGGAAAGCAGCATCGCCAGCACGCCGATGACCACCAAAACGATCTTGACGGTCTTGGACACATAGGTCTTGCGCTGCTTCTTACGAGAGCTGGAGGCGGCGCGATCCTGCTGCTCAGGCGTCGGCGCGGCCTCGGGGTTCTTTTTCTTATTTGCCATGTTTGGCCTTTCGCAAAACGAATCGAACAAACGCCATTGTGTCACAACGCAGCCCCCACGGCACACCTGGCGCAAAGGGGACAGGTTAATCTGCACCATTTTGGTGCAAAGGTGACAGATTTGGCAGTTGGCAGTTAGGGACGTTCCTTTTCTGCCGGCAGTTAGGGACAGTCCCCAAGTGCCGGCACATAAGGAACGTCCCTAAGTGCCGGCTTAGTCCGACCTTAGAAGTGGCGGCGGATGGCGTCGACCATGCCCTGGGGCGTGGTTTGGCCGAGCACATCGGCTGCGGCGTCGGCATCCATAAAGATATTCATGAGCGCCTGCAGCGCCTCGACCTGGCCGCCCGGCTCGGCTATCCCTAAGTTGATGATGATCTGCGCCGGCACGGGAGCACCCATACCCGCCATGGCGCTAAACGTCACGGGCGCGGCGGGCTTCGCTACCGCGATATAGGGCTTGGCCACAAATCCCGGGTCGGTATGCGGGATGGCAATGTTGGCAGCCGGCATGGCAAGCCCCGTGGGATAGGCATCCTCGCGCGTGCGGACGGCGTCAAGCCAGCCAGGCGCAATGTAGCCGCGCGGGGCAAGCTCGCCCTCAAGCTGCGCAAACACCTCATCCGGCGACACACACTCCCAATCAAAAAACACCAGCTCAGGCGTAAAAAGCGCTTCGTTATCCGCCATGCGCTCACCTCTCTCACCTAGTCACCTGCGACGTTCTTGAATGACTAGTCATTCAAGAACGTCGCAGGTGACTACCTAAAACAAAGGGCGGCCACTCGCGCCTTGGCGCCAATGACCACCCTGACTACTCGGCTAAATTGTACTGTGCGCCGCTAGCCGCGAGGCGCATCAATTGCGACCTTGCCGCTCTCCAGCACGTGAACGCGGCCGTCGGCGAGCATCTGCACGACCTCGGGATACAGCACGTGCTCGATCGCATGGATGTGCTCCTCGAGCGTGTCGACATCCCAACCCTCCTCAACAGCCAGCGCGCGCTGGGCGATGATGGGACCGTTGTCGTAGATCTCGTTGGCAAAGTGCACGGTCACGCCGGTCACCTTGACGCCGCGAGCAAACGCATCGTCAATCGCATGGGCGCCGGTAAAGCTCGGCAGCAGCGCCGGATGCAGATTGACCACGCGGTTGGGGAACGCTGCCAGCAGCGGCGTATGCACCATGCGCATGTAACCGGCCATGACCACGTACTCGCAGCCGCGCTCGAGCAGCTCGTGCGCGATGATCTCATCGGCAGCGATGGGGTCGGCGTACACATCCTTGGACAGCGTGAGCGTCTGGATGCCAGCACGCTCGGCACGCTGCAGTCCCTTGGCCGAAGGACGGCTCGACACCACAAGCTCAATCGATGCGTTGAGCTTGCCGGCGGCGATCAGGTCGATCAGCGCCTGCAGGTTGGTGCCCGAACCGCTGATGAGCACGCCGATCTTGAGCGGCGCGGCCGTATCGGTGCCGGTCGGACGGGTGTAGGGCACAAAGCCCAGGCCCTCGCCAGCAGCCATCTGCTCGTTAGCGCTCATCGGAGTACACGACCTTACCGGAACCCTCGACGCACTCGCCCACGCGGAACGGCTTCTCGCCGAGCGCAACCAGAGCCTCGGTCACAGCGGCCTCGTCCTCGGGGGCAACGATCAGGCACAGGCCAACGCCCATGTTGAAGGTCTTGCACGCCTCGTTGGGCGCGAGCTCGGCCTGGCGCGACACATAGGTGATAACGGGCGGAACGTCCCAGCCCATCTCGGCACCGTTGCGGGTGACCACGGCGTCGACGTCGTCGGCGAGCGCACGGTTGAGGTTCTCGGTAATGCCGCCGCCGGTGATGTGGGCGATGGCGTGAACGTTGGCGCCGCCACGCAGCAGCTCCAGAATCGGCTTGACGTAAATGCGCGTGGGAGCCAGCAGAGCGTCGGCAAGCGAAGCGCCACCGAGCTCCTCGAGCGGACGGCTCAGCTCCTCGGCCTTAGCGGCGGCCTCGGGCGTACCCGGCTTGATGCCGTCGACGCCGATGACCTTGCGCACGAGCGAGTAACCGTTGGAGTGCACGCCGGTAGAAGGCAGACCCAGGATCACGTCGCCGGGACGTACGTTCGCGGGATCGAGCATCTTGGGACGATCGACAACGCCCACGGTAAAGCCGGCGAGGTCGTAATCGGCAGGAGCCATGACGCCCGGGTGCTCGGCCATCTCGCCGCCCACGAGCGCGCAGCCCGCGAGCTTGCAGCCGTCGGCCACGCCCTTGATGATCTTTGCCATGTGCTCGGCCTCAATATGACCGATGGCAACATAGTCCAGGAAGAACAGCGGCTCGGCGCCCGAGGCCAGAATGTCGTTGACGCACATGGCGACCAGGTCCTGGCCCACCGTCTCGTGACGGTCCATGATCTGGGCGAGCACGAGCTTGGTGCCCACACCGTCGGTGCCGCTGATCAGGATCGGGTCTTCCATATCCTTGAGCGCGGCGGCCGAGAACAGGCCACCGAAGCCGCCAATGCCGCCGATAACCTCGGGGCGGTTGGTGTCCTTGACCATCTGCTTAATCGCGTCGACGGCGCGACCGCCCTCGGCGGTATCGACACCGGCGTCCTCGTACGTCACATGCTTGCTGTCGCTCATCTGAGCCTTCCTCTCCCACTACCGTGGCGCCGCCCGGGCGCCAAACGGTGCTCATAGTTGCGTTCATTTCGGCGCGCGCCATAACAACGCGCGCCGTCATATCAACAAAACAGCAGGTAAAACCTACCAAAATAAACCTGTCCCTTTTTGGCAGGTTTTAGGCCTCGCCGTGTTCCTCTTCCCAGCTGCGATCGTCGTATTTCTCGACCACGGCGTCGTCATCAAAGTGCAGCGGCTTGTCCAGGTTGCGGGGCTTAAAGCCCTCCATGAACTTGTCGCGGCCAAAGCTCTCGGGAATCGCCACGGGGTAGCGGCCGGTAAAGCACGCATCGCAGTAACCGCCCTTGGGCATGACCTTAAGCAGGCCCTCGACCGAAAGGAAGGCCAGCGAATCGGCGCCGATATACTCGCAAATCTCGTCGACCGTCTTGTTGGCGCTGATAAGCTGCGACTGCACGTCGGTATCGATACCGTAGAAGCACGGCCAGATGACCTCGGGCGAGTTGATGCGGATATGAATCTCCTTGGCGCCGGCGTTGCGCAGCATCTTGACGAGCTGCACCATGGTGGTGCCGCGCACGATGGAGTCGTCGATGACGACCAGGCGCTTGCCCTCGATGTTGTCACGCAGCGGGTTGAGCTTCATACGCACGCCCATGGCACGCAGCTCCTGCGTAGGCTCGATAAACGTACGGCCCACATAGCGGTTCTTGATGAGGCCCTCGCCAAAGGGAATGCCACTCTCGTGCGAATAGCCCTCCGCGGGCGGCAGGCCGGAGTCGGGCACGCCGATGACCAGGTCGGCCTCGACGGGCTCCTCATGTGCCAGCTGACGACCCATGTCGTAACGGCAGGCATAGACGCTCTTGCCGTTCATGATGGAGTCGGGGCGGGCAAAGTAGACCTGCTCAAAAATGCAGTTAGCAGGCTCTTCGGCGGCAGGCACGCCCTGCTCGGACACAAGGCCCTCGGCGCTGATGCGCAAAATCTCACCGGGACGGACGTCGCGGACGTACTCGGCGCCCACGATATCGAGCGCGCAGGTCTCGGAGGCAACGACCCAGCCGCCGGCGCGCGTGACATGGGTGGTGGCGTCGACCGTCGCGGCGCCGTCCTGCGACGGCAGCTGCGAAACGGATGCGGCATCGGCCTGGTCCAGGCCCTCATCCACCAGCTTGCCCAGCACGAGCGGGCGAATGCCGTGCGGATCGCGGAATGCGTAGAGCGCCTGCTCGTTGATGAGCGTCATGGCGTAGCCGCCGCGCACGAGCTCCATGGTCTTGCGAATGCCCTCGCGCAGATGGCCAGTACGCTGAGTAAAGTAGCCGATGAGTTTGGTCGCGACCTCGGAATCCGAGTTGGAGAGGAACGGTACGCCCAGCTCGATCAGCTGGCGACGCAGCTCGTCGGTGTTGACGAGGGTGCCGTTGTGCGCGAGCGCGATAATGACGCTATTGATGGTAGAGAGGTGCGGCTGAGAGGCTTCCCAGCTCTTGGCGCCGGCGGTGCCGTAGCGCACATGACCCACGGCCAGCTGACCGGAGAGCGTCGACAAGTCGGCATTGGAGAACACGCGGTCGAGCAGGCCCAGATCCTTGCGGACCATAACCGTACCGCCGTCACCAACGGCGATTCCCGCCGATTCTTGGCCGCGATGCTGCAGTGCACGCAGGCCAAAGTACGTCAGTCGAGCCACGTCGCGATCGGGCGCCCAGACACCAAAAACGCCGCATTCCTCATGCAGCTGGTCAGAGTCCGGATCATACGTCGACATGGCGTTCACCTGTCCCGCGGCACGCTCGGCCGCGCGGATGGTTTCTTGAGACATGGCATCCCCTCAGAGCCTCGTATTTTGGCGTTACCCGCCTTATTATACGCACGGCGCGACGCGCTCCCCCGCGCATGAGCAGCGCTTTTTAAAAGCCCACCGAGCTTATTATCCGTTTTGCGACCAAACATTTTATTGGGTAGTCCACTCTCAGGGGCAACGGCCTCGAAGACTTCCCGTGCGCCGTGTCTCGCCCGCGCTAGGGGCTACATTGTTGCAATTGGGACGTTCGTCCTGTCTTTTAGCTGGTCGTCGGCGTATCCTTGTAGGCTACTACAAGACGAGAAAGGTAGCGTATGGATCGAAATCAACTCGACCCCAGTGTCCCCAGCACCACGGAGGCCAAGAAGATCCCCCTTATCATCAAGGTCTACGCAGTCCTGTGCACCCTATCTGGCGTGGGCACGCTCCCGTCAGTCGCCGTCTTTATGTGGCAGGTCATCACCGCACTCATTAACGGCAACGTCGCCGCTAAGCTCGGTGATAACACCCTAGTCGCAGTCGGCCTTATCGTCGCCGGCATTATGCTCTCGGCGGCAAGCGCGATCATCTTGATCGTCTTTGGCCTGGACCTCATCAAGGACCAGCGGCGCAATGCCGCCCGCCTGTCTTACGTCCTCATCGCATTTACCGTCGTGGAGCTTTTAGTTGACGTGATGCTCCAGGGCATCGGACCCTTCCTGCTGCGCCCCGCCGTCCAGCTTGTCATCCTCATTGCGCTGTCGGCCACCGTCGACCCCACGCTACGCCAGGAGCGCGAACTGCAGCGCCGTCTGCAAGAGATGCTCGACCGCGATGCCGCCGCCGAGGGGATGCTCGGCCGCGACGAAACCGGCGAGGGCTACATCAAGCTCAACTACTTCAACCTGTTCTGGGTATTCTTCGTCTGCAGCGTGTTAGGTCTCATTCTCGAGGAAGTCTGGCATATGGTCGTCGTCGATCCCGGCGTCTATCAGGACCGTGCCGGTATGCTATTTGGCCCCTTTAGCCCCATCTACGGATTTGGCGCGGTGCTCATGACCATGGCGCTCAACCGCTTCTATAAAAAGAATCCTCTGATCATTTTCCTGGTAAGTGCCCTGATCGGCGGCGCTTTCGAGGTGTTTGTAGGCTGGTTTATGCAGACCTCATTTGGCGTGGTGTCGTGGAGCTATTCACACATTAGGCTATTCGGCATGCCCGATCCCATCGCGGTATTGACCGGGGGACGCACATGCACGCCGTTTGCCTGCATGTGGGGCCTGGGTGGCCTCATCTGGATCAAGGTCTTGCTGCCGCGCCTGCTTAAGCTCATCAATATGATTCCATGGAAACGCCGCTACTCTGCTACCGTCATCCTGACCGCCGTCATGTTGATCGACGGCGTCATGACGTTGCAATCGCTCGACTATTGGTATCAGCGCGTCAACGGAACCGTTCGAAATATTCCCGTCGCACAGTTCTATGACAAGCATTTCGATAACGAATATATGGAGAACCGTTTTCAGAGTATGACCATGAGCCCCAAGGATGCGACGCGCGTGTAGCGCTCACCGCGCCCAAAACGCAAAATGCCCGCCGGTATCACACGTACCGGTGGGCATTTTTATAAACGATACTTCTATCGACGCAAGCCTCTACGCCTCGCGCTCGACCTCACTCACGCATTCGTTCTTGATGGTGCCAACGAGCGCCTGCAGTGCATCGACCACGTGCGGGCGAATGTCCCCGCCGATAAGCACGAGCATGATGTCGTCACCTACGGCAAGCTCGCCGCTTGCCAGCCACACGCGCACATAGCCGATACCCGGCATCGCGCGCGTGGCCTCGATAGCAGACCGTACCTTTTCGGCGTCGTAGTCAAAGACCATGCCGCCCACCCTGTGGCCTGGCGCCACGCCATCGGTCTCGACTCCGCGCACCTCGGCCTTGGGCGTCGCGCGCACCACACCGTTATGCGTCAGATACATCCCACAGCCCGCCGCCGAAGCATCGGCCTTGGCCTCACGCAGCCAAGCATCAATCGAAGGCATCAATTTGCCACTCTCGAGCATCATTTCTCCCTTACCGTCGTCGAGTAGCCAATTTGGGACGGGGCCTTTTTAGCTACTCTCGAACAACTTATTCCTCGACCGGCGTGAGCACCATGACGGCGCGTGTGTTGCTCAGCGACAGCGAACGACAGGTCACAAGCGTTACAACCTTAGTTGCCGAAGCGGCACGATCGGTAGCATCACTCGCCACGGCGGAAGCGCCGTCGAGCATCTCGGACAGGTAGTTCTTGAGTCCGTCGTCGCCCTCAAAATTGGTCGTGCGCGCCTTGGCATACGTGTCCTCGACCACCTTGGTCGCCAGCGGACGCAGCTTATACGTCGCATCGCGCGTGATGTAGTACACAAACTCGATGCTATCGAACGTCGCCTGATCAGTGGTGTCCGAAATCACGTTGAACATCGATCCGTCGTTCATATGGTGGCCGTAGATCGTGGTCTGCTGGTCGACCATTCCCGGCGCGGTGTCATCGCTATCCAGGAAAATGGCACCGGACGCGTTAGCCGTTCCGTCGAACAGCGTGTTGAGGTATTTGGAGTTGTTGTTGGTCTGCACCACGGGATAGTTGATATTGGTTCCCGGCACGTAAATCCAACCCACAATCTCGGGGTTCGTCTGAGCAAGCGCATCAAAGTCGATAATCGGCACGCCGCTGGCGTCCTTATCGCTTACATATTGCTTCTCGATTTTCTGATACGAATCGCTCGCCTGCTTATAGCCAATCTGGGCATTAATAAAGATAGCGGCGGCGGCGACAATCAGGCCGATACCGATGATGATGAGCAGAATGGGAATAATGGAGCGGCGCTTTTTGCGCGGCGGCTCGGTGTAATCCGACGGCGCGGCATGCGATGAAGACCGGGGCGGCTTCTTAGCGGAGCTATAAGACGAAGGACGATATGCGGCCGGCGCGTCCTGTCGACGATACGTCGCCGGTGTCACGGGGCGCGGCGCGCGCGGCTGCTGAGGAGAGGATGTCCGACCCTGCTGCGCCGCATGGGCGGCACCCGGCTTCGACGGATCGGGAATCTGAGAAGCCTTGAATCGTTTTCCCTGATAATCGGACATGGCTCTCCTTATACTGCGGCGAAACGGCGGAACGCTTAGGCGTCAGCCATCTCCTGCTTCATCTTCTCGATAACCTTGCGGTACTCGGGGTCGCATGCGCCCAGAATCTGCGTGGCGTAAATGGCAGCGTTCTTGGCGCCGTTGATGGCAACGCAGGCCACGGGCACGCCGGAGGGCATCTGCACCATCGACAGCAAAGAGTCCATACCGCCCAGGTCACTCGTCTTCATAGGCACGCCGATAACCGGCAGCGGCGTAAAGGCAGCCACGACACCACCCAGGTGAGCGGCCTTGCCGGCGGCGGCGATAATCACCTTGATGCCGCGATCGGCGGCAGTCGAAGCCCACTCGTGGACCTTCGCCGGCGTGCGGTGTGCGCTCGCGATCACGAGCTCATAGGGCACACCCAGTGCCTCGAGCTCGGCGGTGCAGCCTTCCATAACGCCCAGATCGGACTTGGAACCCATGATGATCCCGACAACCGGCTTTTGATCTGCCATAAACATAGACCTCCTGTTGAGAGCGGTGACGCAGCGAATCCGCGACCCTTAACTACTGAGAGTAGTATAGCTGCTCCCGTCCCTGCGGTCTGTGGGTGCTCCGCGGCGGCCCGGTGTTTTCATCTTCACTCCGGTTGCTACGCAAAGTCGTTCAGATGAAAACACCGGGCCGCCGCAGAGCACCTTCGACCTACCGGGGATTGCCATGACGTACGTTGGCTGATTTGGTTTGGAATGGGAGGTTGACGAGGCTGAAAGGCCCCATACAAAACGTGGGATCCGCCGTTCGAACGAACGGTGGATCCCACGCTCACTTTTTATTCAGCCCTAGTCATCGCGCAAAGCCCCTTCTGCAGCACACGGTGCAACCAAGTCACCGCAGGCCGGGGCGGGGGAGCCGAGTTTCCCACTGAGCGACTCTGCTTGCAGCCGGAGCGAAGTGGGAAACTCGGCTCCCCCGCCCCGGCCGGACAGGTCAGTCTACACCGTGTACTGCGGCAGGTCCTGCAGGGCGATGACGTCCATGCCCATGTCGTTGGCGCTGCCGTGACCCTGCTGGTCCTCGCGCACCGCCTCGATGGCGCTCACGTACGTGTTGGCCGCGGACATCGCAGTCACGCAGGTCACGCCGCGGCGCACGGCCTCGGTGCGCAGCAGGTAGCCGTCGCCGCGCGAACCTGGGCCGTACGGCGTGTTGACGATCACCGCGATCTTGCCATCGGCGATCAGGTCGCCAATGTTGGGACGCTCGCCATCGTGCGGGCCGCTGATCTTCTCCACGACCTCGCAGGTCACGTTGCCGCCGCGCAGCACGCGCGCCGTGCCCTCGGTGGAGCAGATGTCAAAGCCCAGGTAGCGCAGGATGCGCGCGACCGAAAGGATGTGACGCTTGTCGCGGTCGCACACACTGATGAACACCTTGCCGCTGCTGGGATCGGGCAGCTTGTAGTCGATTGCCAGCTGCGTCTTGGCGTACGCCTCGGGATAGCTCTTGGCGATACCCATGACCTCTCCTGTCGACTTCATCTCGGGCCCCAGGATAACGTCGGCACCCGGGAAACGGCCCCAGGGCATAACGGCTTCCTTCATGCAGAACCAATCGAGCTGGCGCTCGTCACTCGGCAGGCCCAGGCTCGCGATAGAATCGCCCGCCATGATGCGCGCCGCGCACTTGGCCAGCGGCACGCCGGTGGCCTTGGAGATAAACGGCACGGTGCGGCTGGCACGCGGGTTAGCCTCGATCACGTAGACGGTCTCGCCCTTGATGGCGTACTGCACGTTGACGAGACCGCGCACGCCCAGCGCCATCGCGATACGGCGCGTGGTCTCGCGAAGCTTTGCCTGCAGGCTCTCGCTAAAGCTGAACGGCGGGATGCAGGTCGCAGAGTCACCGGAATGGATGCCGGCCTCCTCGATATGCTCCAGGATACCGCCGATATACACCTCTTCGCCGTCGCACAGGGCGTCAACATCGGACTCGATTGCACCCTCCAGGAAGCGGTCCAGATACACCGGGTAGTCGGGGCTAATGCGCGCAGCCTCGGCCATGTAATCGCGCAGATGCTCGGCATCGTAGGCGATCATCATGCCGCGGCCGCCCAGCACGTAGCTCGGACGCACCAGCAGCGGATAGCCGATGTGCGCGGCCACGGCCTCGGCCTCCTCAAACGAGGTCGCCTGGCCCGCCGGCGGGTACATGATGCCCAGCTTGTCGAGCAGGGCGGCGAAGCGCTCGCGGTCCTCGGCAAAGTCGATGGCATCGGGCTTGGTGCCCATAATGTTTACGCCGCTCTCCTCGAGCATGCGTGCCAGCTTAAGCGGGGTCTGGCCGCCGAGCGTCACCACGACGCCGTCAGGGCGCTCAACATCGATGACATCCATGACGTCCTCGTAGGTGAGCGGCTCAAAGTACAGGCGGTCGGAGGTGTCGTAGTCGGTCGAGACGGTCTCGGGGTTGCAGTTGACCATGATGGTCTCAAAGCCGCGGGCGGCCAGCGCGTAGCTCGCATGCACGCAGCAGTAATCGAACTCGATACCCTGGCCAATGCGGTTGGGACCGGCGCCCAGGATCATGGCCTTGGGCTTGTCCGCCGGCGTGGTCTCGTCGGGGGCAACGCACTTCTTGGCGTCCGGGCTCGTGCGGTAGATGTTCTCGTAGGTCTTGTAGTGGTACTCCGTGGCGCTCGAGAACTCGGCCGCGCAGGTGTCGACCGTCTTCATGCTGGGAACCACGCCCAGGCCCTTGCGGTAAGCGCGCACAAAGCGCTCGTCCGAGCCGGTCAGCGCGGCAATCTCAGCGTCGCTCGTGCCGTACTGCTTGAGCAGGCGCATCGCGTCGGCGTCGATATCCTCCACCCGCAGGCCGCGGATGCTCTCCTGAACCTGAACCATGTCGTTAATACGGTTGAGATACCACGGATCGATACCGCAGATGGAGTGGATACGCGCGACGTCCCAGCCGCGGCGCAGAGCCTCGACCACAAAGAAGATGCGGTGCTCGGTCGGGGTGGCCACGGCCTGAGCGAGCTCGTCGTCGCTCAGCTTGTCGGCACCCTCCTTGCCACCGGCGCAAATACCCTGGTGACCGTCCTCCAGCGAGCGCATGGCCTTGCCGAAGGCCTCCTCAAAGGTACGGCCGATCGCCATGATCTCGCCCACGGCCTTCATGCGCGTGGTGAGCGTGGGGTCGGTGCCCTTGAACTTCTCGAAGGCAAAGCGCGGCACCTTGACGACGCAGTAGTCGATCGTGGGCTCAAAGCAGGCGGGCGTGGCCTTGGTGATGTCGTTGACGATCTCGTCGAGCGTGTAGCCCACGGCCAGGCGTGCGGCGGCCTTGGCGATGGGGAAACCCGTGGCCTTGGAGGCCAGCGCGGACGAACGGCTCACGCGCGGGTTCATCTCGATGACGATGAGGCGGCCGGTCTGCGGATTCACGGCAAACTGCACGTTGGATCCGCCGGTCTCGACGCCGATCTTCTCAAGAATGGCGAGCGAGGCCACGCGCATGCGCTGGTACTCAAGATCGGAGAGGGTCTGCGCCGGCGCCACGGTAATGGAGTCGCCGGTGTGGACGCCCATGGGGTCGAGGTTCTCGATGGAGCACACGATGATGCCGTTGCCGGCGTGGTCGCGCATGACCTCCATCTCGTACTCTTTCCAGCCCTCGATGGACTCCTCGACCAGCACCTCGTGTGCGGGCGAAAGCTCAAGGCCCTGGCTTACGATGGAGACGAGCTCCTCGTGGGTGTGTGCGATGCCGCCGCCGGCGCCGCCGAGGGTAAAGCTCGGACGCAGCACGCAGGGATAGCCCACGCGCTCGGCGATAGCCTCGGCATCTGCCACGCTGTAGGCATAGCCCGAGCGCGCAACTTCCAGGCCAATCTCGGCCATGGCCTCATTAAAGAGTTTACGGTCCTCGCCGCGCTCGATAGCGGCCAGGTCGCAACCGATCATCTCGACGCCATACTTGTCGAGCGTGCCGTCTTTTGCCAGCTCGACGGCGGCGTTGAGGCCGGTCTGACCGCCCAGCGTGGGCAGCAGCGCGTCCGGGTGCTCCTTTTTAATCACGCGCTCGATAAACTCAGCGGTGATGGGCTCAACATAGGTGCGGTCGGCAAGACCCGGATCGGTCATGATGGTCGCCGGGTTGGAGTTGACGAGGATGACCTCAAAGCCGTCCTCTTTGAGCACCTTGCAGGCCTGGGCGCCGGAGTAGTCGAACTCGCACGCCTGACCAATGACGATGGGGCCCGAACCAATGACGAGGATGCGCTTGATGTCAGTACGTTTCGGCATGTTAGTTCTCCTCGGTCTCAGCGGTCTCGGACTCAGCGAAATTCCAGCCGGCAAGGCGGTCCTTCGCGGTGTCGATGTCCAGGTAGTTCTCCTCGCCGTCCATGAGTCGCGTAAAGGCGGTAAAGAGGTAGTGGGCATCGGTGGGGCCGGGCGAGGCCTCGGGGTGGTACTGGACCGAGAAGCACGGGGCGTCGAGCAGCTGGATGCCCTCGGCGGTGCCGTCATTGAGGTTCACGTGCGTCAGGCGAATGCGGCCGAAGCGCTCATTCATCACGACCGGCGCGATGCCGCGGCGCACCCAGGCGCGCAGATCGCCATCGGCCGCATGCTCGGTCTCGCCGCCAGAGAGCTCGGGAATCAGCTTGCCCAGGCTGGGGAACAGCAGGCCAAAGCCGTGGTTTTGCGCGGTAATCTCCACGCGACGGCTCACCAGGTTCATAACCGGCTGGTTGCCACCGCGGTGGCCGAACTTAAGCTTTTCCATCTGAGCGCCGCAGGCCAGGCTAATCATCTGGTGACCCAGGCAAATGCCAAAGACCGGCACCTTGCCGATCAGCTGCTGCACCTGCTCGTAGGTCTCCACCACGGCATCCGGGTCGCCAGGGCCGTTGGACAAAAAGACGCCGTCGGGGTTCATGTCGAGTACCTCACTCGCGGGCGTGTCCCACGGCACGACGGTAAGGTCGCAACCGGCGCGGACGAGGCCCTCCAGAATGCCGCGCTTCACGCCGCAGTCATAGGCGACCACTTTGTGGCGGGCAGGAGCGGCGGATGCGAGCGCAAAGTCATGCGTGGCGGGCAGGTCGGCGGCTGCAAACTCGTGAGGCTCGGGGCAGCTCACGGTCTTGACCAGGTTCTCGCCCACCAGCGTGGGTGCTGCGGCCAGACGCTCGGCAAGCTCGTCGACGTCAAAGATCTCGGTCGAGATGATGCCCATCTTGGAGCCGTTGTCGCGCAGGTGGCGCACCAAGGCACGGGTATCGACACCCTCGATGGCGACGATGCCGTGGGCGCGCAGATACTCCGGCACGCTGACGGCCGAGCGCCAGTTAGAAGGCGTGGCGCACATGTCGCGAACGATCACGCCGCGCATGGCCGGAGCGCTCGCGGGGCGAGTGGTATCGCCGGGGAAGGCCGACTGGACGTCGGTCTCGTCGATGCCGTAGTTGCCGATCTGCGGATAGGTCATGGTTACGATTTGGCCGGCATAGCTCGGGTCGGTCATGACCTCAAAATAGCCCTCGAGCGAGGTGTTGAAGCAGACTTCGCCGGTCGCGGTGCCCTCGGCGCCGCATGCACGTCCATAAAAAATGGTCCCATCCTCAAGATACAGGATGCAGGGACCGCAGGTGCCCTTGCTGGTTTTGGCCAGCATACGCTGGCAAAGCTCGCTGGGCGCGAAGGTGCGGGCAGCAATGCCCGCGGTATGGTTGTTCGCCATAATGCTCCTTCCCGGTCTCACAGGACCGGCTTAAAGGTGTGTAGTTAGGCCTCGCGGTATTGTAACCGCAAGCATGCGCTATGGCGTTAATTTCATCGAAATGTTTACGAAATGATAATTATGACTTTCTATGCATAATGATTTTTCTGGGACGGGGATGAAAAAATCATCCCGCGGGGCGCTTGGCTCACGCGGGATGATGGCGTCTTATTTGTCCTGCTCCAGCAGATCGGACGGTGTGCGGTCGGGTTTGCCGCCGCGGAAGATCTCGCGACCGTGCAGGCGGTGCTCCAGATTGCGCTCGGCATTCTCCTCGTCGATCTTGGTCTGGCTCACCACCGGATCCTCAATCAACGACGACACCGAGTTCACCTGCTTCTGAATGCGCTCGGCAATGGTGTCGTCCATGCTCACGATACGCATCTTCCAGTCGATATTCGTAGCGTTCGACGAGCTCTTGGTCCACACAAACGTCAGGATGGCGCTCTGGTGACCCTGCGCGGGAAACATGCCAAAGAAAGAATCGTGCTGAATCTTGCTGTCCTCATCAATGTAGGCGTGCACGTTATACACCACACGGTCAATCTTATCGTTGAGCAGGGCATTGGTCGCAAGCGCCGCCGCCTGAATCTGCCCGTTGGACAACAGCTCAAGCTCATTGGCAGACGACGTGTCCAGCACCGTTACCTCAACCGTACCCGTGCGCTCGTCCGCCTCGTCAACGGTAAACTCGAGCGGGAACTGCGTAAAGCCATTGCCCCACTCAAGGCCACCCTTCAGCGCCGTGGAAACGGTATCCACCGAAACGCTCTCGGACAGGTTGGCGGTATTCAGGCGGCGCATCACACCGTAGCCGATCTGCATGCCAACGATCAGCACCAGAATGCCGATGACCACCGCCATGGCGGTCTTCGTGATGGTATGGCTCACCTGCGAGCCCGAAGGGTCGTCCTCGGACAACGGGTCGATATGTTTCGCCTGACTCGCGCGATCCTCACTGCGCAGCTGAGCCAGCGCCGCCTTGTCACCGCGTTTGGACGCGGCCTCCTTCTCGCGCATGCGCTCGGTGCGCTTTTTGGCGAGCGTAGGATCCAAGACGCCGGATGCGTCGATTTCGGAGAATAACTCCGTCACTTCTTCCGGAGTCAAAGGGTTCTTATCAGCCATAAACTTCCTGTCATATCAATCAGTCGAGCTCGTGCGCACGCGCACCTTCGAACTGCATTCGATAGTAACGGGCATAGGTGCCGCCACGAGTGAGAAGCTCCTCGTGCGTGCCACGTTCCACAACGCGACCATGCTCAACGGTCGCAATCTCGTCGGCATGCTTAATGGTCGACAGACGATGGGCGATGATGATCGTGGTGCGGCCGCGCGCCAGACGCTCGAGCGACTCCTGCACCGCCTCCTCGCTCTCGTTATCCAGGGCACTCGTCGCCTCATCCAAGATAAGGATCTTAGGGTTCTTGAGGAACACGCGTGCGATGGCGACGCGCTGTTTCTGTCCGCCCGAAAGACGGCTGCCGCGCTCGCCCACCACCGTGTCGTAGCCCTGCGGCAGCGACTCGATAAAGGTGTCGATATTGGCGCGGCGAGCGGCCTCGGCGATTTCTTCTGCCGTGGCACCGGGCTTGCCGTAGGCGATGTTCTCGCCGATCGTGCCGTCGAAGAGGTAGACGTCCTGCTGCACCAGGCCGATAGCGCGGCGCAGGCTCTGCTGCGTCACATCGCGCACGTCCTGACCGTCAATGCTGATGGATCCAGCAGCCACGTCATAAAAGCGCGGCAGCAGCGAGCAGGTCGTGGACTTACCGCCGCCAGAGGGGCCGACCAGCGCGATGGTCTGACCGGGCTTGATGGACAGATCCATGTGGTCGATCACGGGGCGCTCATCGGCACCGGCCTCGCCCAGCTCAACATCCTCGTAGCTAAAGCACACGTCGCGATACTCAACAGCGCCGGCGGTCACCTGCAGGTCCGCGGCGCCCGGCTTATCCTGAATATCCGGCGCCGTCGAAAGCACCTCGTCCATACGCTTAAACCCGGCAATGGCCTTCTGGTACGTCTCCGCCGAGTTGACGAGCGTCTCGAGCGGTGTGCAGAACAGCGAGATGTAGAGCGCGAAGGTCGCCATATCGACCGCCTGCAGCTGGCCCTGCGCCACCAGCCAACCGCCGAGCAGCACCACGATCACGTAGAGCACGCCCGAAAGCAGACCATACGTCGCGGTATAGACGCCCATGGCGTGATACATGTTCTCTTTGGACGAAAGGTAGCGATCGTTGGAGGCGCGGAACTTAGCACGCTCGGTCTCCTCATTCGCGAAGCTCTTGACCACACGCATGCCCGCCAGCGAGTCCTGTAGCTGCGCATTGATGCCGCTGATCTTTTTGCGGTTGTCGCTAAAGACCTCGCGCATGCGCATGTTCTGCCAAAACATGATGACCGCGAACGCCGCCGTTACCACAGCCATGGCAAGCGCCAGCACCGGGGCAATAGTAAAGAGGATCACAAACGAGCCGACAATCTCGATGCCGCAGATGATAATCCACTCGGGCACGTGATGTGCCGCCTCGCAGATGTCGAACAGGTCGTTGACGACGCGGCTCATCATGTCGCCCGAGCTGTTGCGATCGAAGTACGCAAAGCTAAAGCGCTCGTACTGATCGAACAAGTCCTCGCGCATCTTGGACTCCATGCGCGCGCCCATCACGTGGCCCCAGTAGCTCACAAAGTAGCGGCAGGCGCAACGGATGGCATACATCAGCACCAGGCCCACCGCAATCATGCCGAGCGCCTGCATAATGGCAGCCTGACCTTGGGTAAAGAGCCCGCCGGTCAGATTGCGCAGAATGATAGGAAACGCCAGATCAATGGCGGCAAGCACCAGGGCGCAAACAGTATCAGCAACAAAAAGCCCCATCTGGGGCTTGTAATAAGACAAAAACCTCTTCAGCATGTAATCCTCAAAGAATTACCAGCAAGCAAGGCCCTGGGACAAAATAATCAGTAGTGCTTGTCCCAGGGTCGCCTGCGGCAACAAACTCGTTACGACTCTCACACCTGGGACATACACTACTGATTATTTTGTCCCAGGGTTACCCCGCTCGCTAAAGCTCTGCCCCGCCTAGCCTATGCGCGATGCTGTCGCAGGCAAGTGCGCCCACGACGGTCTTGGCATCCTCGATCTTGCCGTCGAGCACGGCGTCGATCAGCTCGTGCAGCGGCACTAGATCCACGTTGACGAACTCGTCGTCATCGGGGTTGGGCGCGTCGAACTCAAGCTTGGTAGCCAGGTAGATGTGAATGATCTCGTCACAGAAGCCACAGGTCGTGACGATCGACGTCAAAAAGCGAATGCGGCCGGCCCTAAAGCCCGTCTCCTCGTGCAGCTCGCGCCTGGCACAATCGAGCGGATCCTCGCCCGGGTCGAGCTTGCCGGCGGGAATCTCGACCGTCACGCGGTCGATGGCAGTGCGGTACTGACGTACCAGCACGATCTTGCCGCTCTCGGTCAGTGCCACAACGGCCGCCGCACCCGGATGGCGAATTACATCGCGGGCGCTGCGGTGGCCGTTGGGCAGCTCAACCTCAAGACGGTGGACGTCGAGGATCTTGCCCTTCCAGGCGCACTCCTCCGAAAGAATCTTCTCGTGCAGCTCGGCATCGTGCGGGTCGTCGTCGCCCAGCACCAGCATCGGCTCATCGACGACCTCGCCACCGGGCTCGCCCTCGGCGTGCCCATACGTGCGACCGTCCTGCTCGACGATCTGCGCGTCCACGAGCTCTTCGTTCTTCTCGTCCATCCGTCTCATTCCTCTCGGATTTTAGGCATCCCAGGCGTCGCGGCCACGCAGCGCGCGCAGGCCAATGTCATGACGCAGGGTCTTACCCTCAAAATCAATCTTCTCGCAGGCCTCGTAGACAAGGTTGCGAGCATTCTCGAACGTGTCGCCCAGAGCGGTCACGGCGAGCACGCGGCCACCGTTGGTCACGAGCTGGCCGTCCACTACGGCGGTGCCGGCGTGATATACGGTCACGTTCTCCATGGCCTCGGCGTCCTCGATACCGGTGATGACCTTGCCCTTCTCGTAGCTGCCGGGGTAGCCAGCGCTCGTCAGGACAACAGCCACGGCCCACTCGTCACGCCAATCGAGCTCAATCTGATCGAGCTCGCAGTTGGCGCAGGCCAGCATGACCTCGACCAAGTCGTTCTTAAGGCGCGGCAGCACGACCTGCGTCTCGGGGTCGCCAAAGCGGGCGTTGAACTCCAACACCTTGGGGCCGGCGGGGGTGAGCATAAAGCCACCATACAGGCAGCCGCGGTAGTCGATGCCCTCGGCGGCAAGCTCGGCCACGGTCTGCTCCATGACCTTCACCATGGTGGCGTGCTCCTCGTCGGTCACGATGGGCACCGGGCTGTAGACGCCCATGCCACCGGTGTTGGGGCCCTTGTCGCCCTCGAGTGCACGCTTGTGATCCTGCGAGGTGGCCATAGGACGCACGGTCTTGCCGTCGGTAAAGGCCAGCAGCGAGCACTCGGGGCCAACCAGCATCTCCTCAATGACAACGGTGTTGCCGGCATCGCCAAAGGTGCCGCCAAAGCACTCGCGCACGGCCTCCTCGGCCTGCTCGAGCTCAGTCGCCACGATAACGCCCTTGCCCGCAGCCAGGCCGTCAGCCTTCACGACCAGCGGGGCGCCCTGCTCGCGCACGTAGGCGAGAGCCGAAGCCTCGTCAGTAAACGAGCCGTAGGCAGCCGTCGGAATGCCAGCACGCTCCATGAGCTGCTTGGAAAATAGCTTGGAGCCCTCCATCTGGGCGCCCTCGGCACCCGGGCCAAAGCAGGGAATGCCCGCCGCGCGCACGGCATCGGCTACGCCCGCCACGAGCGGAGCCTCGGGGCCAATCACCACGAGTCCGCATCCGTGGCTCTGCGCAAACGCCGCCACGGCCGCAGGATCGCAATCGTCGAGAACCACGTTCTCGCCGCAGCTCGCGGTGCCGCCGTTACCCGGCGCAATGTAGAGCTTGCCGGCGCGCGGTGATGCTGCGAGCTTTGCTGCCAGAGCATGCTCGCGGCCGCCGCTGCCCAACAACAGGATGTCGATGGTTTGAGTGTCCGCCTTCAAGGGTGCCTCCTCTATGGATGAACGGCCCGCCAACCATGCGGACCCATTACAAAGCAAATATACCCCTCGGCCGCCCGCCTGGGCTGCAAAGGGGTATATCGCAATAACCGAATAGTGCCGATTACTTCCAGAATCGGTTGATGATCTGCTCGCGATCGGCGCCGACGCCAATGAACGTCACGCGGGTGTGTGCCAGATCCTCGATAAACGCCACGTAGTCCTGAGCCTCCTGCGGCAGCTCCTCAAAGCTGCGGCAACCGGTGATGTCGCACTTCCAGCCAGGGAGCTCCTCGTAGATGGGCTTGGCGTGCTCAAAACGAACCTGATGCTCGGGCACGCTCGTGTAGCGCTCGCCGTCGACGTCGTAGGCAACGCACGCCTTGATGGTGTCGAAGGCCGAAAGCACGTCGAGCTTGGTCAGGGCGATATCGGTGAGGCCGTTGACACGCGAGGCGTAGTTGGCGATGGGGCCATCGAACCAACCGCAGCGACGACGACGGCCGGTAGTCACGCCGTACTCATAGCCTTCCTCGGTCAGCGTATGGCCGGCCTCGGACTCATAGGAAAGCTCGGTGGGCATGGGGCCCGAACCGACGCGGGTAATGTAGGCCTTCATGACGCCCAGCACGCGGTCGACATTCTTCATACCGACGCCGGAGCCGGTGATGGCGCCGCCGGCGGTGCAGTTGGAAGATGTCACGTACGGATAAGTGCCGTGGTCGATGTCGAGCAGCGTTGCCTGGGCGCCCTCGAACAGCAGGTCCTTGCCCTCGTCGATCATGTTGTTGAGCAGCAGGCTCGTCTCGGTGATGTAGGGGCGCAGGCGCTCGGCCATGGGCAGGTACTCGTCGCAGATCTGGTCCACGGTGTAGGTGGGCAGGTGGTAGATGAGCTCGAGCTCGGGATTCACGCGGGCAAGAGCGGTCTCCAGCTTGTCGCGGAACAGCGCCTCGTCCAGCATGTCCTGCATGCGCAGGCCGATGCGGGCCATCTTGTCCTGGTAGCACGGACCGATGCCGCGCTTGGTGGTACCAATGTTCTTCTTGCCGAGCTTCTGCTCAAAAGCACCATCCAGATCGATGTGGTACGGCATGATGATGTGCGCGTTGCCACTAATCTTGAGGTTCTTGGTGGTGATGCCGTCGGCCTCGAACATGTCAATCTCCTCAAGGACAACCTTGGGGTTGACGACGCAGCCGTTACCGATCACCGACACATGGTCGGAATACATGATGCCGGAGGGCACCTGGTGCAGGCCGTACTTCTTGCCGTTGACGACGATGGTGTGGCCGGCGTTATTACCGCCCGAATAGCGCACGACGGCATCGAAGTCGCCGGCGACCAGATCGCAGATCTTACCCTTGCCCTCATCGCCCCACTGGGCACCGACCAAAACGGTTGACGGCATGTTTACTCCTTACATTCATGGACTGTCTACGCGCCACGCTGGCACGCAGAAGCACAAAACATTCCCAGTATACCCGTGCAACGGGCGCCTGTCCTACTCCTCGGTATGCGCCCCATCAAGCTCATAGAACTTGGTGGATGCCGGCAGGAACATCAGGTCGACGTCACCGATCGGGCCCGAACGGTTCTTGGCCACGACGATACGCGTAACGCCCTCGTCGGGTCGATCGTCACGCGAGGCCTCGGCCTCATCGGCGGAGCGGTCCAAGAACATAACGATGTCGGCGTCCTGCTCGATGGAGCCCGATTCACGCAGGTCGGACAGCTGCGGGCGCTTGCCGGTACGGGACTCGACCTGACGCGACAGCTGCGACAGTGCAATGAGCGGGATCTTGAGCTCCTTGGCCATGATCTTTAAACCACGCGACATCTCGGAGACCTCGACGGTACGACTCTCGGAGCGACGTCCCGGCGGAGGACTCACCAGCTGCAGGTAGTCCAGGATGATGATGGCCTTCTCCTTGTTGTGGAGCATGCGTCGGCTCTTGGCGCGGATCTCGGTCACCGTGGTGCCGGGCGTATCGTCAATCAAAATGTCGAGCTTAGACAAGGTCTGCGTGGCCTCGTTGATATTGGCCCACTGCTCGGGGCTAATGCGGCCCGTACGGAAGTCGCTGATCGAAATCATGGCGTAGGCGCAAATCAGGCGCTGGGCAATTTCCTTGCCCGACATCTCCAGCGAAAAGAAGCCGACGGTATAGCCCGCAGCGGCGGCATTCAGCGCCAGGTTCAGAGCGAACGACGTCTTACCCACGGCAGGGCGGGCGCCGATAATGATGAGCTGGCCCTCGCGGAAACCCATAAGCATGCGGTCGAGCGACGGGAAGCCGGTGGGCACGCCCGCGGCCTGTCCACCGGCCTTACATACTTCCTCGGCCTCGTTATAGGCCTCGACCATAAACTCGGTCAGTGTCTTATAGCTCGACTTGACCTCGCGCGCCGTGACCTTAAGCAGCTTGCTCTCGGCCAGCTCCACGACCTCTTTGGTGTCGGTAGGGGCGTTATAGGCCAGCGCGTTGATCTCGTTGGTGGCACCGATCAGCTCGCGCAGCATCGAGTCGCGACGGACGATGGCGGCATGGTGCTGCCAGTTCACGAGCGACAGGGTCTGACCCATCAGCTCCAAAATGTAGGCCTCGCCGCCCACGGCATCAAGCTTGTTGATGCTGCGCAGGTAATCGATCAGCGAGATAGAGTCGATGGGAATGCGGCTGTTGTACATATCGACCATCGCGGTATAGATGGTCTTATGAATGGGCCGGTAGAAGTCATCGGGCTGCAGCTCGACCTGGGCCTCCTCGACCACCTCGGGCGACAGCAGCATGGCGGCCAGTACATTGGCCTCTGCATCTTGGTTTTGAGGGAGACCCAACTTAGAGCCACGGTCCTCGACCGTCAGCCCCGTCTCCCTTTCGTCATATGCCATGAGCATCCTCATTCATATCGCTTGCGAGCATCCATAGTATCAGCCACAGCCTCAAAACGGGCCGCGCCCCGGCAATCATCACCGAACGAAACGGATGAACGGTCCCGCATTTGGGACTTCACCACAACGCCTGCCATGGCACTCGCATCGCGCTAAAAAGCAAAAAGGGCGCCCTGGTCTCCCAGAGCGCCCTTCTTAGAACAAGATTGTTGCGTTGCAGCAAATGCTACTCGGCAGCAGCCTCAGTCTCGACCTCGGCGGTCTCGGCCTCGGCGGCCTCAGCGGCCTCCTCGACCTCAGCCTCGGCAGCGAGCTCCTCGGCGGTAACGCCAACGAGAACGACAACCTCGGCCTTGATCTCGCGGTACAGCGAGATGGCAACGGTGTGGGCACCGGCAACCTTGATGGGCTTACCGAGCTCGACGCGCTTGCGGTCGATGTCCATACCGAGCTGAGCCTTGATGGCGTCAGCGATCATAGCGGCGGTAACGGAGCCAAAGAGGATGCCCTCGTCGCCGACCTTGACGTCAACGGTGACCGTCTTGCCCTCGAAGGCAGCCTTGGTCTCGTTGGCGGTAGCCAGACGGACGGCCTCGCGCTTGGCGATGTTGTTGCGACGCTCGTCAAGCTGCTTGAGGTTGCCCTTGGTGGCGGCAACAGCGAGCTTCTTGGGGAACAGGAAGTTCTCAGCGTAACCCTGAGCGACCTCTACGACGTCACCCTCGCCGCCCTTGCCCTTGATCTCATCGAGAAGAATAACCTTCATGATGCGTCTCCCTTCTTAGCCGCGGTCGCGGTTGCCACGAGAGGAAACCACGGGGACGGTGTACGGCAGGAGAGCCATCTCGCGGGCGCGCTTGATGGCGTTGGCGATGTCATGCTGATGCTGCGTGCAAGCGCCAGTGACGCGACGGGGCTTGATCTTGCCACGGTCGGTCATGTACTTACGGAGAAGCTGAGTGTCCTTATAGTCGATGAACTCAGTGTTCTCCTTGCAGAACTGGCAGTACTTACGACGCGGCTGACGTGCAGAAAAATCATTAGCCATGTCAAAATACCTTTCATTTGGCAACTTCGGCGAACCGAAGCGGCCTCTCACTCAAAAATAGGTGAACAGCCCTTAAAACGGGATGTCCTCATCGTAGACGTCGACCGCGGGCGGCGTAGCCACCGGTGCGGCAGGACGTGCTGCGGGCGCGGGAGCTGCGGGGGCGTAACCGCCCTGATCGTAGCCACCCTGGCCACCACGGGAACTCATAAACTCGATCTCATCGACGATGACCTCAAGCTTGCTCCGGCGCTGGCCATCGCGCTCCCAAGAGCTGTAGCGCAGCTTGCCCTCGATCGCGACCTTGTTTCCCTTTGCCAGGAAACGGCTCACGGCCTCGGCGCGCGTGCCGAACATAGTGCAGTCGACAAAGTTGGGATAGTCCTCCCACTCGCCAGTCTGCGGGTTGCGGCGGCGATCGTTCACGGCGACGCCAAAGGACAGAACCTGGGTTCCGCCGGCGGTGGCGCGCAGCTCGGGATCACGCGTGAGGTTACCGGTGATGTTCACTCGATTGATGCTCATAACTCACTACTTCCTCTTGGGGCACAAGCCCAGTCCAAAACGACAGTCTTACTCCTGGTCGTCGCGACGGACGATCATGTGGCGGACCACAGCGTCGGTGATGCGCAGGACGCGATCAAGCTCGGCGATCTGGGTAGGATCTGCGTGGAAGTTGATGAGGGTGTAGTCACCATCGGTGAGGTCGTTGATCTCGTAGGCGAGCTTGCGCTTGCCCCACTCGTCAACGGAGTCGACCTTGCCAGCGCCCTCGGCGATCGTGGTATCGATACGCTTCATAACAGCGAGACGAGTCTCGGGGTCGAGCGACGGGTCAACAAAGAACAGCAGTTCATAAGCCTTCATATTGTCACCTCCTCTGGGCAAATGTGGCTTCAGGTCGTGAAGGTGCGCCTGAAGCAGGAAAAGACTTGGTAATAATATCTTTCAACCTCCCAGGCTGCAAGAACATGCAGCTACAACCTCATGACCTCCACATATGTCCATACTCACACGGCACTTCATGCGTCTTCCAACCAAATGCCGACCAAATGCTTGACGAATCTGTGGACATGCTACGGCGCTGCGGGGACAAACCAACCAAACCGCAGGTCAGCAATTGCAAGGCTGTGGTCGAGAAATGCATACCAGTGGTTCACAACACCGTTCAAAGATTTTTAAAATTGCTGCCACGTCGTTTATAAATACCCATTTTGATCAATTTGCCGCATGCAGCTCTGCTGGTCAGAGCCCGTTTTTGGCCTTCTAGATCCCATCACGAAGCCAAACGTTTCAAAAAATGCCAACTTTTCTGTTTGCACTTTGCGATTCCTCGTGTATACTGACTTTCGCATTTAACGGAGAGTTGTCCGAGTGGCCGAAGGAGCACGATTGGAAATCGTGTAGGCGTCAAAAGCGTCTCCAGGGTTCAAATCCCTGACTCTCCGCCAGTTAATTCCAAAGCAGGCCTTCGAGCCTGCTTTGTTTTTACCCCACGCGGAGGGGTGGCAGAGTGGTTGAATGCGGCGGTCTCGAAAACCGTTTGGCCTGTATAAGGTCACGAGGGTTCGAATCCCTCCTCCTCCGCCATTTTGGTTGAGAAAGCTCCCAGCAATGGGAGCTTTTTTGTTATCGGGTCATGTTCAAGCAAATACGGCGGAGGAGGAGGGATTCGAACCCGCAGGGCGCGAAGCGTAAAGAAAACGCGCCAGTGGCGCGTTTTTAGCGCAGCGCGGTCGGCGTAAGCCGACCGGATAAATTTTGAGCAAAGCTCAAAATTTGGACATCCCTCCTATTCAACCCGCACCCTCATCGCTTTCGAACTCGGCCCCAAATCCAAAACGTGTACACCACCCTCCAAAGATGTCAAATAATGTCGTTTTTGGAGGCTGACGTACATGTTTTGCCTTGCGCCAAGACCCAGTCTTAACCGCTTACCGAGGAATGGGACCGTAACGACCGACAACCATGTACTATGTACGGGCATTGTCTAAACCCACAACCCAAAGGACCCCATCTTGCCCGTCGTCGCCGCTATGACCGTTACTGCACACGCCTCGGATGCCATGGTCGCCATCCCGTTTTGGCTCGAGATGTTCGCCGTCGTCGCGGCCTCGATCTCGGGCGTGTTGGTCGCGCGCGAGCACAAGCTCGACCTGGTGGGCGCGGTCGCGCTGGCCGTCGTCTGCGGCCTCGGCGGCGGTCTTTTGCGCGATATGACGCTCCAGGTGGGCAACGTCTACATTCTCAACCAGCCCATGGCGCTGCCGCTCTCCATCGCCACGGCGGCCATCATCTACATCTTCCCGGCAATCGTCGATAAGCCCGACAAGCTCATCCCCTTGCTCGATATCATCTCGGTCGGCATCTACGCCGCCACCGGCGCGGACAAGGCGCTGGTCTACGGATTTGCACCGGCCGTTTGTATCATGATGGGCTTCTTCACCGCAGTGGGTGGCGGCATGCTGCGCGATAGCTTTATGGGCGTGGTGCCGGGTATTTTCCAGCGCACAAATTTCTACGCCATCGCGGCCATCGCCGGATCGGCGAGCTATGTGTGCCTCGTTATGAGCGGCCTCGTCAGCAACATCACCGCGTTGATCGTATGCGTCGCGGTGACCATGGGGCTGCGCTGGCTGTCGCTGCGCTTTGATATCAAAAGCCCCACCGAGGAAGACATCGCGCGCTTTTTGCGCCGCAAAAAGTAGGTGGCACGGGTTCATCCTTCGAAATGCAACCGAGAGGTTCTTTTAGAGCGCCCGCGCGTTGGGTACCCTGTTAGGTACATGTCGAGCACCTAACGAAGGATCTATCATGCCTTGCAATCAATTCCCGCCGGCGCACCGTCACAAAGCACGGAGCCACCTCTTTGTCGGCCTCGCCCTTATCGCGCTGGCACTTGCCGTCCTTCCCGCCGCAGCTTTTGCCGGCACGGATACCGCCGGCAATGTTCTTGCGACCGACAGTGACTCCAATCCGTCCGGCGTCGAAGGCGATCTGTACTGGGCAGGCCAGAGCCTCGATCTGGACGACGCTTCCATCGACCGCGACATTATTGCAGTGGGCGAGAGTCTCTCCATCCGCGACTGCACCGTGGGCGGCGCCATTCGCCTGGCAGCACGCACCATCGATATCGCCAAGACCACGGTTGACGGCAGCGTGACCGTCGCGGGGCAGCACGTCGTTCTCAACGCCGATAGCACTGCCAGCTGTTTCTACGCGATGGGCGAGACGGTCGCCCTGCGCGGTTCCGTCAAGTCGGCAGCGCTCGCGGGCGATACCGTGACTATCGACGGCACCGTCGATGGCGATGTTGAGGTTTGGGCCGACAAGCTCATCTTGGGCAAGAACGCCCGCATCACCGGCACCGTGAACGCGCACGTTTCCGAGGATCCCGAGCGCGTAGCAGGGGCCGAGGTCGGCGCGCTCAAGATTGACCGCACTGAGAACGAGGACACCTCCACCGTCAACGATGTCATCGGCGGCATCGTCGCCGCGGCGCTTTCCACCTGCTTTGTCGCCTTGCTGCTCGAGCTCGTCTTTCCGCGCGCGACCGCTAGCGCTGCTGGAATGCTCCACCAGCGCCCCACGCCGCTGTGGGTGAGCGGTCTTCTGGGCACGGTGGCTGTCGTCCCCGCCGTCCTGCTGTTGATTATCTCGATCGCAGGTCTGTCGCTCGCTGGAGCCCTCATGTGCGGCGTTATCGGCATCGCGCTCGTCTCTGCAGCCTTCGCGGGCTGCGCCATCGCGCGTATGGTCGGACACAGCCAGAACCGCTACGCCATGGCAGCCGTCGGCGGCATAATCGTTGGCGTGCTCACGGCAATCCCTCTCGTCGGCGACTTCATCAGCGGCGTAGCTTTCGTCTTCACGCTCGGTTACATCATCCAGATCATCTGGCGCAACGCCCACCTCAAACCGCAACAGCCCGCCAACATGCCAGGACTCCCCACCGCCTAAGCCGTCCAAACCACCACAAAGGGGCCAGGCACCTTTGCGGTGGTGCAAAGGGGACAGGTTACTTTGCACCACCAAACGAAGCGGGGCACCCGATCGAATGCGATCGGGTGCCCCGCTTTTTCATGTCTCGTGTTGACGGTCGAGACGAACGGCTACTCCTCAGAGCCCTCGTCGCGCTTACGGCTACGGATAAGATGTGCCACGCCAATGCACAGTACCGCACCACCAGCGATCCAAGTGAACGTCACGCCGTTGAGACCAGTGAGCGGGAGGTTGATCAGTTTAGTGTTGCCCACGGTGATGTTGTAGTAGCCTTCATCATCTATCTCCGAGTTGGGCTTCGCCGTCAGGCTGTTATCACCGGCGACCTCGTCGGTGAGGCCAGCAATGACCTTGCCATCTTGATTGTTAGTATTAAGCTCATGAGTGAGATTGGTAAGGCCTGCATCCGGATCATCGGCTTTCATGGTCGGCTTGATCTCGAAAGCGAAGTGGTCAACCGCGGTGTAACCGTCGGGAGCAGAAGTTTCCGTTACGGTATATATACCGGCGTCAAGACCGGTGACTTTGATGACGCCGCCGGTGGTTGTAAAATACCACGGGTTTTCGTCAAGAGACCCGTCTTTCTGCACGTATAAATTATCGAGCGCGGCATCCTCCATCCCAGTAGCCTGGATGGTGAACTTAGCGCCGTCGAGGGCCTTCTCTGTGCCCAAGTCGACCTTGTTGATCTTGAGGCCGTAGGTGTAGTCCCTGACAGTGTCGGGCACGGTTTGACCATAGTCAGTGGTCATGGGGTTGTTGGAGTAGTAAAGCGTGGCGGTGTTGGGGTTGCCCAGCCCGTTATTATTCTTGCCGACGACCGCATTGCCATTGATTTGTGCCGCATAGGAGACAACGATGCAAGAATCATTGGTGATGGTCACGCCAGGGATAGTTTTAAGGTTGTCACAGGTCCATGTCGTCGTAACGCTACCGTCAGATGAATCGGCCCCAGAAGACTCCTTGATAAAGTGCGTCGTAATGTCTTTTCCCGTATTGTTCTTATGGTTCGGATCAGCTTTAGCCTCCGCACCCGAAGCGTACAGATAAACCTTGGCGCTATTCTCCTGCAGCGTCAGGCCCTTGGAAATTTGGTCGGAGAACTTATAGTAATACGTATCGTACGTGTCATAGTTGTCAGCAATGGTGCCATAGAGGTTGTAAGTAACATTCTGGCCGATATGGGAATCGGCAGCATCGTGTTCTGCGCCACCCCTATCGCTCGCGATCTTCTTCTCGACGGTGGGGATTTTCTTTTTCGGCGTAATATTCACTGAATCCGTGCCGTTCACGAGCTTAAAGATGGGCGAGGTGAAGGCATCGGTCGATTGCTTGACTGCCGAGCCGTCAGCGGGCTTATAGACACCATTGGTGAGGAACAGCCAGTAGCCAGCACCGAGTCCGGTAAGCTCGCTGCTACCTTGCGCGGTCGTTTCCCAAGTCAAGTTGCTTTCGTTAAGCTTCTTTGCAATTATATTTAAAACGTTATCATTTGCGATGCGTGAATCAGTTCCGTCCACGCCAGCATTCGTGTTCAGCCATTCGGCAGCATCCTGAGCATTCTTGCTGGTATAAGCAACGTTATTGTGAGCTTTGCTCCATCCGTCGATTGCACCTACGACGGCTTCCTGAATCGCCGTCTGCTGCGTACCAGAACCCGCCCACTGGATATTAGCGGCAGTGGAGCCGCTCACATTAGCCGTGAAGATTTGAATGCCCTTATAAGTCGTAGTCGAAGAATAAGCGTCCTCGAACGTCACAGTCGAGCCGACCTCAGCAAACGCCATGGTCACAGGTGCCATCACTCCGCCGAAGCTCAATGCTGCAGTGAGGCCTGCCGTCACCGCCAGGCGGGCGATGTTCTTGGTTGTCTTCATGTTTGGTCCTCTTTCTTGGAGGGTTCTCTAGTAACTTCGTCAAAACCAATGATCATCAGGTCGATAGACCTGCGCGTCACTCGCTACGGAGGCAGCACGCCATTGAGCAAGGGGGGGGGGGGACAATTATTTATCACGGCGACCTCCTCCCCGCTTGATGACGAGCGCGGCGACAATAGCCGCCACTCCGATGGCAACCAAAGCCGCCACTAGCACCAACGTTCTATCTCCCGTCGAGGGCATAAAGCCTCGACTTGCTTCTTTGCTTGGAGTGTTGAGCACCGACAGCTCAATCGAACCTGTCCCGGCATCGGCGGCATCGACCCGCAGAGGGCTTTCGGCCGATACGGTCACCTTGGGCTTCGCGGCGGCCACCTGCTTGACGTCCAGGCCATCGGCCGCAACCGTCACCGTCCGCTTGCCCTCAAAGGCGGTGTAGCCCTTGGGCGCCGCGACCTCCTCAACGATATAGACGCCCGCGTCCACGCCGTTCAGCTCCACGCGACCGTCTTTGCCAGACACGACATACGCATCGGCATCCGTCGTCCACGTACCGTCGGCCGCCAGCGTGCGGCCACGGTCATCAGTGATGCGCAACTTGGCACCAGCGAGAGGATTGTCGTCCGTGCTCGAGCGCTTGATAAGGTTGAGCCCCCAGGTGTAGGCCGTTGCGTCGTCACTCGGCGTGCGGGTGAAGCCGGCGTCGCCGGACTGGTCGGCGAAGGGAGAGCGCGGGTAGCGCAGGTAGACCTCGTTGGGGTTGCCCTTCGCGATGCCGTGGTTGCATGCGCTGTTGAGAGGCGCGTTGTACACGGCGACCACGCGGGCACCCGCGGCGAAGGCGTCGGCCCCGCCGAGCGCGGCGATCAGGTCGCCGGTGCGCACGGTGAAGGTTCCGTCCGCGGCCACCTTGGTGACGCACTGGGCCGTGATGTCGGTCCAGCCCTTGGCGGGCTCGGTTCCGGCGCGCCCGTCCTTGCCGGTCGAGACGGCGTCGAAGCCGCCGTCCGCGCCCGCCGCCACGTACACGCGCATGCTCGCGGCGACCTTGGAGGGGTCGAGCCCCGCACTCATGGTGTCGACGAACTGCACCGTATAGGCGTCGTAGGCCGTGAGGCCCGCCGGGACCGTGGCCGAAAGGCGCCAGTACAGGTCGTCGGCGACCGTGGCGTCGGCGGCCTTGCTCCAGGCGGCGGTGCTGTCCTCCATCACGTGCTTGGCCACCTTGGGCGTCGCGGCCTTGGGCTTGACGGTGACGGGGCTGCCGCCGACCAGGGCCATGATCGGCGCGGTGCCGGCCTCGTTCTGGGCGATGGCGCCGTCATCGGCGACGATGAGCCAGTATCCGCTGGTCAGCTCGGCCGCTGTGCCCGCGTTAAGGGGCACGAACACAGCGCCCGCTTTGACAATCGCGCGGGCAAGCTTTGCCGTCAGCGCAGTCGTCATATGCCCGTCAGCATTCATCCATTCGGCGGCCGCTTGTGCCGTCGATGCCGAGCCATCGAGCCCTGCATCATGGAGCACAGGGAGAACAGCTTGGCGAACGGCGTCATTTGTCCACGTTATGTCAGTTGCGACCTTTTGGTCGGCATCGGCGTCGTCAATAACGGTCGCCGAAAAGAGCTGATATGCGTCATACCGCGTCGCAACTTTACCGTCCACCGTAATGGATCCGGTGTCGGTGGCACGGGCCGCCGCAGGAGCAATCGCGAAAGAGGAGACGACAGCCACGACCATCACCACGACGGTCAGCATATGACGGAGCTGCTTACTCATTGCGACCACCTCGATCCAGATCACGATGGCGACGAGCATGCATCCATGTCGCCGCGAAGCACAGCATCGAAGCGCCAGCCAGATACGTCATAGTCAAGCCAGCCCCGCCTGCCTCGGGAAGCGTAGTCGAGTACTTGTTGGTAAAGGTCGGCGGGGTCGTGGACCCATTGTCATAGGTGACTTCGGTGTCGAGTTGATCCGTACCGTTGATTACGTTAACCGTGACGTTCTGCACAGTCGTGTCGTAAGTGATGTGATCCTTCACATGCTTGACAGCGCCCTCGGGCTCGACCTCGGAGATGGCGTAGTGGTACTCACCCGCCTTATTGAACTCAACGGTAAAGGAGACGTTTCCTCCAGCGTCGTTAGTCGCCGTCTGGAGCACCTTATTGTCGGTATCTTTGAGTTCGAATGAGAATTGCCCCTTCTTGAAGGCTCCGCCCACAAGTACCTTCTTTGCCTGTATCGTTGCCGTGCCTTTAAGGGGTGAGTCGTACACCCAAATCTCTGCATCCGACTTTATCTCCGCGTCGGCACCAAGCAGAGACCTCGCCGTGTTCATGGCTTGCTCGTATTGGCCATCGTCCTCACCGCCCTTGAGCAGAATCCACGTTGGTTGGGCGATATGATAGCCAGCAGGCGCCGCCGTCTCCTCAAGGTAGTAAAGCGTGCAGGAAGCCATGGCGGTCGAACTCGTTCCAAAAGTCACGTTTCCATTAGAGTCGGTCGTTGCGGTGGAAAAAACCTTCTTTGCATCCTCAACACCGGCACCGCCCTGTACCTCATCCATGTCGATCGCATAGAGTGTGAACGTAGCCCCGGCCAACGGTGCGGTAACGTCCTTTTCATCCACTTTGTGGACCACAATGCCGTACCCCGTTCCGCCTCCGGATGCGCCGGCATCTATGTCATATTCACGCTCGTGTTTTACATAACCGTCTGCAACACCTTCAAGCTCTGCCTCATTAGAGAGGGACACTTTGCTAGACTCGCCAGACGAGATGACGTCATATTCGATTTTCAGGTACTTCTGGTCGGGAAGCTTCAACGTCAATCGCTGCTGCTTTCCGGCGCCCTCATCAACCAAATCGGGAGCTGTCTTGTATTGTTCTTTCGCCAACTCGTGCCAAGTGCCATTGTCACGCTCAGACACGCTAAGCGACGAAGGCACAAACGTGCATTTGGAGTCCATCACATCGAACAGATCAAGATAGTCGGTTCCACTTTTTAGATCCAATGCCGATTCATTAACAAAAATGGTGTAGTGAATTCGCTTGCTATTACTTACCGATGTACCGGTCTTTGACAATACATTGTTCTTGATCTGTACCGTATCAGAGCCCGCCTTAAATTCTTTATCACCCGAGCTTGCGCTTGCCGAGTTCGTGAGCTCACCGAGATTCTCTGACGTATCGACCACCGACCTTTTGACGGCAGTTGAATACGTCAGCTTTGCATATCCCGTGTTATTGCCTAGCTTTTCCGTTGGAATCGAAAACGTAACCGTCTGGCGATTGACGGCAGGCGTCAGCAAGACATCCGAAACCTCGGTTTTCTCCCTCTCATGCTCCCATCCGTACACCGCCGTACCGTAGGGATTTGAATACAAAGAATATTTAGCCGTGCCGGGAAAATAGGCCATTCCCTCAGGAAGCTTATCTTTGACAACGACATCGTTGCCATTAAGCTTGCCCGCGCCATAATACTCGCCGGCAGGCGTCTTGGCTCGATTGGCATAGACAGTCCAGTCGACAATCCACGCACCTTTGTCGTTCGAGCCATCCACTGGCTTCCAGTCAAAGGTCTCATCCCACCGTGCCTGCGAGCCGTCTTCGTTTGTTTTTACGCTCTTCTCAATCGAAGGCACCGTTTCTTTTTCAACATAGTAAAAAACGAAATCAGAATAGCCGCTAAACCCGTCGACAGAGGCGAAGTTGGAGTACCAACCAGGAAGTGCGTCGGTCACCGTTTTATACGTAATAACGACTTCAGGGGACTTATCCAGTGCGTCTTTGACTTTATCCGTAATAAATATTCGGATATTGCAATTATGCTTGTTGCTGCCCTGTGACGGATCTGCGCCTCCCTCAAACTTCCAGTCGGTATTTTGGTCCAATTTTGTATCCCCGATGGCAACTACATGCGATTGACCGCCAGTAGTATCCGGCCCCATAGTCTGCTTCCAAGCCGCCAGCATGGTATCTTTGATAAGAACGGATGTTGGGTTTTTCGCATTCACGTAATCCCGGAGCTCTACGCGCAATTGCCAGGTTGCCTTTCCGGTCTGTGACGCCTCATCCTGATTAAGCAGCGTCTTGCTAATAGTTTTGCCCGTCCAAGGACGGATGTAGTATGCAGTACTATCCCCAGAGGGCTGATCTGAACCTTCTTTTTTCACACATGCCGTGTTGCTAACTTTTTCGTAGGAATCCTTATCTTTCAGCTTGGTTTGATAGACGATGCAATAGGTCGCATACCGATCGCCCTCTTTTGGATTAAACGTATAGTTAAATGAATCCCCCGACTCGCTCAGGGTTCCCTCATCAATCTTTTGATTTTCATCGGCGGTCTCTCCCTTGTAGACCGTGTAGTTGCCAATATAATCCTGCTTGCCATCGAGCTCGTCAGTAAAGGTGTAGCCAGACATATCGGCCTTGAGGGATCCTTTATTGAGTACAACCTTCCAGGTGATGACAGACGATGTTCCGGAGCCAGCCTCTTTTTGAATCATGTCATATTGAAACGGCTTCGACTCCCCTTCAATCGTAAGAGATTGTTGAGGATTTGTTTTTCCCCAGGTTGCTTGCACACTATTCCTACCTTGCGTAGGCGTGCCATTAGGAAGAGACAAGTTCTTGCTAACTGTCGTTTCGTAGGTAACGGTATGGTTGCCCTGAGAAAGGTTACCTAGCGACAACGTTGCAGTTCGCTCTTCGATGCTCACGGACGAACCAAGAGGATTTCCATCGAGCTTGAAGCTGCTTTGGTCAAAGTCCAGGTAGTCGCCGAGCGTATCGACCAGTTTTACATCCGTTGCGTGCGACTTGACACTCAGATTAATAGTCCAAGTTATCTTGGCATTTCCAGTACTACTATCTTGGGAAAAGACACCTGATTTGTTTCCCTCAACTGCGCCATCTTGAATCTTGATCGGCACAGCTTCGCCAACGCCCGGAAAATCAAGTTTGACTTTTGACCCATCATCCACATCTTTGTTTTCGAACTCGAATTTAACCTTTACGTAGAGCGAAGATGGATTGGCGTTGAGATAGCTGGGGTCGTAGTTAAAAATAACCTCGTTCTTTTCGATACGCCAAGTTCCCATCCTTTGCGCATTCTCGGTATCGTCAGTCATCAAGACGCCGCCCGTGTTGTCCTTTACGACAATCGACTCAGGAAAGGTATAAATCGCCTTAGGTCTCTCAGACTTAGGTCCAAAATTCTCTTTAAATCGAGCTTCCATAAAACCGTAAATTGTATCGGCCGTCGTAATCGAGGGCGAGCCTTCTTTGCCAAGAGGATGTTGGCAATCCTTATCGGCATACAGCCCAACCGTAACGTCCGCCGTATCCTCGCCGATCACAATCGGCGCAGGCGTCGTCACGTCCTCGGCGCGCACGGGAGCTGCGCCGTGAAAAACTGCGGCGGTAAGGCTAATCAAAATGAAAAGCAGGGCCGCCATACCCAGCGACCGTGAGCGGTGTGCGTCCATAGTTGTCCCCTAATTCCTACAACACGTTGTGGAATACGGCGAATCGTCGGATCGAACACAAACCCCAACATCAACGAGAACCTACCTAGCGCATTGCAAGAACCCATTGGGGAGCACCTTCTAAGACGGTTCGTCTATGCCACAATGCATAAAATACAATATAGATACCAGTCATGTAAACCGCAGGTAAAGAGGTCTTTTAATTTAATACCAGTTGATATTTACCTGTTAACGGTTTTGCATTAAAGCAGTTATATTCTATGGAATTCTGTATATGTTTAAACAACTTAACTTTGCCTGAAAAGCCGCTCGGGGGATAACCTCCTCCACCGTGGTGCAAAGTAACCTGTCCCCTTGCACCAAATCAGAACCACCCTTAAAAAGGGTGGTTTGCTCTTAGGGTATAACCCACGGGCCCCGGGCTCGCGTCTAAAGGCG
>NZ_JBDGAW010000014.1:0-56129 GCF_040910265.1 Collinsella aerofaciens | reverse complement strand
GCACGTGCAGACCTTTCGTCATGGCCTCCTACCTTTCTTTCGGGCCCCTGTCAGGGCCGATTCGTTAGCGCCCCTCCATATGAGACGCTGCTTGCTGACAGCTCTAGTTATATCCAAAAATCACCCGCAATTCCACCTCGCCCCCGAACGGTCAACAAAGTGCGATGAACGGTATATCGCATGTGATTCCCCCATGATGTACTTCGGCGTTCTAAAGTAACTTTTCTAAGGTAAACGCTCTTTTTTCTCAAAAATCATTCGCAATTACAACTCCAATCTTTCGATTAGGAATTGCATATCTAAAACGGTTTTATGTATATAAATGACGCTTGTTCGTGTTTCTGTCTGTATTCGATGATATTCAGCTACCTATCATTCTTATTCACACATACTCACCAGTTGAGTGAGGATATAGACCGTTTTTCACAACGCGACGGGCGTCAGCTCTATGGCTTGTCAGCGTAAGAAGTAGGTAAAGATACCGTTCACGCGATACGTCCGTGCCATAGGTCGACTAAATTGAGACAATAGTGAATAGTGTTAGGCAACCGTCCCCTGCGGGGACTGAACGGACAGATGCATATGCCGAGCAAAATCGAAAAAAAGCAAGCCGCCGCAAAGCTGCGCAAACCGCCGCGCGACTTCTCGTACACGCAGAACCGAGAGCTCAGCTGGCTACGCTTTGACAACCGTGTGCTTGACGAAGCCTTCGACGAGACCGTTCCGCTGTTCGAGCGTCTAAAGTTCGTGTCGATTTTCGAGTCCAACCTCGACGAGTTTCTCATGGTGCGCGTGGGCGGCCTGTCCGATCTGGCAGAGCTCAAAAAACAGCCTGTCGACAACAAGAGCAATATGACCGCCTCCGAACAGGTCGATGCCGTCATGGCCGAAATGCCCGGGCTCCTTACCCGATGGGAGTCCATCTTTAAGAGCATCGAGGGCAAGCTCGACGCCCTGGGCGTTCACCGCGCGCGTGTCGATTCGCTTACGCCCGAGGAGCGCACCTTTGTAACCCGCTACTTCCAGGCCTACGTGTCGCCGGTCATCTCACCGCTGGTGATTGACCCGCGCCATCCCTTCCCCAACCTGCGCAACGGCGCACTCTACCTGGCCTGCGGCCTGGACGGCGTCACCGACGAGGAAAGTCTGCTGGGCCTAATCGAGATTCCCGCCTCGATGAACCGCGTGGTCGAGATCCCCTCGCCCGCCGGCACCTACTCCTACATTCTGCTCGAGGACGTCATCCTCGCCTGCCTGGACAGCTGCTTTGGCTCCTATAAGCCGCTCGACCGCGCGCTCATCCGCGTCACCCGCAACGCCGACATCGATCCGGACGGCGAGGGCGTCGAGGAGGAAGAGGATTACCGTCAGCACATGAAGCGCATCCTCAAGAAACGCTTGCGCCTGCAGCCGGTGGTGCTCGCGGTCTCGGGGTCGCTCGAGAAGGCGACGCTCAAGACCATCCGCAAGGCGCTCGAGCTTTCGCGCCGCTCTGTCTTTACCTGCGATATCCCGCTCGACCTAGGCTACGTCTTTGGCATTGAGGGCAAGATTCCCGAGCACCTGCGCAACGAGCTGCTCTTTACGCCGTTTAAGCCGCAGCCCAACCCCACTATCGATATGACCCGCTCCATCCGCGAGCAGGTACTTCAGCACGACAAGCTGCTCTTTTATCCCTATGAGGCCATGAACCCCTTCCTGGATCTGGTGCACGAGGCCGCCTACGACCCCGAGTGCATCTCACTGCGCATCACGCTCTACCGCGTGGCCAAGCAGAGCCGCCTGTGCGAGTCGCTGATCGATGCCGCCGAGAACGGCAAAGAGGTCACGGTGCTCATGGAGCTCCGCGCGCGCTTTGACGAGCAGAACAACATCGAGTGGGCCGAGCGCCTGGAAGAGGCCGGCTGCACCGTCATCTACGGCTCCGAGGGCTTTAAGTGCCACTCCAAGATCTGCCAGCTCACCTATCGCGAGGGCATGGCGCTAACGCGCCTGACGCTGCTGGGCACCGGCAACTTTAACGAGAAGACGGCCAAACTCTACAGCGACTTTATGCTCATGACCGCTCACCCCGGCATCGGCGAGGACGCCAACCTGTTCTTCCGCAACCTGTCGCTGGGCAACCTGCGCGGCGATTACCGCTTCCTGGGTGTGGCGCCCGTCGGACTGAAACCGCTCATCATGCGCGGGCTTGACCGCGAGATCCAGCGCGCCCTCGCCGGCGAGCCCGCCCGTGTGTTCTTTAAACTCAACTCGCTCACCGACCGCGAGGTCATCGACAAGATCGCCGAGGCATCGTGCGCAGGAGTCCGCGTGGACATGATCATCCGCGGCATCTCGTGCCTCAAGCCGGGCGTTCCTGGCAAGACCGAGAACGTGCATGTCCGTTCTATCGTCGGACGCTTTTTGGAGCATGCGCGCGTTTACGCCTTTGGCGTGGACTCGGACATGATCTACCTGAGCTCGGCCGACATGATGACGCGCAACACCGAACACCGCGTGGAGATCGCCTTCCCCGTGCTCGACCCCACCTGCCGCGCCCTGGTGCACGAGTACATGGGCATGCAGCTGCGCGACAACGTGAAGGCCCGCAGCCTCACGAGCGACGGCACTTGGGTCCCCGTGGAGCGTGCAGAGGGCGAGAAGCCCTTCAACTCGCAGGAAGCCCTGCTGGAGCGTGCCTATCGCAACGCCGAGGCCGCGCCCGAGCCCGTCATTGAGGCAAAGCCTGCTCCTGAGCCGCAGCCGGCCACACCCGAGGTTCAGAAGGTCCAGGCGACCGTCATTGAGCCCGAGCCCGCACCTGTACCTCAGCCCGAGCCGCAGGTCACCAAGCCCGCACC
The DNA here is from genome assembly GCF_040910265.1 of Collinsella aerofaciens. Classification (GTDB taxonomy): domain Bacteria; phylum Actinomycetota; class Coriobacteriia; order Coriobacteriales; family Coriobacteriaceae; genus Collinsella; species Collinsella aerofaciens_BK. The sequence continues at coordinate 53,286 of NZ_JBDGAW010000014.1, read as the reverse complement.
CGCGACGAGCGCCCGTCGCGATAAGCCCGCCGGCAGGACCAAGGCCATCGAGCGCCATCGCCCCGGTCGCGTGCGCATGGGCCTGGGCCTGATCGGCCTGGGTCTTAAGACGCTCATTACCGGCAAGACGAAATAGTCGTTTGTAGAAGCAGTTTGTAGAAGCGCCCCGCATTTGAGGAAAGCCTCGGATGCGGGGCGCTTTTCCCTGCTACCATGGTGCGAACAACAACACGAATGACAGGCAGGGATATGAAGCTCACTATAGAATCGATGACCTACGGCGCCGACGGGCTGGCGCACGCCGACAACGGCAAGGCCGTCTTTGTGCAGGGCGCCGTGGCAGGCGACACCGTCGAGGCCGAGGTCGTACAGGACGGCAAGTCGTTCATGCGCGCCCGCACGACCGAGATTCTGGAGCCGAGCCCCGATCGCATTCAGCCTCCCTGCCCCTACGTGGGCATCTGCGGCGGCTGCTCGTGGGGCAATCTCTCACGCACGGCACAGCTTGCCGCCAAGGAGCAAAACCTGCGCTCCACGCTCGAGCGCATCGGCAAGTTCAGCCCTGAGCAAGTCGACGAGCTGGTGCAGCCCATCTGCCACACCAAGGACGACTGGGGCTACCGCAATAAAATCGAGCTCGAACCGACCGTCGTCAACGGTCGCGTGCGCCTTGGCATGCACGGTGTCGACCCCAGCAAAATCGTGACCGTCGATGCGTGCCCGCTGTTCGATAAACGTTTTCCCAAGGCGCTCAAATCGGTCGTCGGCGCACTCAACTATCTAAGCGGCAGCCATGACTTGGGACTCGAACGCGTGGGCATTCGTGCATCGCGCCGTACCAAGGCACTCGAGGTCGCACTCTGGACGCCCACAGGCTCTTTTCCGCGCTCGCAGGTCTCCCGCGTGCTGGCGGACGCCGCTCATCCCACGAGCATCGTGCGCGTGATGAGCAAGGGCGAAAAGAAGGCCCGCCGTGTCTCCAAGGTCGAAATGCTCGCCGGAGAGGGCTCATGGACCGAGAATATCGCCGAGGGTCAGATGCGCTTGTCTGCCCCGTCTTTTTTCCAGGTCAACACCAAGGGTGCCGAGATTTTGATCGAGCTTGTCATGGAAGCGCTCGACCCGCAAGAAGACGAGCTTGCCGTGGACCTGTACTGCGGCGCCGGAACCTTTACCCTGCCGCTCGCCCGCCGCTGCGACTTCGTCGCCGCCGTCGAGGCCTACGGCCCGGCCGTGCGCGACCTGCGCCGTAACCTGGAGATCAACAAGCTTGATAACGTCGACGCCATTGGCGGAGACGCGGTGCGCGAGTTCCCCGACCAGGATGCCGACGTCTTGGTGGTCGACCCGCCGCGCGCAGGCCTCGCCCCCGAGGCGATCGACCTTATCGCCAGCACGAGTGCTCGCGATGTAGCCTACGTGAGCTGCGACCCGGCCACCCTGGCGCGCGATCTCAAACGCTTTGTCGAAGAAGGCACCTTCTCCCCCGTAAAGATCACGCCAGTCGATCTGTTCCCACAAACCTTCCACTGCGAGACCGTCGTCCACCTTAGGCGCAACTAGTCACTCAATCATTGCTCAGATAAATCATTGAGAAATCGAGCGTGGCAAGCGGAGGTCTTCGGGGTATAAGACGGCTAATTGTATGCCGCCTATGAAAGGAACCCTCATGCCCAGCGTTGCCGTTCTCGCCGCCGATGGCTTTGAAACTATTGAATGCTTGACCATGGTCGATGTCATGCGTCGCGGCGGTGTGCGTGCTACGCTCGTCTCGATTATGCCCACACGTGAGGTCGTAAGCTCGCTGCAGATCCCCGTGACCTGCGATGCGCTCTTTGATGAGATCAACTTTGACGAGTACGACTGCGTCGCGCTGCCCGGCGGCTTGCCCGGTGCCACCAACCTGCGTGCCGATCAGCGCGTCTGCGACGTGGTCTGCGAGTTCGCCGCGACCAAGCACGTTGCCGCCATCTGCGCCGCCCCGTTTATCCTGGGCGAGCTCGACCTACTCGAGGGGCGCCACGCCACGTGCTTCCCTGGCTTTGAGAAAAGCTTCCCCGAAGGCGCCTATACCGGCGAGAAGGTTACGCAAGACGGCAACATCATCACCGCCAGCGGCATGGCCCAGTCGCTCCCCTTTGCGCTTGAGCTGCTGCGCACGCTCGCCGGCGACAAGGCCGTCGAGAAGGTCGCCGAGGGCATTCAGCTATGATTTTGGCTTCGCAATCACCGCGCCGCATCGAGTTGATGCGCGAGGCGGGCTATGACATTCGCGTGATTCCCGCAGATATCGACGAAACGCCTTTTGATGGCGAAGCTCCGCTTACACTCGTCGAGCGCTTGGCGCGTGCCAAAGCCGCCGCCGTTGCCGCCGAGCATGCCGAGCCCAACGAACTGACCGTCGCGGCCGATACTATTGTCACCTTCGATGGCAAGATTCTGGGCAAGCCGGCAACCGAGGACGAGGCGCGCACCATGCTCCGCGAGCTTTCGGGCCGCACGCACCAGGTCGCAACCGGCGTCTGCATCGTTAAGGCAGGCGACACGGCCGCTCCGCATGCCGCCGAGAGCCTGTCGTTTGTCGATGTGACCGACGTGACGTTCTATGAGCTTACCGAAGAGCAGATCGAGCGCTATGTTGCCTCCGGCGAACCCATGGACAAGGCCGGGGCCTACGGCATCCAAGGCACAGGCGGCCGCATGCTTGTGCACGATATTTCGGGTGACTTCTACAACGTGGTGGGCTTGCCCATCGCTCGCGTCGCACGCGCGATTCAAAAACTCTCGTAATTGCATCTGGCGCTGGTTATCCCCCAGCGCCTACAATTTTGCCGTACCGTACGGATCCCGACCGGGCATAAGGCCCGGCGGAAAACCGATAGGAGAAAACATGGACACACTGCTCGAAGCCATCGATGTTTGCAATGTCGATGGCTTTTGCTTTGGCAACTATACGGACGAGGAGGCTGGCACCGGCTGCACCGTAATCGTGGCGCCCGAGGGTGCCACCGGCGGCGTTGACGTTCGCGGCGGTGCTCCAGCATCGCGCGAAACCGACCTGCTGCGACCCGAGAACACCGTCGACAAGGTTCACGCCGTCTGCCTTTCGGGCGGATCGGCCTTTGGCCTCGAGGCTGCAAGCGGCGTCGCTCGCGAACTCGAGAGCCGCGGCATTGGTCTGCCCGTCGGCCCCACGCAGGTGCCCATCGTGTGCTCCAGCTGTATCTTCGACCTTGCCTTTGGCGACCCCACCGTACGCCCCGACATAGAGGCCGGCATCGCCGCCGTGCGCGAGGCACTCGACAACACCCCCACCACGCTCGAGCAAGGCAATGTGGGCGCCGGCACCGGTGCCACCGTAGGTAAGCTCATGGGCCCTGCCACCTGCATGAAGGCCGGCCTTGGCACTGCCGCCGTGGCGCTCGGTCCCGTTAAGGTAGGCGCCGTGGTTTCGGTCAACGCCTGCGGCAACGTTGTCGACCCCCTCACCGGCGAGTGGGTCGCCGGCATGCGCGCCGGAGCCGATAGCGACCAAATCGTCGATATGGAACTCGCAGCCTTTGCCGCCGCCGGATCCATGCAGATGCCGCTCGACCGCACCAACACCACCATCAGCTGCATCGTCACCAACATGGAGCTCACTAAGGCCCAGGCCACCAAGGTCTCCCAAATGGCCGCAGACGCCTACGCACACGCCATCCGTCCCACGCACACCACCAACGACGGCGACACCATCTACACCCTCGCCAGCGGCAAACTGGGCGCCCAGGCAAGCGCCGCCGTTCCCCTAGACCTGCTGGGCATGCTCGCCGTAAGGGCTTTGCAAACCGCCATCGTAAACGGAGCCAAAACCGCCAAAACCTCCCACGGCATCCCCGGCGCCGCAAAGTAATCTCACTCGACCGTCGGTCGGAGGCGGGCGGGCATTACGTTTGCTGCTCTACAGTCCTATGCAAGACGAAGGCCACATTAAGTGGCCTTCTTTGCATGCGGAACTCGCGACAAACGTAATGCCCGCCCGCCTCCGACCGACTTCCAATCTAATTCTTTTCAGCCCAGGCCCCTGTGTACCGCGCGTCGAAGATCTTCAAATTCAAATAACCTGACAATCGATTCTTATAGCAGAGGCCCCTTGGCCTTTAGTTTGATACAAGTTCCGCACGAGCCGGAAAGCACTCAATGTGCTCTCCGTGCGAGCAGGACTGTTCGCAGTAGCAAACTAAAGACCAAGGGGCCCAGTCAACCTATCAGCAGCGATTACTCAGCAGCTAGTTGAATTTGAAGATCTTCGAGGCAAGACGGTATAGGCCGAGTGTGGTTTTGTCTCCGGCACGACCGCGGAGGTTAGTGAAGAAGCCGACCACACCGTAACGTGCACGACGATACATACGCTCGTCATAGGCCTTCAAATCATTCCACAGCGTCTTCAGACGCTCATCGGCACAATCCTCGTCGGAAAGCTTGGTCAGCACCGAGCAGATCGCCATCATCATGGTGAAGTAGCCCATCATGTACGAACGCAGACGCGACGACTCGACATCGCCGTACAGGTGGTACGACTCCATCATGATACGCGTAACACGGAACTGCTGGTCCAGACGCTTGACCATCGTGGCCTCGTTGACACTCTGGCCCTCGCGACCGATAAAGTAGCGATAGAGGTCGATGTCGGCGTAGTACATGGTCTTGCAACGCGGCAGCGGCACGTAGGCGTAGATGTTGTCCACATAGAACGTGTGCGGCGGCATGGGCAGGTTGGACTCGCGCAGCACATCCGTGCGATAGCACAGGCTGTGCATGAGCAGATTCTGGTCCAGGCGGAAATGGCCGATCTGGTCCCAGGTAAAGATCTTTTTTCGAGGCAGGGCAAACTTGTAACCAATGGCCGTATGCGTACCCTCGTAAACCTTCTCGTACACGTAGTTCGAGATAAACAGGTCAACGCGCTGGTCGCGCTCTTCAAAGCCGCGCAGAATCGACAGCATGGTCGAAAGGGCAGCGCCGTCAAGCCAGTCGTCCGAGTCGACAACCTTGTAGTAGGTGCCCTGCGCCTCGCGCAGACCCGAAAGGACGGCAATACCGTGGCCGCCATTCTCCTGGTGCACCGCGCGGATGATTCCAGGATAACGGGCCTCCCACTCGTCGGCCTTGGCGGCCGTCTCATCCTTGGAGCCGTCGTCCACCACGATAATCTCGATATCGGTGGCGTAATTGCTCCCCTCCAGAATGGAGGTGACGCAATGGTCCATGTCCTTGGCGGCGTTATACGAGGGAATACCGAATGTTATGACTTTATGCATGGCAGGCGATAATCTCATCCGAAAGATCGAGGGCAGAATTGGTCACGGCGTCCATGTCGTAGTAACGATACTCGGCCAGACGACCCACCGGGTGGAAGTTTGTCAGGTTCTGGACGCGCTCAAGATAGCGCTCGTAGAGCTCGCGGTTCTCGGGCTCAAGAATGGCGTAGTACGGCGTCTCACCCGAGCCAGGCGTATAGGCCTTGGAGTATTCCTTCATGATGGTGGTCTTGCCGGGCAGGACCTGACCGGTCATGTTCTTGAACTCGGTAATGCGCGTGTAGTCCTCGCTCGTGGTGTAGTTGACGGTGCCCACGGGCTGGAACTGATCCATATCGAGCGTCTCGAACTTCATATCGAGCGTGCGGTACGGCAGGGCACCCAGGTCGAGGTTGAACAGCTCATCGAGCGGACCGGTGTAGACGATCTCGCCGCCATAGACCTTGCCGTCAACTTTAACGGTGGTCTCGTCAATCTCAAACAAATCGCGAGCGTCAACGTCGCAGAACACATCGATCAGATCATGATCGAGCATATGCTCGAACAGCGCGGTGTAGCCGTCCTGCGGCATACCCTGGAAGGGGGCCTGCGGGAAGTAGCGATCGTCATCGCCCACAAAAACGGGAACGCGACCAGTGATCGAGGGATCGATCTGGTCGGGCGTCTGACCCCACTGCTTCATGGTGTAATGCAAAAAGACGTTCTCGTAGACGTAGTCGGCGACCTCGGCAAGATCCGGGTCGTTCTTCTTGCGCAGCTCCATAATGGGCACCTTGACATCCTTGCCAAAGGTCTCCACGAGCTTCTGATACAGCTCCTCGCCGCGCTCATCGCCAAAAGCAAGCTTGAGGCTCGCGTGGTTGAAGGGCACGGGCATAAGAGTGCCGTTGATGTTGGCAAGCACCTTGTGCTGATAGTCCGTCCACCTGGTAAAGCGCGATAGGAAGTTGTGCACGCGCTCGTTAAAGGTGTGGTAGATGTGCGGACCGTACTCGTGGATCAGGATTCCAGCCTCGTCAGCGCAGTCGTAGGCATTGCCTGCAATGTGGCTACGACGCTCCAGAACGGCAACGCGATAGCCGATAGTCTCGGCAAGACGGCGGGCACAAACGGCACCAGCGTACCCGGCACCGACGACGATCATGTCGTACGCACCGGCATTAAAGCCTTCAGGCAGGCCTGAGGTAATCTGCATCGATACTCCTTGTCAAAAGCCACACGCTTTTTAACTGGGCTTTTTCTCGAACATACGTCGAGACATATTTATCAGAGCGATTATAGCGCTAATGCGTCCTATAATGAGCTTGCCACACAAGGAAAGCTCAAGCACCGCGGCGTACATAATTGAAAGGTAAACCCGCTAGCAGCGGGTTTATTCGTGAACAGCCGGGTGCCTGGAGCTTAGCGAAACGCTTGTAAGGAGTAACATGAGCGATTTCCTAAACCGTATGAAGTCTGCCGCCAAGGCCGACCTTAAGACCATCGTCCTGCCCGAGGGCGAGGACCCGCGCACCATCGTCGCGGCGAACAAGATCATCGAGGAGGGCCTGGCCAACATCGTCATCCTGGGCAACCCCGATGACATCAACGTTCCCGGCGCCACCATCATCGACCCGCGCAATGCCGAGAAGCACGAGGAGTACGCGCAGAAGTTTGCCGAGCTCCGCGCCAAGAAGGGCGTCACCATCGAGCAGGCTCGCGCCCAGGTGATGGACGCCACCTACTTTGGCACCATGATGGTCAAGATGGGCGATGCCGACGGCTTGGTCTCCGGCGCCTGCCACTCCACTGCCGACACCCTGCGCCCCGCGCTGCAGATCCTCAAGACCGCCCCGGGCACCAAGCTGGTCTCGGCCTTCTTTGTGATGTGCACCGACACCCCGCAGTTCGGCACCGACGGCACGCTGATCTTCGCCGACTGCGGCCTCAACATCAACCCGTCCTCTGACGAGCTCTCCGAGATCGCCATTGCCTCTGCCCACTCCTGGTCCACCTTCATGGGCAACGTCGAACCGCACGTGGCCATGCTCTCCTACTCCACCATGGGCTCCGCCGGCGGCGAGGTCGCCAAGAAGGTCCAGGAGGCTGTGAAGTTCTGCAAGGAGAAGGCTCCCGAGCTCGCCATCGATGGCGACCTGCAGCTCGACGCCGCCATCGTCCCCACCGTCGCCCAGCTCAAGGCTCCCGGCTCCTCCGTCGCCGGCAAGGCCAACGTGCTCGTGTTCCCCGACCTCGAGGCCGGCAACATCGGCTACAAGCTGGTCCAGCGCTTCGCCGGCGCCGACGCCTACGGCCCCATCCTGCAGGGCATCGCCAAGCCGGTCAACGACCTTTCGCGCGGCTGCTCTGCCGACGACATCGTGGGTGTCGTGGCCATCACCGCCGTCCAGGCTCAGATGGCTGAATAGCTTACATATCCCCTCGGGACCCTGCAGGGCAAAGCTCTGAAAACGTCCTCGGACATGCATGAAACCCCCGCTGCGCACTTCGTGCGGCGGGGGTTTCATGCGTCCTGCGGAATGTTTTCAGAGCTTTGCCCTGCAGGGTCCCTGCCGTCACGCAGCAGTCAGGGAATCTGGAGTGGGCGGCGGCTTGGCTACGAGCTGGGGCTGAGGATCTGAACGAATGGGTGACGTTGCTGGGAGCGCAGGCGTTGCCGGCGATGATCACTTTGGAACTGGAATTTCCGCCTGCTAGTAAAAAGGCCTCCGGGCTGTTGCTCTGGAGGCCTTTTTGTCAATTACAAACGAATGCGTTAGTTGTTCTTGGTCAGACGCTCGACGTCGTGGGCGATCATGTATTCCTCGTCGGTGGGGATGACCATGACCGTGACGGAAGAGCCGGCGGCGCTGATGACCTGCGGGCCGTTACCCACGGCCTCGCGGTTCTTGTTGTTGTCGATGCGCACGCCCAGCCACTCGAAGCAGTCGCAGAAGGCCTTGCGGATCGACCAGTCATTCTCGCCAATGCCGGCGGTAAAGGTAATGGTGTCCACGCCCGCCATTGAAGCGGTCATGGAGCCGGCCTGCTGCATGGCCTTGTAGGCGAACATATCGAAGGCGAGCAGGCAGCGCTCGTCGCCCTCGGAGGCGCGCGTACGGATGTCACGGGCGTCGTTGGAGATGCCCGAGATGGCAAGCAGACCAGACTGCTTGTTCATCATGTCATCGACTTCCTGGTAGCTGTAGCCGCCCTCGCGCTGCAGGTAGCACACGGTAGCCGGGTCAATGGAACCACAACGGGTGCCCATCATCAGGCCGTCGAGCGGCGTGAGGCCCATCGTGGTATCGCGGCATACACCGTCCTCAATGGCGGCGAGCGAAGCGCCGTTGCCCAGATGACACGAAAGCAGACGGTGGCAGCGCGAACCCAGGATCTCCTTGGCCATCATCCACTCATAGCGGTGGCTTGTGCCGTGGGCGCCGTACTTGCGCACGTGATACTTGTCACACACGTCCTTGGGCAGGGCGTAGGTGTAGGCGACCTCGGGCATAGTCATGTGGAACGAGGTGTCGAAGACGGCCACGTTGGGCAGCTCCGGATACTTCTCGCGACAATACTCGATTGCCGCCGCCTCGCCGTAGTTGTGCAGCGGGGCAAGCGGTGCCACCTCGAGGATCTTAGCCATGACCTCATCGTCGACGACCGCGGAATCGTCAAAGTACCAGCCACCCTGAACAATACGATGCCCAATGCCATCGATCGTAAAGTCGGTCTTCTCGAGCTCCTCGAGCACACGTGCGATAGCCGAACGGTGGTCCGGGAAGGGGACCTCCTCGGTTTGCTTGGCGCCACCGTTCTCGGAGTGGCCAAAGATGCCCATGTCCGAACCGATACGTTCGCAGTTGCCCTTGGCGAAAACCTCGCGGGTATCGGTATCCAAAAGCTGATATTTAAGGCTTGAGCTACCGGCGTTGACAACAAGTACGTTCATGAGACTCCTTTGCAGTGCGATACGGTCGGCGCAGACCCCTTAAGGCGGCCGCATGTTAATAAGAAGTTATCACAACTTGATAAATAGCTATCAGGCATATCGCCCAACGAGCACAAAAGAGGGGCTGAACGGCGCTCGGTCGTCCAGCCCCTCCCCTCTTGGAATTACTTGCCGTTGACGATGCGCTCGACGTCGGAAGCGATCATGAACTCCTCGTCCGTGGGGATGACGAAAATCTTGACCTTGGAATCCTTGGCAGACAGGCACCAAGCGCCGTCACCACGCAGGGCGTTGCGGGCATGATCCATCTTGACGCCCATAAAGGCCAAGCGGTCGGCAACGCCGGCGCGGACAGCCGGAGCGTGCTCGCCGATGCCGGCGGTAAAGACCAGGGTGTCCATACCGCACATAGAAGTGGCCATCTCGGCAGCCTTGGCGGCAATCTTGTAGACAAACATGTCGAAGGCGAGCTGAGCCTCGGGGTCACCAGCAGCGGCGAGCTCCTCGACGTTGCGGCAGTCGTTGGTCTTGCCGCCGGTCACAGCCAAAAGGCCGGACTTCTTGTTCATCATCTCGTCGACCTCGTCGAAGGTGTAGCCGCCCTCGCGCTGCAGGTAGCACACGGTAGCCGGGTCGATGGAACCGCAGCGGGTGCCCATCATGACGCCGTCGAGCGGGGTCAAGCCCATGGTGGTGTCCATGCACTTGCCGTCCTCGATGGCGCACAGGGAAGCGCCGGAGCCGATATGGCACACGACGACCTTGCGGGCCTCGCCGTTGGTCATCTCAGCGACCTTCTTGGAGATATAACGGTAGCTGGTGCCGTGGGCGCCGTACTTACGGATGTGCAGCTTGTCGCAAACATCCTTGGGCAGAGCGTAAGTCTTGGCGACCTCGGGCATGTTGAAGTGGAAAGCGGTGTCATAGACCGTGACGTTGGGCAGGTCGGGATACTGCTCCAGGCAGTACTCGATAACGTTGGCCTCGGGGTTATTGTGCAGCGGGGCGAGCGGAGCAACCTCGCGGATCTTGGCGAGGACGTCCTCGTCGACGAGGGAGGAATCACCGAAGTACCAACCGCCCTGAACGATACGGTGGCCGATACCCTCGATCTTGACGCCGTTGGCCTCAAGGTCCTTCAGGACGACCTCGATGGCGACCTTGTGGTCGGGGAACTCGATGTTCTCGGTCACCTTCTTGGAGCCGTTGGCAGCATGGGTGAAAGTGCCGCCGGTAAAGCAGACGCGCTCGCAGGAGCCCTTTGCGGACACCTTATGGGACTTGGTATCGATGACCTGATACTTAAGGGTCGAAGATCCTGCGTTGACGACCAGAACGTTCATGTGTCTCCCTACTAACAGGCGGTGTGGCGCCGCCAGGTTACATACGCTTCAATAATAAACCCAAACGCCCTCGCGCTCGGGTTTATTGCGTTGATATATAAGTTATCGGTGCCTAAATACTCATGTCCTCTGGCTTGTAAGACGAAATAACGCGGGGATATACACAAGGGAAGAAATCCCGAGCGCGACAAGCAATATGACTCGAATGCCCGCGATGCCGCTCAACGCAGCGTTGAACAGATAGAAAAGGATGGCACCCACCGCCACCATCTGGCTTTGAACCGAAATCAGTGAACAGCGCATCGAAGGATCGGCTGCTTTTTGAAAAATTGAGTATTTAATTGGAGCAAATAACGAGTACGCGACCGTCTGCAGCACATAGAACACGGGCAGCAAATAAACCGGAGTTAAGGGAATCAAAAACAGAGCTGTCAGGAAAAGACGCACGATGCCGCAAATACGCGCAAAGCGGCCCTTGTCGACATGAGCAATCGCACAGGGCACAATAAGTCCCATGGAGGCCGAGGCAAGGAGCTGAACCGCAATGGTCACACCCGAAGCGACGGCATTCATTCCGCGACCCGCAAGCAGCAGTGAGAAAAAGTCTTCCAGGGCGACAAAAGCAAATGCCTGAGAACAGTCCATGATGAACGCTGAACGAAGAATGCCATTACCCGCAATAGCAGCACCGATCATCTTCGGGCTAATCCCATGTTCAGGTGTCGTCGCAGTGCCCCCTCTTCGCATCTCAGGAATGCAGACAACGACAACCAACGTCAACACCATTGCGATGATATCTGCCGAAAGACCAATGAGATATGCACCGACGGACGAAATGAAACCGCCCACGCAAGCGGAGATGGCATAAGAGGCATAGAAAACAAATCGCTCAACGACATTAAGTCTTACGAGCTGGTCCTGAGAGACGCTGTCAATGTAAATCGCTTCTATGGATCCGCTCACACATGCAACGGCAAAACCTTTAAGAGCGAACGCACCGATTAAAAGCAGAGGAGAACGGACGAGAAGCAGAGCGGCGTAGTATCCAAGCATTCCTGCGACGCCAACGAGACCGCTTGTCTTTCGTCCAAACCTATCAGCAATATAGCCAGTGGGAACTTCAAGGATGAACTTGCTCACTTGGTATGCAATCATCATGCTAGAAATCGCCACCATCGAGAATCCGACGAACTCAAGGTAGACAGTTAGAAAAAACAAGATGGTGCTGAAGTTCGACAGAAAAACGAACGTCATATAAAGCAAAACCGTACGGTTTTTCATGCTCCGCCCTCCCAGAGTCAGCAATCTAAATCGGAATCTTGGAAAAGCATGAGGGCAAAGCTGTCAGCTATGTGTTACAAGGCGTCAATAATCACTTGACGTCTCGAAGCCAATTAATCTCACGAAGCAAGATGACGCAATAGGTGAAGAAATACCGTCTGGTGTCGATCGGTCCAGGTATTTTGTCGATAGCAAAAGTAGATGGGCAAGGCTACGTCACGCGATCCTTCAATGGAGCACTCGCTCACTTCCGATACATCCGACGCAAGAGAGGACCCAGACAAACCCATTATCAATCCCCCGGCTTGAAGAAACTCAGTCTGAGCCCTGTTTCCGTATTCAACATCACGGAAGCGGAAATTAACCAGCTGAGCTTCGGGACATTGATTGATTGCATTGAGACAGGGTGACAAATTAATGGGAACAGCGAGCCTGCCGCCCAGTAACTCACGAACGGTCATAGCGCCCACAGATTGATGACCCGCTGGGCACGAAAGAACCTTGAGCTCCTTTTCACCCAAGTATTTCGAAGAAAGGACACTGTCCCTTGGTTCCTCAAATGAGATGGCCGCATCCGAAATACCAAGCACAAGTGATTCAAAGCATGTAGCCGTTGGCTGATGCCACACATCAAGGTGAATCTGAGGGTGCGAGCGTTCAAACGAGTCATACCAGCTTTCGGCAAAAAGGCGCCCCCGCCCATGAAGGCAGGGGGCGTAAAGACGAAAGTGGCCGTCGGGCGAGACGCCGTCGTCCCTCGATTGAGCGTAGTTTTTGAGATCGTCGACTTGCGCCAGGATCATACGTGCGCGACGTGCAAACTCTCGGCCCGCAGGAGACAAAACGGCCTCCCCCGCCGATCGATCGAGCAAAACAATCTGATACTCAGATTCCAACTTTTTGATTGCCGACGAAACGGCCTGCGGACTCACATGAACGGCGCGAGCTGCTTTGCGCACGCCGCCATAGTTCGCTACCGCTTGAAGGTATTCGAGTTGAGAAAGCTGCATAGATTACTCCAAAGGCAGCCAAGTCGACGGGCTACGCGTCCTCAGATGAGGTTCTCGCCCAGGTTTTTGCCACCGAGGACGTGCATGTGGAAGTGCATGACGGTCTGGCCGGCGTTGACGCCCTTGTTGGAGATGACGCGGAAACCGTCCTCCAGACCCTTGGCCTTAGCGACCTCCTGGATGGCGTGAGCCATGGCGCCCATGGTCTCGGCAGGTACGTTGTCGGCGATGTCGCTGTAGTGCTTCTTGGGGATCACGAGCGTGTGGACCGGCGCCTGGGGGTTGAGGTCGTCGAAGGCGATGACCCGGTCGTCCTCATAGACAACGGTCGAGGGGATCTCGTGGTTGGCAATTTTGCAGAAGATGCAATCGCACATAGCTGGTTCCTTTCTTACAGACCAAGGTAATTATATTTGGTCGAGATGGTTAGAACGAGAGGTTGTCGTCGGTGTTGGCGGCTTCGCCGTCGGCGAGCACGTCGTTGCCGTCGACGTCCTTAAGGAGCACCGAGACCTTCTGCTCGGCATCGGACAGGCGGGTGCGCAGGCTCTTGAGGAGCTCGACGCCGCGGGTATAGCTCTCGAGCGACTCCTCGAGCTCCATATCGCCAGACTCCAAGCTGCGGATGATGAGCTCCAACTCCTGCGAAGCCTGCTTGTACGTAAGCTGCTCGACCGGGGTCTTCTCTGCCATATCTGTTTCCTTTCCTAAAGGTTTATCGCTATGAAACGCGGGTTACTCGACCATATCGACCGTTGCCGCCACGTTGCCGTCTGCCATGCGCACACGAATGGCGTCGCCGGGCTTAAAGGTCTTGGCGCTCGTAGCCACACCATCGTCGCTGTACGCGATGGAATAGCCGCGGGCAAGCACCTTGAGCGGCGACAGGGCATCGAGCGAGGCTGCTGCACGGCCCAGGTCGGACGCGGGTTTGCTGAGCATCGAACGTCCCTGATGCTCCAGGCGGGAACTCGCAAGCGTGAGCGCATGGCGCTTACCATCGAGCCCCGAGGTGCTTGTAACCAGACGCTCGGGCAAGCGCTCAAAGTTGGAGCGGAATGTCCCGACCGAGCGTACTATGGCGCCCGACAGGCGATCGGCAGTCAGCGCAAGCTCCGATTCGCGACGCTCGACCATAAATGTGGGGTCGTTGAGGCACGGGCGACACGCAGCGGCATCGAGCGCATCACCCAAGCGAGCCGTATAGGTATCCCAGGCACGGCGACCGCGCTGATCGAGCATCTCCAGGTCGACCTGGGCCGACCCAATCATCGATGCCATCGCGGCACCCAGACGCTGATGGCGCGCCTCGAGCACATCGGCCAGCTCTGTCATAGCCGGTGCCACGGATTCTGCAGCCGCCGTTGGCGTGGAGGCGCGACGGTCACTCACCATGTCGCAGATTGAGGTATCGGGCTCATGGCCAATACCTGTCACCACAGGCACGGGACAGGCCGCCACTGCACGGGCAAGCTCCTCGTCGTTAAAGGTCATGAGGTCCTCGAAGGAACCGCCGCCGCGCACGAGCAAAATGCAGTCGGGCGCGGGCGTAATGGAAGTGGCGCGGTGCAAGCCTTCGATAAGCTCCGCCGGCGCACCCTCGCCTTGGACCTTGGCGCCCACGCAAACGAGCTCGACGAGCGGGTTACGCCGGCGCAGCGTACGCTTGACGTCGTCGATCACGGCGCCCGAAAGCGAAGTGACGACCGCCACGCGTGAGCAAAACACCGGGATGCGACGTTTGCGGGATTCGTCCATCAGCCCCTCGCGGCGCAGTTTTTCGGCCAACTGCGCCACCTGTTGACGTAGCAGGCCCTCCCCCGCCAGCGAGAACGAGCGAGCGACAAAGCTCATACGGCCCGTGGGCTTGTAGAGATTAAAGCTGCCCTTAAAGCTCACCTGCATACCGTCGCGCAAATCGAAGGTGCGCTTGAGATAGGCGCCCTTCCAGATGATGCAATCGACGGCAGCCGAGTCGTCCTTGATCTGGAAGTAGCAGTGGCCGCTTCGGGCATTGGGGCCACGAAAGCCCGTGACCTCGCCCAAAACGCTCAGCTGCGGAATGGCATCGAGCGCACCGGCGGCGATCTCGACCGCCTGGCTCACGCTGAGCTCTTTACGCTCCCGCTCGTCCGACCCGTCAAACTCGGCGGAAACGGCATTGCCGGTTAGATTCCAGCCTGCCACGCAGCCTCCTTTCGTCATCGTGCACAAGGGCTCCGGCCCTGCGCAAATTCAAGTCCCACACATAGTACAGCGCCGCGGGGACACGAACCCCCGCGGCGCCTGTCAGTCCAAGTTCTTATCGGTTGGAGTTTCTGTTGTAGCGAGCCATAAGGTAGAGCAGCTGAATAATCGAGGTGAGCGCCGCTGCCACATAGGTGAGCGCAGCTGCCGTCAGCACCTTCTTGGCACCGTTGACCTGCTTGGAGCTCATGCCCGACTGCTCAATGTATGCCACAGCGCGGCGGCTGGCATCGATCTCGACCGGCAGCGTAACCAGCTGGAACAACACGCTAAACGAGAAGAAGATCAGCGCGAGGGTCGTGAGCCCCGCGATGTTCATGAACAGGCCCATAAGCAGCACGATGGTCCAGGTGTTCTGAGTAAAGTTGACAACCGGGACCAGGGCAGTACGCACCTTCATCATGGCGTAACCACTTTGACGCTGCGCAGCGTGGCCCGCCTCGTGACAGGCGACGGCAACGCTTGCGACCGATCCACCCGAACGGTTGGCGTCCGACAGATACAGGTTGTTATCCTGCGGGTTGTAGTGATCGGTGAGCTCGCCGGCAACGCTCTTGATGCCCACAGCGTTGCAACCGTTGGCGTCGAGCATGCGGCGAGCGACCGTAGCACCCGTGTCGCCGTCCGAGCGTACCTTGGACCACGTCTTGTACGTCGAGTTGATATAGCTCTGCGCGGCAAGGCCAAGCACCGTACAGACAAGAACAACCAGCAGGTACAGCGGGTCGATGCCAAAGCCGTATCCATAGTAATAAGGCATGCGAATTCCTCCGAATCGAGTTACACGTTGGAGGCATTCTACCCACTCAGGCGGCTAGGCTTCCCTACAGCAGCTCGATCTTTCCATCTTTCACGGTGAGTCCCATGTTGCCCGAAAGCAAATCGTCCAGACGCGAGCCCACAAGCTCAAAGCGCCAGCCTTCGCGCAGGGGGCTCTGCTCGGGATGCTCAATATAGTCGGCCAGGTCATCGCGCGAGGCAATGACTGAGGTCGCCACGCCCGAGCGCTCGGCAACCAAACGAATGAGCGCATACATGAGATCGGTCACGCTCTCCAACTCCGGCGAGATCTGGCGATGCCCGCGCACCATGAGCGGCAGGCGATCGTGCGGGCAGCTCGCACCGCGCTTGATGGCCATAAGCGCGCCGTCCACATCGCGCTCCCCCAGCTGATCGGTGCCGCGGATACTGCGGAACTCCTCGACGCGCACGGGATTGCGCTTGACGAGCGCCAGCAACGTATCGTCGGACATGACCCACTTGCGCGGAATGTTGCGGCGCTCAGCACGGTCCTCGCGCCAAGCGGCAAGCTCGCGCGCGATACCCAGCTGATGACGGCTGCACGAGTTGATGCGCTTGACCTTACGGAATGCCTCGTGACGGTCGGCGCGATAGTGCGACTCGTCAGCCAGCGGACGCAACTCATCGAGCACCCAGTCCACACGGCCCAGTTCGCGCAGGCGGCTCATCATCTCGGTATAGGCGACGATCAGGTACTTGACGTCATCGATCGCGTACTCGATCTGCTTGTCAGTCAGCGGACGGCGCGACCAGTCGGTCAGTGACTCGGTCTTGGGCAGCGAGACGCCGCAAAACGTCTGCACGAGCGCGCCGTAGGAAATCTGCTGGCGCTCGCCCAAAAAGGCGGCGGCGACCTGCGTGTCAAAAATAGGACGCGGCAGCACGCCCACAGTATGGAGCATGACCTCCATATCCTGCGAGCAGGCGTGGAACACCTTGGTCACGTCCTCATCGGCCATAAGCTCGGCGAGCGGCGACAGATCGTCGATCACCAGGGGATCGACCGCGACGCTCTCGGCAGGAGTGGCAATCTGGACCAGGCACAGACGCGGATGGAACGTGCGCTCGCGCAAAAACTCGGTATCGACGGCAATCGCGTCGAACTCGCGAGCGCGCTGGCAAAAGTCGAGTAGAGCCTGATGTGTGGAAATGTACATATCAACCCATCGAATAAGGTTAGGCCCGAAAAACACGGGTAGGATATCGGCATTGCCTTACAACTATACTCGGTTAGTCACAGAACGGGAACGTAAGTATGCGCTGCCTTATCATCCACAACCCGGCATCGGGCCCCAGCTCAGATGAAATCTTCGCATTCACGCACGCCCTCGCGCAGGGCGGCGACGAGGTCGTGATGCGTTTTATCGGCGATGGCATGGAGCCCGAAGACGCCGTGGCGGACGTGCGCGAGTTCGATCGCGTGGTTGTCTCGGGCGGCGACGGCACCGTCTCCAACGTGCTCGACCAGATGCGCGGATGCGGCGTCCCCACGCTCGTCTTCCCCTCTGGCACGGCCTGTCTGTTCTTCAACAACATCGGCAATGCCCCCGAGGCGGCGGCACTCGCCAAGGCCTGCCGTGTCGGCCGCACCGTCAAGGCAGACATGGGCGAGCTCTTTTGGCTCGACGAGGACGGCAACGAGAAGCGCCACGGCTTCATCATCATCGCCGGCTCGGGCTACGATGCCGAGATCATGATGAAGGCTGCCCCCACCAAAAACGACATCGGCGAGATCGCCTACTTCCTGTCCGCACTCGCCACGCCTAATCCCACGGTGGCGCACTTTACGATTGAGCATGACGGCATTGTCGAGGAGCTCGACGGCATCTGCTGCATGGCCGGCAACACCTCAGTCATCCAAAACGACATCAACCTGTTCCCCGACTGCCGCATGAACGACGGCATGGTCGACATCGCGGTCATCGAGCCTGTAAAAACCGTGCAGCTGCTGCCCACCGTGATCACTGCTGCACTCGATCCCGCCGGCAAGGTGCTCGGTCGCCCGCAGTTCAAGATCATCCAGACCAAGGAAGCCAAGATCACCTGCACGCCGTCGCTGGGCATGCAGTTCGATGGCGAGATTATTTCCAGCAACTCCGGCGTCTTTGGCGCCCGCGCACTCCCGCAATGTCTCGACCTGATCGTCGATGAATTCTCGCCACTCGGTAAATAGGAGGACCCCATGAACGACAATCCCCTGCTCGGCTTTATCGTCATTGTTTTGGCCATGCTCGTAGGCTATGCAATCAACGTGATCCACCGTCGGAAGAAGTAATTCCACATTGGTATGATATTCATCCAATTATCGTCTCCCCTACTGTTTATGCATTTGCCAAACAGCGGGGGATTTTTCATTTCGGGTATTTCCAGACGCTTTATTCAGGTGCAGTAATTGCAGGGAGTCTTTATTTGGCTAAAGCTACAAACTGAGTATAATTAACCACTCATCGCATATTTCATTACGCTTATCGAGTAAGTATCTTTCATAGATGAATATTGTTTCCAGTTCGTTACGCTAGTGGGGTGTCTTTATTGGCTGAAGCCCTCTGGCGACAGAGGGCTTTCGCACGCTGGGAGGGATTATGAGGAAAACTCACCCCGTCAACGCGCTCAAGAAGCTAGGCATAGGCCTCGCCTTTGGAGCTGCAACCATCATGTCCATGCCGACCTCTGCGCTCGCCTGCACGCAGATCTACATGGGCAAAAACCTAACGGCCGATGGCAATACGTATTATGGCCGCACCGAGGACGTTGGCACACGTTACCTCAAGCACTATGGCATTGAACCCTCGCATGGTCCCGGCCATATCTACGGCTCAGACGAGTCCGACTTCGCATACACCTCGACCAAGACCACATATCGTTATAGCTACGTGCGCGACCACCCTTCGCAGTGGCACGGACGCTGGGACGCCTACTCCGAAGCGGGAATTAACGAGAAGGGCGTTTCTTGCTCTGCCACGCTGAGCACGAGCATGAATGACGAAGCAAAGGCCGCAGATCCCCTGACCAAAACAGGCATCAGCGAATACGTCTACGCCGGCGTCATCCTTGGCGAGAGCGGCACGGCCCGCGAGGGAGTCGAGCTCATCGGCAGGCTCATTAACGAACAGGGCGCCAACGCCAACGACCAGCTCATCATTGCCGACAACAATGAGACCTGGCTGTTCGCCGCGCTTTCCGGCCATCAGTGGATTGCCATGAAGTTGACCGATGATATCGCGTCGCTCAATCCCAATATCAGCAATCTCAACTTCAAGGTTAACCTCGATGACACCGTAAACTGCATTCACTCCGAAGGCATTAAGTCCCTACCTGAAGAAAAGGGTTTCGCCAAGTATTTCGACGACGGACAGTTCGATGTTGCCCAGACCTACGGTTCGCCCATCGACAAAACTTCCGTTCACGCTTGGTCGCGCTACGTCCAGGGCCGCGATTACCTTGGGGCTCCGCTTACTGAGGGCACCGACTATGAAATCGTCCAGGACACTAGCGAAAAACCGCGCGCTAAGGTTGGCGCCATGGTAAATGAAATGCAGCCGCTGTTCTTCCAACCCGAAAAGTCCGGTTGGAATACTTTTGAACTTATTCGCGCCTTTGGCAATCGTGGCGAAAACGTTCCCGGCCTCAGCGCCAACACCGATGGCGCCTATTGCATCGGCACCGAGCGCAACGGTGAGGCCCATCTCTTCCAGATTCGCAACGGCCTCAACCCTGAAATTGCGACCATCCAATGGGAGATGCTCTCTCGAGCTGAATTCTCCATCGCCATCCCGCTGTACTCCGCCCTGATGACCGAGGTCAGCCCCTACTTCAGCGACCAGACCGTATCTTTCGACCACTGCGACGAAACAGACGTTGTAAACAACGAAGAGCCTGAGAACTCCATCAACTACGTCTTTATGGACATCAGCTCGCTTGCCTTCGAGAATCGTGCCACCCTCGGTGCTGGCGTCCATGCCTATCTTGACGCCCTCCAGAATGAGCTCATCGAGCAGAACAAGGAAGTTGACGCCGCCATGCTGGCCGAAACGACCACCGAGGGCCGCACTGCCCTAGCCAACAAGGCCGGCAAGGCTGCCACCGAGAACACCTACAAGAAGTGCAAGGCCCTGCTCCAGGAGATGCGCGCCTATCAGAAGGCCGGAAACTTCGAACAGCCCTTCACCCCAAGCGATCTGAACACCGAGACCAAGGGCCTCAAGGCGTCCATTACCTACGCCCAGGACGCTCTTGCCACCGACCCGGTCACCCCGGATCAGCCCGGCACCCCCGAGCAGCCCGGCAAGCCCGAGCAGCCCGGCACCCCCGAGCAGCCTGAGCAGCCCGCTAAGCCCGAACAGCCCACCACCAAGCCCGAGAAGCCCGGCAAGTCGGACAACACCACGACCACGGTAACCGCCAACAAGACGAACACCAAGGGCGGCCTGCCCACCACTGGCGATCGTTTTGATGGCCGCATGGTGGCCGTATTCGCCATCGCTGGCGTTGCCGTCATCTCCGCAGGCGGTTATATCCTCTATCGCCGCAACAAGGAGTAATCCCTCGCTGGTGCGGGTGGGACGGCACGGGTCGCCCCGCCCGCTCAGCCCGCCTTTTTGACCGGTGGGAAACACCGTCGAAATCTTTTCAAAAAAGATTTCCCAGTACACACTTCGCTGTGCTATAGTGCAGCGCAACAGCAACTAGGTGCGACCGCGCCACGGCATCACGAAAGGAGCCACCAACATGAAGAACACGATGAAGTCTCTCAACAACTGGTGGTGGCGTGATGCGAATACGATCGGTCGACAGTGAGTCCCTCACGCCTGCACTTGCGCTCTAGGTGATTGGAAGGCCTCCGGTTTCGACCGGGGGCCTTTTTCTATCTCGAGCCCGATCGCATTCGCATCACGCGCCTCCGCTTTTCTCTTGCATTCCCCTTCCGAAAGGATTTTCACCATGCCTCAGAACACCAACGCCACCCAGCCCCGCACCGTCCAGGCCGCTGACCGTGGCAAGCTTGACGTCCGCGCCCTCGTCCTGCTCGCCATCCTGCTTGCCGCCGGCTTCATCCTCAACTTCACCGTCGGTAAGGCCATCTCGGGCATCTCGGGCGGCATGATCAGCCCCGAGTTCATCATCTCGGCCTTCTGCCTCACCATCCTGGTCGTTCGCCCCAACATCGGTCAGGCGCTCGTGATCGGCCTTATCTCGGCCGCCGTGATCCAGATCACCACCACCTCGCCGTTCATCGATTTTGCCGCCGAGGGCATCGCCGCCATGCTTATGGCCGCCATCGTCAACGCCGCCGGCAAGAACGGTCAAGTTAAGCCTGTCGTCGCCATTGTCGCCACCTTCGTGACCACCTTTGTCTCGGGCGTTATCTTCATGATCATCAAGATGGCAATGCTCGGCGTGGTGGGCGAGCTCGCTGCCGCCATGCTGCCTGTCGTCGCCATGACCGCCGTCTTTAACGCCATTCTGGTCGGTGCCCTCTACTTGCCCATCCAGAAGGCCCTTAAGCTCAACTAACCCGCTCGGCTTTACGAGCCACCCCATCTTGGCGTTCATTCGTCGCTCGCGTGCCCAAGTACGCTTCGCTCCTCTTTCGCGCCAACCTGGGGCCCTCGTAAAGCCGTCTCCATGCTCCATTATTCAAAATTAATCCCCTTTTCGATTTAACCCCTTTCGTGGGGGTCTAGGACACTCTTATCTCAAATCCCACCTTAAGGAGAACATCATGGCCACCGACACTCAGGCTCGTACTATTTCTGCCAACGCCGCTTCCGACAAAGGCATCCTCGATATCACCTCGCTCGTCCTGCTCGCCGTCCTCCTTGCCGCCGGCTTTATCCTCAACATGACCGTGGGCAACGCGCTTGCCGCGACGGGCATCAAGCCGCAGTTCATCATTGCCGCCTATGCCCTGGCCATCGCACTCACGCAGGCGAGCTTTGCCCAGGCAGCCATCTTTGGCATCCTGTCAGCCGCCGTCATCCAGATCACCACGTCAATCCCCGGCCTCAACTTTGTGACCGAGCTTGCTGGCGCGCTGACGATGGCGGCGCTCGTCAAGTCCAACATCGGCGGCAACAAGGTCAACCCCTTCATCGCCGGCCTGCTCACCACCCTGGTCTCGGGTGCCCTCTTCGCCGTCCTGGGCACCGTCATAATGGGTGCCGCGCTGCCCACCGCGCTCGCCAAGGTGCCCATCGTGCTCGGCACCGCCGTCTTCAACGCCGTCGTGGTCCAGGCTCTCTTCTTCCCCCTGCGCAAGGTGCTCAACAAATAGCCTGATATGATGGACGGGCCGCGCGTTAGCGGCCCCATCACCAAAGACTGTCCCAAACAGCTAGCATTTGGGGACGTTCTTAAACGACTCGTCATTTAAGAACGTCCCCAATGACCATGAAAGGTATCCATGAAAACGATCATCAACGTCGACGATGTCTCGTTCTCCTATGGTACGCAGACCGAGCAGGCGCTTAAGCACATCTCGCTCGACGTGAACAAGGGAGACTTTATCGGCATCATCGGGCCCTCGGGCGCCGGCAAGTCCACGCTTGCCGCCTGCCTGTCGGGCGCCGTTCCCCACCACTACACCGGCACGTTCTTTGGGTCCGTCATGGTTGACGGCCGTGACACCTGCGAAGTCTCGCTCACCGACGTATCGCAGATCGTCGGCAGCGTGCTGCAGGACATCGACACGCAGATGGTCGCCTCGGTTGTCGAGGACGAGATGCTCTTTGGCCTGGAGAACTTTGGCGTCCCCCACGATCAGATTGAACAGCGCGTAAGCGAGACGCTCGAGACGGTCGGCATCAGCGACCTGCGCGACCGCGAGATCGCTACCCTCTCGGGCGGGCAGAAGCAAAAGGTGGCCATCGCCGCCATCCTCGCTATGCGCCCACGCGTGCTGGTGCTCGACGAACCCACCGCGGCACTCGACCCCGCCAGCTCCACGCTGGTCTTCGAGACCCTGCGCGAGGCAAACCGCGCACTTGGAATCACCATCGTCGTCGTTGAGCAAAAGGTCGCCCTGCTCTCGGAGTATTGCAACCGCGTGCTCGTGCTCAACCATGGCGAAATCGCGCTGCAGGGCGAACCGCACGAGGTCTTCGCGCACGCCGATAAGCTCCGCGCCATCGGCGTCGACTGTCCCCGTGTCACACGCATCTTCAATAGTCTCGAGGCCGATGGTCTGGCAAGCGGCACCCCTTGCTTGGATGTCGATGAGGCTGAACGCCTGATTTCGGGCATCGTCGACCCCGCACACGCGACCAGCGAAGCCCAGGCTCCCGCGGGCTCCCCGCATGCCCCGTCGTTGCGCCCTCATGCCAAGGACGCCGAACCCGTGCTCACCTTCGATCACGTTGAGTTTGCCTATCCCAACGGCGGCGCCGCCGTCCACGACCTCAACCTGACCCTCTACCCCGGCGAGCTCGTGGGCATTGTCGGCCAAAACGGCGCCGGCAAGACCACGCTCACCAAGCTGCTCACGGGCCTGCTTAAGCCCGTCTCGGGCAGCGTGCGCGTTACGGGCCTGGACACCGCCGCGGTTCCCACGAGCCGCATCGCCCGCGAGGTCGCAACGCTCTTCCAAAACCCCGACCGCCAGATTTGCAAGGACACCGTGCTCGACGAGGTCGCTTTTGGCCTGGAGCTTGCCGGTATCGACCGCGCTGAGGCCCTGCGTCGCGCCCAGCTCGTCATCGACCGCTTTGGCCTGCCTGCCGATGAGGCGCCCTTCTCGCTTTCGCGCGGCCAGCGCCAGATGGTGGCACTCGCCTCCGTCGTGGTCGTAGAGCCCAAGATCGTCGTGCTCGACGAACCCACGAGCGGCCTTGACTACCGCGAGTGCATGACCGTCATGGAAACGGTGCGAACCATGGCCGAGCGCGGCTGTGCCGTGATCATGGTCTGCCACGATATGGAAGTTGTCTCCGACTTTGCCGAGCGCATCGTGGTGATGGCCGACGGCCGCATCCTCGACCGCGGACGCACACACGAGCTGTTCTCGAACATCGACCTCATGCAGCGTGCCTACATGGAGCCGCCCCAGGTCATTGAGCTCTCGCGCCGCTTGGCATCCTCCGTCTCCCCCGCTTTTGCGCAGGTGAGCGAGGTCACCGATATCGTTCGCATTACCAAGGAGATGGTCCACCGTGGTTAACGTCATCGACTATATGCCGGGCGATACGCTGCTGCATCGTCTAAACCCGGTCGTCAAACTGGGCCTTGCCGCCGCCATCATCATCGGCATCTTTTTGTCCGACACCTATGTGGCGCTGCTGGGCTTTTTGACACTCACCCTTGCGCTGGGCGCCTACGCCGGCGTCGTCGATCGCCTGTTCTCGCTACTCAAGCTGCTGATTCCGCTCGCTCTTATCATGCTGGTGCTCCAGCTGGCCTTTATGCGCGATGGCAACGTGATATGGGGCTTTATCACCGACACGGGGCTCATCACCGGATCAAAGGCCTGTCTGCGCCTGCTGGGCGTGGCGTTGCCACTCATCCTCATGCTCATGGTGACCAAGCTCAACGACCTTGCCAACGCTTGTGTCGAGATACTGCACGTGCCGTATCGCTATGCCTTCACCTTCACCACGGCGCTGCGCTTTGTGCCGGTGTTTGGCCAGGAGATGAACGCCATCATGGAGGCGCAGACCGCACGCGGCGTCGAGTACGACACCAAGAACCCCATCAAGAAGCTCAAACTCATGCTGCCGTTGTGCGTGCCGCTGCTTATCTCGAGCGTGGGCAAGACCGACGCCACCGCGCTTGCCGCCGAGCAGCGCGGCTTTTACCTGCGCACGCGTGCCAGCTCGTACAAGCGCTATCCCATCAAGGGCCTGGATATCGCCGTCCTCGTCATCAGCGTCGCCCTCATCATCCTGGGATTCCTGTTCTAGCACTCGCAGCGGCAACCGGTACATGCAAAAGGCCTCGGCTCGCGTCAAACGAGCCGAGGCCTTTTGCGTTTCCCCAGATAAAACCTACCAAAAATAACCTGTCCCTTTTTGGTAGGTATGGGACTAGAGGCGGTAGGGGGCGCCGCTGCGAATGATGGATTCACGCACCAGGACGTCCATGGCATCGAGGGTAATCTCGGGCATCTCACGATACTTCTGCAGCACCGAGAGCTCCGTGCAGGCCAGAATGACGCGATCGCAGCCGCTACGGGCAAACTCCCACATCACGCGGTCGAACTTATCCATATCGGGCTCGCGTCCGGCCTTCACGTCGTCGTAGATAAGCGACATCACGTCGGCCTGGCGCTTCTCGCTGGGATAGACGACCTCGACGCCCACCGCCTCGCATTCGCGCCCATAGACGCCCGCGCCCACAGTTCCGTCGGTGCCCATAATGCCGATTTTGCGCACCGGCTCTGCCGGCATGCTCAGGTTGGGATCGAACTCGCACTCCCCCATCACCGCGCCCGCTAGGGCATAGCGCACCGACTCGCGCGGCATGTGGATAATCGGCACCTTCGTAAACGACTGAATCTGGTCGTAGAAGTAGTGTGACGTGTTGCAGGGGATGGCGATGTGCGCACAGCCCAGCGACTCGAGCGCCTGGGCGCACTCCTTCATGGTCGCCAGCAGCTCGGCATGCTCACCGGTCTTGATGGCCAGCGTGCGGTCGGGCATGGTCGACTTGGAAAGCACCACCATGTCGATATGCTCTTGGTCGCACGTAGCCGCCGTATGGCGCACCACCTGGTCGTAGTAATACGACGTGGCCTCGGCGCCCATGCCGCCGATAACTCCCAGCTTTTCCATCGCCGCCTCCTTGGTGACGCCCACGCAATTGCGCGTATCATGCCCGCGCCCGCCCGATGCAAACCGGACGGGCGCCGCACTCATCTATTTGTAATACGTCTTAAACAGTTTAAAGTGGCGCAGCTTGGTGTGCCACATGCGCAGCCAGTGGTTAAAGACAAAGTCGCCCTTCATAAACGAGGGGTCGGCGCCCTTGCCTTCCTTATCCAGGCGATGCACCTTAGCGCGCAACTCGGGATCCTTGACGTACTTGTCGACGACACCCATGGGAACGACCATCCACAGAGCCTCGTCCTGCGCCGTCACAAACTCCGGCTCAAACGGACGGTTGAACACATACTCGTCCACCACATACTTGGCAACATTAAAGCCGCTGTTGGTGACATAGTAGTTGCTGCGGCCCTGGCGGGTGTTGAAGTCGAAGAACTTAAACGAGCCATCGCGTTCGTCATACTTCACGTCAAAGTTGGAATAGCCCACAAAGTGAAGGCCCTCGAGCAGTTTGCGCACGCCGCCCATAAGCTCGTCATTGGGCTCGGTAATGATGCAGGCATGGTTGCCAACGCCATGGGGCTGATGCTCCTCGAGCAGCACGTGGCCCAGGCACATCATGCGCACCTTACCGTTACGGTCGGAATAGCTGGTGAGCACGCGCATGTACTCGTCGTTGCCGGGCACGCGATCCTGCAAGATCAGGTCGTCGGTATAGCCGCTGGCATAGGAGTCACGGATAACCTGCTCCAGCTCGGCGCGATCGGCAATCTCATAAGCCTTCTTCTGGCCCTCGAACTCATGCTGCCACCACATGATGCCGTCGGACGGCTTCAGGATCATCGGGAACGGAAAGTCGATCTGGTCGAGCACTTCGGCCGGCGCCTCGCCTTGCGCGTTGAGCATCTGCGCAGTGAAGGTAAAGGTGTGCGGATACGGCACACCATGCTTCTCGCACAGCTCGTAGAAGATCTCCTTCTTCTGGCACTGCTCGAGCATGCTGTAGGGCGCGTAGGGCGCAACGATGTTATCCGCCAGCTCATCGGCATCCTTTGCCTGAGCCACCAGGGCAACATAGTTATCGCCGCAGCCCATCAGGACGATCGTCTTATCGGCATGCGCCTGGGCAATGCCGTTGACGGTCTTGAGCATCACGGGCATGGTATCGATGTCGACGTTGGGCGTGTAGTCGATAATCTGGCTTCGATACGCAGGGCCCGTCTGGTACTTGCCAAAGACCAGACTCTTGACCTGATACTCTTCGTAGAAGGCGCGCGCCACCGAATAGGCGTTGATGTCGCCACCGAGCAGCACGGGAATGAACTCGCGCTCTGTAAACTGCAATGCCATGGAAACTTCCTATCGTGAACTGCCCGCACAACGGGCGGTCTTAGTGCAACCGGTTCATTCTAGCGTGCCAAACCGCCAGTACCCAAAGCTCCACCGTATCTATGGCAATCGGAGGAGCAAACTCGGCGCAAAGACAGCGCTCACCGCTGTACGACAACGGGCAATGAACCTACCGTTGTTGTAGGATTCAACATATTGTCAATCCCATAAGCGAAAGGCGCACGCGTGCCCCAAGAACATCTAGCCGACAACCCCATCCTTGACGCCGCAAAACGCGAGCTAGCGGAACGCTCACAGACAACCGCTCCCCTACGCACCGCCAGCAACGCCTACGAAGGACCCGCCCGCATCGTCTCGATTAACACGTCGGCGCACAAAGGCACACGCAAGTCTCCCGTCGCCGATGGGCACGATACCGTCATTGAGCAGTTTGGCCTCGCTTCCGATGCGCACGCCGGGCACTGGCACCGCCAAGTCTCGTTTTTGGCCGCAGAATCAATCCGGACGGCGCAGCATCGCGGGCTCGATGTACACAAAGGCGACTTTGGGGAGAACTTCACCACACAAGGCATCAACCTGCTTTCGCTCCCCTTGGGCACACAGCTCAAGATCGGCAACGACGTTCTGGTCGAGATCAGCCAGATCGGCAAGGTCTGCCACACCCGCTGCGCCATCTACTATCTCGCCGGTGATTGCATCTTTCCCCACGAGGGCATTTTCGGTGTGGTGCTTCGAGGCGGAGAGGTGCATGTCGGAGACGATATCCAAACAGTCAAGCTCGGCGACGGCACGTGCTCCTTCACCCCAGCCGAGGCGCTCGAAGAAATTGAGCAGGCACGCCGCGAGGGAGCCCTATAGGTGCAAAACCCCATGTTGGAGTAGCCCTTAAGGCGTGAATCTGCGATCAGACAGAGTTCCGTAACGTTAAAGTTGAACTCTATGGTTTCTCAACAATTCACTATAACTGCAGGTCAAAGCCAAAGCCTCAAGTTCAACTTGACCCTTTGGAACCTTTAAGGTTCAAGTTGAGGTCGAAAGCAGTAGTAGAATACCGTTCGAACCATAACCTACGATTGATTGCAGAGGGATTGGATGCAGCATTCGAATCATCGCGTCGCAGCGCTCATCGCGTCGAAGCCAGCTCGTATCATCACGAGCGCCGCACTCGCTGTCGCACTGACTGCCACGCCGATGCTCTCCCCCGTTGCGGCGTATGCCGCCTCGCAGGCAACGCAGGATCAGCTTTCCGCCGCGCAGCAAAAAATCGAAGCCGCCACGAGCGCCTACAACGATGCCCGCACCAAACTCGACGACCTGCAAAAGCAGATCGACTCCAATGAGGCGAGCATCGAGGAAATCGAGGCCAAGCTTCCCGAGCAACAGGCCAAGGCAAGCTCCGCCATGCGCGATCTATACAAGTACCAGAAGGGCACCAATCCCATCGTGAGCTTCCTGGTCAACGCGCAGAGCCTGGGTGAGTTCATCACCACCTGCAAATACACCAACCAGATCACGAGCTCGAGCGTCGACGAGATCGAAGAGCTCAACAACATGCAAACCGAACTCGAGCAGAACAAGGCCGAACTCCAGCAGGCCAAGTCGCAGCTTGAGGCAGAGCAGAAAAACGCCGAGGATGCGCTAGCCCAGGCTCAGCAGCTCCGCAGCGAGGCGCAGGCAAAAGCCGAGCAGGAAAATGCCGCCGAGCTTGCCAAGCTCGAGGCCGATAAGGCCGCTGCCGCCGAGAAGCTCTCGGGCGAGGGCGTAAGCGGCAGCAATTCCAGCAGCCAGGCCACCAACACCAACACCACCATCGACACCACGGTGAACAACGCTAATACCGGTAACTCTGATTACGATACGTTCATCAACGAGTGGACGAGCCGCATCGATAATTATCTTGCCGGCTCCCCCATGGCAGGCCAGGGCTATAACTTTGCCGTCGCCGCCTGGAATACCGGCGTCGACCCCCGTTGGTCCCCCGCCATCGCCTGCATCGAGAGCACCAAGGGCACTTATTGCGCCAATTCCTACAACGCCTGGGGCTGGAGCGCTCGTGGCGGCGGTTGGCGCAGCTTTGGCAGCTGGAGCGAGGGCATCTCCGCTCATGTTGCCTACCTGGGCGCCAACTACGGCTCCACCCTTACCCCGGCAGCGGCCAAAAAGTACTGCCCGCCCACGTGGCAGGACTGGTACAACAAGGTCGCCGCTCAGATGAACCGCATCTAAGCGCAACTGCAAAGGGCCCCAAACGGGGCCCTTTTCTTTTAGCTGGCAGAGGTGTCAACGATACCGGTCGCATTGGCAACCGCAACCATGACGATCATGCATATAAGCAGCACGCCCAGCGCCTTGAGCCAGAGTTTCGCGAGTTTCTTGCCGCGATAGCTGTCGAGCAGCGCGAATCGCCGGCGAAGGCGGCGCTTGTCGAGCACGGCGAAGTGGAGAAGCACCGTGAGACCGTCGACAAAAAAGAAGTACTCAACCGCAAGGAACCACGTCGGGTAGTTTTGGTTGGCGCCCGTTGGATGAAAGACAGCGAAATGGCTCCCGGCAAAAAAGACGAGAAGCGAGAGGCAGATGAGTATGTTCCAAGCGCGCCCCAAAGGCTCCGGAACGCGAGAAAGCAGACTTTGACGGGCGGGCGCCGGCGATAAGATGTTCTGAGGCTGTTGCGTGGAAGGCGATGGCGGTGGCGAGGCAGTCGATGCGGCTTGTGCCGCCACGGGTGGCATTGCGCCCGGTGCCGAAAACGCGGGACGGCACAGCTCAAATGCCGCGCACACAGCATGTCCCAGCGCCTTCGCATTGGCAAAGCGCTTGGCCGGATCGAGCGCCATCGCCATGCAGATGGCATCGGCCAACGGAACGGGGATAGCGCTCGTCTCGCACTGCTCGCGCATGTCACGTCCCGGCTTAGGATCAGCCCCCGTCAGGCAAAAGAAGAGAAGAGCGCCAAGTGCATACACATCACTGCGCACGCTCGTCTGCCCAAACCCATATTGCTCGGGCGGCGCATAGGGCCGCGTGCCAAACTTAACGGTGTCGGCATCGGCACCGTCGCGCCATACGCGCGCGATCCCCAAATCGATAATCACCAGCGACGAAAAGCTCATACCGGCATTGGGTGCATACCGCACGCCCGACACGATGATATTCGAAGGTTTAAGGTCGCGGTGAATCACCGGCACCGCCGGCTCCCCCGCTGTCGCAAAACCAGCATGGAGCTCTCCCACCGCATCGCAGAGAGCAGGAAATAACCCATGCGCATAATCGGGCGTCGCGCCCAAGCGCCCCACTAAGGCCTCGAGCGTCTCGCCCTCGACATACTCCATCACTACGTCGAGTTCATCGCCCGCACGGCGACAATCGACGATCCGAGGCAAGTGTTCAAAACGGCGCCCGGCACGCTGGGCCTCAAACAGGCGCTCATACGCCCCGCCAATCTGGGCCGATGCGTTAATGCGCTTACGGACGAAGGGGCCAAGCGACCCACCGCCGGAGCCTTCAAAGTACACGAGCTCGGTCGCTTCGACGCCAGAGCGCTTAAGTACGCGATCCACGCGATAGCTGTCGTCGCGATCGAGCGATGCCAGGTGCTCGGCAAGCGCGGCGGTCAGTTCGTCGTCGGAATATGTTGGGTCTTGAGTATCCATAGCGTCCATCATAGCGCAGGGCGCAGACACCTCATGGCATCCGCGCCCTGTTCGTTTACATCGTTGCCGTAGCAGTACCGCCGGCTCAGCCGTCAGCCGCTAACTCACCGTCTCCTCGCCAAATCGATACAGCTCCTCGTTGACCTTTTGGAGGCTGCACCCGCGATCGATGCAAAAGATGATAATCGCATCGCGGCGGTCCTTACAGTTAAGGACGCTTACCCCGGCAGCCGTCAGCGCACGGTTGGTCTCTTTGAGCGTCAGCGCCATCGCAAAGGCAATCTGCAGCACCTTATTGCGGCTCGGATGCCGCGCACCGGTAAAGATCTGATAGCCAAAGGTCTCATTGAGATCGGCCATACGAACCACGCGCGAGCGCTCCAAGCCCTTTTCCTGCAGTAGCCGCTTCAGATAGTCCGAAAGCGACGGGGCGGCAAAGTCGTGTTCTTTGATATAGCCATCGATGTTTGGCGCGTCGAGAAGCTCATTGAGTAACTCGTCAGTCAGCTTTTTATCGGGCATACGACTTCACCTCCCCCAGTGCATGCAACATGCTAGAAACCGCTTACGTCCGAACGCTCCCAGCTGGCGACCTGATCGGGAGACACCGTACCCAGCGCCTCGAACTTCCAGGAGCCGCCCGCCTTCAGATGATTGGTGTTTGCAAGAGCCGTTCCAACCTGGTTACCATCGGCATCATACAGAACATATTCAATCTGAATGTAGCTCTTTTCCTTGTCCGTGTTATTGGTCAGGGTGCCCGTGATCTTATAGGTAAACTGATTGGAAGTGTCTTCAGCCTCGTCAGCAATGGTATACGGTTCTTGCGGTTCTTTTTGCTCCTCAGCCTGCTGTGTCGTCTCGGCAGGTTTTGCCGAATCGCTCGCAGACGAATCGGTTGAGTTGCCGCCCATAGAGCCCACGGCACCGACAATAACCAGCACCACGATGATGCCTAGGACAATCTTGCCGATCGGCTTCTTTCCCTCTTTTGCCATTATTCATCCTTCCTACGATCCGGCTACCGTGCCGGCACACAGCACATCGTAGGAAGGATTGAACTTGAATTCATTAGCTGAGAGCTAAGGTTGCGGTAAACGGCCAATGCAGTTATCCAAACGCCGAGCAAACGCACTTTGCGCGACCGTCTGCCAGCAGTGATCAACCCACCGTGACGGATTCCCCGGTAAAAGCACTGATCATCAACAGGACAAAGAAAACAAGGTAGCTGACACTCAGCAGGTACGCAATGATCAGAAAGACGACCCAGCCGACATTGGTTTTACCGTCGGCACGGCGTTGCTCGCGATTACGGCAAAGCCAAATCGTCACGCCAATGGCGACAATCAGCAACACGAGCGCCGCTGCAGCCAAACCGGCAAGCGCAAACATCATGCCAATACTCAGCACAACAACCGGGAGCAGTAGCAAACCACACCCGCATCCACCCGGACTATATACGGCAGACTGTCGGCGTCGCCTCATCGCCGCGCCACCCCCATCATCTTTGAGCACTACAGTGCGATGGCCTGCTGAACAGGAACGATCTTGTCGAGTTCCGGTTCGATCCGCCTTTTCTCGGCCTCAAGGTCAAACGCCACCTGAGCGCGCAGCCAATAACCATCCGTCAGGCCAAAATAACGGCAAAGACGGAGGTCGGTGTCGGCCGTCACGCGACGTTTTCCCAAGACAATCTGCCCGATACGCTGAGCCGGAATCCCAGTCTCCTTAGCAAGGCGATATTGAGAAATGCCCATGGGAACAAGAAACTCCTCTTTGAGAAGCTCACCAGGAGTCACCGGCGACAGCAAATCGGCCGAAGCCTCATCACTTGTGATAATCGACGATTTCGACATTCCAAGCCATCTCCTGTCTCCACTCAAAACAGACCCGATAGCGCTCGTTAACACGGATGCTATATTGACCGGCACGATCGCCCTTCAAAGCTTCCAGGCGGTTGCCCGGTGGAACGCGAAGATCATCAAGTGAAGCACAAACCTGCAGTTGGCGAATCTTCCTCAACGCAACACGCTCAAAGGGCACGAACCTCCTGACCCGCACACCCATGGCAAAGCGTTCGGTATCCTCATCTTTATACGATGCAATCATAGTATCGCCTTACGTTAGTAACGTCAAACGTTTCTATAGACTTACATCTCTATTATATCGTACGTTTGTTCGTGTTTTCTAGAACAAATAGTCCTTCACGCCTTAGTCAAGCGAAAGCAATCGTTTGTAGACATCGAAGCCTTTGAGTAGGATTTCCTCGTCAAAGAGCATGGTATCGGTATGCAGAGCGCTTGTTGCATAGGCGGGGCAGCCATCCGAATCACTCGGGTTGTCTTGGTCCTCTGGCACGCCCGTGCCTAGCAAGAAGAACACGCCCGGCAGATGGCGCTGATAGAACGCGAAATCCTCGGCGATCAGCAGTGGCTCGTCCACAAGTTGCAGCTCGGACAAGGCAGGCGCAATGTAGGCAAACAACTCGGGGTCGTTGTCGACCGGCGGATAGCCCTCGGCAAAGTCGAGATCATACGTGCAGCCCGTTGCGGCACAGGCATCGTCCAGCACGCGGCGCACGCCTTCGCGCGCCCGGTCGAACATGTCGTCCGTAAACACACGCAGGCTTCCGGCCACATGGGCCTCCCCCGCCACCGCGTTGCAGACGGTGCCTGCCTGCAGCAGGCCGAACTTGCCAATGCAGGGCTCATCGGCACCCAGCTCATCCATCAGATCGCGCTCGGCAACCAAGAACTTGGCAGCCGCCAGCGCCGCATCGTGCGACTCCTCGACCGGAACGCCATAGGTCTTAGCGATATGGATGCTCGCCCCGTGAATGTGCACATGCGTCTCGCTCGAACGCGCTAGCAGCGGACCGGGGCAGCTCGCTAACGTGCCGGCGGGCAGATCGGGCCACACATGGAAGCCAAAAATGCGGTCGGCCCCATAGCGCTCGAACACACCGCTCTCGCATACCGTCTTGGCACCACCGGTCGTTTCCTCGGCCGGCTGGAACACAAAGAGAACATTGCGCCTAATGGCGCCCGGATGCTCGCGAATCGTACGGTCGACATACGTCGCGGCGGCAAGCGCCATGGCCATGTGTCCGTCATGTCCGCAAGCGTGCATCTTGCCGGGATGGGTTGAGGCAAAGGCCGCTCCCGTCGCTTCCGCGATGGGCAGCGCATCCATATCGGCGCGAATCGCCGTGGCATGCGCGGCATCAACGCCGGCGTCGAAGAAAGCGCAGACGCAGCTGGGGCACGGATGGGTCACTTCGCAGGTGAGCGGTGCCAGCACGCCCTCGATATAGGCAATGGTTTGCGGAAGATCGAAATCGAGCTCCGGAATGCGATGGAGATCGCGGCGATAGCGACGGAGTTCTTGGAGCTCGGTCATAGAGGATCCCTTCGTGAGGCACATCTGTTGCAACTTATTGTGATACAGGATTGTGGCGCACATGTTTCCAGCATATCCCTGCATTTTTTAAACGTTATATACGAATACTCTTGTTTGGTAAAGTGCAACGTGGTAGGGTCGTTACCACTTGATAGAGGCGCGGGCACGAAGAACCGCGGGCGAGCCGGCAGGCTTTGACCCCGTGGAGAGGCGAAACCCGCCGAACTGGGCTTTTCGGGCACGAACAACCTGGTGGGCCTGTGGGAAACACCCACAGGACTGTCTGCAGCAATGCGGGAGCGCTATCCGGACATTGGGTCCACGCTATGCGGATTCGATGCGCAGATGGCGCCGTCTGGATAGCGAGGTTTACGGGACATGGCATTGACCCCCAACGAGGCATATGCGGCCAAGCAGCCGTTTGTGGACAAGGAGACACTCGAGCATATCGTCGAGCAGTTCCCCACGCCGTTTCATCTATACGACGAGGCGGGCATCCGCCGCAACATGCAAGAAGTGCGCGACGCCTTTGCATGGAACCCGGGCTTTAAGGAATACTTTGCCGTCAAGGCCAACCCCAACCCGGCGCTCATCTCCATTCTCAACGAATACGGCTGCGGCTGCGATTGCTCGAGCTATACCGAGCTCATGATCGCCCGCTCACTGGGTATCACGGGACACGACATCATGTTCTCGTCCAACGACACACCGGCTGCCGACTTTGAGCTCGCCGACAAGCTGGGTGCCATCGTCAACTTTGACGACATCAGCCACATCGGGTTCTTTGAGCGCGTTGCGGGGCCCATCCCCAAGACGGTCAGCTGCCGCTTTAATCCAGGCGGCCTGTTCCAGCTCTCCAACGGCATCATGGACAACCCGGGCGACTCCAAATATGGCATGACCACCGAGCAACTCTTCGAGGCCTTCCGCATGCTCAAGGCCAAGGGCGCCGAGGACTTTGGCATCCACGCATTCCTTGCCAGCAACACCGTCACCAACGACTACTACCCCAAGCTCGCGCGCATCCTCTTTGAGCTTGCCGTACGCCTGGAGCGCGAGACCGGCGCACACGTCGCCTTCATCAATCTGTCCGGCGGCGTCGGCATCCCCTACCTGCCCGAGCAGCAGGCCAACGACATTCGCGCCATCGGCGAGGGAGTACACGCGGCATACGACGAGATCCTGGTTCCCGCCGGCATGGGCGATGTGGCCATCTGCACTGAGATGGGCCGCTTTATGATGGGTCCCTACGGCTGCCTGGTCACCAAGGCTATCCACGAGAAGCAGATCTACAAGGACTATATCGGCGTAGACGCCAGTGCCGTCGACCTCATTCGTCCCGCCATGTATGGCGCTTACCACCACATCACGGTGATGGGCCAGCCGGGCGGCGCCGACAAGGCCACAGCGCCCGTCACGAACACCTATGACATCACGGGCAATCTGTGCGAGAACAACGACAAGTTCGCTATCGATCGCGAGCTGCCGCATATCGACATGGGTGACCTGCTTGTAATCCATGATACCGGTGCGCATGGCTACTCCATGGGCTACAACTACAACGGCCGCCTGCGCTCCGCCGAGGTGCTGCTGCGCCCCGACGGCTCGGCCGACCTTATCCGCCGCGCCGAGCGCCCGGGCGATTACTTTGCCACGCTCGACGTGCTGCCGTGCGGCCGAGAGCTGCTGGCCAAGTCGCGCGCCGAAAGTGCCCGCCGTCGCGCCCAAGACGAGCGCCTAGCAGTCGCAGCTCAATGGAACAAACGCATCCAGATCGCGGAGGCGAAGGAGAAGAACATGGATATCCGCAATCTCGAGGGCTCAATCGTCGCCCTTGTCACGCCGTTTAAAAAGGACGGCAGTGTCGACTTTGACGCGCTCGAGCGCCTTATCGATTTCCACCTGCAAAATGGCACTGACGCCATCCTCACCCTGGGCACCACCGGCGAGAGCGCCACGATGACCGACGACGAGGACAACTCCGTTGTCGCCGCCGTGGTCAAGAAGGTTGCAGGCCGCGTCCCCGTTATTGCCGGCTCGGGCTCTAACTCCACGCAGACCATGCTCACCAAGTCGCTCACTTACCAGGGCCTGGGCGCCGATGGTCTGCTGCTCATTACCCCCTACTACAACAAGTCTAACGAAGAGG
Source organism: Collinsella aerofaciens (assembly GCF_040910265.1). Lineage (GTDB taxonomy): Bacteria > Actinomycetota > Coriobacteriia > Coriobacteriales > Coriobacteriaceae > Collinsella > Collinsella aerofaciens_BK. Next base: position 17,064 of record NZ_JBDGAW010000014.1, on the reverse strand, counting down.
GCATCTACCAGCACTTTAAGACCGTGGCCGACGCCGTAGATATCCCCTGCATCCTGTACAACATCCCCGGCCGCTGCGGCTGCGGCATCAGCGTGCGCAACGTGGAGCGCTTGGCCGCGCACCCCAACATCATGGGCATCAAGGAGGCCTCGGGCAACGTCGCCTACGCAGCCAAGATCGCCCACCTGCTGTCCGATGACTTCCGCATGTACTCGGGCGAGGACGCACTCACCGTTCCGCTCATGAGCCTGGGCGCCTCGGGCACCATCAGCGTGTGGGCCGATGTTCAGCCGCAGCTCGTGCACTACATGTGCCGTGCCTATCTGGACGGTGACGTGGAGCGCGCCCGCGACATCCAGATTGCCGGTCAGCCACTCATCAACGCCCTCTTTAGCGAGGTCAACCCCATCCCCGTTAAGGAGGCGCTCGCTCAGATGGGTATGATCGAGGCAAACTACCGTATGCCGCTGTGCCCCATGGCCAACGACACACGTGCCGCACTTACCGATGCTCTGAAGGGAGCTGGTCTGCTTGATTAAGACCGTCATTATGGGAACGGGCCGTATGGGCTCGCTCATCCGCACCACCGCCGAGGGCGTTGTCGACGCCGCCGGTCAGCCCGTTTTTGATATCGTCGCCCAGATCGGCTTCGACTTGTCCGAGCTCGAGAGCGCACCGGCCGGCGATGTAATCATCGACTTCTCGAACGTCGTGACCTTCGATGCCGTTGTCGCCTATGTCGAGCGCACGGGTGCGGCGTTGGTCTCGGGCACCACAGGCTACACCCCCGAGCAGATGGATCGCCTGCGCGAGCTGGGCCAGAATGCCCGTGTCATGCATTCGGGCAACTACTCTATCGGCATCGCTGCCCTACGCCATCTGGTTGCCCAGGCCACGCGCGAACTGCCCGGCTTTGACTGCGAGATTGTCGAGACGCACCACAACCAAAAGGTCGACGCTCCCAGCGGCACCGCTAAGCTGCTACTCGACGCTGTAGTCGAGGCCGAGCCCGAGGCAGGTTACCACCCTGTCTACGGTCGCGAGGGCATGTGCGGCGCTCGCGATCCCAAGGAAATCGGCATGCACTCGCTGCGCGGCGGCACCGTCGCCGGCGTGCACGAGGTGAGCTTCTTTGGCCAGGACGAGGAAGTCACGCTCACGCATCGCGCCACGAGCCGTCAGATCTTCGTCAACGGCGCTCTGACAGCCGCGCAGAAGCTCGTCACCCGCGAGCACGGCTTCTATACGTTCGACCAGGTCATGTTCGCCTAACCAGTTATCTACCGTACCCACGCAAAGGAGAAACAGCATATGAGTAACGCAGCCGAGATGGATGCCCAGGAGATTATCAATTACATCGCTACCGCGCCCAAGAAAACGCCCGTCAAACTGTACGTGCGCGAAAAGCCGGGCATGAAGGTCCAGTGGGGCGATGCGCACGTCTACGGCGGCCGTCGTGGCAAGACCGTCTTTGGCGACTGGGATGAGCTCAAGGCCATCCTCGATGCCAATGCCGACTCCATCGACTACTACGACGTCGAGAATGACTGCCGCAACTCCGCCGTCCCTATGCTCGACCTTAAGGGCATCAATGCCCGCATCGAGCCGGGCGCGATCATCCGCGACCGCGTCGAGATCGGCGACCGTGCCGTCATCATGATGGGTGCCATCATCAATATCGGCTCCGTCATCGGTGAGGGCTCCATGATCGACATGGGCGCCGTGCTGGGCGGCCGCGCCACCGTGGGCAAGAACTGCCACATCGGCGCTGGAACCGTGTTGGCAGGTGTCGTTGAACCCGCAAGCGCCACGCCCGTCATCATCGAGGACGATGTCATGATCGGCGCCAACGCCGTGGTCCTGGAAGGCGTGCGCGTAGGCAAGGGCGCTGTCGTTGCCGCCGGCGCCGTGTGCGTCGAGGACGTCCCCGCCGGTGCCGTCGTGGCCGGTGTCCCCGCCCGCGTCATCAAGATGCGCGACGAGAAGACCGACAGCAAGACCGGTCTCGAGGAAGGCCTGCGCCAGCTTTAATAGTTACGCGGGTTTACCAACCCGCGTAACGGCTCGACGCTACACCTTTGGTTCCGTCGTTCTAACGAACGACGGACCGGTCGACGCTACAAACGCCCCTAAGCGGCAATCTGACGTTCAATCGTCGGTCGCGTACCAAAGTACGCTTCCCTCCTCTTTCACGTCACCTTGCTCGCTTAGGGGCGCTTTCGCTGACTTATGCTCAGCCTGCAACTCAATTGAGCTCCAAGCAAAAAGGCCGAAGACCCAAAGGGCTTCGGCCTTTGCTTTCCTGCTGTAGGCGTAACGCAACTTATCGATTCTCGATGCTGCCGATGTTTTTGAGCTCGATGGAGATGAGGCCGTTGGGTTCGTTGACGAACTCGATGTACTCGGAGTTCGAGCCCATCTCGGCCGGAAAGCTGATCTCGATGCCCGTATCGGTACGAATCTTGTGGTTGCGCACGGCCGCACGCTCGACCTGCTTGCGCTCCACGGGAACGCGCTCGGGGACCTTCTCCTCGGTCAGCGCCGCGCGCACGCTTTCCTTGATGACCGGCTCGTCCTCAAAGACCTCATCGACGATATCCCAGGGCGGCAGCTCCTCATCGTCCTCAACCTTCTCGGCAACGGCAGCCTTAACCTTAGCGAGCGCTACGGCTGTATTGGCACCGTGCTCCTCGGCGACTTCCTCGACCACGCGCGTCACGGTGTCGATGACCTCCTTGCCCGACACGCCCGTATCGCACTGCAGCAGACCGTCGGGAATGAGCATACGGTCTTCGCCGGCAATCTTGCGCTTCTTGTCCACATAGCCGATCTCCATGGTGCTCGCGCGCACGATGGCATAGCTCGGCACCTTTTGCGATGGATTCGGCAGGATAGCATAGTGGCGCGCGATGTCGTTGCGTACCTCGCCCTCCTCGCGGCCCACCTCGTGCATAAAGGCCTGTTTGGAGCCCAGCAGCATCACGGCAAACCAGCGGGCATCCTCGTCGTCGTCAAAATCGGCCACGAGCACATCGGTGGACTCGGCTTTCTCGGCCTTGGTAAGCTCGGAGGAAATGAACTCCGCAATCTGCTGCGACAGGTCTACGAACTCGCGCTCGCCAAAGAAATAGTCCTTGAGCTCGCCGCCAAACGCAGAGTTCTCGGCAAACGTGGCGCGCTTATTGTCGGCCGAGGTTCGTGCGCGGCGCAGATGCGTGGTCACAAAGTTGCGCACGGTACGGCTCTCGATATCGAGCTCGCGCTGGCTCATGACGTTGACGGCAGAGTCAAAGTCCAGGATATGCAGAATCGAGTGATTGATTTTCATATACGGCATTCCGTTCTAGATCGATTTCGGCACGAACCAGTATAGCGGTCGAGCCCGCCCCAGGCGCATCGAAGCTTGGTGCATCGGGGACAGGTTGCTTTGCACCAATAGTTAGCGCAGGAGCTCGGACTGCCAAGCCTCGAGCTGTTCTGCCAAACTCTTGCCGGCAGCGGGCATGTCGATCTGGGGTCGTTTGGGCAGCAGTGCGCATTTAAGGATTGCCACGATGGTCTGCGAGACAAAGCGTCGCGTATCCTCGTCAAAGCCTTGCGCAGCCTGGAGCATCACGGGCAGGCTCTCGCGCAGATTCCCGGCGATATCCGCAAACCGCTCAGCACCCGTAGCCTCAAACACGGAGAACAACGCATCTACAAAACGCTCGCGCTCGCTAGGTGACACTGCAAGCAGCATCTCGCGAATGGAGTCATCAACGTATCGAGCACCGGCGGACAGGCGCTCACAGTACACGAAGTCGCGATCATCAACCACCCAGCTAAAGGGATTATGCTGCAGCAGGCTGAACTCGGTGCTCTCAACGATGGCATAGTCCTCCTGCGTCTCGAACATCATGCCAAAGATCGACGACCGAGGTAGCGTCTTGTCGATTCGACCGGAAAGATCGGCAAAGGCGTTGCCGTTCAGAAACTCCTCGACAAAGCCCGGACCATCATGGGAATACACTCGTTCGATTCGCTCACGGGCGGCATCGGAGCACATCGCCGCACCGTACACCGCAAGGTTTCCACCCTTGGAATGACCTCCGCACAAAAGCGGCCCGTCAATCGCATCCGCCGCCTCGTCCACATAGCGCGCCGCAGATTCCTGGGAGGGCACAGGACACCGGAACGCCATGTTAAAGTCCTCTTTCCAGCCCACAATCGTACTGTCGGTCCCCCGGAAGGAAAGATAGCTAAACCCCGCCGGAAACCGGAACGCCATGGCTGCAAACTGCTCTGTCGCCACCACATCGCTCACGGCACGATAGCCGCAAACGTACACGCCACGGTAGCGAGGGCTTGCTGCCACGGCCTCCAACAAGGCCCTGCTCCCCTCTGGATCCCACAGGTCGCCAATCATGTCCCGGTAGCACTCGGCACGCAGCAGCTCGCGTACGCCTAGGCCCTGCCAGTTCGTCAGCTCCGCCATATCACCCGGCAAACGCAAATAGGACAACCACGCAAAGACCAGGCTATCCACCGCACAGAACGGCCGTTCCTTAAACGAATCAAACGTCGTCTGGGCATAGGTCAAAAAATTAGGCGAATCCGACATGGCGCTCCCATCAACTATGGCGCATTGGGGTCAGGTTACTTTGCATCAAAAAGGCGCCCGGGCCGTGTGGACCCGGACGCCTTCATTGTAGCCTGTTGCCCAAAAGAGCTTGATTTAGCAGGAGAAGTCGACGCTGTCGATGATGTCCTTGAGGGCCTTGGCGGAGGCAGTGAGCTCATGCTGCTCGTCATCGTTCAGCGGCACGGGGACGCGGCAGACAACGCCGTCGCGGCCAACGACGGTCGGCATGGAGATGGCAAGATCGGACAGGCCGTACTCGCCCACCATGAGCGAGGAAACGGGCAGAACGGTCTGCTCGTCACGCATGACGGCAGTGCAGATGCGCTTGACGGCCATGGCGACGCCGTAGTAGGTGGCGTGCTTCTTCTCGATGATGGTGTAGGCGGAGTTCTTGACGTCCTCGGCGATGCGTTTCTCGGCAGCCTCATGCTCCAGATGACCGTGAAGCTCGCAGAAGGTGTTCAGCGGAACGCCGGCAACCTGAGCGCTGGACCAAGCGACAAACTCGGAATCGCCGTGCTCACCCATGACATAGGCCTGGACATCGCGCGGGTCAACCTCGACGTGGGCACCAAGCATCTGCTGCAGACGGCCGGTGTCGAGCACGGTACCGGAGCCGATGACATGGCCCTCGGGCAGGCCGGACATCTTGATGGCGGCGTAGGTCAGAACATCGACCGGGTTGGAGACGATGAGCAGAATGCCGTCGAAGCCGGACTTCTTAATCTCGGGGATAATGGACTTAAAGATGCTGACGTTCTTGTTGACCAGGTCCAGGCGAGTCTCACCGGGCTTCTGGGCAGCGCCAGCGGTGACGACGATCATGGCGGCGTCGGCGACATCGGAATAATCGCCGGCGTAGATCTTCATCGGCTCGGCAAACGTCATGCCGTGCGCGATATCCAGGGCCTCACCCTCGGCGCGGTTCTTGTCCACGTCGATGAGGACCATCTCGGAGAACAGACCACTCTGCATCAGTGCGAACGCCGAAGACGAACCAACGAAACCGCAGCCGACAATAGCGACCTTCTTCTCGTTAACCATTAGAAACTCCCATCTCTCTCCACAAACAAGCCGCCCGGGAACGACCCGAGCGGCTTGCCGTAATCCCAATACATCCAATCGGGACTTTGATTATGCTCCTATTCGCAGCCAAAAATCGACCGTTTACCGAAATTGTTTGCAGAAATCGTAAAATAACTGCACGAAATCGGTTTCGAGCTATTGACGAGCCGAAATACCTTTCTAATACAGGCCCGCCTCGCGAATGGCCTCGACAGCCAAAGCAATCTGGTCGGGCGGCAAGACCAGCGCCATGCGCACGTGCCCCTCGCCCGAAGGACCAAAGCTCGCGCCCGGCGTCACCACAACGCCGGCCTTCTCCATGAGCTCCTCGCAAAACGCCATGGAATCGGTGCGACCACCGGGAAGCTTGGCCCACACAAACATAGAGCCATGCGCGTTGGGACGCTCCCAGCCCAGGCCCTCAAGACCGTCGCACAGGGCATCGCGGCGCTCCTGGTACTTCAGACGCTGCGCCTCGACCTCATCGCGCGGACCGTTCAGGCAGGCGATAGCAGCCTTCTGGATCGGAAAGAACATACCAAAGTCGATCTGACCGCGCAGCTTGGCAAAGGCAGAGACCACGTCCTCGCGGCCGACCAAAAAGCCGATACGCGCACCGGTGACGTTAAACGACTTGGAGAGCGAGAAGAACTCCACGCCCACCTCGAGCGCGCCGGGATACTGCAAAAAGCTTCCGCCCGGCTCGCCGTCGAACACGATATCGGAGTACGCATTGTCATGGACGATGAGCAGGTCGTGCTCGCGGGCGAAAGCGATAATCTCCTCATAGACCTCGGGCGTACCCACCGAGCCCACCGGGTTCGCGGGCAGCGACACGATCATATACTTGGCGCGATCGGCCACCTCGGGATCGATGCCTGCCACGTAGGGCAGGTAATTGTGCTCGGCAACCAGCGGATAGTACTCGAGTTTGGCATCGGCGATTTTGGCGCCCGCCTCAAAGACCGGGTAGCACGGATCGGGAACCAAAATGGTGTCACCCGGATCGAGCAGGGCCAGGCCCAAGTGGCCCACGCCCTCCTGCGTGCCGTTGCACGACTGCACCATGGACGGCGTAATGCCCGAAACGCCAAAGCGACGCTCATAGTAATCGCACACGGCCTGCTTGAGTTCGGGCAGGTCGCGCAGGGCATATTTCCACATCTCGGGGTCCTGGGCGGCCTGGATCAGCGCCTCGACCACGTGGTCGTACGGCTTAAAATCGGGCGTGCCCACGCTCATGTTGTAAATGGTCTTGCCCTGAGCCTTCAGCGCAAGCAGTTTGTTGTTGAGCGAGGCGAAGACCTCCGCGCCAAAGCGGTCGAGACGCTGCGATGCCTGCATGGTGCCACCTTTCGATATGAAAAACGCGGCGCTCCGACAAGAGCGCCGCGCGATACGGGCCATCAGATTGCAAAAGTGTAACGCTTGCAACCCCCGTATTGGTTCAATTTAGCCAACCTTAGTCAACTGGATTGAGCGCGTCGATCTGCGCAAGCCACAGACGCGAGCTGGCGTCACTCGGCATACGCCAATCGCCGCGCGGGCTGAGCGTCACCGAGCCCACCTTGGGACCGTCGGGCAGGCAGCTGCGCTTAAACTGCTGGGCAAAGAAGCGACGATAGAACGTACGCAGCCACGTGTGGACGGTCTTGGCGTCGTAGACGCCCTCGAAACTCTTGAGCGCCATGCGGTAGATCTTGCCCGGCTCAAAGCCAAAACGCAGCAGGTAATAGAGGAAGTAATCGTGCAGCTCGTACGGGCCCACCAAATCCTCGGTCTTCTGCGCAATCTCGCCGTCGCCCGTGGGCGGCAGAAGCTCGGGGGACACCGGCGTATCGAGGATGTCGAGCAAGACCTCGGCAATACGCCCGCCAAAGACATCAGCCGCGTAGCGTACCAGATGGCGCACAAGCGTCTTGGGCACGCTCGCGTTGACGGCGTACATGCTCATGTGGTCACCGTTATAGGTAGCCCAGCCGAGCGCCAGCTCCGACAGGTCGCCGGTGCCGATGACAAAGCCACCGGTCTGGTTGGCCAAGTCCATCAGAATCTGCGTACGCTCGCGGGCCTGGCTGTTCTCGTAGGTCACGTCCTGCACGGCCGGATCGTGCTCAATGTCCTTGAAGTGCTGCTCCACAGCCGCGTGGATCGAAACCTCGCGGAAGCTCACACCCAAGTCGCGAGCGAGCGACTCGGCATTCGACTTGGTGCGATGCGTCGTGCCAAAACCTGGCATGGACACGGCCGTGATACCGGTACGCGGAAGCCCCAGTGCATCGAAGGCGCGCGCGGTCACAAGCAGTGCCAGCGTGGAGTCCAGGCCGCCCGAAAGACCGATGACTGCAGCCTTGGTGCCCGTATGGGCCAGGCGGGTCTTAAGGCCGGCGGTCTGCAGGCCGAGAATGGTCTCGCAGCGCTCAGCCAGGTCACCATGGTCGGCCGGTACAAAGGGCGCGCGCGGGAAAACGCGGTCGATATCGCAGGCATCGCGCAGGACAGGCTCTTTGGCCAGCACGCCCTCAAAAGAGAACTCAACGGTCGTGGCCTCCGGCGCATCGCCCGCGCGTGTCCACGTCGTCGAGCGACGGCGCTCGGCAACCAGACGGTCAAGATCGACGTCGGCGATGGCCATGTCGCAGGTAAGCAGCTTGGTCGCGGCGAGCTTGGAGCCGTTTTCGTAGACGAGGTTCTCGCCCGCAAAGACCATATCGGTCGTGGACTCGCCCTCGCTCGCATCCGCGTAGGCATAGGCACAGTACAGGCGCGCACTTTGGTTAGAGATAAGGCTGCGGCGGTAATCTGCCTTACCGATGATCTCGTCAGAGGCCGACGGGTTGAGAATCACCGTCGCACCGGCAAGCGCCATCTCGGTCGAAGGGGGCGCCGGCACCCACAGGTCCTCGCAGACCTCAATGCCCAGCGCCAGGTCCTCGGTGCCCTCATCGCAGCAACGGTAGACAAGCCCCGAGCCCAGCGGGACCGGACCCTGACCGGCAAATTCAAGCCAAACGGGATCGGTGGGTGCCGGAGCAAACCAACGGCGCTCATAGAACTCGCCATAGTTGGGCAGATACTTCTTGGCCGTGAGGCCCAAAAGCTCGCCCGCGCAGCACACGGCGGCGCAGTTGTAGATATTCTCGGCAACTGTAACGGGAAGACCGATAGTAAAGACAATCGGCAGCTCACGAGTCTCGTCGAGGATATGCACCAGAGCAGCCTCGCAGGCATGCAGCAGCGTGCGGTTATGGAACAGATCGGCCGCGGTATAGCCGGTCAGGTTAAGCTCGGGCAGCACCAGAGCACGAACGCCGCGCTCGGCAGCATCGCGAACAGCCGCCAGCGCCACCTCAGCATTGCCCTCGACATCGGCGACGCGAATCTGCGGCGACGCCGCCGCCACACGCAAAAAGCCATCAGACTGAGAAAGGTGAAGATTCATAAGAATGCTCCCGTGCGTAGACGCCATTCACAACAATTAGCAAGCCCTATTGTAGTTCAACCGCCGGGTGCAACCGCACCCCACCAACTTGGTGAGCTATTGATGAGTTGATGGTATCTGTTAAATGTCACGTACGATTCACATCTGGTGGGTACCCTGATGGCTACACGAAACGAAGCAGATTTACACCGGGAGGACCCCGTATGACAACCAAGTACACCGACGCTCCGCGCACGCGCGTCATGACGCCGGCATCGCTCAACAACGGCGTGCACGAGAACCATTCCATCGGACAGACCATGGCCATCGCGCCCAAAAAGGGCCTGTTTGACGACATTTCCATTCCTCAGATCATCGCCGGCGCCGCAGCCGCCGCCACGAGCGTCGCGCTTGCCTCCAAGATTGGTATCGCGGGTTCAGTAATTGGTGCCGCCGTGAGCTCGGTCATCACCGTTGTGTCCTCGCAGGTCTACCGCCACTTTATCTCTGCAAGCGCCAAAGCCCTCAAAGGCACGCACGCCGCCGTCGACTACCCCGCCGGGGCCTATGAGCCCGTTGAGTTTGATGCCGAGGAGCACCTGGGCGGCGCCGCGACTACGCAAGAGATGCGCCAGATTGCGGGACGCGCGACCACGGCGCGCGTCGCCCCTGACAGCCTGCGTGCCAAGGCCGCGGCAGAGCGCAGCCAGACGCAAAAGAAGGTCATCGTCTTCTCGATCGCCATCGCCATCGTCGCGGTCATCGCCTGCACCGGTGCCATCCTTATCACCACCGCCGGCGAGGGTCTGGGCGAGCGCCCCGAGCCAATCCTTTCGTCGTACACGACCGAGCACGATGCGGATAGCTCCGGCCAATCGCAAAGCCAGCAGAACAACTCGCAGGGCACCTCCGCATCCACCGATTCGTCCTCGAACACCCCCGATCAATCGCAGGGCGCCGATTCCTCTGCGAACAACAGCGGTACGCAATCCGGCACGACCGACTCAAGCCAAACGACTGACGGCTCTCAACCGAGCACGGGCGACCAGACGAGCGGCAATGCATCGGGCACGGGATCTACCGACAACGGCAACACCAACAGCTCGAACAGCTCGGGCGGAACCGCGTCCGGCGCGGCATCTGACAGCTCGAGCCAAGGCACGGCATCGGGCAACTAAGCACGTTTGCCTCTCATAGATAACCGACCTGCATAACGGGCGCGAACCGGCAAACGGTCGCGCCCGTTTGCCTTGGGCGCCGAGATGGCAAGCCCCGTGCGATGGTAAGATGCTTTGGTGTGTAAAGAGGAGATTTGCCATGAGCAAGACAATAGTTAGGCCCACGCTATCGCTGGGCAACCACATCTATCTGTATCGCCTACTGCGCGATGCAATCGGATGCGGCAAGCAAACGTTTATGACGCAGGTCGAGGAGGCGCTCGCCGCAGGCGACATGGCCGCTTATGACCTGGGCTTCGAGTCCACGCGCGAGCTGCTCGAGGAGCTCGACGACTGCATTAAGCTGACCGTCTTTAAGGGCGGTCGCCTGTATGCCACCGTCATCGCCAACGAGGCCTGGGATGCCGCCCTTGCCAAGGGCGAGGACAAGCCCAAGGCAGCCAAGGGAGCCAAGCAGTCCTACAAAAAGAAAAAACACGGCGAGAAGGACCTCAAGGCCGTGCGCCCCAAGCGCGTTAAGCGCGCCGAGCCCGAGCCCGTGGCCGAAGTCGCTCCGAAGTCCGTGCCCGAGACAGAGATCGAAGTCGCTATTGAGGTAACAGCAGAAGCCGAAACCGAAATCGCCGTCACGACCGATCCCAAAGTCATATCCGAGCAGGAAGCCACTGCGGATCCCAACGAGGCTCCCAAGTCGACAACCGAAGAAGCCGCTAACCAATCCGAGACGCCTGCGTTCCAAAACAGCGATGTCTTTGGCGACGAGGCCGAGGACGATCAGCCCAACGATCAAGACGCTACCGAGTCGACACCGGAGCCCGAGACGCCGCAGCCCGCCATCTCGCTCACGGTCGTCTATGACCCCGAGAACGCAAACGCCGGCATCACCACCATGGCATCCACACCCGTCGAGGCAAAGCCGAGCGTCGAGAACGAGAATGCAACGCAGGTTGAAGTTGAAACCGCAGTTTCAGACGCGTCCGTTACTGCGGAGCCCGCAGATTCCACAGCCAAGCCGGAAGAGGCGCCGGAACCCGCGCCCGTCGCCGAGCCCGTGCCCGTCCCTGTCTGCGACCAGATTCCCGCTCCCGCACCGACCTCGGTCCCCGCTGTTGCCCCGATCCCCGAGCCCGCAGCGCCGACCATCCCCGAGGACTTCCCCGTTGACTTTGCGACCGAAGTCTTCTGCCCCGGCCCGCTCCTGCACCAGCTGTCGATCTATCTTCCCTACGGCGCCGACACGCTCGGCATCGTCGGCGAGTACTACTGGATCGCCCGCGAGCGTGGCATCATCGACGCCGCACGCAACCGTGCAAGCTTCCCGCTACGCTACACGCAGGCCGGCGAGCGCCACGAAGTCACCGTGCGCATCCGCCGCAACACCACCGGCGGCCTCGGTGCCACCTGGACCATCGACAAAGTCGAAGAATCCGCCGAATAGCAAAACGCGGCGAACGTCACAAAACATTCGCCGCGTTTTTATTTTTCCAGGTTGAGCATAAGTCAGCGAAAATGTCCCAGAGCGAGCAAGGTGACGTGAAAGAGGAGCGCCGCGTACTTTGGTACGCAAGCGACGATTGAACGTCAGATTGCCGCTCTGGGACATTTGCAGCGTCGAGCAGCTACGCGGTTTGGTAAAACCGCGTAGCAAATTAGTCACGCGTCAGCTTGCGGTGAATACGATGCGGCTGGGCTGCGTCCTCGCCCAGGCGCTCAATACGGTTGGCCTGATAGGCCTCGAAGTTGCCCTCGAACCAGTACCAGTTGCCCGGATTCTCGTCGGTGCCCTCCCATGCCAGGATATGCGTGGCAACACGGTCCAGGAACATACGGTCGTGGCTGATGACGACCGAGCAGCCCGGGAACTCGAGCAGTGCCGCCTCGAGCGAGGACAGCGTCTCAACGTCCAGGTCGTTGGTGGGCTCGTCGAGCAGCAGCAGGTTGCCGCCCTGCTTGAGCGTGAGCGCCAGGTTCAGACGGTTGCGCTCACCGCCAGAAAGCACACCGGCGCGCTTCTGCTGGTCCTGGCCCTTAAAGCCAAAGCTCGCCACATAGGCGCGGCTCGGAACCTCGGTCTCGCCGACCATCATGTGGTCCAGACCGTCCGAAACGACCTCCCACAGGTTCTTATCGGGGTCAATACCGGAACGGTTCTGGTCGACGTAGGAGATCTTGACAGTCTCGCCCACCTCGAGCTCGCCCGAGGTCAGCGGCTCCAAGCCAACAATCGTCTTGAACAGCGTGGTCTTACCGACGCCGTTGGGGCCGATCACGCCCACGATGCCGTTGCGCGGCAGGGTGAACGAAAGGTCGTCGATGAGCGCGCGACCGTCGAACTCCTTGTGCAGGTGATGGGCCTCCAAGACCTTGTTGCCCAGACGCGGGCCCACGGGAATGCGGATGTCGGTCCAGTCGAGCTTCTGGCTGGCACGAGCCTCGGCCTCCATCTCCTCGTAGCGGGCCAGACGGGCCTTGTTCTTGGCCTGACGAGCCTTCGGCGAGCTGCGCACCCACTCGAGCTCGGCCTCCATACGCTTGGCGAGCTTGGCATCGCGGTTGCCCTGGGCCTCGATACGCGCGGCCTTGGTCTCCAGATACGTGGAGTAGTTGCCCTTGTAGGGATAGAGGTGACCACGGTCGACCTCGCAGATCCACTCAGCGACGTTGTCCAGGAAGTAACGGTCGTGCGTGACGGCCAGGACGGCACCCTGGTAGTTGTGCAGGAAGTGCTCGAGCCACAGGATCGACTCGGCGTCCAGGTGGTTCGTGGGCTCATCGAGCAGCAGCAGATCGGGGGCCTCGAGCAGCAGCTTGCACAGGGCCACGCGACGGCGCTCGCCACCGGAGAGCACATTGACCGGCATATCGGAATCGGGCAGCTGCAGGGCGTCCATGGCCTGGCCGAGCTTGGAATCGATATCCCAGCCGTCGGCGGCGTCAATCTCGTCCTGGAGCTTGCCCATCTCGGCCATGAGGGCGTCCATATCGCAGTCCGGGTCGCACATCTCCTCGCCGATCTTATTAAAGCGATCGACCTTGGCAATCATGTCACCAAATGCCATGCGCACGTTCTCGATGACGGTCTTGTCCTCGTCGAGCGGCGGCTCCTGCTGCAGAATGCCCACGGTGTAGCCGGGGGTAAGTCGAGCGTCGCCGTTGGAGACTTCCTCGATGCCGGCCATGATCTTGAGCAGGGTCGACTTGCCCATGCCGTTGGGGCCCACGACACCGATCTTGGCGCCGGGATAGAAGCTCAGGGTCACGTCGTCAAGGATCACCTTGTCGCCATGGGCCTTGCGAGCCTGATACATCTGGTAGATGAACTCCGCCATTTGCCTGTTTTATCCTTTCTGCCTGCCGTTTCCCAATTCTTGTTTCGCTTTAGTGGAAACGAAATGCGGAAACCAACTCTGAAACTAAACGAAAAAGGGGCATGGTTGCCCACACCCCCTAATACTACCTGGGAAAAGTCCCCTGGAGCATATTTTGACCTGCGTACGCTAGTTTTCCGCAACCTTAGCGAACGGCCCGCTGCGACTTGCGCCACAGTAGATACGAGTAAACATACACGGCCCCAACAGAGCCAAGCGCCAGCACCGCAATCACCGCGGCGACGACTTCACTCGAAAGCACGCTGCCTGCCACGCCCATCACAATCAGGCCAATACCCAGCACCATAAAGCAGGCGCCGCCAAAACGCTGCGTACGGCGCCAGTTCTCGGGATCGGCAAGCGCCCAAGGTGTCTTGATACCGAGCGTATAGTTCTGCTTCACACGCGGCAAGTAGTTGCCTACGCCGATGAACAGCAAACCGACAACACCGGAAATCAGCACGTTAACCGAACCGACCGCCGGCACCACGCCCCAGACCGTAAGCTCTCCCAGCCAGCTTACGGCGCACATGAACAAGGTGAAGGCGATTACGAAGCCCTGATAGAACTTGCCCGAGGTTCGATATGCCTCACCTTTGGGATCGATGCGCGGCACCACGCAGAACATTGCAAGAAGTGCCAGAGGCAGCACGCCGAGCGCGGAGGCCATCCAGCTAGGGCCCCAACCGTCGACGGCGCCGTTCGCTCCCCAGTGCGTGGGAATCTGCGCAGGCAAGCTCGGCATCACCATGAGGTGCGCTACGACATTGGCGACGCACAGAGCGACCAGCGCAATCCACACGCGCGACGATACCCCCGTGGGGTGAATGCCCTTGTTTTCGTTATTCATCCTTATCACCTTCCGTGTTTGTAAAGCCCATAAACCAGCCAATTAAATCCTGCATGACGGTGGTATTTAAGCTGTATACGATGTTTTGGCCATGACGTTCGTCGGTCACCAGCCCGGCATTTTTAAGCGTCGCCAAATGGTGGCTCAGCGAAGGCTTGCTGATGTCAAAATGCTCGGCAAGCTCCCCCGCCGTGCAATTGCCCTCGCGCAGCAGCTCCAAAATACGCCGCCGCGTCGGATCGGCCAGTGCCTTAAAACCCTCTCCCGGCATAGAACCTCCTCTCACCAGTTCGTTCGACGCGCACACTATACTCGATATTTAGATGTTTGTCTAATTATCTAATTAAGCAATAGCCATAGAACACTCGTTCGCTTTTAGTTACAATACCGTTAGAAGCAGATGGGCCAGCTCCCCTCTACCAGAGAAGGAGATGGACTATGAGTATTGACGATGTCCTGACGTTGTTATTGCTTGTAATCGCGGCTGTGGAGCTCGGCATCCACATTGGAGGTCGAATGAAATAGCCGCCCCCGCGTAATGCGAAGACGGCCACTTCTCACGCCATAAACGTGTTTCGGAGTTGGCCAACCCGCGGCCACGGGTGCCATCTGCTTCAATCTTATGCGAATCCCCGCTTCATTTCAACATGCCCCAAGGCCTCAAATGGAGGCAGAATAATACCTATAATGGCGATAGCCAATTACGTTAATTACTTCCCCATCGGAGGATATCTATGACCGAAACCGCAGCCGCCGCTCCCGTCGAGACGCGCGACACCAAGCTCGAGATCATCATGGGGCGCGAGGCGCTCGACAAGCTCGCCGACGCCACGGTGTTGGTGCTCGGCTGCGGCGGCGTGGGCTCTAACTGCTGCGAAGCGCTCGCCCGCGGCGGCATCGGCCATTTCGTAATTCTGGATAAAGACATCATTGCGCCCAGCAATATCAACCGTCAGGCCATCGCGTTTCACAGCACCATCGGCAAGCGTAAAGTCGACGTCATGGAGGCCATGATCCATGACATCAACCCTGCCGCCACCGTCATCAAGCGCACCGAATACCTGCTGAGCGACAACATCGACGAATTCTTCGCGAGCGTTCTGGAGCAGACAGGTGGCACGCTCGACTACGTTATCGACGCCATCGATACCATCTCGGCCAAGCTCACCGTCGCCAAGTATGCTCAGGACCACGACATTCGCCTGGTGAGCTCCATGGGCGGCGGCAACAAGCTGCATCCCGAATGCCTGCGCTTCGCCGATATCTTTGACACGGTGCGCGACCCCATGAGCCGTATCATGCGCAAAGAGTGCAAAAAACGTGGCATCAAGAGCCTGCACGTTCTATTTAGCTGCGAGGAGTCGGTCAAGACTCAGCGCCGTGACCCCTCCAACATCCACGAGCGCACCGAGCTCGGAACCGCCAGCTTTATGCCGCCCATCATGGGCCAGATGATTGCCGGCGAGGTTATTCGCAAGATCAGTGGACGCGGTACCGAGCGCGTTCGCGCCGACGGCCAGCGCCTGGACTAGCAAGGCACACCGCGATGAAGCTGCAGTCCTTTGATGCTCACTGTCACCTCGACCTGATGGCCAGCCCGAACACCGTTGCCCACGAAGCCGCAGCGATGGGACTGGAGCTCTTTGATTGCGGCGTCGATCCACGCGATTTCGCGTCAGCATCCGAACGCGCCAGTAGTAGTCCCAACGTTATTGCAGGGGTGGGCCTCCACCCCTGGTGGATTGCCGACGGCCGATGCGGAACCGCCGAGGTCGGCCTGCTTTGTGAACTCGCCATCCGGGAACGGTTTATCGGCGAGGTCGGGCTCGATTTCTCGCCACGCTTTGCAGGCACCGAGGGAAACCAGACGCAGGCATTTGAACGGCTATGCCGAACGTTATCGCAGTCCCCGCTACCTGGACGCGTTCTATCCATTCACGCCGTTCGCGCGGCGGGAGCAACTTTGGACACTTTGGAGTCGAACGACCTTCTAAAGGACGTCCCCAACTCCCCCACCATTATCTTCCACTGGTTTAGCGGCACCTCAGATGAGTTTGTCCGCGCACGCATTGCGGGCTGCTACTTTTCCGTGAATGAACGCATGCTTGCGACCAAACGTGGGCGCGAATACGCGCGACAGATTCCACTTGATCGCTTGCTACTCGAAACCGACGCGCCGGCCGAACCAGACGCGGAAACATCCGCGCGACAGCTCGTCGATTCACTCATAAGAGTATCCGAGGTCATTGCTGCGCTTAAAAACTGCCCCGAGGAGAGCATCAAGTCGGTCGTCCTGGAAAATTCCCACTCCATTTTCGACTTCCGCTGACCTCGGTGGGCAAAAAATGCCAAATATGAGTACTGTTGTAAAACTGGTCACATTATTTTGCACCAAAACAACGACCTGATAATGTACAACTGTTCATTATCAGGTCGTTTTAGCATACCCAGGGACATATTAGACGGCTTTAAGTTGTCCGCAGAGGTCGCGCGCGCAGACGTGGTGTAAGAGCGTCCTGAGGTCCGTCGCTGCAAGTCCCGATGTTACTCCTTCTTGAGGC
>NZ_JBDGAW010000013.1:0-64595 GCF_040910265.1 Collinsella aerofaciens | reverse complement strand
TCTATCAAATTATGGAATATGTAGGGTAAATCAATCGTGTCCGCACGGCATGCGACACTTAACAGGCCGTCCTGCTCTGCTGCGGCGGCATGAATCAAAGCAACGATCCTCTAAGGAGTTCGATATCGATGAGTGACAACACCAAGCACCTTGCAAAGAAGTGCGTCAAGGACGCGGGACCGTGTCTTGCGCTGTGCGTGGCCGGCGCAGCGGTCGCGCTGCTGGCTGTTTTGGGGCCATTCGACGTGCTCCGAAGTGCCAGTTCCCTGCACGTTGTCATCGCCCTTGCCGCCGCCATGATGACCGGCGGCGTGCTCGATTTGATCTTTTGGGTGCTCGCCCCGTTTGGATGGAAGAACGAGGGGTAAGCCCTAAGGGATGGATACCCCGCAGCAACAGGAGGTCCCCGTGATCTGGTTTACCAGTGATACTCACTTTGGACATGAGAACGTGCTACGGTTCGCCGACAGGCCTTGGTCGGCGGTTGCGCAGATGAACGATGCCATGGTCGCTAATATTAACAGCAAGGTCGCTGCGGATGACGAGCTCTACATCTTGGGCGACTTTAGCTTTAAGATGACGGTCCAAGATGCCTACGAGCTGCGCAAGAGCATTGTCTGCAAGCGTGTCCATCTGCTGCCCGGCAACCACGACAAAGACTGGACGCAGCCTGCCGTAGCGGATGCTTTTATCGTCGAGCCGCCCATTTGCGTGCTCAAAATCGATCGGCAGAAAATCGTGCTGAGCCACTATCCCATGGCCGACTGGCAGGGCATGTCGCACGGCAGTTGGCATCTGCGCGGGCATATCCACAGCTGCGGCGGTGCGTACAACAAGTTCAACCTCAGGCAGGGGCTGCTGCGCTATGACGTGGGTGTGGACGCTAACAGCTACGCCCCCGTGAGCCTGGAGGAGCTCAGGTCGTGGTTTGCGCAGGTAGACGAGCCGATGTGTTGCGTTAAATGGCCGTGGTGGGTCAACGCCACGGGCGACGAGCAGATTGAGCACGATCTCGAAACCTATAAGCGGGAAGTGGTGATCCGATGACGGTCTATGTGACGGGCGATATTCACGGCGGCGTCGACATGCAAAAGCTGCGCGACTGGGAGCTTGGGGATGGTCTGACGAGTGACGACTATCTGATTGTCGCGGGCGACTTTGGCTTTCCGTGGGATTTCTCTGCCGAGGAGTGCGCCGACATTGCCTGGCTGGAGTCGCGCCCCTATACCGTGCTGTTCGTCGACGGTAACCACGAGCGTTTCGATCACTGGGCGGAGCGCCCCATGGAGCTGTGGCACGGTGGGCTGACGCAGCGCCTGTCGGATACCTCTCCCATACGGCGCCTGACGCGCGGCGAGGTTTTTGAGCTCGATGGCTCAACGATTTTTACCATGGGCGGCGCCACGAGCGTGGACAAAGAATACCGCATTCCCTATTCCAGCTGGTGGCCGCAGGAGCTGCCGGACGAGCGCAACTTTGAGGAGGCGCGGGCAAAGCTCGACAGCGTGGGTTGGAAGGTCGACTACGTAATCACCCACACCTGCTCTACGCGCATGCTTTCGCCCACGCTCTATCCGGCATCCGGCTGGAATTGCCCCAGCGTTGACCGACTCACGGCATTTTTCGATGAGCTGGAAGACCGCTTGGACTACAAGCGCTGGTACTACGGGCATTTTCATCGCGACGCCAACCCGGCCGAGCGCCATACCGTGCTCTACGACCGCATCGTTCGCCTGGGCGACGAGCTCCAGCCTTGGGATGTTGCGTAGGGGCGGGCGTAGCGAGCACTTCATACGATGCCTTGGGTAGTTACCCTACATTTCAGTGTAATCTTTATTTGTAGGGTAACTTAAGGCATGCTGGGAGCTGGAGGAGATGTCGCATGACAATCTAGAGTTTCAGCGCCATTCGGTTGGTTCCGGGTAGGGTGGCGAAGCCAAAATGTTCATAGAATGCTGCCGCCTTATCATCTACTGGATCGACAACCAAAGCTCGCGCTCCTGCCAGGGCAGAGATTTTCAAGGCGTTTTCGATGGCATCTTTGAGTAGTGAAGCTCCAAGACCAAGCCCCTTGAACTTCTCGTCGACCCCCATCATTCCAAGTAGCACTGTAGGAACTTGGGAGGGGGAGTTCCGCACGAACCATCCTCCATCAACATTTTCGCGAGCCACGGAGTGCGTACACAACGTATAAAACCCAGCGACTGCGCCGTCGCAATACGATGCGTATATAACTGCTGATCCTCTTCTTCGCGCCGAGGCTGATCTATTTTTAGCCCATCCGTCTACAAGAGTGTTTCCGCAGTGGAAAGCCTCGATGCCTTGGCCAACGGGGAGTTGAACGGGCTTGGTAAATGTGCTCATTCCCAAACCGCTTCACGGTCAAGCAGCGCTTTTGCGGCTTGGGGCATGGGGGAATCGAGCATTTCGCAAAATGCATCGAAACCATCAGGAGAAAGATAGGTTGTTGACGCCTCGGCGATATCACGTGCGGAGCTCTCGTCAAGGTGAGCTGTGGCCCATTGGGTGAGAGTTTGGCCACGTAAGGCCGCGGCGCGCTCGTAAGTAAGGCGTTGACGTTCGGTCAACCTTAGATCCATACGGCGTTGTTTCTCAATCGTTGGCATGGCAAAAACCTCCTTTGCATAATTGTACGGAATTATTCCGTACATAACAAGACACAGAATTATGTCCTCGTTGAAGGGGGACGAGGGGGCGGGGCGTATTTGGCTACTGGACCGTTACAGTGATGTTCTCCCGATGTGCGCGGATGACATCCCAGCTAAAGTGCTCGACCAGCTGCTCGGCAGAGCGCGGTGTGGTGTCCGGCGCGATGCCCGTTTGCCCGGCGAGCCAGCCCAGCAGTGCCTCGGGTGTGCCAAAGCGGGTGCGGAGCTCGCCCAGGTCCAGATCGCGGTCGCGCTTGGAAAGGCGGCGGCCGTCCGGCGACATGAGCAGCGGAATGTGCGCGTAGTGCGGTGTAGGCAGTCCCAGCAAATGCTGCAGATAGATTTGGCGTGGCGTGGAGCCAAGCAGGTCACATCCGCGTACGATCTCGGTAATACCCATGTCGGCGTCATCAACCACCACGGCCAGCTGATAGGCAAACACGCCGTCGCTGCGGCGCACTAAAAAGTCGCCGCATTCGGTGGCGAGCGCCTCGCATTGGGCACCATACGTGCGGTCCACAAATTCGACCACATCGTCTGCGAGGTCGTCGACGGTGGGCACGCGAAGGCGTGTGGCCGGGGCGCGCAGGGCACTGCGGCGGGCGACATCTTCGGCCGAAAGCCCTCGGCAGGCGCCACGGTAGATGGGCGTGCCGTCGCTGGCGTGCGGCGCGCTTGCGGCGTGGAGTTCGGCGCGCGTGCAAAAACAGGGGTAGGTGAGGCCGGCACCCTGCAGCTGGTGCAGGGCGTTCTCGTACAGATCAAGGCGATCGTGCTGGTAGTAGGGGCCTTCGTCCCACTCAAGCCCTAGCCAGGCTAGGTCGTCGATGAGCTGGGCGGCAAGTTCCGGGCGCTTACAGCGATCGTCCAGGTCCTCGATGCGCAACACGATGCTGCCGCCCTGGCTGCGGGCCGAAAGCCACGCGCACAGGCAACTGAACACGTTGCCCAGGTGCATACGGCCCGAGGGCGACGGGGCAAAGCGGCCCACAACAGGCGCAGGAGCGGAGGCGGGCAGCGTCGTTGGCGCGTCCGCGGCGGGCGTTGCTATGTTGCGTGCTTTGATATCCATGTGGACGAGTATAGCGCGGGGCGCGATGGGGAGGCGTCACTGTGGTCCGCAAGTTGTCGAGGCCGCGTGTTGCGCGCGGCGGGCACCGGCTCAACATCTCGATTACCGCTCGCAAGCTAGCCCCTTCAACCCCTCAAACGACAGAAACCCCGGCAGCTCTTCGCAACTGCCGGGGTTTCCGCGGAAAAGGGGGACATGATCCTCGAGCGAACGGCAAAGGGGCAAACCGTTTTCGCTCAACAGCTTTATGCCCCTTGCTCGCGGACTCAATCAGTGCGCGCCGCAGCAACACAAAGCCGCTACACCTGTGACGGAGCTGTGAAGTGGTATCTATCGTTGGTGCAGGCCATGCCAAGAAGTGTCCCAAACTGCCGGCAGATAAGGAACGCCCCTAAGTGCCAGGCTCGGGTGGGACTTTTGTCCCATTTGACGTTCCGTTGGCCCAGATATTCGTCGTGTGCGCCCGTAAACGTGGGACAATGGCGCTGTTGGTATCACAGACAAAGGATGTGCCTATGAACGCCCCCGTTGCCAAGACCTGTCGGCAGCGCCGCCTATTCGCGCGATTCGCTTCCGTCTGCGCGCTCGTCGCGCTTGCGTTGTTGCTACTGCCTGCCGCCGCGCACGCCGACGGCTACTCCATGAGCCAAACCTACATCGGCGCCACGGTCGAGGCCGATGGCTCGTTGACCGTTGTCGAGGGACGCCAGTTTGATTTCGACGACGACGTCAACGGCGTGTATTGGGATATCAATACAGGCACCAACCAGCAGGGCGGCGCGGCGGGTGTCGACGTGCTGAGCGTCGAGGAAGACGACGCTGCGTTTAACAGGGTCGACTATGCAAACAAAGGCGACAGCGGCGTCTATACGGTTGAGCAGTCCGACGGCGGCGTAAAGATCAAGGTTTTCAGCCCTCACGAGAGCGGCGACAGTGCGATCTATTACGTGAGCTACACCATGACCGGTGCGGTCATGAACTGGGCCGATACCGCTGAGCTCTACTGGAAATTTGTAGGTGACGGCTGGTCCGCGGATTCCGACGATGTCGAGATGGAAGTGTACTTCGCAAATGCCGCTGCCGGGACGGCGGCCGTCAAGGGCGATAACTTCCGCGCATGGGGCCACGGTCCGCTGACGGGCGACGTGTCACTCGATGAGGACGAGCCCATGGTCACCTATACCATTCCCTGCGTGCATCAGG
This sequence comes from Collinsella aerofaciens, assembly GCF_040910265.1. Lineage (GTDB taxonomy): Bacteria > Actinomycetota > Coriobacteriia > Coriobacteriales > Coriobacteriaceae > Collinsella > Collinsella aerofaciens_BK. The sequence continues at coordinate 59,651 of NZ_JBDGAW010000013.1, read as the reverse complement.
GCGAATTCGCCGAGGCGCGCATCGCTTTCCCCAGCGACTGGGTGCCATGGATTTCCGCTTCAAGCGAGGAGCGCATGCCGACAATCCTGAGCGAAGAGAAGGAATGGGCCGACGAAGCTAACGCCCGCCGCGCTCACGCTCGCATGATTGCCAATGTACTTGCCGTGCTAAGTGTTGTCGCGGCGGTGGCCTTTACCGGCACAATCGTTGTGCTCAAGCTGCGCCGCCGCAAGCCCAAGCCGCTTTTCCAGGACGAATATTTCCGCGATGTGCCTTCGGCCGACCATCCCGCCGTGCTTTCGGCCCTCATGAGCTGGAACGAGGTGCCCGATCAGGCATATATCGCCACGCTCATGAAGCTTACTGACGACCGTGTGATCAAGCTGGAGCAGGCGACCGTGACCAAGGCCAAGAAGGGTCTGTTGGGGCGTGAAAAAGAAGAGCAGACGTATCGCGTGACGGTGAGCGATGCGGGCTGGAAGTCGGCCAAGGGCATTGACCACATGGTGCTCAAGGTGTTCTTTGCCGGCGTAAAACCCGATGAGAGCGGCAACCGCTCGCGCACGTTCGACGAGCTGCAGCACTACGTCAAGCAGCACGCTACGCCCGTGGGCGACAAACTCGAGGACTATCAGAACACCGTTAAGGGCAAGCTGGCCGACAGCGAGTACGTTGCCTCGGACGGCATTGTCGCGATGGTGTTTTGCCTGGTCCTTGGCATCTTGGTCGCCTTTATCCCCGTGGGATCCATCTTCTTTACCGATGGCGCGCAGGCGAACATTATCGCCGCGGTGATCTCGGTGCCTATCGTGCTGGTGGGCATTGGCGTGGGCCTTACGTTCCGCCGCTTTACACCGGAGGGTGCCGAGGTGGCGGCCCGTTGCAAGGCGCTTAAGCATTGGCTCGAGGACTTCACGCGCCTAAGGGAAGCCGTCCCGGGCGACTTGGTGCTGTGGAACAAACTGCTGGTGATGGGCGCGGCGCTGGGCGTTTCGAAGGAAGTGCTGCGCCAGCTTGCCGAGGCCGTGCCGCCCGAGGTGCGCGAGGCTGACGGCTTCTACGACAATTACCCCTGCTACTGGTGGTACTACCATCATTACGGCAACCAGTCCCCGCTCGATTCGTTCGATAGCGTGTATCACGAGAGTATCCGCGAGCTGGCTTCGAGTTCCGATAGCTCGAGCGGCGGTGGAGGCGGCGGCTTCTCTGGTGGCGGCGGTGGTGGCGCCGGCGGAGGCGGCGGCGGAACGTTCTAACGGTCGTAAGCTATGGGATGGGCTTTTCTCGACAGCCGTCGGGGAAAGCCCATCCCCTTTTTATGCGCTACCTACGAAGACTGTCCCCAGCGACTAGTCATTTAAGAACGTCCCCAACGACTAGGTATGGCTGCTGGGCCTAGACGGTCAGGTCGAGTTCGTAGAGGAAGCTTTCGCGCGGCATGTCGCGACGGCGCTCTTCGCGGCTGGCGCGGTGCGTGGCCGTGCGCTTAAAGCCGTGCAGCTCATAGAACTTCCAAGAGCAGTCAGAGTCGGTATACAGGTGCGCCTTGGTTGCCCCGCGCGAGGAGAGGTGCGAGATCGCGGCGTCGAGCAGTACTGTCCCAACACCCAGGCCATGGACGTCGGGGTCGACGGCGAGCAGCGTGACCTCGTATTCATGCGGCAGCGGGCTGCTCTCGAGCAGACGGTTGTTAGTCCGAATGGTGGCACGCACAAACGAGAGATACTCGGCGCATGCCTCAGGCTCCAGCTCGCGCATCTGCGATAGCAGCGCACGTTCGGTGTCCATCCAATGTTCGTTGACGGTGGCGCCAGAGCTGTGTCCGGCGCGCGCAAGCGAAATGCCACGCGCCTCGCCGTCGATTACGGCGACCTGCGAAAACGTCGAGGATGAAAGGCAATAGGCAAGATCGCACGCGGCCTCGAGGCGGTTGTACTCATCGTTATCCGAATTGTTGTGCCAAAGGCGCTGCAGAATCAGCGCGATGGCGTCGAAGTCTTCGGTATCAAACGGTCGGTAGAGAACCCGCGAGACCATGGTGCCTCTTTCTGTTGCGGATGCATATCGAGCACAGTTCTACCACGCCGTTGGCATCTAAATATGGTGCCCCTGTGTTCCATCAACTCACCGCGCCCGCCGCCGCGCCCGTATCCTCCGCTCGCGAGCTTTTTCTGCACAAGCGGACGTTGCGGGGTGCATCGGCACGCTCGATGCGCTACATTGAATCAGTATTTTCAATGCCGCTGCGCGAGCGCTGCAGATCGACGTATCACCGACTCACAGAGCACGGCGGCGTACCAGACAGGAGGACTGCATGGGATCTGATGTGAAGATCGCACGCGCGTTGATCTCGGTTACCGATAAGACGGGTGTCGTCGATTTCGCACGGACGCTGGTTGACGACTTTGGCGTCGAGATCATCTCTACGGGTGGCACGGCTCGTGCCATCGAGGACGCGGGCGTTCCCGTAACCCCCATCGAGGAGTTCACGGGCTATCCCGAGATGATGGACGGCCGCGTTAAGACGCTGCACCCCAAGGTTCACGGCGCGCTGCTTGCCCGCCGCGATTCCGAGCAGCACATGCAGGAGGCCGCTCAGCACGGCATTAAGCTGATTGATCTGGTCGTCGTCAACCTGTACGAGTTTGAGAAGACCGTCGCCAACCCCGAGGTCACCTTCGCGGACGCCATCGAGCACATCGATATCGGCGGTCCCTCCATGCTGCGCTCTGCCGCCAAGAACGCCGCGAGCGTCACTGTCATCTCCGACCCGGCCGACTACGACGCCGTCCTTGCCGAGATGCACGAGACCGGCGGCTGCACCACGCTTTCCACCCGTCGTCGTCTGCAGGTGAAGGTCTACCAGACCACCGCCGCCTACGACACGGCAATCTCCCGTTGGCTCGCCGCCCAGGCAAGCGACGTGGCGGACACCTCTGCCAAGCTCGAGATCTCGCTGGAGAAGGTCGATGACCTGCGCTATGGTGAGAACCCGCAGCAGAAGGCCACGGTCTACCGCTTTGCCGAGGGCTGCGAGAACACCGCGAGCTCCCAGTTCCCGCTCGTGGGCTCCGAGCAGATCCAGGGCAAGCCGCTCAGCTACAACAACTACCTGGACGCCGACGCCGCCTGGAACCTGGTCCGCGAGTTCGATGAGCCGGCCTGCGTGATCCTCAAGCACCAGAACCCTTGCGGTTCCGCCGTTGCCGAGGACATTACGGCTGCCTACGACCGCGCCTTCGCCTGCGATCCCAAGAGCGCCTTCGGCGGCATCATCGCCTGCAACCGCGAGGTTCCCTTTGAGCTGGTCGAGCACTTCGCCGACCAGAACAAGCAGTTCGTCGAGGTCATCATCGCCCCGGGCTACACCGATGATGCGCTCGAGCGCATGGCTAAGCGCCCCAACCTGCGCGTGCTGGCCACCGGCGGCGTGGACCACGGCGCCCAGGTGGAGCTGCGCTCCATCGACGGCGGTATGCTGGTGCAGGAGGTCGACCATGTGACCGAGGACCCCGCGACCTTTACGTTCCCCACCGACCGCAAGCCCACCGACGCCGAGATGGCCGAGCTCGAGTTTGCCTGGAAGGTCTGCAAGGGCGTCAAGTCCAACGCCATCCTGGTCTCCAAGGGCAAGGCCGGCATTGGCATGGGCCCGGGTCAGCCCAACCGCGTGGATTCTGCGCTGTTGGCCTGCGAGCGTGCCGAGGACTTCTGCGAGCGCGAGGGTGTGGAGAAGGGCGGCTTTGCCTGCGCAAGCGACGCATTCTTCCCGTTCCGCGACAACGTCGACGTGCTTGCCGCGCACGGCGTGACCTGCATCATCCAGCCTGGCGGCTCCAAGCGCGACGACGAGAGCATCCAGGCCTGCAACGAGCATGGTATTGCGATGGTCTTCACCGGTGCCAGGCATTTCCGCCACTAAGTTTCGCCTCGGGACAAAATAATCTCTGCAAAAGACGGCTGCTCCGTTTGGAGGGCCGTCTTTTTGGTATAAGAGGACGGAATGACTAACACGAAAGGTACAACCATGCCCCAGATTGATGATGCCGAACTGTTTGGTAATGCCGAGGATCAGCGTGCGTACGAGGACTTTTGCGCCAATCAGGAGGCGGTCGAGAAGTTCACGCTCGACAAGCCCGCGCTCATCTGCCGTTGGCGCATGTCCAACAAAAAGGTGCCCATGCTCAACCGTCACATCCGCGCGCTGTCCGAGCGTCTGGTGCAGGGCGAGCCGCTTACCCATAACATGCTCAGCTGGGCCAAGCAGCACGTTGAGTGGTCGCTTGCCGAGGGCGACTACACCGCCCACGACGGCGTGCTCATGCTAGTGATTGATGTGAACGGCAACGCCGCCATGACCGTGGGGGAGTACGAGCCGCTGGCCGACACATCGGCCAAGGCACTGCGCGCCCGTTCTGCCGAGGCCCGCTCCGAGGCCGACGAGACCGGCGTGGCACCCGAGCTGCTTGCTGCCGTCAACAACGGCGAGCTGGCCTTTGTGGCGCCGGCGGATGAGTGCCTGTGCGGCACGGCAACGCTCATCGAGCAGCTGGCCCAAACCAAGGATATCCCGGTCACGCGTGTAGACATTCCCGCGCAGCTTAAGGGCGCGCTGTTCCTGGTGAGCGACGAGCACGGCGTGGTCCCCGCTAGCGACACTGACGCCGACGAGACCGATGCCGCGATGGTCACCTTCTTCGCCGACGGTTACGAAAAACTCCGCGCCCGCTGCTAAATGATTTTTCTGGGACGGGGATTAAAAAATCATTTTGAGTCCCACACCCGTTGCGAGCGAGGGCGTGCCGAACGCTTTCGCTCGCGAACAGTTCTGTCACCTTGTTGCCGCGCGAGACGCGTGCCGGCGACTTCGCGGCAATAATAGCCGTAACAAAACTAAGAGGGGAGCGGATACACATGGCATTGATCTATATCGTCGAGGACGACGAGCCCATTCGTCGCGAACTCGGTGACATCCTTGCGCGTGCCGGCTTTGAGGTCGAGGCCTGCGAATCGTTTGAGCATGTTTCACGCGACATCTTGGCCGCCGCGCCCGATCTTGTACTGCTCGACCTCACGCTCCCCGTCAAAGATGGCCAGCACATCTGCCACGAAGTCCGCCGAGAATCCGAGGTCCCCATCATTGTCCTTACCTCGCGCACGACCGAAATCGACGAGGTCATGGCCATGACGCTCGGCGCGGACGATTTTGTCCCCAAGCCCTACAGCGCGCGCGTGCTCGTGGCGCGCATCAACGCGCTGCTGCGCCGCACCGCGGCGGCCGGCGAGCGCAGCACCCTGGTCCACAAAGGGCTGGAGCTCGACCTCGCGCGCTCCATGGTCACCAACACGCAAACCGGTGCCAGCACCGAGCTCACCAAAAACGAGCTGCGGATCCTCTCGCTGCTCCTGAGCCGCGCGGGCAAAATCGTCTCGCGCTCGGCCATCATGCAGGACCTGTGGGACTCCGATGCCTTCGTGGACGACAACACGCTCACCGTCAACATCAACCGCCTGCGCACCACGCTCGAAAAAATCGGCATCAAGGGGTACCTGACCACGCACCGCGGCCAGGGCTATTCGGTCTAGGGGCCGGCCATGTCGTTTGCCAAGTTCTTTAAAGACGCGCTGCTCCCCGTCACCGTGTGGACGTGCGGCGTGCTGTTGAGCTGCTTTGTGCTGACGGTTGCCGGCGCGCCCGTCTCCATCGTGATTGTGGCGGTCGGCGTGTCCTTTGTCTTTGGCATGCTCGGCATCGTGATCGAGTACGCGCGCCGCCGTCGTTTTCTGCATCAGCTGGAGCGGGCGGCCGAGGAGCTGGAGAGCCCCGCGTGGGTGCAAGAGATGGTGCAATGCCCAACCTATGCCGAGGGCGAGCTCGAATACGAAGTCCTGCGCCGCGTGGGTAAGGCGGCTTGCGATGAGGTGGCGGAAGGACGCCGTCAAACCGACGACTATCGCGACTATATCGAGAGCTGGGTCCACGAGGCCAAACTGCCCTTGGCGGCAGCTCATCTGATTCTGGAAAACCTGGACGGCAGCGAAGACGACCTGTCGCGCGTGGATGACCTGGGCCGTGAGTTGGCTCGCGTGGAGCGTTATATCGACCAGGCGCTGTACTATGCGCGCTCGGAAGTCGTGGAGCGTGACTACCTGATTCGCCGCTGGGATCTTAAGACCCTGGTGACGGGCGCGATCAAGGCCAACGCGCGTGAGCTCATCGCGGCGCACGTGGCCCCGGTGTGCGAGAACCTCGACTTTGAGGTGTTTACCGACGAGAAGTGGCTCGAGTTTATTCTGGGCCAGCTCATTCAGAACAGCATTAAATATGCGCGTGAGGACGGCGCAAAGATCGTGTTTTCGGGCGCGTTGCTGGACGAGGGCCTGGCAAGCGAGCGCATCGAGCTTACCGTCGCGGACAACGGCTGCGGCGTGTGTGCGGCAGACCTGCCGCGCGTGTTCGAGAAGGGCTTTACCGGCGACAACGGCCGCGCCACCAAGCGCGCAACAGGCATCGGCCTCTACCTGGTGGCGCGTCTGTGCTCCAAGATGGGCATCGACGTCACCGCATCGTCCGAGCCGGGCGAAGGCTTCGTCGTCACGTTCGCTTTTTCAACGAACAAGTTCCAATACTTTGAGTAGTCAGGCCGCGTGGCGCGATCGACGGAATCTTCCCGTTTGGGAAGATTCTAAATGAACGCGTTAGAATCTTACCAAATGGGAAGATTTAGATGGCTTGAGCTATAATCTTCCCAAACAGGAAGATTGATGAGGTGGCTTATGGCTGGCTTTGACGAAAAAGAGAAAATAGTTCGCTCTTTAGAGGATTTGGGCAAGCAGATTCGCTCCAGACGAAAAGAGCTTGGCTATACGCAGTGTGAAGTCGCTGAGTTCAATCAGTGTAGCCCCAGATTTGTGGGTGATCTTGAGCGCGGGAAAGCCGGCGCAAACCTAAAGCAAGTACTCGAGATAGCAAATAGTCTCGGTATTGACATTATGCTTAGGAATAGGGGGTAGGGAATGTCTCTTTGTGTCATGCGTGAGTTCCAAGGAGAGTTTGAGCCGGTGGGCTCGTTCGATGCGGTTGATACCGGCGACATTATTTTTTCCTACAGTGAGCGTTATTTGTCTCAGAAGTCGGCGGCACCGTTGTCTGCCTCGTTGCCGCTTCGGCGCGAACCCTTTCACTCGAATGAATATGGCGGCTTCTTTTCTGGGATGATTCCCGAGGGGCCGGTTCGTGCGGAGTTGTCCACGCGATTCCAGATTCCTCAGTCCGACTACCTTTCGATGTTGGCGCGTTTGGGTGAGGAGTGCGTTGGGGCTCTCATGTTTCGTTCGGATGACGCCGTTGAATCGCGAGCTGGGTTTAGGCCGTTGACGCAGGCGGATGCGGATGAGTTGCATAAGAGCGAGATTGTTGAGATCGCGAATGCGATGCAGATTTCGCGATTATCGCTGGCGGGGGCGCAATCGAAGACTGGTTGGTATTTACCTCGCAGTGCGGATGCGAAGACCGCTGGTCCCGGACAATGGATGTTGCCAATCGGTTCTGCTCCCTCGACGCATATCATTAAGGTCGCCTCGGGCAAGCATCCAGATTTGCCCACGAACGAACAAGTTTGCATGGATGTGGCGCAGGCCTCGGGATTGTGCGTGGCGGGGTCGTTTGCGTCTGAAGCGCTCAACAATGTATTTATCTCGGAGCGCTATGACCGTGTCTGGGCTGATGGGTGCAGTATTGTTGAGGGAAATCGGACTCCCATGCGCCTCCATCAGGAAGACTTTTGCCAAGCATTGGGTTGGCCGTCGTTTATGAAATACGAAAACCAGCAAAATACAAATTATATGGCGATGTGCGGACGACTTCTCAGGGAACAGTCGTCAAACGCTATAGCGGATGTTCAGATTTTTGGCCGTCAAGTGGCAATTGACTACCTTTTAGGAAACTGCGATTCGCATCTCAAAAACCATTCGCTTCTATTGGGACCCAACTGGCGGTCAAAGCGTCTGTCGCCGGCGTATGACATTGTGTGCACGACGATTTTGGGCTATGACCATAATCTCGGTATCGACATCGGTGACCATCGCGTTATCGATGAGGTGGATGCAAAGGACTTTGAATTTGTTGCCGAAGATTTAAGTTTGCCGCTCAGGCGTTACCGAGCCATCTGCTGTGAGGTTGCAGAGTGCACAAAACAGAAGCTCGGCGAATTGTCTGAAGCATCTGGTGATCTAGGTCGAGTTGCGACTCAGATTTTCGGAGATGCAGCTCCCAGAATTAAAGTTCTAGAACAATTTGCTTCATAACAAAAACGTGCCGCCCCAAACGGGGCGGCACGCCATCTTTTAATCAGCCAACTCGCTGAAGTAAGGCTGCGAAGGCCGCGGGGCCGGGAGGGGTTTCCTAAGGGCACATCCCGCAGCCGCAACGCGGCGAGGACGTGCCCGTGGAAACCCCGCAGGCCCCGCGGCCGGTGGGAGCAACGCTACTTCACGACCAAAATGTCGCAGTCCGTATTGCGCAGCAGGAACGTCGAAATCGAGCCCAGTAGCGCGTACTTAATCGAGGACAGGCCGCGGGCGCCGCAGAGCACCAGATCGGGCTTGACCACGTCGAGCATCTCGTCCTTGAGCGTCTCGCGAATGCGACCGGTGCGAATCATGACCTCGACCTCGGGAATATCGGGATTGGCCTTGGCCTCCTCGAGCTGCTTGGCGATGGAGTTGTTAAAGGCCTCCTCCAGGCCGTTGACCAGGTCGACCGGATAGGAACCGGCGCTCTCGAGCGCCGTGGAGTCAATGACGTGGCCGATGATCAGCTTGGCGCCGTTGTTCGCGGCGACCTTGATGGCGCGTGCGAGCACAAAATCCTGCTGCTCAGTACCGTCGAGTGAAACAAATACCTTGGTGTAGCCCTCGTTCATGGTTTCCTCCTTGGTCTATCGCACGGGCGCGGGGCTCGTGCGTCGGGCGGGCGCGGGTGCGTTGACCGCCGGACACTTTACCTTGTTGCAGTTATACCCAAGGATTTCGGTTTGACCGCTCGCAATTCTGTGAACGGGCGAGTTTTTTGGTAAGGGTAGGCACGGTCGCGCCGCCAACGGTTGATAATGGGACATCGCCCGCATCGTCCGCAGAACATCTACCGGCGGGTGTCTAACGAGGGGGTCCCTTTGGATATTATCGAGCTTCTAAAATCTGCCTTCATGGGCCTGGTCGAGGGCATCACCGAATGGCTGCCCGTGTCGTCGACGGGTCACATGATCTTGGTGGACGAGTTCGTCAAGATGAACGTGAGCGAGACGTTCTGGAATATGTTCCTGGTCGTGATTCAGCTCGGCGCCATTCTGGCCGTCTGCGTGCTGTTTTTCCATGAACTCAATCCGTTCTCGCCGAGCAAGGGCAAGGAAGGCCGTCGCGACACATGGGTGCTGTGGGGCAAGATTGTGCTCGGCTGTATTCCCGCCGCGGCGATCGGCCTGCCGCTTAACGACTGGATGGAGGAGCATTTCTACAACGCTCCCGTCGTGGCGCTGGCGCTTATCGTCTACGGCGTGCTGTTCATCGTGATTGAGAATTGGCGCGCGAACAAGCGCGAGGAGATGACCGTTGCCGGTTCGTTTGGTTCGCGTGCTGTGGTGGCGGGCGGACGTCCCGCCGGTGCGCACTTTGCGGCGCCTGCCGCGGCTGCTGCCGAGGACGAGGGCGATGACGAGAATCTGGACTTTGGCTCCATCGCCACGCTCGAGGACCTGAGCTGGAAGACTGCGCTGGGTATCGGTTGCTTCCAGGTGCTTTCGCTGGTGCCGGGTACGTCTCGCTCCGGTTCCACTATCATCGGCGGCTTGCTTTTGGGCTGCACGCGTTCGGTGGCGTCCAAGTTCACGTTCTTCCTGGCCATTCCCGTTATGTTTGGTGCGAGCGCGCTTAAGCTGGTCAAGTACTTTATCAAGGGCGGCACGTTTGGCACCAACGAGATCGCCATTTTGGGCGTGGGCTGCGTCGTGGCCTTTGTGGTTTCGCTCATCGCCATCAAGTGGCTCATGGGCTTCGTTCGCCGTCACGACTTTAAGTGCTTCGGTGTTTACCGCATCATCCTGGGCATCGTAGTGCTCGCATACTTCTTCGTTCTGGAGCCTATGCTCGGCCTGTAACTTGATTGACGCTGCGTGGCGGCCAGGGCGACAACTTGTTATTCAAAGGGGGCGGCATGGCCAAAAGGTCCATGCCGCCCCCTTTTGATTGGTGCATTGGGGTCAGGTTACTTTGCACCAGCTTGGTGCAGACAAACCTGACACCTTTGCACCAAACCCGCTGGGGCGGGCCCGGCAGTGGCGCACGGAGTCGTGGTGTGATTTGCGTCGGTGTCCGCGCGGCTCGGTATACTGGTACGGCTCAAACTATGGCGCTGTCCGCAGGCGCGCCGTCCGTCAGATGAGGAGTCGCCCATGACCCAGCCCCTGCCCTGGGAAAAGAACGCCGCGGTGCCCGTGCCGCCCGCGCCGGAACCCGTGCCGCTCGATGCATATGTTGCCCCTGCAGTGCCGGAGCCCGAGCTCGTCCCGCTTGACATCTATGACGCTCCCGCGCCGGCACCCAAACCCGCCAAGCCGCTCGTCGACATCGACAGCCTTAATCCCGCCCAGCGCGAGGCGGTCCTGACCACCGAGGGCCCGCTGCTGGTGCTCGCCGGCGCCGGCTCGGGCAAGACCCGCGTCTTGACCTTCCGCATCGCCCATATGCTCGGCGACCTGGGCGTTAAGCCCTGGCAGATTCTTGCCATCACGTTTACCAACAAGGCCGCGGCCGAGATGCGTGAGCGTCTGGCGGCACTCATCCCCAGCGGTACCCGCGGCATGTGGGTGTGCACCTTCCATGCCATGTGCGTTCGCATGCTGCGCGAGGACGCCGACCTGCTGGGCTACACCGGTCAGTTCACCATCTACGATGACGATGACTCAAAGCGCATGGTGCGTGACATTATGCAGGCGCTCGGTATCGAGCAAAAGCAGTTCCCCATCAACATGATCCGCAGCAAGATCAGCTCGGCCAAAAACGCCATGATCGGCCCCGGGGACATGCTCAAATCCGCCGATAGCCCCAACGACAAAAAGGCCGCGCAGGTCTACCTGGAGCTGGAACGCCGCCTGCGCGCCGCCAACGCGATGGACTTCGACGACCTGCTCGTGCGCACGCTCGAGCTGCTGCGCACCCGCCCTGAGGTGCTCGATAAGTACCAAGAGCGTTTCCGCTACATTAGCGTCGACGAGTATCAGGACACCAACCACGTCCAGTACGAGATCGCCAATCTATTGGCCGCCAAGTACCAAAATCTCATGGTCGTAGGCGACGATGATCAGTCCATTTATAGCTGGCGCGGCGCCGACATCACCAACATCCTGGACTTTGAGAAGGACTTTAAAAACTGCAAGACCGTCAAGCTGGAGCAGAACTACCGCTCCACGGGCCATATCCTGAGCGCCGCCAACGCCGTGGTTCGCCACAACTCGCAGCGCAAGGATAAGCGCCTGTTTACGGCCGAGGGCGATGGCGAGAAGATCCAGGCCTTCCAGGCGAGCGACGAGCGCGACGAGGGCCGCTGGATTGCCGGCGAGATCGAGAAACTGCATGCCAAAGGCACGAGCTACGACGACATCGCCGTGTTCTATCGCACCAACGCCCAGTCGCGTATTCTCGAAGATATGTTCCTGCGTGCGGGCGTGCCCTACAAAATCGTGGGTGGCACGCGATTCTTCGACCGTGCCGAGATCCGCGATGTCATGGCCTACCTCAAGATGATCGTGAACCCGGCCGACGAGATGAGCGTCAAGCGCGTCATCAACACGCCGCGCCGCGGCATCGGCTCCACCTCGATTCAAAAGATTGAGCAGCTGGCACGCGACAACCGCTGCTCGTTCTTTCAGGCCTGCGAGATCGCAACAGCCGAGACAGGCATGTTTAGCGCCAAGGTGCGTAACGGCCTGTCGAGCTTTGTGTCGCTGGTGCGCGAGGGTCGTCGCATGGACGGCGAGCTCAAGGACGTCGTCGAGATGATTGTCGACAAGACGGGCCTGCTGCAGGCCTTCCGCGCCGAGGGCACCATGGAGTCCGAGAGCCGCGCCGAGAACATCCAGGAATTCCTGGGCGTCGCCGCCGAATTTGAGGAGACGCACGAGGATATCGAGGGTACGCTCGAGAGCCTAGAAGAGCTGCGCGCTGCCGGTGTTGCCGATGTGCCTGTCAGCGCCGAGCCCGAGCCCGTCGTGGTGAGTGCGCCCGCGCCCGAGCCGGGACCGTCCGCCCCGGCATCCTCGTTTGAGGCGCTGGTCGGCGCTCGCGACGCCGCTGGTTCCAACCCGCTCGATAGCCTAGCCGCTCCGGCGCTGTCTCCGCAGGATGCCCTGGCCGCCGCCATCGCGGGTAACGCCTATGCCGCGCCGACGGAGATGCCGGCGGGTGCCGTGCATGCCGACGAGATCGAGCGCACCTACGGTCCGCTTACCTGCAAGGCACTGCCGGCTCTCATGGAGTGGCTTGCCCTGCGCTCCGACTTGGATTCTTTGGCAGGCGAGACGCATGCCATCACCATGATGACCATCCACTCAGCCAAGGGCCTGGAGTTCCCGGCGGTGTTCGTGGCCGGCATGGAGGAGGGCATCTTCCCGCACGTGCACGACTTTGGCGGCAGCGATGATCCGGGCAAGCTCGAGGAGGAGCGTCGCCTGGCCTACGTCGCCATCACGCGCGCCCGTAAACGCCTGTTCTTGACCTATGCTGCCACGCGTCGCACCTACGGCTCGACTTCTGCCAACCCGCGCTCGCGCTTCCTCAACGAGATTCCGTTTGAGGATATCGAGTTTAGCGGCATCGGTTCTGCCGGTTTTGAGGGCACGGGCTGGGAGAAACGCGGCGACCGTCACGGCACCTTTGGCTCGGGTATGGGCTCGGATATGTACGGCGGCAAGGTGTTCGGTTCGCATACGCGCTCGACCGGCGGTTCCGGTTCGCGCGGCGGATCGAGCTTTGACGACTTCTTTGGTGGCAGCAGCTATGGGACCGAGCGCCATCGTGGAGTCTCGCCCGACGCCGGCCGTGTTGCCTCGACCTTTGGCTCGGGTGCGCCGCGAGCCAAAAAGCCGTCATCTAAGGTGTCGCCGACAGTGGAGCGCAAGGTCGATCGCGCTAGCGCGTCGCAGGACTTTGCCGCAGGCGATACCGTGAGCCACAAGACCTTTGGCACGGGCACCGTGATCTCGGTCGCCGGAGACATGATCGAGGTTCAATTTGAAAAGACCGGCCAGACCAAAAAGCTAATGAAAGGTTTTGCACCGATCGTCAAGCTGTCGTGATCCCGGCGGACCTGGGCGGGCGTATGGGGCAACATCGCCTGCTCGGGCAGTCCTGCGCAAGACGGAGAGCACATTAAGTGCTCTCCTTTGCGTGCGGAACTCGCGATCGATGTTGCCCCATACGCCCGCCCAGGTCCTTGGGTAACGTTGCTTGCGAACGTCGCTCTGCTCGTCCGCTTTTTTGATCTGGAGAGCCGGGTGGGCTGATATATATGGATAAGGGGCCCTCCGCTGGTGGACGGGGGAGCCCCTTGTTGCGTTTTGGTTGTTGTTGCGACCTAGAGGTGGCTGATGATCAGTTCCATCTTGCCTTCGAGGTCGATGGAGCTGACGGTGTTCGGGGCCAGCAGGTGGCTTCCCTTGTGGACGGGGTCGCCGCAGACGGTGCCTTCGCCGTCGATGACCGACAGGCACATGAAGGGCCAGCGCTGGTCGAGGGTCTTGCTGCCGTTGACGCGCACGCGATCGACGGTGTAGCAGGGGTTGGACTCGAGCTCGGTCACGCCGTCCACCTCGGGCGCGGTCACCGTGCCGTCGGTCGGAGCCTGAGCATCAAAGTCGATGCAGTCGAGGCTCTGCTCAATGTGCAGCGGGCGCAGCTTTCCGTCGGTGCCGGGACGGTCGTAGTCGTACAGGCGATACGTCACGTCGCTCGACTGCTGCGTCTCCAAAATGAGCGTGCCGGTCTTGATGGCATGCACGGTACCGGAGTCGATCTGGAAAAAGTCTCCCTTGTGAATCGGCAGCACGTTGAGCATCTCGTCCCAACGGCCCTCCTCGATCATCTGTGCAGCCTCGGCGCGGTCATGCGCGCGCTGGCCGACGATGATCGTGGCACCGGGCTCGCAGTCCAGTACATACCAGCACTCGGTTTTGCCCAGGCTGCCGTTCTCGTGCTCGGCGGCGTACTCGTCGTTGGGATGAATCTGGATTGAAAGGTCGTCCTTGGCATCCAGAATCTTAATGAGCAGCGGGAACTCCTTGCCCTCGCAATTGCCAAAGAGCTCGCGGTGCTCGGCCCACAGCCATGAAAGCGTGTGGCCTGCATACGGGCCCTCCGCAATCTGGCAGTCACCGTTGGGATGGGCCGAGATGGCCCAGCACTCACCGATGGGACCTTCGGGAATGTCGTAACCAAATACGGTTTCGAGCTGGCGGCCACCCCAGATTTTCTCGTGGAAGATCGGCGTCAGTTTAATCAAATCGGACATATTCATACCCCCATCATGTTGCGCGGGCGTTGCACAAAACAGCTCAAAACGAGCGCCCGCGTGACTACAAAAACCTATGCCAACGTTACGTTGTGCAGCTCAAAGCGGTCGCCAACGTTGCGCGAGACCGAATACTCAAAGGCGGCGCCGCTGTCCAAAAAACCAATCTGGGTGAGCTCGAGCAGGGGAGAGCCAAGTTTGGTGTCCAGACGCTCGGCTTCTTCCTCGGTTGCTGCCACGGCGCGAATGGTACGGTGGAAGCTCGAAATCTTTAGCCCGCATTGCTCGCGGATGAAGCGGTAGACCGATCCGTACAGGTCCTTCTTTTTAAGGCCTGGAATCAGCTCGAGGGGCATGTAGGTGTACTCGATAACGATGGGCTTCTCATCGGCCTGACGCACGCGCACGACGTGATAGGCAAAGTCATCCTCGGCAATTCCCAGCTGGGCTGCGATGTCCGCCGGTGGATTAACGATCGAGAAATCGTAGACCACCGAGGTCACCTTCTCCCCGCGATGCTCATACGAAAAACCCTGGGCACGGTCGTTTTTGCCCTGGAAAAACGCCTGGCCGGGAAGTCCCGCCGTGTCCTTAACGTAGGTACCCGATCCGCGTCGGCTGGTAATAAGACCTTCCTCGGTGATTTGTTCAATAGCTCGTTTGACGGTGATTTTTGAAACGCTATAGAGCTCGCAGAACTCAACGACGGTGGGAAGCTTGTCGCCCGGTTTAAGAGCGCCATCCCCAATACTTCGACGAATATCTGCAGCTATCGCCTCGTATTTGGGAATCAAGGAACCTCCTTTCCGACATATATCAATACGCAAGTAAGTATAACCCTTAACAAGGCACCCATATAACCTTTATCTAAGAAGCTCGAGAAAGAAAAAAGAAAAAGACGCTTTACTTTTAGAATTAGAGCGCTATAGTTTAAGCAACGAACGGAATCTTTCCGCAGAACAGGATCGACCGTTTGGGGACGGTTTTGTTTTGGCGGGTTGGATATCGGTATGACCGGTGCGCGCCCGCGCCGGATAACCTGCCAAAGCAAACCCGTCTCCAACCGGAAGCTCTAGAACACGAAAGCGAGGACTTTGATGGCACAGTATCAGCTGCCCAACGACTTCTTCTTTGGTGCTGCTATGTCCGGCCCGCAGACTGAGGGTCAGTGGAACCAGGGCGGCAAGCTCGAGAACCTGTGGGACACCTGGTCCATCCAGGATCTGGGCTCGTTCTACAACTGCGTTGGCTCTTACGCCGGCAATGACTTTATGGCCAAGTACCAGGAAGACCTTCGCATTTTGAAGGACTTGGGCCTGGATACCTATCGCACTTCCATCCAGTGGAGCCGTCTGCTCGATGCCGACGGCAACCTCAACGAGGAAGGCGCCGCGTGGTATCACGAGTTGTTCCGCGCCTCTCGCGAAGCCGGCCTGGAGCCGTTTGTCAACTTGTACCACTTTGACATGCCCACCTACCTTTTTAACCGTGGCGGCTGGGAGAGCCGTGAGGTTGTCGAGGCTTACGCACATTACGCCGACGTCGCCTTCCACGAGTTTGGCCAGGAGATTAAGTACTGGTTCACCTTTAACGAGCCCATCGTCGAGCCCGAGCAGCGCTATCAGGAGGGCGTGTGGTTCCCGCAGCTCCACGACTTCAACCGCGCCCGCACCGTGCAGTATCACATCTCGCTGGCGCACGCGCTGGCCGTGGCCAACTATCGTCGCGCCTATGACGAGGGCGCTATTCGCGCCGATGCCAAGATCGGCATGATCAACTGCTTTACCCCGGTCTACACCAAGGAGAACCCCAGCGAGGCGGACCTCGAGGCCGTGCGCATGACCAGCGGCATCAACAACCGCTGGTGGCTCGACCTCATCACCAAGGGCGAGCTTCCTGCCGACGTGCTCGACAGCCTGGCCGAGGGCGGCGTTAAGCTCCCGTTCCGCGCCGGCGACCAAGAGATCCTCAAGCAGGGTGTTGTCGACTGGCTCGGCTGCAACTACTACCACCCCACGCGTGTTCAGGCGCCGGCGAGCAAGGTCGACCAGTACGGCCTGCCGCACTTTGCCGACGAGTACGTATGGCCCGACGCCGTTATGAACGAGAGCCGCGGCTGGGAGATCTACCCGCAGGGCCTCTACGACTTTGGCATGGACTGCGCTAAGAACTACCCCGATCTTGAGTGGTTCGTTTCCGAGAACGGCATCGGCATCATGGACGAATACAAGAACCGTGACGCCGAAGGAACCATCCAGGATGACTACCGCGTCGACTTTGTACGTCAGCACCTGGAGTGGGTGGCCAAGGCCATCGACGAGGGCGCCAAGTGCCGGGGCTATCACTACTGGGCCGTCATCGATAACTGGTCTTGGGCCAATGCCTTTAAGAATCGTTACGGCTTTGTCGAGGTCGATCTCATGGACGGCTATAAGCGCCGTCTTAAGAAGTCGGCGGCCTGGCTCAAACAGGTCGCCACGACCCACGTGGTTGATTAGCGACCGGGCGAACGCCCAGACCGCGCGCCGCCGCGCGCAACACATGGCACATCTGGTGGCAGAGGGCGACAGACCACCGTGCGCATAGGAAAAGGCCGGATTTGAAAGTTAGGAGCAATCATGGCCAGTGACAACGGAAAGAGCTTCCTCGACAAGTTTGCCGAGGTCTCTGCGAAGGTGGGAAACCAGGTTCACCTGCGTTCCCTGCGTGACGCCTTCGCGACCATCACGCCGCTCTATATCCTTGCGGGTATCGCGGTTCTTATTAACAACGTCGTGTTCCCTCTGTTCCCGCTCGATGCGGCGGGCCTTGCCAACCTTCAGACGTGGGGCTCGGCAATTACGCTGGGCACCCTCAACGTCTCTGCCATTATCTTGGCCGGATTGATTGGCTACAGCCTCGCCAAGAACAAGCGTTTCGATAACCCGCTCGCTTGCGTGGTCGTCGCCATCTCTGCCTTCGTCATCATGATGCCGCAGCAGATCACCGCCTCGCTTGCCGCCACGAGCCCACTGCTCACCGACAAGATCACCTCCACCGAGGTCACGGGCGCCCTTTCGACTGCCAACACCGGCACCAACGGTCTGTTCTCGGCTATTATCATCGCCCTGCTTTCCGTCTCGCTCTTCATCAAGATTTCTGGCGTCGAGAAGCTCAAGGTTAAGCTGGGCGAGGGCGTGCCTCCCGCGGTCTCCAACTCCTTCAACGTCATGATTCCGATGCTGCTTAACCTCGCGGTCTTCGCTCTTGCCGCAGCCCTGCTCGCCGTGTGCGCCGGCACCGATCTGTGCACCATCATCTCCACGTGCATCTCCAACCCGCTCAAGAGCATCATGAACGCCGGTCCGTGGGCTGTTATCCTCATCTACACCCTTGCTAACCTGCTGTTCTGCGTCGGTATTCACCAGTCCACCATCTCTGGCGCTACCGTCGAGCCGATCCTGACCATGCTCATCGTCGACAACATGGCTACCTTTGCCGCCGGTGGCACCATCCAGCCCGATCACTACATGAACATGCAGATCGTTAACAGCTTCGCCCTCATCGGCGGCTCGGGCTGCACCCTCATGCTCCTGCTCGACACGCTCCTGTTCTCCAAGAACAAGGCTTCCGAGACCGTTTCCAAGATGGCTATCCTGCCTGGTCTGTTCAACATCAACGAGCCGGTTATCTACGGTTACCCCATCGTGTACAACCTGCCGCTCATGATCCCGTTCGTTCTTCTTCCCGATCTGTTCATCGGCATCACCTATGGCCTTACCTGCGCAGGCATCATCAGCCCCTGCATCGCCCAGGTGCCCTGGACCATGCCTCCCGTCATCAATGCCCTGCTCGCTACGGGCTTTGACTGGCGCGCCGGCGTGTGGCAGGCTATCGAGATTGTCATTGGCATGGCCGTCTACCTGCCCTTTATGAAGATTTCCGAGAAGGCAATCGCCAAGCAGGAGGCTTTCGCCGAGTAGAACGCCTAACGTTCGTCCCTTTCACCTTTGCGGGCGCCGGTACGCGGTGCCGGTGCCCGCAGCTCTCTCCCTTGTGTAAAGATGCAGGGGGGTGGGCACAATAGCCGCAAGGAATAAAACCAGTTGTCGTCTGCGCGCCGCGCAGTTATAAGGAGGAAACCATGAAGAAGATCATGCTCTGCTGCAATGCCGGTATGTCCACGAGCCTGCTGGTCCAGAAGATGCAGGCCGAGGTTGCAAACCGTGGTCTGGATATTGAGGTCGAGGCTCGTCCCATGAACGAGGCCCACGATCACCTGGACGAGTGCGACATGTTGCTGCTTGGTCCGCAGATCGGCTACACCAAGGGCGATTTTGAGAAGGAGGCCGCCGGCCGCTTCCCGGTCGAGGTTATCAACATGGTCGACTACGGCCGCATGAACGCTGCCGGCATCATCGACCACTGCGTCAGCGTGATGGGCTAGGTGCTCTGCATGGAGGATATGAACGAACTGCAGATGACCTGCTTTGAGATCATCAGCTACGTCGGTACCGCCAAGAGCATGTACATCAATGCCGTGCAAAAGGCCAAGGAGGGCGATTTTGACGCCGCCGAGGAGCTTATCAAGCAGGGCGACGAGGCCTATAACGGTGGCCACGATGTTCACATGGGGCTTCTGAAGAAGGAGGCCAACGGCGAGCGTAACGGCGAGGCCCCGTTGATTTTGCTGCATGCCGAGGACCAGATGGCCGGCACCGAGACCATGCGCGTCATGGCGACGGAGCTCATCGAGGTTCACAAGCAGCTGCAGGCACTTCAGGCCTAGTCGGCGTTATCGCCGCGACGGACCGTGCGGTCCAACAGACAACATAGTCCCTTTGACGGGCGCCGGGAGCCTCCGCCTCCCGGCGCCTTTATTTTTGGGGATGGTCTTGCGCGGCCTGTTGGGCAGCCAATTGCGTTACCCCAGATAAAACCTGCCAAAACAAACCTGTCTCTTTTTGGTAGGTTTTTGCCTTGGGAGCGGTACCATACAGGCAATGTTTAAACGAGAAAGGTGGGCTCTCATGGAACCTAAGCAGTACTACATCGGCATTGACGTCGGCGGCACTTCGGTTAAGGAGGGTCTGTTCGACGAGGACGGTAACCTGCTGGCCAAGGCCAGTGTGCCCACGCCTCCCATCGTTGACGCCGCAGGCTTTGCCGCGGTGACCGAGGCTATCGACCAGGTGGTCGCCAAGGCGCAGATTCCGCGCGCCTTTGTGGCAGGCATTGGCCTGGCCGTTCCGTGCCCCATCCCGGCGTCGGGCGATGCCAAAGTCAAGGCCAACATTGCCATTAACCTGCCCGAGCTGAGGATCGCCATTCAAAAGCACTGCCCCGATGCGGTCGTTAAGTATGAGAACGATGCCAACGCCGCTGCCATGGGCGAGGCCTGGCTCGGCTCTGCCAAGGGCGTACAGAACGTGGTGATGGTCACCATCGGTACCGGTGTGGGCGGCGGCGTTATCGTTAACGGCGACGTGGTATCGGGCGTTGTGGGTGCTGGCGGTGAGATTGGCCACATGTGCCTGAACCCGGCTGAGGAGCGCACCTGCGGCTGTGGCGGCCATGGCCATCTGGAGCAGTATTCCAGCGCCACTGGCGTGGTGAGCGACTACCTTGCTGAGTGCAAGAAGGCGGGCGTCGAGCCCATCGAGCTCACCGGGCCTTCTGATTCCAAGGACGTGTTCCAGGCCTGCCGCGAGGGTGACAAGCTCGCGCTGGCAGCTGCCGATACCATGGCCGACTATCTCGGCCGTGCCCTGGCGCTTATTGCTAACGTGGTTGACCCCGAGATGTTCCTGATCGGTGGCGGCGCGTCCGCTTCGGCCGATGTCTACCTCGACAAGGTCCGCGAGCACTTCCAGCGCTACGCGCTTTCCGCCTCGCGCGAGACGCCCATCAAGGTCGCTTCGCTCGGCAACGACGCCGGCATCATCGGCGCCGCCTACGTAGCCCTGCGCGCCGCCGGTAAATAGCTGGTGCAAGGGGGTCAGGTTACTTTGCACCAACACGGTGCAAAAGGGACAGTCTTGGCCCCCATGCCTGCCCCAAAATATGCCGTGACCCTTCCGTCTGCGAAGGCTCGGCATCGGCGTGCTACCATAGCTACGTCCAAGTACACATATCAAGTGGAGGATATCCATGGCAAACGTTCTTGTCTTTGGTCACCAGAACCCCGATAACGACGCCATCATGAGCGCCGTCGTCCTGTCCCAGCTGCTCAACCAGGTTGAGTATGCCGGCAACACCTACGAGGCCTGCGCCCTTGGTCAGCTTCCGGCCGAGTCCGCCAAGCTGCTCGCCGACGCCGGCATCGCCGAGCCCCGCGTGATCGAGTCCGTCGAGGCCGGTCAGCTCGTCGTCCTCACCGACCACAACGAGTCTGCCCAGTCCGTCGCCGGCCTTAAGGACGCCACGGTCTTTGGCGTTGTCGATCATCACCGCATCGGCGACTTCGAGACCGCCGGCCCGCTGCACTACATCTGCCTGCCCTGGGGCTCCAGCTGCACCATCGTCACCAAGCTCGCCGGCGTGCTCGGCGTTGAGCTTTCCGACGTCCAGGCTAAGCTGCTGCTCTCGGCCATGATGACCGACACGCTCATGCTCAAGAGCCCCACCACCACCGATGTCGACCGTGCCGTCGCCGCCAAGCTCGGCGAGCAGGTGGGCGTCGACCCGGTCAAGTTTGGCATGGAGGTCTTCCTCACCCGTCCGTCCGGCTCCTTCACCGCAGCCGAGATGGTCGGCAACGACATCAAGATGTTTGAGCCCGCCGGCAAGAAGCTGCTCATCGGCCAGTACGAGACCGTCGACAAGACCCGTGCGCTCGGCATGATCGACGAGATTCGCGAGGCCATGCGCGCCTACGCCGCCGAGAAGGGTGCCGACGGCATTGTCCTGTGCATCACCGACATCATGGAGGAGGGCTCGCAGGTCCTGCTCGAGGGCGAGACCGAGGCCGCTCAGAAGGGCCTGGGCATTGCCGACGAGCACGACGGCGTCTGGATGCCGGGCGTCCTCTCCCGTAAGAAGCAGGTCGCTGCCCCCATCATGGCCGCCTGCTAGGTTTAGTTGACCAAACGCCACGACCGGATCGCGGACGCCCCGCGCTCCGGTCGTTTTTTGTGCACGGCTCCGCGTCGTCTCTTGGACAGGCGTGCCCGCGCCGTTGAGCAAATAATGTTCAACCTGTGGTTCCGCTTTTCGGCCACGCCTGCGTGCTTGTCGTGCAGGGTAGGCTAGATGCAAGCGTAATACGTTAGAGCGCGGCGCCGCCACTTGGGCGGGCCGTGCTTTTTTAAGACGGGAACCTTCCCGTGAAAGGAGCCGCCCATGGCAGCACCCGAGCAGCTGTTCAACGTTCGTGAGCGCAAGCGTTTTGAGCGCCACGACATTTGGGAGCGCATCGCCGAGAACGGCACGATTTCCGCCGCCGTCATGGTCTTCGCCGCCATCGCCGCCGTCATTTGCGCCAACACCGATGCCTACGAGGCTATCCATCACTTTTTGGAGACCCCGCTGTATGTGGGTCTGGGCAACCTGACGGCCGGTCTCACCGTCGAGCTTTTCGTCAACGACTTCCTCATGGCGATCTTCTTTTTACTCGTGGGCATTGAGCTTAAGTACGAGATGACAGTTGGCGAGCTCAAGAACCCGCGCCAGGCCATGCTTCCCATGCTGGCGGCCGTGGGCGGCGTCGTCGTTCCCGCCTGCATCTACCTGATCTTTAACCATGCCGGCGCCCGCAACGGTTGGGCCATCCCCATGGCAACCGATATTGCCTTTGCGCTGGGCGTGCTGTCGCTTTTGGGCAATCGCGTGCCCAACGGCGTGCGCGTGTTCTTCTCGACGCTTGCCATCGCCGACGACCTCATCTCCATCGCCGCCATCGCCATTTTCTACGGTCAGAGCCCCAATCCGTTTTGGTTGGGCGCCGCCGCGCTTGTGACCTGCGCGCTCGTGTGGCTCAACAAGACGCAGCATTACCGCCTTGCCCCGTATTCGGTACTGGGCCTGCTGCTGTGGTTCTGCATGTTCAAGAGCGGCGTGCACGCTACGCTCGCCGGCGTCATCCTGGCCTTCACCATTCCGGCCAAGTGCGGCGTTAAGCTCGATAGCCTCACCGATTGGTTGGGCGAGTGCCTGCCGCTGCTCGATGACCGCTACGACGACGAGGCACACATCCTGGGCCAGCATGACTTTACCGTCTCGACCACCAAGGTCGAGCGCGTCATGCACCGCGTGACCCCGCCGCTCATCCGCATGGAGCGTCTGATCTCCACGCCGGTCAACTTTGTGATCCTGCCGATCTTTGCGTTCGTGAACGCGCAGGTTCGCCTAGTGGGCGTGGATATGAGCACGTTGCTCACCGACCCGGTGACGCTCGGCGTGTACTTTGGCATGCTGCTGGGCAAGCCGATCGGCATCTTTGGCATGACGTTTGCCCTGGTTAAGTTTAGGGTCTGTGAGCTGCCGCACAATGTCAACTGGCACATGATTGCCGGTGTGGGCATTCTGGGCGGTATCGGCTTTACCATGTCGATCCTCATCAGTGGCCTTGCCTTCCCGACGGCTCAGTTTGAGGTTCTGGCTGCCAAGGCCGCTATTCTTGCCGGTTCGGTCACCGCGGCCGTGCTCGGCATGATCTACATGAGCGTGGTCCGCAAGCATCCCGCGCCCAAGGGCGAGTAAAAGCACATACAAGTTTGAAAACGCCGCCTGTGAACACCATCGCAAGCGGCGTTTTAGTCATTGGGGACGTTCTTAAATGACTAGGGCTATTCCACGGTGCCGTAGACGGCGCCCCAGCCGTGGGCGGCCAAGGCGGAGTTGAGCTGGTCGCAAAGCGATTGGCGGTCGTAGTAGCCGGGCGGCAAAAGGTTGACGATTTCCATGAGGTCGGGCGCGAGGTCCAAGATCTCGGCCTGCACGATCAGATCCAGGCGGTCGATGGCGTGGCGGTCGTAAAATAGTCCGTCGACCAGGCGCTGCAGGTCGCCGAATTCTTCGGCCTGGAACGATCCGTACTCCATAGTGCCTCCTTGGGCGCCCCACGCCGGCATGCGCGGCGATTCGTAATTTATTGCGATGTACTTAATCTATCACGGCTTCATAACGTTGCGGCGGTGGCGGTCTATACTTAGACGAACTGCAACGTACCGCTTCGCGAAAGGTCGCACCCCATGCAGACGATCTACCAGAAGATGGAAACCACCGAACTCGATGCCGCCATCGAGGCGCTCAAAGCCGAGGTCGCCGAGGTCAAGGCCAAGGGCCTGGCGCTCGACATGGCGCGCGGCAAGCCGTCGCCCTCCCAGGTGGACATCTCGCGCCCCATGCTCGATATCCTCAATGCCGACGCCGATCTGCACGACGGCAACGTCGATTGTTCCAACTACGGCTGTTTTGAGGGCATTCCCTCGGCACGCAAGTTGGCAGGGGAGTTCCTGGGCTGTCCCGCCGAGCAGACGCTCGTACTGGGTTCGTCGAGCCTGCTGATTGAGCACGACATCGCCGGCATGTTCTGGCGTTGCGGCTCGTGCGGCAGCGAGCCTTGGGAGGCTTACGAGGCCGCGCACGACGGCAAGAAGGTCAAGTTCCTGTGTCCCGTTCCCGGCTACGATCGCCACTTTGGCATCACCGCCGACTTGGGCATCGAGAACGTCCCCGTCGCGATGACCGACAACGGCCCCGACATGGACGAGGTCGAGCGCCTCGTTGCCGCCGACGATTCCATCAAGGGTATCTGGTGCGTGCCCAAGTATTCCAACCCCACGGGCATCACCTTTAGCGAGGACACTGTGCGCCGTCTGGTCGAGATGCCCACGGCCGCGCCCGATTTCCGCATCTTCTGGGACAACGCCTACTGCGTGCACGACCTGTACGACGAGACCGACGAGCTCGCAAACATCTTTGACCTCGCTCGCGCGGCGGGCACCGAGGACCGCGTGGTGGCCTTTGCCTCGACGTCCAAGATCACCTTCCCGGGCGCCGGCATCGGCTTTATCGGTGCGAGCCCCGCGGTCATCGCCGAGTTCTCCAAGCGCCTGAAGGCCGGCCTCATCAGCGCCGACAAGCTCAACCAGCTGCGTCACGTGCGCTTCCTTCCCACCATCGAGGCGGTCAAGGAGCACATGAAAAAGCATGCCGAGTTCCTGCGTCCGCGCTTTGAGGCCGTCGAGCGCAAGCTCACCGAGGGCTTGGGCGACACGGGCTGTGCTACCTGGACGCACCCCCGCGGCGGCTACTTTGTAAGCTTCGATGGTCCCGAGGGCTCGGCCCAGAAGGTCGCCGCGCTTTGTGCCGACCTGGGCGTCAAGCTCACGCCGGCCGGTGCCACCTGGCCCTATGGCAAGGACCCGCGCGACACCAACATCCGCATCGCGCCGAGCTATCCCACGGTCGAGGACCTGGAGGCCGCGCTCGATGTGCTGGTGCTGGCCGTTAAGCTCGTCGCTGCCGAGCTTGCGCGTGCCGAGCGCGCCTAACGCGCGGCTTCCCGTACTATCCGCACTTTCGATACGTAAAGGAGCATATACATGGATTTGGGTATTTCCACCAACCCCACGCCAGAGCTCTACACCATTAAGGTAACCGGCGAGATCGATATCTCTAACGCCGATAGCCTGCGTAATGCTATCGACCTGGCGCTCGAGCAGCCCACCGAGGCCGTTGAGCTCGATTTTGCCCAGGTGAGCTACATTGATTCGACGGGCATTGGCGTGCTCGTGGGCGCCGCACACCACGCGGTCGACCACGGCAAGCGCTTTAGCTGCACCAATGTGCAGCCCCCGGTGATGCGCGTGGTTCAGCTGTTGGGTGTCGACCAGGAGATTTCGATCACCGCGGCATAGTCTTTGCTCCCAAAAGGGCGTGCCGTTTGGCATATGTTTGTGATGCGCTCGGACGTTTTGGCGTCCGGGCGCTATACTTGACCGAATGAATAGACGAGTTCCGGCCGAATGGCGCGGTGCGGGCTCGACTCACATCGAGCCTTGGAGGTATGTGTGTTTGGTATTGGAGAGGGTGAGCTCGCGATCATCGTGGTCTTCGGCTTTTTGCTGTTTGGCCCGGATAAGCTCCCGCAGATGGGCCGCACGATCGGCCGTGCCATCCGTCAGTTCCGCGAGACGCAGGAAAAGATGACGGCCGTTGTTCAGTCCGAGATTATCGATCCGGTGAGCGAGGCCGCGTCGGCTCCGGTCAAGCCCAAGAAGGCTGCCGTCGACGACGATTCCGATGCGGACGAGGATGCCGCCGAGACGGCAGCGCCCGCCAAGAAGGAGACCTTTGCCGAGCGTCGCGCCCGCCTTGCTGCCGAGAAGGCCGCAAGCGAGGGTGCCGCCGAGGGCGAGCCTGCTGCCGAGGAGCCTGAAGCCGAGGGCGCCGAGCCCGCCGCCGAGCCCGAGGCTGACGCCGCCGCCGAGCCCGCCCCCGCCGCAGAGCCGGAGCCGGAGCCCGAGCCGGCAGAGCCCACGACGGCTGACCTCTACGCCCGTCGTCCCCGCAAACGTAAGGCCGTCGTCGACCAGCTCGCTCGCGAGCTCGAGGCCGAGGACGAAGCCGCTGCCGCCGACGCCCCGAAGGGAGGCGATGAGTAATGCCTATCGGACCTGCGCGTATGCCGCTCTTCGACCACCTGGGAGAGCTTCGTCGCCGCCTGACCATCGTGGTTGTGTCGGTGTTTGCCGCAGCCATCGTGCTGTATTTCGCCACGCCCGTGGTGCTCGACATCTTGAAAGACCCCATCCGCTCCTTTGTGCCGGACGGTAAGTTTTACATCACCACCACGCTCGGCGGCTTTGGCCTGCGCTTCTCGCTGGCCATCAAGATGGCCGTGGTCATGTGCACGCCCATGATCATCTGGCAGATTCTGGCATTTTTCCTGCCGGCACTGCGTCCCAACGAGCGCAAATGGGTCGTGCCCACGGTGCTCGCCTCGACGGTGCTGTTCTTCCTGGGCGCTATCTTCTGCTACTTCATCATCATTCCGGCAGGCTTTGAGTGGCTCATCGGCGAGACCTCGGCTGTCGCTACGGCGTTGCCCAATCTGGAGGACTACATCAACATGGAGCTGCTCTTTATGATCGGCTTTGGTGTGGCGTTTGAGCTGCCGCTCATCATCTTCTACCTGTCCGTTTTCCACATCGTGTCCTACGCGGCCTTCCGCAGCGCCTGGCGCTACGTGTACGTAGGCCTGCTCGTGGGTTCGGCTGTGATCACGCCCGACGGCTCGCCCGTCACCCTGGGCCTTATGTACGGCGCCCTGCTCTCGCTCTACGAGATTTCGCTTGCCATTGCCCGTGTGGTCATTACCGCGCGCGAGGGCAAGGAGGGCCTGTTTGTGAGCCGTCTGGACCTGTTCTCGGACGATGAGGACGACGAGGAGTAAATCGGTATGCACGAGGTTGGCATTGTCAACGGCATACTCGATACAGTGATTCGCGCGGCGCGTGGGGCGGGGGCCTCGCGCGCCGTTTTGGTAACGCTGCGTATCGGGGATATGACCGAGGTCGTGCGCGAGGCGCTCGACTTTGCCTGGGAGACGTTTCGCGACGAGGACCCGCTCACGCGCGGCTGCGAGCTTGCCGTGGAGGAGGTCCATCCACAAAGCGAGTGCCTGGACTGCGGCGAGGTCTTTGATCACGACCGTTTCCATTGTCGCTGTCCCCAGTGTGGCGGCTCCAACGTGCGTCTGCTGCACGGCCGCGAACTCGACATCGCAAGTATCGAGATCGAGACCCCCGACGATTAGCCCGCCAGCAACCTGGGGACGGGGTATAAATGGTAGAAGTAAGGAGCGCCGAGTATGGCCGAGAAAACGATTGATATCGCATCGCCGATTCTGTCGCGCAACGAGCGCCTGGCAGATCAGCTGCGTCAGCGATTTAATGAGACAAACACCTATGTGATCAACGTCTTGTCGAGCCCCGGTTCGGGCAAGACCACCACGATCCTGGGCACTAACGAGCGCCTGCGCGACAAGGCTGGCCTGCGCTGTGCCGTCATCGAGGGCGATATCGCCTCGGATGTCGATGCCATCACCATGAAGGAAGCCGGCATGCCCGCCATCCAGATCAACACGGGCGGCCTGTGCCACCTCGAGGGCAACATGATCATGGAGGCCGTTGACGCGTTCGACCAGGCCGTCGGTCTGGAGAACATCGACGTCATCTTTATCGAAAATGTGGGCAACCTAGTCTGCCCGGTCGACTTTGACCTGGGCGAGAACCTGTCCATCATGATTCTCTCGGTGCCCGAGGGCGACGACAAGCCCATCAAGTACCCGGGCATCTTCCAGCACGCCGGCGCACAGCTGCTCAACAAGGTCGACGTGGCCCCGGCTTTCGATTTTGACATGGATAGGTATACTAAGACACTCGATGACCTCAATCCGCAGGCGCCGCGGTTCGCCGTGAGCGCGCGCAAGGGCGAGGGCATGGATGCCTGGTGCGATTGGCTCATCGGGCAGATTGAGCAAGCAAGGGCGTAAGTCGGCCGCCATACGGGCGGGCGTAGCCGAAGAGATACGAGATAGGAGCCTCTTTTGAAGCTCATCATCGCCGAGAAAAACGACGCCGCGCGTCAGATTGCCGAGCGTCTGTCCACGGGTAAGCCCAAAAAGGACAAGGTGTACAACACCGCCATCTACCGTTTTGAGTGGAAGGGCGAGGAGTGCGTGACGATCGGCCTTGCCGGTCACATCCTCGCGCCCGATTTTTGTGACAGCGTGCTGTTCAATAAAAAGCTGGGCTGGTATTCGGTCACCGAGGACGGCGAGATGCTGCCGGCCGACATACCCGATGGCCTGGCACGTCCGCCCTACGACACCAAGCGCAAGCCGTTTCTTGCCGACGGCATCTCCATCAAGGGCTGGAAGCTCGAGAGCCTGCCCTATCTCACCTGGGCGCCAGTCATTAAGTTGCCGGCCGAGAAAGAACTCATTCGCTCGCTCAAGAACCTTGCCAAGAAGTCCGACAGCGTCATCATCGCTACGGACTTCGATCGCGAGGGCGAGCTGATCGGTTCGGACGCCCTCAACAAGGTGCGCGAGGTTGCGCCCGACCTGCCGGTCGCCCGCGCCCAGTATTCTTCGTTTACCAAGGCCGAGATCACGCAGGCCTTCGATAACCTCGTCTCGCTCGACCAGAACCTGGCCGACGCCGGCGAGAGCCGTCAACACATCGACCTCATCTGGGGTGCGGTGCTCACGCGCTACCTGACGCTTGCCAAGTTTGGCGGCTTTGGTAACGTACGCTCTGCCGGCCGCGTGCAGACGCCGACGCTTGCCCTGGTGGTCGAGCGCGAGCGCGAGCGCATGGCGTTTGTGCCCGAGGACTATTGGCAGATCCGCGGTATGGGTGCCGCGCAGGGTGCTGCCGAGGACGATCGCTTTAAGATCGCGCACAAGACGGCACGCTTTACCGACAAGGACGCTGCCGAGACGGCGTACGGCCATGTTGACGGCGTCGCGACGGCAACCGTCGCCGCGGTGACCAAGCGCTCGCGCAAGCAGCAGCCGCCCACACCGTTTGCGACCACCTCGCTGCAGGCTGCCGCCGCGGCCGAGGGCATCTCGCCCGCACGCACCATGCGCATCGCCGAGTCCCTCTACATGGCGGGCCTCATTAGCTACCCGCGTGTCGACAATACCGTGTACCCTGCGACACTCGATCTGGGCGCCGTGGTGAGCGATCTGGCAAAGATCAACCCGGCGCTGGCGCCGGTGTGCAAAAAGGTGCTCGCCGGTCCCATGAAGCCCACGCGCGGCAAGGTCGAGACCACCGACCACCCGCCGATCTATCCTACGGGCGAGGGCGATCCGTCCACGCTCGATGGCGGGCAGCGCAAACTCTACGACCTCATCGCCCGTCGCTTCCTGGCAACGCTCATGGGTCCCGCGACCATCGAGAACACCAAGCTCGAGCTCGATGTGAACGGTGAGCCGTTCGTGGCTTCGGGCGATGTGCTCGTGACCCCGGGTTTCCGCGAGGCATACCCGTACGGCCTTAAGCGCGACGAGCAGATGCCGCCGCTTGAGCAGGGCGATACGGTCGACGTATTCGACATTAAGCTCGAGGCCAAACAGACCGAGCCGCCCGCGCGCTACAGCCAGGGCAAGCTCGTGCAGGAGATGGAAAAGCGCGGCCTGGGCACCAAGTCCACGCGTGCGAGCATCATCGAGCGCCTGTACGCCGTGCGCTACCTCAAAAACGATCCCGTGGAGCCGAGTCAGCTGGGTATCGCCATCATCGATGCACTGTCGCAGTTTGCCCCGCGCATCACGAGTCCCGATATGACCAGCGAACTCGACGGCGACATGACCCGCGTGGAGCGCGGCGAGGACACCGAAGAGCATGTCGTGACGCACTCGCGCGCGCTGCTGGCCGGTGTGCTCGACGAGCTGCTCAAGCATACGCAGGAGCTGGGTGACGCCATTAGCGATGCCGTCACGGCCGATGCGCGCGTGGGCGCCTGCCCCAAGTGCGGCAAGGACCTGGTTATGAAGACGAGCGCCAAGACCCGCGGCAGCTTTATCGGCTGCATGGGCTGGCCCGACTGCGACGTGACCTATCCGGTGCCGAGCGGCGTCAAGGTGAGCCCGCTCGAGGGCGAGGCAGCCGTGTGCCCCGAGTGCGGCGCGCCGCGCATTAAGTGTCAGCCGTTCCGTCAGAAGGCTTTCGAGATCTGCGTGAACCCGACGTGCCCCACCAACTACGAGCCCGACCTTAAGGTGGGCGAGTGCAAGGTGTGCGCCGAGGCAGGACGCCATGGCGACCTGATCGCGCACAAGAGCGAAAAGAGCGGCAAGCGCTTTATCCGCTGCACCAACTACGATGACTGCGGCGTGAGCTATCCGCTGCCGGCGCGCGGCAAGCTCGAGGCGACGGGTGAGACCTGCCCCGAGTGCGGCGCCCCCATCGTGGTGGTCAACACGGCGCGCGGCCCGTGGCACATCTGCGTGAACATGGACTGCCCGACCAAGGAGAAGAAGCCCGCCCGCGGCCGCAAGACCACGACCAAGGCGAGCACGGCAAAGAAGACGACGGCGACAAAGAAGACGACGGCTAAGAAGGCCACTGTCGCCAAGAAGACGACCGCGAAGAAGTCGACTGCCAAGAAAGCAGCCGCCGACAAGTAACGGCGCAGTCGAAACATTACCCAAAAAACGAGCGAGGACCCCGCGATCCTCGCTCGTTTTTTTGACCGGCAGTTAGGGACGTTTCTTTTCTGCCGGCAGTTTAGGAACGTCCCTAACTGCCGGCTCGGGAACGACAGAGCGCTAGTTCACCTCGACAGGCTTGGCGCCGGGATAGCGCTCCTCAAAGTCTAGGCGGTACTTATTGTCATTGGTGCCCGCCACGT
Source organism: Collinsella aerofaciens (assembly GCF_040910265.1). Classification (GTDB taxonomy): domain Bacteria; phylum Actinomycetota; class Coriobacteriia; order Coriobacteriales; family Coriobacteriaceae; genus Collinsella; species Collinsella aerofaciens_BK. The sequence goes on along the minus strand of NZ_JBDGAW010000013.1, from coordinate 28,738 downwards.
TGTCGCGCGACAGCGGCGCCACGATCTCATTCTTGTGGTCCGCAGGCTTGGCGTATTTCAGGCTGATCTCCCAGGCATCACAGATTGCGTCAATGCGGTGATCCAGGTCATCGTACAGGGCGATGATGTCCTTCCAGGAGCTGTAGTTCTTGGAGCTCGTCGGGACGTCTAGGTCCTCGACGATGTCGTAATACTGCTCGATGGTGTCCTCCGTGCGCTCGGCGACGTCAGCGAGATTTTGACGGGTGGTTCGATCCTCTTCCAGATAGCTGCCGTTGAAGTTCTGCGCGCAGCCACGGACGTAGTTGTCGAGGTCTTCGAGCAAGTCGTAGTATTCGCTCAGTCGGCGGTAGAGGTTCTGCTCGGAGAGCGTTGCTTCGCTGCCATCCTCGTCGTCATCGTCATCATCGTCGTACAGGCTGTTGGGATCGCCGAGAGGCTTTAGGTCATCGTCGTCGACGTCATGGTGCAGCTTAGCTACCTCGGCAGTCGTCTGCGTGGCGGCGTTGTCGAAAGGCTTGATCACAAAGAAAACGACCAGGGCGATGATGATCGCCGCCAGCACAACGATAACGGCGATAAGCGGCCCGGTGCCGCTCTTTTTGGGAGTGGGGGTCTGTGGCGAAGCGGGCGCGTATGCGGGAGCCGGCTGCTGTTGGGGCGAGCCGCTCGCGACGGGTATGCGCTGCGTGGTCTCGACGGCCGCGGGGCCTGCGGCGGGGTCGGGGCGATAGGCGAGGGGGTCGTCCGCCTTGGCTTGCGGCGTATCAAGGGAGCCGGTCTGCTCAAAAGCGGGCTGGCTATCGCTCGCGGTTGTTTGCTCAACGGGTGCACCGCACGAGGTGCAGAACTTGGCATTATCTGCAAGAAGCTTGCCGCACGAGGCGCAATACCGAGACATTGCCACTCCTTTCGCCACATTTCAATGCAATACGACGATTATACCCAGCGTCCAAAATTCCCCATCATAAGTTGCGGTGAAATAGGGACTGTTTGGCGGTCTCAGAGCTTCAATCAGTCCCTATTTCACCGCAACTTTGGAAAGGCACCTTTAGCCATTGGGGACGCACCGAGCACTGGGGTATCATGGCTTGGTTGATATATCTGCATTTACGCGCCTTGTAGGAAGGGGCTGCGCCCATGGCTTTTGAGCCCGCTCAACATAGCTTCATTACGCTCGAGGGTGTCGATGGCGCCGGTAAATCTACGCAGGCGCGCCTGCTTGCCCGTGCGCTCGAACTCGCTGGCTACCAGGTTGTGAGCCTGCGCGAGCCGGGCGGTACCGCCATCAGCGAAAAGATCCGTGCTCTGCTGCTCGACCCTGCCAATACGGCGATGGGCGACACCTGCGAGTTGCTGCTCTACGAGGCGGCACGCGCTCAGTTGGTGCACGAGGTCATCGCGCCCGCCCTTGCTGCCGGCAAGGTTGTCCTGTGCGACCGCTTCTACGATTCCACGACCTGCTACCAGGCGTTTGCCGATGGCCTCGATCGCCAGATAGTGCGCGACGCCAACAACCTGGCCGTCGCGGGTACGCACCCGGCGCTCACACTCGTCTATCACATCACGCCCGAGCAGGCGGCGCTGCGCATGGCCGACCGCGGTGCGGCAGATCGCATGGAGGCTAAGGGCATGGCCTTCCAAGAGCGTGTCTACCAGGGTTTTTGCGCAATTGCCGCCGAGGAGCCAAACCGCGTAAAGCTCATCGACGCGACCGCGTCCATCGAGGAAGTCTTTGCGAAGACGGTCGAGCAGGTTCGCGCGTACGGTCTCGACATTCCGCAAGACGCCGTCGCCGCCGCACTTGCCAAGGAGGCCGAGTAACGTGGCCCCCGCTCAGGCAAGCCTGCTGGCCAAGCTCGACACCCAAGAGCGCGTGCGCGACTTTTTGACCAACGCCGTCGCCAGCGGCCGCGCATCGCACGCCTACCTGTTTTTGGGCGCTCCCGGCGCCGGCAAGCTCGATGCCGCATGGGCGCTCGCCCAGGCCTTCCTGTGCGAGCAGGACGGCTGCGGCGCATGCGACAGCTGCGTGCGCGTTGCGCGGCACACGCATCCCGACGTGCACTATTACACGCCCGAGAGCGCCACGGGCTACCTCATTGCCCAGACCCGCGAGCTGCTCGACGATGTGCCTCTGGCGCCCATCCGTGCCAAGGCCAAGGTCTACATCATCGACCGTGCCGAGCAGCTGCGCGCTAACACCGCCAACGCACTGCTCAAAACACTCGAGGAGCCGCCCGAGGGCGTTATGTTCATCCTGCTGGGCACCTCGGCAGACGTGATGCTGCCCACCATCGTGAGCCGCTGCCAGTGCGTGCCGTTTCGGCTGGTGTCGCCCGCCGTCGCCGCGCAGGCCGTGAGCCGCGCCACCGGTCAGGACCCTGCGCGTTGCCGCATGGCCGTCGCAGTAGCGGGAAGCCCCGCGCGTGGCATCGAGTTCCTCAAGAGCGCCGAGCGCCAGGACGCTCGCCGTCAGATGGTTCGCGCCATCGATTCGCTCATTGCCGCCGATGAGGCCGATGTACTTAGTCGCGCCAAGTCGCTCATCGTCGCCGTTAAGGCGCCGCTCGCCGAGGTCAAGTCCACGCAGGAAAAGGTGCTCGAGCAAAACGCTGACTACCTGTCGCGTGGAGCATTGAAGCAGCTTGAGGACCGCAACAAGCGCGAACTCAACGCGCGCGAGCGTTCGGGTATCATGGAAGCGCTGGCGAGCGCGCGGACGCTCATGCGCGACGTGCTGCTGACGCTTCAGGACGAGGCGGCCGACGTGGTGAACGAAGACGTGCGCGACACGATCGGGCGGCTTGCCGCCGCGACGAATGTTGCGGGTGCCACGCGGGCGCTCGAGGCGGTCGCAACCGCCGAGTGCAACATCGCCAGAAACGTTACTCCCCAGCTGGCCATCGAGGTCATGCTGTTCGATATCAGGAAGGCACTGAAATGCCGTTAGTTGTACCCGTTAAGTTTACCTACGCCTCGCGCGACCTGTGGTTCGACCCGCAGGATCTGGATATCCTCGAGGCAGATTACGCCATTTGCTCCACTGAGCGCGGAACCGAGATCGGCCTGGTCACGGCCGATCCCTTCGAGGTGCCGCAAGACGAGATCGGTCAGCCGCTCAAGCCCGTGCTGCGCGTGGCGAGCGACATCGACCTGCAGCTTGCCGACGACCTGGCCATCCAGGGCGACGAGGCCATGGTCGACTTCCGCCGCCTGGTCAAGGAGCTCGACCTCGAGATGAAGCCGGTGGGCGTCGAGTACCTGTTTGGCGGCGAGAAGGCCGTGTTCTACTTTGCGGCCGAGGAGCGCGTCGATTTTCGCCAGCTCGTCAAGGATCTGTCCTCGACGCTGCACATTCGCGTCGACATGCGCCAGATCGGCGTGCGCGACGAGACCCGCCTGGTGGGCGGCTATGCCCAGTGCGGACAGGAACTCTGCTGCACGCGCTTTGGCGGACAGTTTGAGCCCGTCTCGATTCGCATGGCAAAAGAGCAGGACCTGCCGCTCAACTCGTCCAAGATCAGCGGCGTGTGCGGCCGCCTGATGTGCTGCCTGCGTTATGAGTTCGAGGCGTACAAGGACTTTAAGAGCCGTGCGCCCAAAAAGAAGACGCTCATCGATACGCCGCTTGGCAAGGCGCGTATCCAGGAGTATGACACGCCGCGTGAGCAGCTGGTGCTGCGCCTGGAGAACGGCAAAGTCTTTAAGGTCAACCTGGCCGATATGACGTGCTCGGAGGGCTGCAAAAAGAAGGCCGCCGAGCAGGGCTGCAACTGCCGCCCCGACTGCGTGACGCGCGATGTGCTCGAGCGTATCGAGTCGCCCGAGATGCGCCTGGCGCTTATGGAGCTCGACCGCGAGAATGGCGTCGACGTGGGCGATGGCCTGTCGAGCGCCGACCGTCTGGCGGGGACGACGATGCCCAAGCGCCGCCGTCGCGATGCGGACGCCGATACCCGTGCGGGTCAGAGCCAGGGCGAGGGTCGCGGCCGCGGTAAGGGTCGCGGCAAGGCCGAGGCACCCGAGGCCGAGGAAGCTGCCGGTGGACGTCGCCGCCGCAAGCGCTCGGGTTCGGGCGATGCCGGCGAGGCTGCTCCCGCAGGCAAGAATTCCTCCCGCGAGCGCGAGGCCCAGCAGCCTCAGCAGCAAAACCGCGGCGGTGGCATGAACCCCACGCGCCGTCGCCGCCGCCATTTGTCGAGCGAGGAGCGCGAGGACGCCTTCCGCGCCGCAGCCGCTCGCGAAGCCGGTGCCGGCCCCAAGGGTGGTTCGGGTTCCGATGCGCCTGCCGACAAGGGTGGCAAGCAGCGCAACGATGACGAGCGCACCCCGCGTCCGCGTCGTCGCCATTCCTCGGGCACGCAGCAAAAGCCCTCGGTGCCCTCCGTGGCCGATCAGGTCTCGGATGGCGAGGTCAAGGTCACACGTCGTCGCCCCGGAGATGGCGGAGGGGCAGCTGCCAAGGCCGTGCGCGGTGCTGCTCGTGACGAACGCGAGTCGCGCGAAGATCGTGGTGGCGAGGGTTCGGCCGACCAGGGCCAGAAGCGCCGTCGCCGTCGCCGTTCCCGCAAGCCGCGCCAGGACGGTGGCGAGGGCTCGACCCAAAACTCGTCCGCACCGCAACCGCCCACCGGCGAATAGCGCCCGCAAACGGATTTAACCTGCCTGACCCCAAACGCGTCGGGGTACCATAGCGCTGAATCAACGACCCTCCCTGCGACCGAGCGTAGGGAGGGTTGTGTCGTGAAGAGACATTTGAATGTGTTGGGATGCCTGCAAGGTGCCGGCATCCTACCGTTTGCGGACGAATTGCTACCGTTTGCCGAGCGGGCGGCGCACGAGGCGCTTGAGGCGTTGTCGCCCACGCGATGCGCCGGCTGCGAGCGCGCCGGTGCGCTTATTTGCCAAGACTGCTTGGCGGCGCTCGCGCTCATCGACCCGCGGCATAGCTGCACTCGATGCGGCGCCCCGTTTGGAGACTTGCTGTGCACCGAGTGCTCGGTCGAGGGCTCGTCCTCGGCGATGGCCGAAGCATTCGACCGGTGCCTGGCATGTGCCGTTTACACGCATCCGCTGCCGCGGATCATTAAGGCGTACAAAGACGCGGGCGAGCGACGCCTGGCGCCGTATCTGGCAGAGCTGCTATACGACACCGCCTTGCATGCCCAGGCCGCGGCGCCCGATCGCTTAGGCGGTGTGTTGTCCGGCGCCGATGCCGTGGTGTTTGTGCCCGCGACGGCGGCGGCGTTTCGGCGACGCGGCTTCGATCATATGGAAGCCATCGCGCGCCCATTTTGCGAGCTGTCGGGTGTTCCGCTGCTCGACGCCCTCGTTAAGTACGGCCATGGCGACCAGCGTGAACTCGGTCGTGAAGAACGCCGTGAACGCGCCCGAGGCATGTACGAGACCGTTGAGGACGTGCGGGGCCGCCGCCTGCTGCTTATCGACGACGTTATCACCACGGGTGCGACGATGGCAGCGGCTTCGGCGGAACTCAAGCGCGCCGGTGCCGCGGCCGTTGATGGCCTTGCTATCGCGCGCGTTTGGTAGGGGTGATTCGTGTGGCGGTAACAATCAGGCAGTGTGACAAACCGACAAAAGAGCAGCTAGCGGCTTCCGTTATCCTGACGGGCGCCTCGGCGTTGCGTATGATTCGAGCCGAGCGCCGGCAGATGGGCTACATCGGCTGGAAGGACCTTGAGCCCGAGGAGGAGCGCCGCGTGCTGTGTACGTCATCGCCTTCGGCTGAGGATATCTGTCTTTCCGACCTGGTTCGAATTGGAGCCAAAAGCGGAGAGGTGCAAGAAGATCTGTGCTTGCTGGTGGGATCTGCGGCGCAGCGCCGCCGCATGCCTGGCGTGGGCTGGTCCGTGTGTTCCGGGTTGCCTGCCGGCTCGATTCTAGAGGTGGAATCGGGGGTGTACAGCCTATCTCCCGAGGCCCTTTGTGTTGCCGTCGCCCGCGAGGTCGGCTGTATCCAGGCGTTTGCTCTGGCCCAGGAACTGTGTTCCAAGATTTCACTGAGCGATCGCGGGAAGTATCTACCTCCCTACACCTCGCCTGTTGCGAATAGACTTGCAAAGGATAAGGACCAACCGGCAGACGTGGGCTACTTTGAAGTCGAGCCGGTGCTGACGCCCGATCGCCTGGCAGATTACCTTGCGGCATGCAAGGGGAGTGCGGCCAAACAACTGCTACGCCTGTGTCCCTATCTGTCGGAAAACCTGCGCTCACCCATGGAGTGCATCATGCTTGCCATGTTTTCGCTTCCGTTTTCCTATGGCGGATTTGCCTGCGGTCCCTTTAAGACCGACTACAAGATCGAGTTCGATGACCGCGCGCAGGCAATCTCGGGGATGCCGCATGCAGTTTGCGATGCGTATCAGGAGGCAGCGCGGTTTGACCTGGAATACAACGGTGAGCTGGGCCATTCCTCCCGGAAGGGACGTATCCATGATGAAAAACGCAACACGGGCTTGATTACTATGGGAATCGAGGTCGCGACGGTCAACAACGAAATGCTCTGTGACATGGAAGCGATGGAAGCGCTCGCATGGCGCATCCACCAGCGTATGCGAAAGCGGTACCGGAATCGTGTCGATGTCCGCAGAAAGAAGCAAGAGGCGTTGCTTAACACGCTGCGGGCGTGTTTTGGGCTTAAACCCGCCTAACAATGCTCTGAAACAGGGGGTTGGATATATGCTCTGGCCAAAATATAGCAAATATGAGTACTGCTACAAATTCAGTAACAGCAAAATCAGAGATTTTGGGACTGGAAGATGGCGTAAATTAGAAAGATATTAAACAAATGTGGAATATCCTGGCATCAATCTGATGTTATAGAGCGCGAAAACTGCTTGCAGATCCAAAAACTCCTGCTACTAAATTGGTAACAGTACTCATATTTGCTATTTTTTGGCCACGGCACCCTGAGACGGGTGCCCCGGAGCTCCCCGTAGGGGAGCTCCGAGCTTCATGGGGGCACGAATGGTCCGCTCCGACCTGCAAAATCTGTGCTCACGGTGCGAATGACGCCCCTAACCTTAAACTTTAGCTTGAACTTAGCTATAATGCGCTACGTTCCTGCCAGGCTGTGGTTGCGGACGGACGAAATGTCCATCCTAGTCCAAGACAGACGCGGTCAAAGGGATCCACGTAAGCGACCGCGTGCGCGCGGCGCGATCATGGCGCGTCCTAGATGTAAGCCGCACCGTCCGTTCTACTTTCTTTGGGGCAATACCGCCTCGCGGGCGAGCGGGCCAGTCGTGAAGGTGGCTGCGGCCTCCCGAGCAAACACCCCGGTGCGCAAGTGTGGGGTCAAATACCAGGTCAGCTGGTGGGAACAACCTGATATTCCGCGCAACGCACGGATCGTATACGACACAGAAGGCAGGGTAGTGGACATGGTGAGGGGCAGCTTGATGCACGCGGCTCGGTTAGGTGCTGGGACCGCAGCGGTCATCGCCGTTTTGGGCCTGAGCGGATGCGCGTTCAACCCGCTGTCTACGTTCACGACTCCCACGATCGACCAGATCGAGTACGAGACCGTCACGCCGGCGGTGTCGGACGATGCCCTGGTCACTCCCGGAACCCTGACGGTCGCCCTCGATACTTCCGATGCGCCGCAGGCCATGCAGGGCGCCGACGGCGAGCTCACGGGGTATGCGGTTGACGCCGCCCGCGCCCTCGCAAGCCGCATGGGCCTTAAGGTCGCCTTCGTCGATGCGTCCTCGGCAGGTTCCGCGCTCGGCGACAAAAAGGCCGATATCTTTATCGGCGAGATTAACTCCACGGACGGGGACATTAGCTCGCTCGGCACCTGCCTGTACGATGCCACTTCCGTGTTCGGTAAAACTAGCGATGGTGGGTCGCTAAGCGTTTCCACCGATACCCTTAACACGTCCACCCTGGGCGTTCAGGCGTCCTCGGCCTCGCAGGAGGCGCTTGCTAAGCAGAGCATCACCGCCAACCAAAAGACCTACTCCAACATCAACGAGTGCTTTGAGGCGCTTGAGTCCGGCGAGGTCGACTATGTGATCTGCGACTCCACGGCCGGCGGCTACCTTGCACGCCTGATGAGCGAGGTCTCCTATGTCGGTTCGCTCGAGGCGCCCTCGACGCTTGGTGTTGCGGGCCTCTCATCCAATGACGAACTGTGTCGTGCTGTGAGCGATGCCCTCGACGACATCACGGTCGACGGTACACTCGAGGCAGTCCACTGCGTCTGGTATGGCAGGATGCCCTACGACCTCACCACTAAGACGGTTTCGGGCGCTAACGTGCAGCCGGGCGACTCTGAGTCCGGTGAGACCACGTCCTCCGGCAGCGAGTCCTCCGATTCCAACAATGAGACCGCATCCTCCGAGGACAAATCGTCCAGCCAGGAAGGCGCCATCACCGACGACGACATTAACAAACTCAATAGCTAGTTATTGCTAGGGGTGGTGTCTCCTATACGTTGGAAAGGACACCTCTTCACGGTTTCAACACGCACTGCCGGGCTTCCCCAATAGGGGAGCCCGGCTTTTTCATCCCTATAAAACCAGCAGGTCAAAGCTAATTTTCGGGACCAAATACAAAGCCGCCGACGTCCTCCCATAGCGCACTTTGCCACGGAAAAGTGCGAGACTTCGGTATGCGGTATCAAGCAATCGTTATTCGGGTCTTTGGGAATTCGCGTGATTAAATGCACGGCAATGGGTACATAGCCAGTACAGTAAGTCCCCGAGGCAGATTGGAGCCACGTATGGATATCAAGGTTTCTGGACGCAAGACGACGGTAACCGATGCTCTGCGTGCGCATGTGGATGAGAAGATCGGCGAGGCGCTCAAGGTTTTCGATATCGAGCCCATGACGGTCGACGTTGTACTTCGCTATGAGAAGAACCCCTCGAACCCCAACCCGGCAATCGTCGAGGTTACGGTTCGTGCCCGCGGTTCGGTGATTCGCGTTGCCGAGCACGGTGCAGATATGTACGCCGCCATCGACCTCTCCGCCGATAAGGTCACCCGCCAGCTGCGCAAGTTCAAGACCAAGGTCGTGGACAACCGCCAGGGCGGTGCCAGCGCGGCGGATGTCGCACCGGTCGAGCGCGTCGAGGATCTGGCCGACCTGCTGCTGCCCGAGGAGGAGGACGACCTGCTCGTCCGCGAGAAGGTCATCGATGTCACCCCGATGACTGAGGAGCAGGCGCTGGTGCAGACCGATCTGCTGGGCCACGACTTCTACGTGTTCGAGAACGCGACGACTGGCCTTATCAATGTGGTGTATCACCGTAAGAATGGTGGATATGGCATCATCAAGCCCCGCATCGAAACACTTGACGAGTAAAATACGTTAACTTGCATGAGTTAACGGCCGGCGGCCATCCCATGCGGATGGCCGCCTTTTTACGTAAGGAGTCGCTTTGATGGACAAGGCTGCATCTACCGGCCATTCGGACCGTTGCCGCATCGTCGTCGATACCTGCTGCGACTTTAGCCCCGAGGTCGCCGCGAACCTCGATGTCGATATCTTGGGCTTCCCCTTCATTATCGATGGCGAGGAGCGCACGGATGACATCTGGTCGAGCATCACACCCAAGGAGTTCTACGACCGCATGCGCGCCGGCGCTCGCGTGTCTACCTCGGCCGTGTCGCTCGGTCGCTATATCGAGTTCTTTACCGAGTGCGCCAAAGAGGGCACGCCCACGGTCTACCTGTGCTTTACCTCGGCGCTGTCGTCGAGCTACAACTCCGCGTGCCAGGCGGCAGATGCCGTGCGCGCCGAGTATCCTAACTTTGAGCTCTACGTGGTCGACAATGCTCTGCCCTGCGCGACCGGCGCGCTCTTGGCGCTCGAGGCCGTGCGCCAGCGTTCGGCGGGACTGACCGCCAAGCAGCTGGTCGATTGGGCAAACGAGGCAAAGACCTATGTCCACGGCTACTTTACGCTCGAGAGCTTTGACGCGCTGGCTGCCGGCGGCCGCATTCCGCCCGCGGCGGCACAGCTCACGGCAAAGCTCGACGTCAAACCCGAGCTGTCCTACGACCTGGCCGGCTCGCTGTCGCTGATCGGCGTCAACCGCGGCCGCAAGAAGGCGCTCAAGTCCATCCTCAAGTCGTTCCGCGAGAACTACGTGCCCGATCGCACCATGCCCATCGCCATCATGACGGCCGATGCCGAGAAGGACGGTGATTGGCTCGAGGCCGCCATCCGCAAGGAGGAAGGCTGCGCCGACGTCACCATCATCCGCGGCTCCGTGGGTCCTACCATCGGCTCGCACGTGGGCCCCGGCATGGTGGCCTGCGCGTTTTGGGGCAAGAATCGTGCCGAGAAAGCCTCGTTTTCCGACCGCATCGCGCGCCGTGTGCGCGGTGAGTAGGTAGGCGCCACGATCACAGGCGTCCCGCAGCCCAAGCGCTGGCACTGAGTATTCACCCTGGTAACAACACCCAACCCAAAAGGAAAGGTTTCATGGCAAATAAGCTCTCCGTCGCATTTATCGGCACCGGAATCATGGGTGCTCCTATCGCCGGCCACATCCTGGATGCCGGCTATCCCGTCACGGTCAACAACCGCACCAAGTCCAAGGCCGCCGCGCTTATCGAGCGCGGTGCCGCCTGGGCCGATACGCCGGCCGATGCCGCGGCGAACGCCGACGTCGTCTTTACCATGGTGGGCTATCCCTCCGAGGTCGAGGAGCTCTACCTGGCGGGCGACGGCCTGCTCGCGTGCACCAAGCCGGGCGCGGTCTTGATCGACCTCACCACGAGCTCGCCCGAGCTGGCGCGCGACATTGCCGAGGCCGCCCAGGTTTCCGGTCGCATGGCGTTTGACTGCCCCGTCACCGGCGGCGAGTCGGGTGCTATCGCCGGCACGCTTACGGCTATCGTGGGCGCCACCGAGAACGACATCGCGCCGGTCCGCGACATCCTTGCCACCTTTGCGGCCAACATCTGCTGCTTCGATGGCGCCGGCAAGGGCCAGGCTGCCAAGCTCGCCAACCAGGTGTCGCTGGGCGCCTGCATGGTCGGCATGGCAGACGCCATGGCGTTTGCCGAGCTGAGCGGCCTTGACCTGGAGAAGACCCGCCAGATGATCCTGGGCGGCACCGGTAAGTCCGGCGCCATGGAGAGCCTGGCGCCCAAGGCGCTCGACGGCGACTACAAGCCCGGCTTTATGGTCGAGCACTTCATCAAGGACCTGCGCCTGGCGCTCGCCTACGCCGATGACCGCGAGCTCGCGCTGCCCGGCGCCGACGTCGCCTTTACGCTCTACGACATGCTCGACGCCATCGGTGGCGCCAAGCTGGGCACCCAGGCCATCACGGTCCTCTACAAGGAGGAGGCCGACGCTATCGCCGCCGGTCTGGACTGGTCGCAGTATCGTCCCGAGGAGCATGGCGCTCACGAGGACGGCTGCGGTTGCGGCGAGCACGGCGACGACCATGAGTGCGGTTGCGGTCACCATCACGGCGAGGACCACGAGTGCTGCGGCGGCCACGGCCATGACGACGGCCATGAGTGCTGCTGCGGCCACCATCACGGGGAGTAGCGCCCATGAGCTGGACGTTCGTGGTGCTAGCGCTGGTGCTCTTTCTCTTTGCGATCTACATTGGCTTTTTGTGCGGCCAGTGGGCGTGCGAAAAGCGCGTGATCACCAAGCACGACTACTGGATCGCCAATTTTGCAGGAGCGGCGGCAGTCGTCCTGCTGACCTGGGTGTTTTCGCTGTTTCCGTTGGTGCAGTTTGCGCCGATCGGCTGGCTCGGCGGCTTTATCGCCGGTCTTAAGATGAGCTTTGGCGAGTCCGTCGGTCCGTGGCGCAAGCACGACGAGGTCTTTAACGTCAACAAGGCTCATCGCGCCGCCGCCGACGCGGGCGACGCTGAGGAACGCCGCCGTGCGCGTCGCAATGGCGCGGCCGACCGACAGCTCATCTCGGTCACCGATGACAGCAAGGGTGCTGGCAAGCACGCTAAGAAATAGTAAGAAGAGGTAACTATGGCAGAAAACAAAGACGAACAGCTCACCGACGAGGAACTGGCACAGCTTCAGCTGGCAGAGGAGAACGAGAACGCCGTCGACCGCCTGGTCAAGGAGCTCGGCTGCCCCACGCGCCGCATCCGCCAGTTTGCCGCCCGCGTGCTTCACCTGCTTGCCGAGCGCGATTCGCAGCGCGTCGTGCCCTGCGTGCCCGCGCTGATCGAGGCGCTCGACCGCCCCGAGGCGCAGACCCGCTGGGAGGCCCTCGATGCCCTGACGGCGCTCGCTACCACCTGCCCCGAGCAGCTGGGCGATGCCTTTGAGGGCGCCGAGACTGCGCTGTTCGACGAGATCTCCTCCACGCTGCGCTATGCCGCCTTCCGCCTGCTGTGCGTGTGGGGTGCCACGAGCGTCGAGCGTTCGCGCGAGGCTTGGCCCATCCTGGACGAGGCCATCCAGTGCTACCACGGCGACCTTGAGTATCGCGACATGCTCGGTTGCCTGTACGAGTTTTGCCAGGGCGAGATCGACGCCGAGGTTGCCGAGAAGCTCGCGCTGCGCCTTAAGTTCGACGCCGAGAACGGCAAGGGCAGCTATCTCAAGGCCCGTTCGAGCGAGATTTGCGAAATGCTTGTTAAACGTTTTGGCCTGGATCTCTCCAAAAAGAAGAAGCGTGCTAGCGTTAAAAAATCTGACGACGCCGAAGACGAGGAGTAACAGATTATGGCGCACGATGTAGTCCTGATTCCCGGTGACGGTATCGGTCCCGAGATTACGCAGGCCATGCGCCGCGTGGTCGAGGCTGCCGGTGTCCAGATCAATTGGAACGTCCAGGAGGCCGGTGCCGGCGTCATGGACGAGTTTGGCACGCCGCTGCCCCAGCACGTGCTCGATGCGGTCGCCGAGACCAAGGTTGCCATCAAGGGCCCCATCACCACGCCGGTCGGCACGGGTTTCCGCAGCGTCAACGTGGCCCTGCGCAAGCAATTCGACCTGTACGCCTGCGTGCGCCCCTGCCTGTCGCAGCCGGGTGACAGCTCGCGCTTCCGCGACGTCGACCTGGTTATCGTGCGCGAGAACACCGAGGACCTCTACGCCGGCATCGAGTTCGATGAGGGCGCTGCCGAGGTCGAGGAGCTCTCGCAGCTCGTCGAACGTTCGGGCCAAAAGACCTTCGCCGCCGATTCCGCGATCTCGATCAAGCCGATCTCTATCGCCAAGAGCCGCCGCATTGTGGAGTATGCCTTTGAGTATGCCCGCCGCTGCGGCCGCAAAAAGGTGACGGCCGTGCACAAGGCCAACATCATGAAGGCGACCGACGGCCTGTTCCTGCGCGTGGCGCGCGAGGTGGCCGCCAGCTATCCCGATATCGAGTTCAACGACAAGATCGTCGACGCCACCTGCATGGGCCTGGTCCAGAACCCCAACGACTTCGATGTCCTGGTGCTGCCCAACCTGTACGGCGACATCGTGAGCGACCTGTGCGCCGGCCTGGTGGGCGGCTTGGGTATGGCCCCCGGCTCCAACATCGGTGCCGACTGCGCCATCTTTGAGGCCACGCATGGCTCCGCACCCGATATCGCGGACAAGGATATCGCCAACCCCACAGCCGAGATCCTCTCTGCTGCGATGATGCTCGATCACCTGGGCGAGAACGACGCTGCCAATCGCATTCGCGCCGCCGTCTCTGCCACGCTCGACGAGGGCGAGCAGGTTACCGGTGACGTGCGTCGTGCCCAGACTGGCTCCGTCGAGGGTGCTGTGGGCACGCAGGCCTTCGCCGATGCCGTTATCGCGCACCTGGCCTAAGGTATGCACGCTGCAAACGCCTAAATAGTACTTAAGTGTTTGCGTATAACCTAAGAATCAATACGCCCGGCGCTCTGCCGGGCGTATTCTATTGGGGACTATGTTTCCTAACAAGGAGTAACCGATATGGGTCTGATTCAAAAGAAGGACGAGAAGGACGAGATCGACGGCATCCAGATCATCGAGCGCGGCGAGGGTCCCGACGGTGACGAGGAAGAGAAGATCGATCTGGTCGCCGGTACGTCTGCCGAGCATATTGCCGCCGGTACGACCGCCGAGGAAGAGGATGCCCGTCTGGAGGCTCAGATCGCTGCGGATGCTGCCGACGAGAATCTGATGCCCGAGGAACAGGACGAGGGCGACGACGCCGATACCGACGAGAACGACCACGCCTCCAAGCATAAGAAGACGATGATTGCTGCCTTCGTGGTCGCCGTCGTGATCGCTGCCGTGGTCGGCTTCTTTATCGGCAACGGTGGTTTTGGCGGCAAGGGCGTCGGCTCGGCGACCCTGACCGAGGACCAGCTCGATTCGACCGTGGCGAGCTACAGCTACAACGGCAAGAAGAGCGACATCACCGCGCGCGAGGCCATTGAGAGCCAGTACAGCCTCGACACCGTCAAGGATAGCGATGGCAACTACACCGCTCCCTCTGCCGACGTCATCCTGTCCTACGTGCGCAACAAGATTCTGCTGGACGCTGCCGAGGACGAGGGCATTACCGTTTCTTCTAAGGAGATGAAGCAGTACGCCGAGGATTCCATCGGCACCTCCGACTACAAGACCATGGCCAAGCAGTACGGCGTGTCCAAGGACCAGGCCAAGCAGATCGTCCGTCAGTCCGCGACGCTGCAGAAGCTCTACAAGAAGAAGGTGGGCGACAGCTCCGCAAGCATGCCGACCGCCCCGACCGAGCCTGCTGACGGCAACGAGGAGACTGCGAGCAAGGACTACGCCGACTACATCATCAAACTTGCCGGCGACGAGTGGGATAGCGAAAAGGGCACCTGGAAGGACGCCGATAGCACCTACGCTAAGGCCTTCGCTGACGATGCCTTTACGGCCGATAGCGCTACCTACAAGCAGGCCATGACCGCCTATTACACCGCCTATCAGCAGTATTCCTCGCAGGCTTCGAGCGCCAGCTCCAAGTGGACCGAATATGCCAACGGCCTGTACGCCAAGGCCAACATCAGCATCTATGGCCTGTTTGCGTAAGGGATGCCTTAAGCTGCCGAGCACGTAGCCGATACAACTGATTGAGCCCGCCAGAACGGACATCGTTCTGGCGGGCTTTTTGCGTTGAGGGTAACGGTGGCTTGCTAATTGATAATTACCCTTTAAGCCCAAAGAGGCTATCGATCGCGCGGCGGCGCTCGGCCCCGCTCAGCTTCGCCATGTCCCGTTTGAAGGTGGTTACCAGGTCCTCGGCGTTCATGCTGCCCCGTCCGTCGCGGTCTACGGGGCTAACGATATGGCACCATGGGAACACTCGTATGTCAATTCTGGTCTAACAGAGCCAAAAGAAATATAACCTGCTGCAGCAATTGACTTGCTAAGGGCTCGAGTTGGTTATATAAATCTAAAATAGTCACAATATACAAATATTGAGAGATGTTGGGGATATAGATGAAAAGATCTAAGAGTTTTCTTTTGTTAGTAATGATGCTGCTCGGACTGTTCTGTCTGAGCAGCCCTTCTTGGGCCGAGGCTGCCTGTCCTGAAGGTGAGCCTCAGCAGTCTTATACGGGCAGCCTGCTGATAACCGCTAAGGAGGGCGATGCCGACTCTCAGTCTGGGGTAAATCCCCTTGCCACTTTTGAGGGGGACGGCGGAACGGTCAAGCTCGACCATATCGGAAGCGGGATTTTGAGGTGGCAAGTTCTTCCGGACAAAATTGCCAACGACCCCTTTTCTTTCGCTGGAACGATATATCTATACAAGGTTGTGAGCGGAAAACAAAAATACGTCGATTGCTATCCGACAAACGGTTCAGGAATTGCCTTCACTGGCATTTCGGGGCAGATTGATACGCATGTACGGAAAGGAACCTATGTGGTGCGTTGGGTTGGAGCTGCCGCAGGCCCGATATGGATTGCCGTCTTGCGCCCCGATGTCCAAATAGGTTTCTCCCTTTAGTCGGGAGGTCACTTGTGGACACCATATATGACGGGGATGATTGGGTCGAACATTATACTTGGCGCCTGGTCGGCTCGAATGACAATGGGGATGTGGTGTTTGATGGGCTATGCCCAAAGCATCTCCATCCTTTTGTCTCATCGTTAATTGAGAGTTCCGCTCGTGTTGCCCCTTACAGCTCGGCATCGCTTAATGATGCGGACGTTCTTAAAATCATAAATGACTCTATTGACGAGGGCATGATGAGCAGCTTGCTGTTTTCTCGGCTTGTGGGGCTAGATGAGGCTAGCTCAAAACGACTGCTTGCGGGTGAAAAGGTGGAGCTCGCCTATCATTCGATGGTTTCAATCCTGCGGCTGGCCGATGCTCTTCGAAAATAAATAAAAACGGGACAAGTGAGCTACATCACTTGTCCCGTTTTTAATTGGCTCTGTTAGACCGGAATTGACATACGAGTGCCCCCATGGTGCCATATCGTTAGCCCCGTAGACCGCGATGGACGGGGCAGCACGAACGCCGAGGACCTGGTAACTTTCCTCAATTCATGTGGGAAAACGGCTGAAAACGATTGCAAATGACCGGTGAACGGTCAAAAACTACCGTTCACCGATAATTGCAAAACTGGTTCTAACTGGTATTAAGTCAAAAAGACCAATTCACAAATCTTCATAATGACCTGCAATTTTTCTACACGCTATTTTTAGCCGCCCTGCGTTGTTTAGGGACAGGAAAAGTTCCGATCTTTTGCCAAAGCATTTCGAAACGGTTTCAAAACCGCAGGTAGAAGTGTTAACGACCGGTAAACGGTCGAAATATCACCGTGAGCGGTGCAAAAACGTTTTACCGTATGAATCAACGAAAGCGACCTCTTCTGGGGTGATATAGTGACAACAACACGTCACGTGGTTACTACCAGTTTAGAAACCACTGGTCTTCAAAGAACGCTTTCTAAGAAGCTTTAAGGGCGAGCGCCCGCTGGCTTCCGAAAATCATCGGACTCAGATTGTACACACCTTCGGAAGGGAAATTTGAATGGTTGGCTTTATTCTTACCGGTCATGGACAGTTCGCACCCGGCCTAGCTAGCGCTATCGCTATGGTTGCCGGCGACCAGCCCGCTTTTACCGTCGTTCCTTTTGAGGGCGACCAGGCTGCTTCTTACGGTGAGGATCTCCGCGCCGCTATTACCGCCATGCGCGAGGAGTGCGATGGCGTGCTCGTCTTTACCGACCTGCTTGGCGGCACCCCGTTCAACCAGTCGATGATGATTGCCCAGGATGTCGACAACGTCGAGGTTCTGACTGGCACCAACCTTCCCATGGTTATTGAGCTTCTGTTCCTCCGCGGCAATGCCACGCTCGCCGAGCTTGGCGAGCAGGCCGTGACCGTTGGCCAGACGGGCATCACCGCCCAGACGGTCGCATCCGTTGCCGGCTCCGACGAAGAGGATATCTTCGGCGACGAGGACGGCATCTAATGGCCGATTTCGGAGCCAACGTCCTGAGCTCCTCGGTCGCTCTTTTAGGCCTGCTTGTCATCATGGGCTTGATTTACACCATCTGGTCGCAAATCAACATGAAGAAGAAGCAGAAGTACTTCAAGGAGCTGCACACCGAGCTCAAGCCGGGTCAGGAGGTTCTTTTCGCCGGCGGTATCTACGGAACCGTCAAAGGCATCGAAGGCGAGAAGGTCCAGATCAAAGTCCGATCCGGAGCCGTCGTAGATGTTTCGCGTTACGCGATTCAGGAGATCAAGTAACTGTCGTCAGCAAATAACGAAAGGAAGCTGATCAACATGGCAGAACCCAACATTCTTCTTACCCGCATCGATAACCGACTGGTTCATGGTCAGGTTGCCACCCAGTGGAACTCCACCCTGGGCTCCAACCTCATCCTCGTCGCCAACGACGACGTGGCGTCCAACACCATGCGCCAGAACCTCATGAAGATGGCCGCTCCCGCCGGCGTCGCTACGCGTTTCTTCTCTCTGCAGAAGACCATCGACGTCATTGGCAAGGCGAGCCCGCGCCAGAAGATCTTCATCGTGGCCGAAACACCGGAAGACGTGCTTACGCTCGTCAAGGGCGGTGTGCCTATAAAGAAGGTAAACATCGGCAACATGCACATGTCGGAAGGAAAGCGCCAAGTCGCCACCTCCGTCGCAGTTAACGACGAGGATGTCGCTGCGTTTAAAGAGCTGCAGGAATTGGGGGTGGAGTTGGAGATCAGGCGCGTTCCGAGCACGCCTGTTGAGGACACGAGCAAGCTCTTCTCGTAATCCTCGTGATCCACGTTGTCAGGAGTGAAACCCTGACGTTCTGTACGTGAAATCCAAAGTGCGTACATACATTTTGAAAGGAGGAGCAAGATGGAATACTCGATCATCCAGATCGCTCTGGTCTTCGTCGTCACGTTCATCGCGGCAATCGACCAGTTTGACTTCCTCGAGTCTCTCTATCAGCCCATCGTCACCGGCGCCGTCATCGGTCTTATCCTTGGCGACCTCAACACCGGTCTTCTCGTGGGTGGTACCTATCAGCTCATGACGATCGGCAACATGCCGATCGGAGGCGCTCAGCCGCCTAACGCCGTCATCGGCGGCATCATGGCAGCCATTCTCGCTATCGCCACGGGCCTCGAGCCCAACGCGGCAGTCGGCCTCGCCATTCCGTTCGCTCTGCTTGGCCAGCTTGGCGTTACCCTGGTCTTCACGCTTATGTCCCCGCTTATGTCCACGGCCGATAACATGGCTCACAACGCGGACACCAAGGGCATCGAGCGCCTGAACTACTTCGCCATGGCTCTGCTCGGCCTGATCTTCGCTGTCGTCGTCACCCTGTTCTTCATCGCTGGCGCTACCATCGGTCAGACCATCGCTTCTGCCATCCCGACTTGGCTGCAGACCGGTCTCTCCGCTGCAGGCGGCATGATGCGCTTCGTCGGCTTCGCCGTCCTGCTCAAGGTTATGATGAACCGCGATATGTGGGGCTTCTTCCTCATGGGCTTTGGCCTCGCGCTCATCACCGTTGCCAACGATTCGCTGGCAACCCCTGCTCTGCTCATCCTCGCTCTCATCGGCTTCGGCATCGCTTTCTGGGACTTCCAGCAGCAGACCGAGCTGAAGGGTGCAGCTGTTTCTGACGGAGGTGACTTCGAAGATGGCATCTAATGAGTATGTGATCCCGGAGCACTACGAGGATCTCACTCCTGCTCCGCAGCTCGACCAGAAGACCCTCAACAAGATGGCTTGGCGCTCCTGCTTCCTGCAGGCATCGTTCAACTACGAGCGCATGCAGGCCGCTGGCTGGCTCTACTCCATCATCCCCGGTCTGGAGAAGATCCACACCAACAAGAACGACCTCGCGGCTTCCATGAGCCACAACCTGGAGTTCTTCAACACTCACCCGTTCCTCGTCACCTTTGTTATGGGCATCGTGCTTTCGCTCGAGCAGAACAAGGTTGACATCCCCACGATCCGCGCCGTCCGCGTCGCCGCAATGGGCCCGCTCGGTGGTATCGGTGACGCCCTGTTCTGGCTGACGCTCGTGCCTATCACGGCCGGCATCACCTCCAACATGGCCATCAACGGCAACGCCGCTGCGCCGATCATCTTCCTGGTGATCTTCAACGTCGTCCAGTTCGCTCTGCGCTTCTGGCTCATGAACTGGTCCTACAAGCTTGGCACCAGCGCTATTGACGCTCTGACCGCCAACATGCAGGCCTTCACGCGCGCCGCTTCCATCATGGGCGTCTTCGTCGTCGGTTGCCTGGTCGTCACCATGGGTGGCACCCAGATCAACCTCCAGATCCCCAACGGCACCACCCGTGGCCTCTCCGCTACTACCGTGATCGTCTCCGAGAAGGAGGCCGAGAACTTCACCGGTATGGAGGGCATCGATACCGAGACCGCTGAGGCCGGTACCATCGCCATGACCGATGAGGACGGCAACGCCCTCACCGCTTCCGATGCCGACGGCAACGCTGTCACGTGCGGCGTCACCGATCTGGGCAACGGCATGGAGTCCGTTACCTACGGCACCGTCACCGAGGATCCGGTCAACTTCTCTGTTGCCGACACCCTCAACACCATCGTCCCGAAGCTCGTCCCGCTTATGCTTACGCTGCTGCTTTACTACATGTTCGCTAAGCACAGCTGGACCCCGACCAAGGGCATTCTGCTGCTCTTCGTCCTGGGCATCCTGGGCGCTGGCCCGCTTGGTCTCTGGCCGAGCATCTGGTAAGGCTCTAGCTTGAGGGGTGTGTCCCTACGCGGCTCACACCCCGACCCCTTAAGCCATGTGTATGTTAAAAGCCGCGTGCTCTAAAGAGCGCGCGGCTTTTGTTTTCTTGATGATTCGGGTGTGGCAGACAGATAATGCTTAACACCCTAGGTAGTTAGCCGAATTCGAGCAAAAGGGAGGATAGGATGGCGATCGGAGCGCGTAAGCAACCGCTGTACGATCAGCTGGTCGATATTCTGACTGAAAAGATTGACCATGAATATCGCGCCGGTGACATGATTCCTTCCGAGCGCGAACTTTCGGAGCGCTATGGTCTCTCGCGCACTACGGTACGCCTGGCTCTGCAGGAACTGGAGCGTTTAGGACTGGTGGTTCGGCAGCACGGTCGCGGTACCTTTGTGACCGACCGTTCGGCAAAGGCAACCAATCTTATGCAGTCCTACAGCTTTACCGAGCAGATGCGCGCGATGGGTCGCGACCCCGAGACCACGATTCTCGAGTTTTGCGAGATGGAGGCCGATAAGAATCTGGCCGAGCATATGGGATTGCGTATCGGTGATCGCATTTTTAAGCTCAAGCGCCTTCGTTCTGCCGACAACATGCCCATGATGGTCGAACGCAGCTATCTACCGGTTCGTCAATTTCTGTCCCTAAAGCGACCGCTGCTGGAGCGTAAGCCGCTTTACGATGTGATTGAGCAGGACTTTCAGCAAAAGATTCGCGTGGCCGAAGAGGAGTTCTATGCGAGCATAGCCCGTCCCACCGATGCTCACCTTTTGGGAATTGTCGAGGGCTCGCCTGTGCTCGATTTGGTCAGGACTACGTATAACGAGTCAAACGAGGTTGTGGAGTATACGCTCTCGGTTGCTCGTGCCGATCAGTTTAAATACAAGGTCTACCACCAGCGTAGCAACTAGTGTTCGCATCGTTTCCATATGATGATTCTTTGCATTTAACTGGTTACTACCAGATAACCAACCGAAGTGTATAATTGCACGTCAGAGGATTACTTCTAGAGAGAGGTATTAGAAATGTTCGAGAAGAGTGTCGAGGAGCTCACCGAGCTCGGCGCCCAGATCACCACGGCCGAGATTGCTCAGCAGCCCGAGCTTTGGCGTGATACGCTCAACATCTACCGCGAGAACAAGGAGGCCATCGAGGCCTTTCTGGCCGAGGCTCGCGCTATGGGCGAGGGCCGTCTGTCCGTTGTCTTCACCGGTGCCGGTACGTCCGACTACGTTGGCGATACCTGCGCCCCGTACCTGCGTCACGCTGGCAACACTGATCTCTACGACTTTAAGCCCATCGCCACGACCGACATCGTGAGCGCTCCGCGTGACTTCCTGCGCGCCGAGGATCCCACCCTCGTGGTTTCCTTTGCCCGCTCTGGCAACAGCCCCGAGAGCCTTGCCGCCGTTGCCGTTGCCAAGGAGCTCGTCCACAACGTCAAGTTCCTCAACATCACCTGCGCTCCCGAGGGCAAGCTTGCCGTCGAGTCTGCCGATGATCCCAACGCGCTGACGCTGCTCATTCCGCGCGCCAACGACAAGGGCTTCGCCATGACCGGTTCTTATTCCTGCATGACCCTGCTCTCCACCCTAATTTTCGACACTGCCTCCGACGAGCAGAAGGCCGAGTGGGTCGAGACCATCGCCAAGATGGGCGAGGAGGTTATCGCTCGCGAGTCCGAGGTCGCCGATTACCTCGCTGGCGACTTCAACCGCGTGACCTACTTGGGTTCTGGCTCCTTCGGTGGCCTTGCCCAGGAGAGCCAGCTCAAGATCCTCGAGCTCGCTCACGGTCTGGTCGCTACTTCCTACGACACCTCCATGGGCTATCGTCACGGACCTAAGTCCTTCGTCGACGATAAGACGCTCGTCTTCGTGTTCGTCAACAACGACGCCTACACCCGTCAGTACGACATCGACATTCTCAACGAGATCGGTGGCGACAAGATCGCTCAGCACACCATTGCCGTTCAGCAGGAAGGTGCTACCGTCTACGAGGGCGAGTCCTTCACCTTTAAGGGCTACGAGGCGCTTCCCGAGGGCTACCTTGCCCTGCCGTTCGTGATGTTTGCCCAGGCTATCAGCCTGCTCAACTCCGTGCGCGTGGGCAACACGCCCGATACGCCGAGCCCCACCGGCACGGTCAACCGCGTGGTTAAGGGCGTGACGATTCACCCCTTCACCGCTTAATCGCGTCCCCCTGTAAGGGCGCCCGTCCGCTCATAACGGCGGGCGGGCGCTTTTTGTTTTTACATGGACCGGGTATAAGCATTACCACAGTCAACTGCTTTAGAAGCAAGGAGTGCATATGAGCACGTACGCAATTAAGGCTGACAAGTTCTTCTTGCCGGCAGGCCCGCAACTGGGCGGCTATCTTATGGTCGAGGATGGCGTCTTTGGCGCCTGGCAGGCCGACGAGCCCTCTTGCGAGATTAAGGACTACACGGGATCGTGGATCGCACCGGGTATGGTCGATACTCACATCCATGGCTTCTACAACCACTCAACTACCGATAACGATCCCGAGGGCATCGATATCAGCTCGACCGAGCTCGCCCGTCGCGGCACCACCAGCTGGCTGCCCACGACGTTCACCGATGGCGTCGAGCAGATCAAGGATGCCTGCGCCGCCATCGCTCAGGCGGACGAGGGTCGCGGCCCCGACTTCTGCGGTGCTCGCATTCAGGGCATCTACCTGGAGGGCCCCTTCTTTACCATGAAGCACGTGGGCGCGCAGAACCCCGCTTACCTGATCGATCCCTCCGAAGAGGTCTTCGATCAGTGGCAGGAGGCTGCGGGTGGTCGCATCGTTAAGAGCGCCATGGCGGCCGAGCGCGACGGTGCCGCTGCTTATGCGGCTGCTCTGAACGCCAAGGGTGTGGTGACCAGCATCGGTCACTCCGACGCCACCTACGATGAGTGCATCGCCGCCATCAACGCCGGTGCCAGCTGTTTTACGCATACCTATAACGGCCAGCGCGGGCTGCATCACCGTGAGCCCGGTGTCGTGGGTGCCGCCATGTCCACGCCCGAGACCTACGCCGAGATCATCTGTGACGGCAAGCACGTGAACCCTGCCGCCATCAAGGCGCTGCTGCAGGCAAAGGGCTGGCAGCACACGGTGCTCATCACCGACTGCCTTGGCTGCGGCGGCATGCCCGAGGGCAGCTACACCAGCGGCGGCATGGACGTCATCATGAAGGACAACCTGTGCTGGCTCGCCGACGGCAAGAGCATTGCCGGCTCGGTGCTCACGCTTGCCCAGGGCGTCAAGAACGTTGTCGATTGGGGCATCGCCAGCGCCGATATCGCCATTCGCATGGCAACCGAGGTGCCGGCTCGCTCTGCGCACATCGAGGATAAGTGCGGCAGCATCATGCCAGGTCGCGACGCCGACTTTGTCGTGTTCGACCATGAGCTCACCCTCGTCGAGACGTATGTTGGCGGCCAGAGCGTCGGCAACGCCTTTACCGAGTAACGATAGAAAAAGACGGCGGGCCCGAATCTGCTCGGACCCGCCGTATGGGTTAAACGCTCAAAAGCACCTTTACAGTTACAGCTTGTTAGCGATCTTCTTTGCCGTGCGCTTGACGCCGGCCACCAGGCCTCCTGCAGGATGCTCCTTCTCGTAGGCTAGACGCTTCTCGCGCTTGGCATACTCTTCGACGATGATGTCGCCGTACTCGTCTTCGATCTTGTCGAAGAAGTCGACGGCGCCCTTAATTTCTTCAGCGGTCGGGTGTCCCTTTTGGACACCGCCAGTGAGTTTGAACGGCCCCCACGTATCAAAGCCGGGGCAGCCGTAAACACCCATAAAGATGGCCTGCCTCATGCGGCAGATGCCATCGATATCCTTGCCGTACCACTTGTTTTTGCCACCGTAGGTCATAAGGCCAAACACCTTGTCCTGCGGCTGCAGCACATTGGTGAGCACACGTGCCATGTCCTTGTCGATCTCGGAGTAATAGATGCCCGTGGCGACGCCGATCAGATGATATTCGTGCAGGTTGGGGTACTCGTTTTTACCGAGTGACTTCACGTCGAGGGTATCGATTTCGGGGTGCGCCTCGACAATGGCGTCCACGAGCTTTTTCGTATTGCCGTGGTGGCGTGAGGCATAAAGGATGATGGTTCGCATAAGAAGGCCTTTCAGCTGTAATTGCATCAATGTCTGTATGGTACCCCGTTGTATGGCTGGGATACCGGACACATCGACGAGCGCGCGGGTTTGTCCTCTGACTAGGATTGAGACGGGCGCTTGCATGAAAAAAGCAGTTGTCCGAAAGGATGGATAATGGAATACGCTCTTTCCAACGATTCGATTTCTATCAAGGTTTCTACGGCTGGCGGCTCGTTTACCTCGATTGAGGCTGACGGACGCGAGTATTTGTGGCAGGGTGATCCCGCGGTGTGGTCCGGCCAGGCGCCGGTCTGCTTTCCGATTTGCGGAGGCCTGCGCGATGGTAGCGCCATGACGTTTGCCGGGCATCGTGTGAAGCTCGCCCGCCACGGCTTTGCGCGCAAGCAGGAGTGGAAGCTGTTGAGCCAAAGCGCAAACGAGCTGGCTATGTGCCTGGCATCGGAGGATAACGCCGCGCTGCTGAGCGATTATCCGTATCCGTTTAAGCTTGTCGCCCGCTATACGCTCGAGGACGCCGCCGTGCGTGTCACCTATGAGGTGACCAACGAGGGCACCGAGGACATGCCGTTCTTTATTGGCGGTCATCCCGGCTTTAGGTGCCCGCTCGATGAGGGCGAGGCCTATACGGACTACGAGCTGCGCTTTGAGAAGGACGAGGCTGCGGAGCTTTGCACCGCTGTCCCTTCGACTGGCTTGATTGATGTGGACAGGCGCTCCAAGAACCCCATGGTGGGAAAGACGCTGCCTCTGTCGCATGAGCTCTTCGATTTTGCGGAGACCATCTTTGACGTGCTCGAGAGCCGTCAGGTCACGCTTTCCAAGAAGGGCGAGGACAAGGGCGTCCGCCTGAGCTTTGAGGGCTTCCCATATCTCATTGTGTGGAGCAAGCCCGAGGGCGATTTTGTGGCAGTTGAACCCTGGGGCGGCCTTTCGACCTGCTCCGATGAGGACGACGTGCTTGAGCACAAGCGCGGCTGTCTTATCGCCAAGCCCAAAGAAACCATCGTGCGCTCGTTCACGATCGAGATTCTGTAATTCCGTTTTGTCGACTCGTATCGCGAGGCACAAGGAGCCTGCGAGATAAGGAGCTAAAAATGATCCTCACCGTTACGATGAACCCGTCTGTCGATACGCGCTATCAGCTCGATGAGCTCGTTATCGACGACGTCAACCGTGTGACGCCCGAAAAGACCGCCGGCGGCAAGGGCCTCAACGTGGCCCGTGTGCTGGGTCAGCTGGGCGACGACGTTGTGGCAACCGGTCTGCTCGGCGGTCACATGGGCGCCTACATGGCTGAGCTCATGGACGCCAACGGTATTAACAACGACTTTGTGCCCATCAAGGGCGAGACTCGCATTTGCCTGAACATCCTCCACGCCGGCAACCAGACCGAGCTGCTCGAGAGCGGCCCGACAATTGCCCCCGAGGAGCTCGATGCCTTTACCGCCAAGTTTACCGAGCTTGCGGGCAAGGCCGACGTCGTCACCATCTCGGGTTCGCTGCCCCGCGGCGTCGAGGCGGACTACTATGCCAAGATCACGGGCATTGCCGAGAACGCCGGCGCCAAGGTGCTGCTCGATACCTCGGGTGCTTCGCTCGAGGCGGCGCTCAAGTCCGAAATTAAGCCCGAGCTGGTCAAGCCTAATTTGACCGAGATCAACGGCCTTCTGGGCACGAGCTTTACCACTGA
Organism: Collinsella aerofaciens; assembly: GCF_040910265.1. Lineage (GTDB taxonomy): Bacteria > Actinomycetota > Coriobacteriia > Coriobacteriales > Coriobacteriaceae > Collinsella > Collinsella aerofaciens_BK. Next base: position 2,742 of record NZ_JBDGAW010000013.1, on the reverse strand, counting down.
CGATGTGGATGAGCTCCGCGCCGCGCTCGCCTCTGATGCTCGCTTCTCCGATATTCCCTGGGTCGTCGTGTCCATGGGCGCTGCCGGCTCCGTTGGCTTCCACAATGGCCGCGCGTTCCGCGCAAAGACGCCCGATATCCCTGCCGTTAACGCCACGGGCTCTGGCGATTCGACCATTGCCGGCTTCGCACATGCGATTGCTGCCGGCGCCGACGATGAGACGGTGCTGCGTACCGCCAACACCTGCGGCAAGCTCAACGCCATGGATCCCATGACCGGCCATCTGGTCATGGATCGTTGGGACGAGGTCTACAACGGCGTTGTCGTGACCGAGCTGTAGGAGTTTGGGTTGCGGCCCCGGCATCGCTTGCTAGCTCATGTCGACGATAAGTGCAGTAGCATTATGCCGGGGCGCGACGCCGGCTTTGTCGTGTTCAGTCCCGACCTTACCCTGGTCGAGACGTGTGTGGGCGGCAACAGCGTCGGCAATGCGTTTGCCGAGTAGCCGCCAAAGAAACGATCCGAGAGGGGATTTAGATGATTTACGGTGCATTGGGCGATATCGAGGAATACCGCGGAATGCTCAAGGGCCTCGACGTGCTGATTGATTGGCTCGAGGAGAACGATCCGGCGGAGCTCGAGGTCGGCAGCCATCCGATTCTGGGCGACAAGGTCTTTGCGAACGTCATGGCTCCCACGACGCGTCCCGAGGCCGAGGCTCACTATGAGACGCATCAGCGCTATCACGACCTGCAGATTGATGTTGAGGGTCGCGAGGCCTTTAAGGTCGCTACGGGCAGCCTGACGCTGGTCCAGGAGTTTGACGAGAAGGATGACTACGATCTGGTCGATTCCGACGCTTCGATCGCCGGCGATCTTGCCGATGACAAGTTTGCACTGTTCGTTGCCGGCGAGCCTCATATGCCCACGCTCGAGTTCCCGGGCGATGGCGCGCAGCCGGTCAAGAAGATTTGCTTTAAGCTGCTTGCAGATGCTTACTGGGAGGAGTAGCGAACTGCTCGGCTGAGCTGTTCGTCTGATGGCGTGATTCCCCTATAGAAATCACGCTAGAACCCCGCCAAATGCGTTTTCCCTAGGGGATCACGTTTGGCGGGGTTTTCTGTTTTTGAATAGGGAAGCTGTTTATTTGCGAAGAACATCGGCTAGCCGCAGGATTGAAATCATCGACCGATAAGTGAGTTCCACCTTTTCGCCCGCAAGCAGTCGTTTCGAGCCAATCTCATCTAGCCCCACAAGCCGAGAGAACAGCGGGCCGCTCATCGTGCCCTCGTCAATTGATTCCCTTATGGTCTTCAAAACGTCCGTATCATGAAGCGATGCCGAGCTGTAGGGGGCAACACGAGCGGAACTCTCAATTAACGACGAGACAAAAGGATGGAGATGCTTTGGACATAGTCCATCAAACACCACATCCCCATTGTCATCCGAGCCGACCAGGCGCCAAGTATAATGATCGACCCAGTCATCTCCGTCATATATGGCGTCCATGAGCAACTTCCCGTCTAGAGAGAGAAACCTATTTGGACATCGGGGCGCAAGACCGCAATCCATATCGGGCCTGCAGCAGCTCCAACCCAACGCACCACATAGGTTCCCTTTCGTACATGTGTATCAATCTGCCCCGAAATGCCGGTGAATGCAATTCCAGACCCGTTTGTCGGATAGCAATCGACGTATTTTGTTTTCCGCTCACAACCTTGTATAGATATATCGTTTCAGCAAAAGAGAAGGTATCGTGGCTATTTTAAATCTATATGGCCAATTCGAGCCCTCACCATGGCAATTGTTGCAGCTGGGTTTCTTTTCATTAAAATTTCACTTTGGTAAATCCCCGCCCCCTAAGCATTAAATCCGAAGTCCACCGAGTGGGCGAATCGGCAACAAAAAAGCCGCCCGAAGGCGGCTATCTTGTGCAATGGAGCCAGCGACCGGGCTCGAACCGGTGACCCCCGCTTTACGAGAGCGGTGCTCTACCAACTGAGCTACGCTGGCGGCCATGTGGTGACGCAACTGAGACGTCAACGGCTGTCTATGATACGGGACATCGCACATCCGTGCAAGTGTTCTGACGGCTTTTCTCACTTTAAATGCACTAATATTGGAGACGTGATGTCTCGCTCTTACGAGTCTCAAACAGAATGGGACTGCCATGGCTCAACCCAAGATCCTTCTCACGCGTATCGATGACCGGTTTATTTACGGGCAAGACGTCGAGCTGTGGAACGAGGCTATGGGTTCCAACCTCGTCCTAATCGTCAACGACGAGATTGCGGCGGATTCGCGCAAGTGGGCGCCTATGAGGGTCGCGGCGCCCGAGGGCGTGTGGACGCGGTTTTTCTCGGTGCAAAGGACCATCGACATCATTCATACCGCAACGCCGCGCCAATGGATTCTCATCATGGTGGCGTCGCCCGCGGATGCGCTCGCGCTGGTCAAGGGCGGTGTGCCCATTACCAAGATCAGTATCGGTCACATGCAAGCAGGGGAGGGCAAGCGTCCCGCGACGCCCACAGTTGCCGTAGACGACACAGACGTCGCCGCCTTCAAAGAGCTGCAAGAACTCGGCATAGAGCTAGAAATCCGCTCCCTCCCCAGCTCCAATCCCGACCCCATTCAACTAGTCGTTGGGGACACCCTTGGCACTTGGGGACGTTCCTTTTAATATGAGCAGGACATTGTCAAGAGGCAAAATCGGGCCTGGCCCCAACGATATGGGGTCAG
>NZ_JBDGAW010000012.1:0-64836 GCF_040910265.1 Collinsella aerofaciens | reverse complement strand
GTTCTGCGACGTGTGCACCCCCGATCGCAAGCCTTTCGCCGGCGATCCGCGCGATGCCCTGCGCCGTATGTTCCACAAGGCCGAGAAGGCCGGCTACCTGCTCAACGTTGGTGCCGAGCTGGAGTATTACTACTTCCCCGACGAGCACACGCCCGAGCCGCTCGACAACGTGGGCTACTTCGACCTTTCGGTGAGCGACGCCGCCCGCGACCTGCGCCGCAACACAGTCCTTACGCTCGAGAAGATGTCCGTGCCCGTGGAGTACACCTTCCACGCCGCCGGCCGCTCGCAGCACGGCATGAGCCTGCGCCACGCCGAGGCCCTGAGCATGTCCGACGCTATCACCACGGCCAAGCTCATCATTAAGCAGCAGGCCTACGAGAGCGGTTGCCACGCCTCCTTTATGCCCAAGCCGCTGGCGGGCGAGGACGGCAGTGCCATGTTCCTGTGCCAGTCGCTGTTCGACCACGACGGCAACAACGTCTTTTGGGGCGAGGACGACGAGAAGTATCATCTCTCCGACGTCGCCAAGCACTATATGGCCGGCATCCTGGCGCACGCGCGCGAGATCAGCGCCATCACCAACCCCACCGTCAACTCGTACAAGCGCATCACCACCGGCGGCGACTCCGTGCCGCAGTACGCCACGTGGGGCCTGCGCAACCGCGCGAGCATGGTCCGCATCCCGGTCTACAAGCCCGGCAAGCAGCTGTCCACGCGCATCGAGCTGCGCAGTCCCGATCCCATGGCCAACCCGTACCTGGTCAACGCCGTCACGTTGGCGGCTGGTCTCGACGGCATCGAGCGCAAGCTGGAGCTCCCGCCCGAGGCCACGGCCGAGACGCTCAAGCTCACCGACCGTCAGATGCTCGAGGCCGGCTACACGCCACTGCCGCGCTCACTCAAAGAGGCTCTCGACGTGTTTGAGGACTCGCAGTTTATGAAGGATGCCCTCGGCGAGCACATTCACAGCTTCTTCCTCAAAAAGAAGCGCGCCGAGTGGCATAAGTTCGAGTCCACGATCACCGAGTGGGAGATTAAGCACTACCTGGCGAACTCCTAATCGCGCTGGCTTGTCCCAGTACGATTGAGCTCATTTCTTTGGAGGCCGATATGTCCGAAAAGAGTGCCCTGTTCATGGCGCGCACGACGCGCTTCCACGAGTTTGCCCGCAGCCTGACGACCACCCTGGGTGTCGAGGTGAGCCTGGCCACCCCCGATTCGCCGACTGCGGCGCACGACTTTGACCTGCTGATCCTCGATTCCGACGGCATCCGCAGCGACCGTATCGATCAGATTGCCAAGTGGCTCGACGATCGCGGCGGCGTTCCCATGCTGGTAATCGTCGACGACGAGGCGCTCGGCACCCTGCGCCTGCCGAATCACGCGCATGCCGACTTCGTATGCCCCACGGCGACGCCCAACGAGCTCAAGGCTCGTGCGCAGCGCCTGATGGGCGAGGAGGAGACTGTCACCGCCGACGACGTGCTCAACATCGATAACCTCGAGATTAACTTGGCTACCTACCAGGTGACGCTCGACGATGAGCCCATCGACCTGACGCTGATGGAGTACTCGCTGCTGAGCTTTTTGGCGACGCATCCCAACCGTGCCTACAGCCGCGAGGTACTGCTGCACCGCGTGTGGGGCTTTGAGTACTGCGGCGGCACGCGTACCGTCGACGTGCACATTCGACGCATCCGCTCCAAGGTGGGCCCGCAGATCGCGGCGCACATCACCACCGTCCGCGGCGTGGGCTATCTGTTTAAGGACTAGATTTCCACCACAAAGGGGACAGGCGCCTTTGTGGTGGTTTTGGCGCAGGCCGGGTCCTTTCGGGCCTGCGGCAGAACTTAAGCCTTCCTAAAAGATTGCGTTCTCATACACTTGCGCCCGCATATTGGGGTACAACTCAACGTGAACAATGATGGCCCGCCACATGTTTGGCGGGCCTTTGGTTATTTGACGAAAGGATCGCAGCCATGAGCGAGAACGATTCCCAGCGTCCCCAGGATGCGGGCAACGCCGGCGAGACGCAGCAGCAACCGCGCGTGCAGGTGGAGTCGACGCCTGCCGGCAGCAACATTCCCTACGTGCAGGCTTACGACACACAGACCGGCCAGCCGCTGGGTAGTCAGCAGGTCGTGAACAAGCACACGGTGGTCAAGACCAAGACCAAAAAGCTGCCGATCTTTATTACGGCGCTCGCCGGCTGCGCATGCGGCGCCCTGCTGGTCATCGCGCTTATCATGAGCGGCACGCTCGATATCGGTGGCGGCAAGAACGCCGTGACGGCGGGCGCTTCGGGCTCGTCGACGCAAAAGATCACCATCGACTCCGAGGACACCACGCTGGCCGAGGCCGTCTCTGCCAAGGCGCTGCCCTCCGTAGTTTCCATTACCGCCACTTCGAGCGGCAGCCAGGGCAGCTCGCTTTCACAGTCTGCCGACGCGTCGGATAGCTCGGGTAGTGTTGGTTCGGGCGTTGTACTCGATACCGAGGGCCACATCCTTACCAACAACCACGTGGTCGACGGTTACGACCAGTACGTGGTGACCATGGACGACGGCACCACCTACGAGGCCGAGTTCGTGGGTAACGATGCCTCGAGCGACCTCGCCGTCATTAAGCTCAAGGATGCCGACTCCTCCAAGCTCACCCCGATCGAGATTGGTGACTCCTCCAAACTCAACGTGGGCGAGTGGGTCATGGCGATCGGCTCGCCGTTCGGCAACGAGCAGTCTGTCTCCACCGGCATCGTGTCGGCGCTGTATCGCTCCACGGCCATGAGCTCTACCAGCGGCAACACCATCTATGCCAACATGATTCAGACCGATGCCGCCATCAACCCGGGCAACTCCGGCGGCGCGCTCGTCAACGACAACGGCGAGCTCGTGGGCATCAACTCGCTCATCGAGAGCTACTCGGGTTCCAGCTCGGGTGTTGGCTTTGCCATTCCGGTTAACTACGCCAAGAACATCGCCGACCAGATTATCGACGGCAAGACGCCGGTTCATCCGTACCTGGGCGCCACGCTCTCGAGCGTCAATGCGCTCAACGCTCGCACCAACAAGCTGAGCACCGATAGTGGCGCGTATGTGGCAAGCGTTGTGGAGGACGGTCCCGCTGCCAAGGCCGGTATCCAGGAAGGCGACGTCATCACCAAGCTGGGCGATGACGAGATCACAAGCGCCGACGGCCTGATCATCGCACTGCGTAGCCACGAGGTGGGCGAGAAGGTCGAGATCACGCTCGTGCGCGGCAAGGAAGAGAAGAAGGTCACTGTTGAGCTGGGCTCCGACGAGGAGCTGCAGAACCAGCAGCAGGACGACAGCTCGACCGACACCGGCAACGGCGGCATCACCGACGAGCAGCTGCGTCAGTACCTAGAGGAGCTGCTGGGCCAGCAGGGCCAGAGCCAGGGTCAGGGCTACGGCCAGGGATTCTAGCGAGCCGTTTCACACACATCGAAGCCAGAGGGGCTGCCCCGCCATGCGCGGGACAGCCCCTCTTTCCATAATGATTCCCCGGGGACGGAAGAAAACGGATCATTTTGAGCTGGCGAGGAGCTTGGTTCGGAATGGTCTGGACAGTTAGTTCAGATACGTATAAATCTGGGGCAGTCCGGGATGCGTTTTGAGCTGTTTTGGGATGGAAATGGGGCCCTGATGGGTGCTCGGAAGGAGAAATAAGCCGATCGTGCCGCTCCGAGACGACCAAATGGAGCGAAATGGCGCCATTTGAGCTCGATTCGGTTCGCAGATTTATACGTATCTGAACTAACTGTCCACCCCGATCCGACGGTTGCCGATTCGGTGCGGTTTGAGGCCACTATTCGGCCCCATCGAGACCGGTGGTACTCTTGTATCCGTTTGAAATCGAGCGAAGGAGTGCCGCTATGGAGCAATCGAGCCTGTTTGGTGACGGTGTGGACATCGATACCGAAACGCCCGCGAGCGCGGATGCCACCGCGCCGACCGATGCCCGCGCCCAGGCGGCAGCGCGCGCGGCCGAGCTGCGCCACGAGCTCGACTACCATGCCTACCGCTACTACATGCTCGATGCGCCCGAGATCACGGATGCCGCCTTCGACAAAATGCTCGTTGAGCTGCAGGAAATCGAGGCTACCTACCCTGACCTGGTGACGCCCGACAGCTATACCCAGCGCGTGGGCGGCTACGTGAGCGAGCAGTTTACGCCGGTCACGCATATGGCACGTATGTATTCCATGGACGACGCCATGGATCTTGATGAGCTTGACGCGTGGCTCCAGCGCACCGAGGATGCGCTCGGCGCCGGCAGCGTCACCTATACCTGCGAGCTCAAGATCGATGGCTTGGGCGTGGCGCTTACCTACCAGAACGGCACCTTCGTGCGCGCGGCTACGCGCGGTGACGGCACCACGGGCGAGGATGTGTCGCTCAACGTACGCACCATCAAGGACGTGCCCATGCATCTGTCCGAACCGGCGCTCGCTCACATGGGCGTCGACCGTGAGCGCGCCATCGAAGTGCGCGGCGAGGTCTACATGCCCAAGGGCAGCTTTGTGCGCCTGAACGACGAGGCCGATGCCGAGGGCCGCGACCCTTTCGCCAACCCGCGCAACGCTGCTGCCGGATCCCTGCGCCAAAAGGATCCCAAGGTCACAGCACGCCGCGACTTGGCTACCTTTATCTACGCCATTGCCGATACCGATCCGCTGCACGTCCATAGCCAGCGCGAGTTCCTCGACTGGCTGCGCAGCGCCGGCTTTAGCGTCAACCCCAACGTGGCCCGCTGTGCCACGCCGGCCGAGGTCCACGAGTTCTGCGCCCAGGCGCTTGAGCATCGCGGCGACCTGGACTACGACATCGACGGCGTGGTCGTAAAGGTCGACAGTTTCCAGCAGCAGCTCGACCTGGGCTTTACCGCCCGCGCGCCGCGCTGGGCCATCGCCTTTAAGTTCCCGCCCGAGGAAAAGCAGACCGTCCTGCGCGAGATTCGCATCCAGGTTGGCCGCACGGGCGTGCTCACGCCAGTCGCGGAGTTCGACCCGGTGACGGTCGCCGGTTCCACCATCGCGCGCGCCACGCTGCACAACATCGACGAGATCCGTCGCAAAAACGTGCGCGAGGGCGACACCATCATCGTGCACAAGGCTGGCGACGTCATTCCCGAGGTCGTGGGCCCGGTGCTCGACAAGCGCCCGGCCGATTCGGTCGACTGGCACATGCCCGAGGTCTGCCCCGTGTGCGGCAGCCCCGTGGTCCACGAGGACGGCGAGGTTGCCTACCGCTGCGTCTCCATCGACTGCCCCGCGCAGCTCAAGGAGCGCCTGCTCCACTGGGTGAGCCGCGGCTGCATGGACGTCGACGGCCTGGGTGACGAGATCGTCGACAAGATGATCGCCGCCGGCCTGATCCATGACGTTGCCGACTTCTACCAGCTCACAGTCGACGACATCGCCGGCCTGGACACGGGTCGCGTGGTAAAAGGAGGACATCGTAAGGGCGACCCCATGCTCGATAAGCATGGAAAGCCGATGCTCAACGCGGACGGTACTCCAAGGCTTTACAAAGCCGATCGAATCGTTAAAAATGCGGGCGAGCCCATACCGGTGGGTGTTAAGACGGCTGAAAAGATAGTCGAAGAGCTTAATAAATCTCGGCAGTTGCCGCTCTCAAGGATTCTATTCGCTTTGGGGATTCGCTTGGTGGGGAAGAGCGTCGCCGAGCTTATAGCCCGGCGTTACCTTTCAATTGATGCGCTTGTTATAGCTGACGAGGAAGATATAGCCCAGATCGAAGGGGTTGGACCGGAAATCGCAAATAGCATAAAGGAGTTCTTCTCTATTCCGGAAAATCTCGATGTGCTTCAGCGACTTCGCGAATACGGCCTTTCTCTCGAGGAAGACCTTATGGGCGCGATGCAAGCAGAGTCTGAAAAAGCTGGTATTTCCGCCGATCTCGCTTCAGAGCAACCGCTAACAGGATTGACTTTTGTTCTGACCGGTACACTCGAGAAACGCTCTCGTTCTGAGGCAGGGGATGCGTTGAAACTTTTGGGGGCCAAGGTGACGGGGTCGGTTTCGAAGAAAACCTCCTATGTAGTTGTGGGGGCGAATGCGGGCTCAAAGCTCACTAAGGCACAAGCACTTGGTGTGCCTGTATTGGACGAAGATCAACTTGAGGAAATAATCGAAACAGGCGAAGTGCCTGCGGCATAGGGAGGCTGTCATGGCGGCAGACGTGCTGTTTTTGGATGTCGAAACTCCAAATGGACACAATGATCGAATTAGTTCAATTGGGCTAATTCGATGTGACTGCAAAGGTACCGTCCTTGCAGAGGACTCCTATTTGGTTGATCCTGAAGAGCCGTTTTCGGAAATTAACATGAGGCTAACGGGCATTTCCCATGCTGACGTTGCCGGTGCTCCTACATTTCCGGAAATATGGTCACGCTCGTTGAAAAGCCTGTTTGACGGAGCCGCTCTGGTTGCCCACAACGCTTCATTTGATTTGGCGGTTCTGTGGAAGCTATTTGATGCCTATGAACTTGACAGGCCCGAGTGGAATTACGCCTGCACTAAAGAGCTTGCCAAGCAGTGGCATCCAGAATACCCAGACTATAAGCTTCCAACGGTTTGCCGATGCTTAAATCTTGAGATGGGGAGCCATCATCGAGCCTTGGACGATGCGGATGCTTGCAGGCGCATTTTCCATTCACTGATTATGGAAGACGAGGGGCATGTCCCCATGTTTGCACCGTATAGCCTTGGTACCGGTTGCGGACGACGCTCAAATGAAGGGGCTCCCCGCGGTTCGGCGCAGAGAGCGAAGTCGGAAAAGACTGCCGATTACTGCGATTTTCTAAATTTGTGCGAAATGATTGTCGCCAATGACAGGGTTGATGCCTTGGAGGCAATGTCGTCACTGTCGTATGTCGAAGAGCACGATAAGTTGCAAGGTGACCCTTTGCTCGACAATGTTTGTTCGCTTCTAGCCGCCGCTTTGGCGGATGGTGACATAGATGAGCATGAATCCGATCAATTGGTTGGTTTGTTACAGGGGATAATTAATCCCTGCTCTGACGGCGTGTCGCATCGACAGGTTCAAATTGAAGGAAAGAAGTTCTGCCTTTCCGGTACTTTCTATCACGGTTCAAAAGAGTGTATTAAGCAGTTTATTTTGCAGAACGGTGGTCAGGTACTGAGTGGCGTATCAAAGAAATGTGACTACGTAGTTGTTGGTGATGAAGGCAGCGATGCTTGGACTACAAAAAACTACGGAAGTAAGGTAAAGAAGGCCCTGGAGCTTCAGTCCAAGGGCGATGACATCCAGATTGTCAGTGAAGATGCTTTGGGGCTATAGCGGGGTCGTTTTGGTGTAACATAATTGTGTACACAATTATGTTAGGAGTGTGCCATGCCCGTTTGCGTTCCAATTAAAGATATGCGGGACACCGCAAAGTTCTCGGAGCTCGTTGAAACTACTACGGGTCCAGTGACTGTTACAAAAAACGGCTATAGCAAATTTGTTGTACTTCGATCTGAAGACTACGACCTCATGGTTCAGGAACAAGCTAAGGCTCGCCTGATGGCTCGCATAGCTGTTGCCGAGCGGGAGCGTGCTGCCGGCACGGCGCGTGATGCCTTTGAGGCTCTCGATGACCTTGAGGCAAAATATGGCCTATAACGTCAAGATTCTGCCTACAGCGGAACAAGAGGTTGACGATATCGTTGATTATCTATTGGGGCATGGTGTTTTTACTGCCCGGCGCTTTCTGGATAAATACCGTAGTCAGCTTCAGCTTCTTCGAAGTGGCGTAGTTGACTACGGCTTATCGAAATTACCTGAGCTTGCAGCGCTCGGTTACCATGCTTGCCTCGTTAATTCTTATGTAATGCTTTATTACTACGATAACGAGGACGTTGTGATTGCCCACGTTTTTCACCAAAGCCAAGATTATGCCGCATTGGTTGTGTCTAGAAATCGATTCGAGTTGCTGGATAGTAGCGATTAGTCGGAACCGCCCGGAGAGCTTAACGCTTTCCGGGCGGTTTTTATTTGGATGCGGTAACAGGCACCGTGATTTGCGTCACGTAGGTCGCCGGATCGTCGCTGATGATGTCGTCGATGAGGGCGATTTCGCGTGAGGGCCCGGCGGGGGACAGGTCGCGCTCGTGCATGTAGTCGAGCAGGAGCTCGTAGCGCGGGGCTGCCTGCCCGTGCGTGCCGCGGAAGCTAATGGTCAAACAGCGCGCGGCGGGGCGTACCTCGACATCGCCCAGGTAGTCATCCGTGTCATCCAGCAGCAGAAAGACCTCGTCGTAGCCATCGAAGTCGCCGGTGGCAATGCGCTCGGGCGCGATGCCCACACCCAGATTGCCAAGGAAAACGAAGGTCTCGTGCTGTCCTTTTTGCAGCTGGCGAATCTGCCACTCCAACGCATAGGCATCGGTGGGGTTGACGCGTTCGCGCAGCACGGCGCAACGAAGTTCGGGCGCGTTGACCTCGTAGATGGTATCGAGCTCAGCATCCAATGCGCCTCGCAACAAGGCAAGCCGGTTGTTGATCTTGCGTGAGACGCGTTCCAACTCACGGCGTTTACGTTCGATAAGCTCCTGCTGCTGGGCGAGTTGGCGCTGCATGAGGTCCACGTCGCGCGTGGTCACAAATTCGCGAATCTGCGCCAGTGGCAAGTCAAGAACGCGCAGGTTGCTGATGGTGTTGAGAGTGGAGAGCTGTCGCGCTCCGTAGTAGCGATAGCCGCTTGCAGGGTCGATATGCGCCGGCTCCAGCAGGCCCAGCTGCTCGTAATGGCGCAGTGTGCCAACGCTCAGGTTAAACAGGCGCGCCACCTCGCCAATGCGGAGCAGGCCGTCGGTATGTTCGCTGGACGTGTCAGTCACAGGATTACTCCTTTCGGCAGAAAGCGGGACGGGGTCGCCAGGCTCGCCCCGCTACGCCACGAGCTTGTCAAAAGTGCCGCGGCGGTTGAGCACCGTAAACGCCACCACGCAAATGACTGCCGAAAGAATCGACCCGCACGGCGAGGCGATGCCCATGGGAAACAGTGTGTCGGAATAGGCGTTCGACAGCAGCCATGCGCCCGGCACGCGAATGAGCGCCACGGCCAGCACGTTGTGCGCAAAGCCGATGTAGCTCTTACCGTACGCAGCGAAAAAGCCGCTAAAGCAAATGTGGATGCCGGCAAAGATCGCGTCGAAAATATAGCTGCGCATATAGCCGGTGCCGGCTGTGACCACTGCGGCGTCCTTGGCAAAAAAGCCGAGAAACGCCGGCGCCACCAGCCACATCAGCACCGTGATCAGGCAGCCGTACACCACCGAGATGGTCATGGCGTCCTTGAGCACCTGACGCGCGCGGTCGCCCTTGCCTGCGCCGGCGTTTTGCGCCGTGAGCGCGCTGACGGTGGCGCCCATGGAGCTCGGCACGATGAACAAAAAGCTGATCATCTTCTCGACCAGGCCCACGGCGGCGGCGTCGACCAGCCCGCGGTGGTTGGCGATAACGGTGATGAACATAAACGCCACCTGGATGCAGCCGTCCTGCACGGCCACGGGCACGCCAATCTTAAGGATGCTGCCGAGCACCTCGGTCTGGGGGCGCAGGTCGCTGCGCTTGACGTGGATGTTCGTGCGGCGGCTCTTGAGCCATACGAGCGCGAGGGCAACGCTTGCCGTCTGCGCGATCACCGTGCCGAGTGCCGCGCCCACGGGGCCGAGCCCCATGTGGCCAATAAACAGAAAGTCGAGCGCGATGTTGATGGCGCACGCCACGCCGATCACATACATGGGCGAGCGCGAATCGCCCAAGCCGCGAAAGATGGCCGAAAGGATGTTGTACGCGGCGATGCATGGAATGCCGATAAAGCAGATGCGCAGGTAGGCGGCAGTGCCTTCGACCGCTTCGGCCGGCGTGCCGATGAGCTCCACGATCTGCGGACACAGTGCGAGCAAGAGCGCGGCCAACACCACCGAGACACCCATAAAGAGCGTGATGGTGTTGCCGATGGCGGCCTCGGCGCGATCGAAGCGGCGCGAACCCACGGCATGGCCGACGATGACGGTCGTTCCCATGGCCAGGCCCACGAGCGTTACGGTAATGATATAGAGCGTCTGCGCGCCGTTGCCCACGGCGGTGATGCCGGCGGCGCCGCTAAACTGTCCGATAAAGTACAGGTCAGCCATGCCGTAGAGCATCTGCAAAAAGTACGAGAGCATATAGGGTAGGGCGAAGACCGCGATGGTCTTGAGGACATTGCCGCGTGTGAGGTCATGTTCCATGGGCGGGCACTTTCTGGCTTGGTTCATTTACGTACCAGTGTAGTGAAAACCCTACAACGATTGTAGAGTCAAGGTCCATGTTGCCGGTGGGGCGAAAAAATTGCGCCTTCAATCATTTCCATTTGAATACGGTCGCGTGCCACGCGGGCTTAGCGCCTGCGCCAGCCTTGTAGAAATCGATTTCGGAACACTTGACACCATCGCTCGGCGCGCAATAATACGTGCGTTTGCGAACAACGTTTGATGGGGGATGAACCTGCGTGCGCAATCTCAAAATACTGTTTTCCTACTTGGGGGCATACCGTCGCGATGCCATTCTCGGCGTGATGTTCGTCTCGGTTGAGACCGCGCTCGAGCTGTTTATCCCGGTCATCATGGCCAACATCATCGACGTGGGCGTGCCCACGGGTGACGTCAACTACATGCTGCTGCAGGGCGCATGCATGCTGGTGTGTGCGGCGTTTTCGCTGGTACTTGGCCTGGGCTACGCGCGCACATCCGCCCGCGTGGCCTCGGGCCTGGGCGCCAACCTGCGCGAGGCCGAGTATCGCAAGATCCAGACGCTCGCCTTTGGCAACCTGGACAACTACGATGCTAGCTCGCTTGTCACCCGCATGACCACCGACATCACCGTCATCCAAAATGCCATCGGCAACGGCTTTCGCCCCATGGTGCGCGGACCGGTGACGCTCATCGTCGGCCTGGTCTATGCCCTGGTGCTGTCGCGCCCGCTTGCCACGGTCTTTGCGATCATTCTGCCCGTGCTGGCGATCGTGCTGGGCGTCATCACCTATCGCGTCAGCCCGCTCTACCGCCAACTGCAGACCTCAATGGACCATCTCAACGGCGTGGTGCAGGAGGACCTCACCGCCGTGCGCGCCGTCAAGGCGTACGTGCGCGCCGAGCACGAGGAGGCCAAGTTCGACACCGTCAATACCGAGCTCGCGCACACGGCGACGAAGACCTTCGGCAACGCCGTGCTCAATCTGCCGGTGTTTCAGCTGTCGATGTACGTGGCCGCCATCTCGATCCTGTGGATCGGCGGGCGCATGATTATCGCCGGCGAGCTGGGCGTGGGCTCGCTTACGGGCTTTATGAGCTACGTGCTGCTGATCATGAACTCGCTCATGATGATCTCCAACGTGTTTTTGTTGCTCACGCGCGCGCTCGCCAGCGTGGAGCGCATCTCGCGGGTGATCGACGAGCAATCGCTTATCCAGGCGCCTGCGGCAGACGCGGCTGTGCACGAGGTCGCCGACGGAAGTGTCGAGTTCCGCGACGTGTCGTTTAAGTACCGCGCGGATGCTGCCGAAGACGTGCTTGAGCATATCGACCTTCGCATCGAGCCGGGCTCTACGGTGGGTGTGCTCGGCGGTACGGGCTCGGGCAAGAGCTCGCTCGTGCAGCTCATCGCGCGCCTGTACGACGCGACCGAGGGCGCTGTGCTCGTGGGCGGGCGCGATGTGCGCGACTACGACCTGGCCGCCCTGCGCGACGCCGTGGGCATTGTGCTGCAAAAGAACGTGCTGTTCACGGGTACCGTGCGCGAGAACCTGCAGTGGGGCGCGCCCGACGCCACCGACGAGGAGTTGCTGCGCGCCTGCCGTGCGGCGTGCGTGGACGAGTTCCTGGATCGCATCGGCGGGCTGGACGGCGAGTTGGGCCAAGGCGGCGCCGGTGTTTCGGGCGGACAGAAGCAGCGCCTGTGCATCGCGCGCACGCTGCTCAAGCACCCGCGTGTGCTCATTTTTGATGACTCAACCAGCGCGGTCGATATGGCGACCGATGCCAAGATCCGCGAGCATATCGCGCAGATTCCCGATACGACCGTGATTGTCATTGCACAGCGCATTGCGAGCGTCATGGATGCCGACCGCATTATTGTGCTGGACGACGGCCGTGTCCACGGTGTGGGCACGCACGAGGAGCTGCTGGCGGGCGACGCCATTTATCAGGAGATCTATGCCTCGCAGATGGAGTTTGCGGGGGATGCGGGCGTCGTGGATGGTGCAAATGCCCTGTCTTCCTCTGGCCCCAGTGGATCACCTCAAGCCACGGAAGGGAGTGAGCGCCATGCCTAAGACATCCGCTCAGGCCCGTCCCGCCAATCTGACGCAGACGCTCCGCCGCCTGCTCTCCTACATGGGTCACGCCAAGTTCTCGCTGCTCGCAGTTGGTGTGCTTGCCTCTGTGGCCGCCATCGCAAGCCTTGCCGGCACCTACATGGTGCGCCCCATCGTTAACGGTTTGGCCACGGGCGGGGAGGAACTGCTCGCCAGGCAGGTCATCCTGACGGCGATCATTTACGCCGCGGGCGTGCTCTCGGCCCTGGGCTACTCGCAGATTATGGTGCGCGCGGCCCAACGCGTGGTGTCCGATATTCGCCGCGACCTGTTCGCGCACATCCAGGCGCTGCCGCTCAGTTATTTTGACAGCACGCGCTCGGGCGACATCATGAGCTTTTTCACCAACGACGTCGACACCGTCTCCGAGGCGCTCAACAACAGCTTTGCCAACGTGATTCAGGCCGCCATTCAGGTTGTGGGCACCACGGCCATGCTCATCATCCTTAACTGGCAGCTCACGATTATCACGCTCGTGTGCGATGCGGCCATTGTGCTGTATGCGCGCTATTCGGGCGCGCGCTCTAAGCGCTTCTTTGCCGCCCAGCAGGCATCGCTTGGCGACCTGGACGGATATATCGAAGAGATGGTCTCGGGCCAAAAGGTCATCAAGGTCTTTAACCGCGAGGCAGCGAATGTCGCCGGCTTCACCTGCCGCAACGACGAGCTTCGCCGCACCGGCACCGCCGCCGTGAGCTATGCCAACTCCATGGTGCCCATGACCGTGGTGATTGGCTACGTCAACTATGCCATCGTCGCGGTGGCGGGCGGCATGCTCTGCATCAAGGGGCTCGCCGACGTGGGCGCGCTTGCAAGTTACCTGGTCTTTGTACGCCAGGCGGCCATGCCCATCAACCAGTTCACGCAGCTGGGCAACTTCTTGCTCAATGCGTTGGCCGGCGCCGAGCGCTTGTTCGCGGCTATGGACCTTAAGCCCGAGGTGGACGAGGGCTGCGTGGAGCTGGTGCAGACGGGCGACGCCGCGTGGGCATGGAAGATTCCCGAGGGCCAGGGCGTGGGCGCGTACGGGCACCTGCATGATGTGGCTGCCGTTGATGAGTCGGGCCGCGCGGTGTCTGCCGACGGTACCGAGCTCACGTGCGGCTTGGTCCCGCTTGCCGGCGACGTGCGCTTCCATGCCGTGGACTTTTCCTACGTGCCGGGCACCCGCGTGCTCACGGACCTCAACCTGTTTGCCAAGCCGGGGCAAAAGATCGCGTTTGTGGGCTCGACGGGCGCCGGTAAGACGACCATCACCAACCTCATCAACCGCTTCTACGAGGTCGATGACGGCGAGATCACGTACGACGGCATCGACGTCAAGCACATTGCCAAGGCCAGCCTGCGCGGGTCGTTGGGCATTGTGTTGCAGGATACGCACCTGTTTAGCGGCACCATTGCGCAGAACATCCGCTTTGGCAAGCTCGACGCGACCGACGAGGAGGTGCGCGCCGCTGCCGAGGCAGCCTGTGCGGATTCGTTTATCCGCCGCCTGCCTAGAGGCTACGACACGCCGGTTACGGCCGATGGCGCCAACCTGTCGCAGGGCCAGCGCCAGCTGCTCGCCATCGCGCGCGTTGCTGTGGCCGATCCACCGGTGCTCATCCTGGACGAGGCCACGAGCTCCATCGACACGCGCACCGAAAAGCTAATCGAGCGCGGTATGGACCGCATCATGCGCGGCCGCACCACGTTTATGATCGCGCACCGCCTGTCCACCGTCCGCGACGCCGATGCCATCATGGTCCTCGAACACGGCCGCATTATCGAGCGCGGCACGCACGAAGAGCTGCTCGCTCAGCACGGCGAATACTGGCAACTGGCGCATGGCTTAAAAGAGTTGGATTAACCCGTTCGAGTACGATGCTTTGACCCCTTCGTGCTCTTCACCTCGCTTCAAACCATCACAACATTCGACGTTTTTTGCCAAAATCGGGAAAAGCATCGAATGTTGTGATGGTTTTTCTGCCACTCGACTGGGTGGAATCGCTTTCTTGCGCACGAAGGTGTGCGGACCCGTGGGCAGGGGAATAAGATTGGTTATCCGACTCCATTGGAGGGCTCATGGACCTGCCGATCGTCCTGTCCCATAAGACTGCCTGGCTGTACCACAACGTGGCGCGCCCGTCCGAGCCGCTCTCGCGAGCAAGCAGCCTATACGATGAGGACTCGCTTGCTAATGAGGCGGAGCCGATTGCGGACCTGCCCAAATTGGGACTCGATGCCAAGGGGCTGAGGGCTTCAACGGCAGTTGGGATCGTTACCGACTATCTGATTTCGCTTGGTATTCCACGAGAAGAGCTCGATCATATCGATACGCTCGTCAACTTCGATTTTGAGCGCTCGACGCCGGCTGGATTTAGGTGCCACGTGTTTGGAGCGCCGGTACCTCCAGGCCATCTTATCGAGGTGGCAGAGGACCTTCTAGTGGTTGATGAGGCCATGTGCTTTGTCCAAGCGGGTTCGTGGATGAGTGAGCCCGAGCAGTTGGAATATGGCTACGAAATCTGTGCCCGATACCATTTGAATCATCTGTCGACAGGCGATTATATCGAGATGGGGCAGAGGTATACCGTTGCCGACTTGATTGCCTATTGCAATGAGAACCGATCTCGTCAGGGGGCTATACGCGCGGCCGCCGCGCTCAAGCGCGTGCACGATGGCGCGCGGTCGCCCATGGAGACGGCCACCGCAATCATGGTCGTAGCAAAACGTTCCCAGGGCGGGCTGGGATACGCCAAGATCGAGCTCAACCATCGGGTCGATGTTCCCAACGAGTTCAAGTATCTCGCAAAGGCCGGGTATTTTGAGATCGACGTATATGCGCCTGCGAACGGTACGGGGATTGAATACAACGGCTCGGACCATCTTGATAAACAGCGCAGCGCGTCGGATGCGGAGCGTATGACCGTGCTGAGCGCGCTGGGCTTTAGGATGATCGTCCTCACCGGGACTCAGTTTGCCCACCAGCTGCAATTGCACCGGGCGATGAACGCTATCGCGCTCGCTATGGGCCTTAAGTGCGACCGAAGCGAAGTGTTCCAGAAACGTCAGAACGACCTGCGAGAATTCGTGATTCGGCACTGGGACGGCGGCCTCTAGGGGCGCTTTGGTCCTTCTACGGGGCGCTGCGGGCAGGCAAACCATCACAACATTCGACGTTTTTTGCCAAAATCGGGAAAAGCATCGAATGTTGTGATGGTTTGTGCTGAGGATGGGCTTGGAAAGTCCGTTTTGCTCGAAGCGACTCGTCCTGTCGTACGGGTGTCGGCATAATTCTCTCGTGGGGTATTATGTTTTCCGAAGAATAAAACGCCGCGTGAGGGGAGGGCTGCGTGGACGGGCACGTGCAACATGACGGCTTTGGCCGCGATATCAACTACCTGCGCATTGCCGTTACCGACAAGTGCAATTTCCGCTGCATTTACTGCATGCCGGCCGACGGCGTGGCGCCCCGTGCACACGACGAGCTGCTCAGCGCCGAGGAAATCGCCCGCTTTGTGCGCCTGGTGGCGGGGGAGGGTATTCGCCGCGTACGCCTGACGGGCGGCGAGCCGCTGGTCAGCCGCCGTATCATTCCGCTCATTCGCGACATCCGCGCGATCCCGCAGATCGAGGACATCTCGCTCACCACCAATGGCGCCCTGCTGCCCAAGCTGGCGCCGCAGCTCAAAGACGCCGGACTTAACCGCGTCAACATCTCGCTCGACACACTCGACCCTACGCTCTTTGGAAAGATCACGCGTCTGGGCCGGCTCGAGCAGACCATGGCCGGCATCGACGCGGCGCTGGCTTGGGGCTTTGAGCCCGTTAAGGTCAACTGCGTTGTGGTGCGCCGGCTCAACCAGGATGTGGCGGCCCTCGCACGGCTCACGCTCGACCGACCCATCCACCTGCGCTTTATCGAATACATGCCCATCGGCGACGAGCACACGAGCTCGCATTGCGCTGTGGACCCGCATGCGCCCGCGCTCAATCCCGAGCTGTGGGACGCGAGCGATACCGTGCCGAGCGATGAGCTGCGGGCGCGCATCAATGCCGGGGCCGCCGCGGTGGGTCTGGGCGAGCTCGAACCGCTCGACATCAACGACGCTCCTGCCGGCGCGGGCCCTGCGCGCTATTGGCACTTTCCGGGCGCGGCGGGAACGGTTGGCTTCATCAGCGCCATGTCCAACCATTTTTGCGCGAATTGCAACCGTCTGCGCCTGACGGCCGATGGCAACGTGCGTCCGTGCCTGTTCAGCGATGCCGAGTATTCGGTGCGCGATGCCCTGCGCCGTGGTGATGATATGCAGGTACTTTCGATTTGGCGCGATGCCGTGGCCCACAAACCGCAGGAACACGCGATAATTGAGGGCACGCAACGATTTATGTCCCAAATCGGAGGATGATCATATGGCCAAGAGCAGGTACGCCGATGCCACCAAGGCCGCTCGCAGGGCCGCGATGTCTGCCCACAAAGTCACGGCTGCGGCGAATGCTGGCAACGCCGACGCGTCCGCGCAGCCGACTTCCAGCGCTGCAGCCGAGCCCGCCCGCGACGCCCGTCGCGACGAGCTGACGCATGTGGACGCCAAGGGCGAGGTACGCATGGTCGACGTGTCCGACAAGGCCGAGACCCATCGCATTGCCATCGCCGAGGGCACTATCCTCATGCATCCCGAGACGCAGGCCATGGTGCTGCAGGACCGCGCCAAGAAGGGCGACGTGCTTGCCTGCGCGCGCGTGGCGGGCATTATGGCCATCAAACGCACGAGCGACATCATTCCCATGTGCCATCCGCTGCTCATTACCAAGAGCAAGTGCGACATTGCGCCCATCGCTGCGGCGGGGACGCCTGCCGAGGACGTGCCCGAGGGCTGGGCGCCGGCGCGCGCGGACGGACAGGTTGGCTTTCACGTGCTGGTTACGGCGGGCGTGACGGGTAAGACGGGTATTGAGATGGAGGCGCTGACTGGTGCGAGTGCCGCGTGCCTGACCATCTACGACATGTGCAAGGCCGTCGATCGCGGCATGGAGATCGTCGACGTGCGCCTGCTGCACAAGGAAGGCGGCCGCTCGGGTGTGTGGGACCGCGCCGAGCGCCAGGCCGCTGCTGTTGAGTCCGCGGCCGCTGACGGTGCCGCACCCGCAAGCGCGCCTGCCGCCGTCGCGTCCGCAGCTCCGGCCCCGGCCGTCCCCGCGATCGCGTTTATCGGCTACCAAAACTCGGGCAAGACCACGCTCGTCGAGAAGGTTATCGCCGAGCTCACCCGCCGCGGCCTGCGCGTGGGTTCGCTCAAACACCACGGGCACCACGGCTTTGATATCGACGTGCCCGCTAAGGACACCTGGTGCCATCACCAAGCCGGATCCAAGCACGTGGGCCTCATCTGCGCCACGCGCTGGGCGGAGTACGCCGACACACGCGAGGAGGACGAGATGCCCGCGCGCGAGCTGTTGTCGCGCTACAACGATGTCGACGTGGTGATCATTGAGGGCTACAAGACCGAGGGCTTCGACAACATCGTGGTCGCGCGCTCCGGTGTCGACCGTCTGCGCGGCAAGAGCTCGCTCGACCTGGTCGACGGTCACACGCTAGCCCTTGCCTGCAACGAAGCCCTGGCGCGTCAGGCCTTCGACGCCGGCTTTGCGACCCGAGCCATCAACATCAACGACGCCCGAGCCATCTGCGATCTGATCCAAGATCACCTTTAAGGCTTGACGCTGCGCTGTCATAACGTGCCAAAAGGGGACAGGTTTGTTTTGGCAGGTTTTATCTGGGCAAACGCCATTTCCACCACAAAGGGCCAGGCACCTTTGTGGTGGATTTTGCTTTAGTAGATGTGTGGGGCATGCCTTACAATCTACCAAGTAGTTCATACTGAGCGAAAAAAGGAGAGAAGGGTCCTGATGCGTCCTTAATGTTTCATGCGGACTGATTGATTTGATAGACGGTGGCGAATGCCCACCGCCCGTATTCGTATGAAACAAGGAGTCTCCATGCTCGCATCTCTTCTCTCAAAATCTCAACCTTCGCTGTCCGCGCAGGCTAAGCACCTGGTGGCAATGCGCTTCCTCATATATACCGGCTTTCAGACCAGTTATTTTATCGGCGTCATCGGAACGCTCACCTATGCAGACGATGCCTCGGTCGTCGCGACATCGCTGGCCGTTCTGTTTATGAACGTTTTCGTGATCCTGGGATCCTTTGCGGGTGGCGCGGAGCTCGACGCCTGGGGTCTGCGCCGCCATTTCTTGCTGAGCATCATCGGCGCGCTCGCAACCGGCATGTCAATCATCGCCTTTGGTAGCGCGACCGGCGTCGTCCTGCTCGGCGCGGTGTTTCTGGGCTTTACGATGGGATTCGCCCAGCCCATCGCCACGTCCTATCCGGCGTATCTCACCGACGACCCCGTCGAGCTCAAAGACATCAACTCCGCCATCGCCATGTTTTCAAACGTGAGTATCATCGTTGGCCCCACGCTGGGCGGCTTTGTCGCGGCGGCTGCGTCGTCGCGCACGGTGTTCGTGCTCATGATGCTCTTTACCGTGCTGGCGTTCGTCGTCGGTTGGGGCTTTAGGCCGCAGACCAGCCATGTCGCCGGGCATGCGGATGCCGATTCGACAGAGGAAGGGGAGCGTGCGGGACAAAGCTCCAACCCCAGCACGTCCGCCCGCGCCACCTTCGCAGGCAGCATCAAGACGGTCTTCACCAACAGCGTCCTCGCGCTACTTTTCTGCATCATTTTTCTTTCGAACTTTGGCTACGGAGCCTTCGATCCGCTCGAGTCGTTCTTCTACCGCGATGTCCTGCACGTCGGCGTTGAGTGGATGGGTTGGCTCTCGTCTGCTTCGGGCGTGGGCGCGGTGCTGGGTGCCGTGCTCGCGCTCCGCTTGCCGCCGCACCTGGTCAACCTTAAAACGCTGCTCGTGGCGCTCATGTCCGTGGGCCTGGGAAGTCTGCTCTATGTGGGGACACCGTACGTGGGCGTGGCCCTCATCGGCCAGATCGCCCTGGGCATAGCTTGGGGTGTCGTCAACCCGCTCCACAACACCATTGTGCAAACGACGGCTCCGCTCGAGCAGCTCGGTCGCGTGAACTCGGTCATGGGCTTTGGCAATATGTTCGCCGGCGTGGCCCCTCTGGCGATTGCCCCGTGGCTGGCGGCGACATTTGGCGTGCAGCAGACGCTCATTGGAGCAGGCATGGTCGTGACGGCAGTCCCCGCGGCGTTGCTGCTGTTTGGGCGCCGGCATTTTGATCGTGCCGCAAGGCAGTAAAGACCATCACAACATTCGGTAAAAATCGCGATTTTGCCGAAAAACGTCGAATGTTGTGATGGTTTGGCCCGCAAACGTCACTTCCACCACAAAGGGGCCAGGCGCCTTTGTGGTGGTTTTTGCTTTGACGGGCCGCGCCTGCGCCTTGGTATACCATGTACGCCGTTCACGAATACACCCCACACCGCCGCACGACCCAGAAAGGCCCCCATGGACACCACCTTCAGCCACATCAAAGCCGTGTTCTGCGATATCGACGGCACGCTGCTCGCGAGCCAGCACACGGTGTCCCCGCGCACCGTGGCGGCAATCCGCGCCCTGCGCGACCGTGGCGTGCTCTTTGGCCTGTGCACCGGGCGCGACGCCCACGCGACCGAGGCCATGTACGAGCTCTGGGGCATCGAAGGCCTGGTGGACGTGCTCGTGGGCTGCGGCGGCGCCGAGGTCATCGACCGTGCGCACGACATCAACGAGCTGAGCTATCCGCTGCCGGGCGAGACCATCGCGCGCATCTGCAAGCACATGGCGGACCTTCCGGCAACGCCTGTCTGCCCCCGAGACGGCGTGTTCTACGTGCCCGAGAGCAACGCGTGCGTCGAGCACCTGTCGCGCGTCGACGGCGTGCCCTACCAGGTGGTCGATTTTGCCGAGTTTTTGCGCGAGCCGCAGCCCAAGGTGATGTTTACCATGGCGCCCGAGGTAATGCCGCGGGTGATCGAGCGAGCATCGACGTTTGCCGATGACACTGTTAAGGCAGCGGCCCTGCAGACCACGCAGCGGCTCTACGAGTTTATGGATCCGCGTGTGTCCAAGACGCGCGGCCTTGTGCGCGTGGCGGAGCTCAACGACATGGAGCTCCAGGACATCTGCGTGTTTGGCGATGCCGATAACGACACCTGCATGGTGGCTGACGCCGGCGTGGGCGTGGCCATGGCAAACGGCAGCGATGCCACCCGTGCCGCCGCCGACTTTGTAACCGCCAGCAACGACGAAGACGGCATCGCGATCTTTATCGAGGAACATCTGCTGTAGCGCCGGGGCGGAACCACCACAAAGGGGGCAGGCATCTTTGTGGTGGCCTCAGGCGATTTGGGCGAAATGATGCCTAAAATCTGCGCGAAAATTCAAATATAGTTGTCTGAACATTACGCTTCTAACTACCAATGGGTTAAAGATATTCCCATCAATTTAGTAGTCTATTCCTCCCGGTTAATGACCTACCGTTCACAGGATGTTTGCTCTTGAGCAAAATGTTGTGCAAATAAATCTAATGCCATTAAAAAATAATAGGCAACTAAATTACCAGCAGAAACAAATAATAGATAGCGAATAAACGAAGGCAAATCCGAGCAAATGTCAAGAGAATTGAGAACTCACTACAAAACTATCGGTTTTATTTGCTCAGATATTTAAACAATCGTTATAATTGCATTACTAAACGAGCGCAATTACAGATTGCGCAGATACGTTTGATGGTGAAAGAGCAAGATCGCGGTCTCTTGGGGAGGAGACATCGATGAAAGCGAATTCGGACAAATCTAAGCAGAGTAATAAAGCGACGCGCCGTGTACTGGCAAGCGTTTTGTGCGGAGCCTCCGTTTTGAGCCTGGTACTGTCGCTCGTCATGCCTCCGATCTCGCAGGCCATTGCCAACGATGCCCAGGCGGTTTCTACCGAGGAAACTGTGATGGGGGGGGGTTCCTCAAGTGAGTCTACTGATGTAGACAACACCAACAGCGGGGATACCGAAAAAAACCAGAATAGTGACGAGACCGAGGGCGACGAGACTGGCGACGATGCCCAGCTTGAGGGACAGTCCGAGGAAGAGCAGCAGAACGAGGGTACAACGACTTCGGATGACAAAACCGTTGTCGCGGCTGCGGAAGGTGAGCAAGCCGGAACGGCTGCTGTGAAAATTAACAATGAAGCTGAGCTTAGCCAGAAACTTCAGGGCGTTGCGGAAAATCAGTCCGGCAGTTTTCAATTGATGCAGGACCTAGACTGCAACGGCGAAATCTTTCTCAATAAGAAAGGTAGCAATATCACCCTTGATCTTAATGGCTACAAAATAAAGCACTCGAGCAATGATAATAAGCCGCTTTTCAGTGTGAGCAATAGTGCCGAGTTTACAATCACGGATTCTAATCCGGGTGTGGATGAGATCAAAGGCACTCAGCCGCTGCAGGATCAAGGTCAGACTTTTACTAGCGAAAATTATGGCAAAAATGGCAAGGTCGACGACTATGACAACGATGACATCCCGACCACGCTCACCTATTACGTAACCAAGTCGTCCGCTAGCGGTACGAGCACGGCGGAAACGCTTGAAACACATACGGTCAACATCAAGGGTGCAATTGTCTCAACTGCGCCCACGGGTTCCGCGTTGAAGCTCATTAACGTCTACAATCACGGCAAGTTTAACCTTCGGGGCGGTACGCTTACGCAGAAAAAGGACTGCAATGTCGGCAGCCTCATCTATGCCGAGAACGGCTCCACCGTCAATATGAGCGGTGGCTACGTTTGCGGTGCAACCTCTAGGAGCCAAGGCGCAGGCATCGAACTCAAAGATGAAGGTACGACCCTTTATCTGACCGGTGGCGTGATCGCAGGCAACTACGCTCCCAATGGCGGCGGTGTGTACTCGAACGGCTCGAGCGTATCTATTTCGGAAAATGCGGTTATTTCGGGCAATGCGACGTTCAATGGGGAAAGCGATCAACCTGGCTATGGCGGCGGCATTATGGCCGTAGGCGGCATCGTGTCCGTTTCTGGTGGCTATATCACGAATAATAGAATGGCTAAATTCTGCAACAAGGATGGCAACGGTGACCATGGCGGCGCTGGGCTTGCTGCCAATAACGGCGCCAATGTCACTATTTCTGGTGGCCAGATTACCGGCAACTACTCCGAGGAAGCCGGCGGCGGTGTTTATGTCACGGATGTCAACCGTAATACTCAACCCCGTACGGGTATGGCGTGGCTGAAAATCACGGGAGGAATTATTGCCTCTAACGTGAGCTACCGATCTGAAGGTGCCGGCATTCGAGTGGGCCAGATGGTTGACGCGATGATTAACGGCACTGAAGACAATAATGTCTATATCACTAACAATCACTGCATGTCTCGCTTTGACTGGGGTGGCGGCGGCATCTTTGTTCAGGGAAACTCAGACCAAGGCAAGGAATATACTGCTGGTAGGCTATTCATATATAACTCGTACATTAGCGCCAATGAAGCTGGCGGCTACGGCGGTGGCGTTGCAGTCTGCCCCACGGGCAAGACGTTGGTAACGAACACTGAGGGCACGGCAATCTTTGGCAATTCGTCTGCCGGCGCTGAGTATGATGACGGAGATCGTTTTAAAGACGATTATAAATATGGTTACAACTCACAGAACAATACCGGCAATGAAGCTAAACCCCATCTTTCAGGTGGTGGTAGTGGCAAGAATCAAGATATAGATGCATACAAATCGAAGGTGTTTCGCGATAACGGTCATGCCGATTTCTTCCTTGCGGCAGCGGCTGGCCATCAGGAACCGCTTGCGGCGGTAATCGGCAAGATGCTCGGCGACGGAGACGCCAAGTATTCGGGAAGCAAAGAACGCAGCGATAACAAAGAACTCAGTGATAACGACGAACTCTATGAGGCTATCAAGATCCCTGCCAATGGCGGCGTGAAGATTTATCGGAGCGTCGGTCTGAAGTCGGATGTCAAAGTTGGAAGTGATGAAGCGAATAATGCGCAGAAAGCTGCCAGAACTTTCATCACGGGCAACTATTCCTGGGACCATGGTGGCGGCATCATGTCGAATGGCGACTTGTACCTAGGCGTGCCTGCGGATACGTACGTCTACCCGAGCCTTAAGCTGAAGGCGACCAAGAAGTTGGCCGGCCGTGAGCTTAAGGCTGGGGATTTCACCTTTACGGTCTACCGCAAGGATTCGAGTGATCCTATCGCTCGCGGGGTATTCACTCCTGACGCTTGCACCGAGGTTGGAACTGCGAGTAATGATGCAAGTGGCATCATCAAGTTTGACCTTGGTGAGCAGTTCATAGCGAACGGTACGACTGGCACGATTACATACTATTTGGTTGAAAATGCTGGCACTGATTCCGACATCACGTACGACCCGGCCGTGTACGAGATTACGGTTAAACTTGCAGAAGGCAAGCCAGATGTGCTCATGTCTGTTCCGATTCTGGATAATGCGACCGAGACCAAACAGCTTACAATCCATAACTACACGATCAATGGCATGACTGTAACCAAGCACTTCGGTGATTCAACTAGCGATCCGCGTCCTGTGCAGGCAGATTCTGACGGCTATTATTATGTGGTCGTTGGCTCCAATGGGGAAAAGACCTTCACCAACAAGTACAATCCGTACACTTCCAGCGGCTCTTGGACTCCTAAGGCGACTAAGGTCGTTGAGGGTGGCGAGATGAAAGAGTTTACGCTCGAGTTTGCGGATAACGAGAACTTCGATAAACCCATGACGGCTACGACCGACCCCGACGGCGAGATTACCACCACTGCCAGCGGCGACAAGTCCCAGACCCTGAGCTTCGCCGATGAGATTACGTACACACTTGCCGATCTCGTCAAGGGCACGGATCCCACGGGCCGCGGTGCAAGCAATACCTTTACTTATTACGTTCGCGAACAGCTGCCAACCACGCCGTTTACGAACTACACATACGACCAGTCGGTTTATCAGATTACGGTCAATGCGGTTGACGACTCTAACCACAAGATCAACATCTCTGCGACCTACAAGCAGATTCGGGATCGTGATGGCAAGCCAGTGACCACCGACACGCCCCACGACCTCACCGAGTCCACTCCCACCTTCACCAACACCTACTCCACCACATTGCCCCTTTCTGGTATGTCGGGCGTCACTCTGACGTACCTTGCCGGCGCGGCGGTGCTTTGCGCTGCTGCGGCCTGGATGCACATTCGTCGCAAGGCGAATGCGAAGGGAGGCGAGCGTCGTGAATAAGAAAGTTTGCTCCTTCCCGATCTTGTTTGCGCTGCTTGCCCTCGTGATCGGCACCTGCGCGGTTGTGTTCCCCGCATCCGCGCAGGCCGCGCCGACCTCGACCGGTTCCATCACGGTGAGCGGCACCGTGGCGAGCAGCTACGATGCCTACCAGATCTTTAGCGCCAACGTCGTCGACGGCGACAGCGACGCCAAGATCGCCACCGACCTCGCCTGGGTAAGCGACGCCGTGCGCGACGCCGCGCTGCCTGTGCTGCACAGCGCCGGCATGCCCAAATCCCAGACCACCGCGCAGGAAGCTGCCGAGTGGCTCAACACCGATTCCCACCTTACGAGCGCGCTGAGCGCACAGCTCGCTCGTTCCCTCCAGAGCTCTGGCGCCGAGCTCGTGGCCCTTAACGCGGGCACGACGGCCGAGCTGCCCTGCGGCTACTGGCTCATCGTCGCCGACGACGACGCCATCGCCCAGGACGAGGCCGGCACCGCGCCGATCATGGCCCTGGTGGGCGGCAGCACCGTCACCGTCAAGCCCAAGGCGGCGACCCCCAAGGTCGCCAAGCACGTGCTGGAGGACAGCACCGCCGCCTGGCAGAAGGCCACCGACGCCACGGTCGCCGACGACCTGTACTGGCGCCTCTCTGCCACGGTCCCGGCCGGGCTCACCGCCTACGACACCTATACGGTGCGGTTCGTCGACACCATGAGCGCGGGGCTCGACCCTTCCAGGGTGGCCGCGAGCATGCGCGTGTACGTGGCGGCGGGCGCGGACGGCGGCTTTGACGCCGTCTCGGCCGGCAAGGACGGTCGCGCCGGCACCGACCCCGCGAAGGGCTGGACCGATATCACGGCCCAGTGCGCCACCAAGGTAGCGGCCGACGGCAAGACCTTCACCGTGCGCACCGGCGACCTCATCGCCGCGCTCGGCGGGGCCGACGCCTTCACCGCGGGCGCCCGCGTGGTCGCCGTGTACAACGCACCGCTCAACAGCGCATGCAACCACGGCATCGCGAAGGGCAACCCCAACGAGGTCTACCTGCGCTACCCGCGCTCTCCCTTTGCCGACCAGTCCGGCGACGCCGGATTCACCCGCACGCCGAGCGACGATGCGTGCGCCTACACCTGGGATCTCGCGCTCACCAAGCGCGGCAGCGACGGCGACAAGCCGCTTGCCGGGGCGGTCCTGAGCATCATCGACGACCGCGGTCGCACGCTAGCGGCCGACGGCACGTGGGATGCAGAGGGCAAGGCCACCGTCACCACGGGCGAGGACGGCCGCGTGACCGTCTCGGGCGTGGACTCGGGCAAGCTGGAGGTCCGCGAGCTTAAGGCGCCCAAGGGCTACACCGTCTTTAAGGGCACGCGCTCTGTGACGGTCAAGGCCGAGGGCCTGGACGTCGACCAGGTGGCCGCCGCCAAGCCCAAACTCACCATCACGGCCGAGTCGCCCCTGCGCGCCGACAGCGCGGACGGGTCGACGGGCAGCCTGGAGGCGTCGCTCATCAACACGCCCACCGGCACACCCCCTAGCATTACCACCGGAGGCTTTATGCCCTCGACTGGCGATATGGCAATGTACGCCGCGGCCGCCGCAGCGGTCGCCGGAGCCGCGCTCATTGTGGTCGCGCTCCTGGTCAAGCGGGGAGGTGGCAGCCATAAAGAGTAGCTGGCAGCCCCACAGAGAGCGGGGCGAGACGTAGCGAAGTAGATGTTAAGACACAGACAGATAATGACCGATCGAATGAGTTACGAAGTAGAAAGCAGAGGAAAGAAGATGCACATGAACAAGAACATCGCACGCCTGGCAGTAACCGCCGGCCTCACAGCAGCGCTGAGCTTCGGCGGAGTCATGGCCCCGGTGACCATGGCGTTTGCTGAGGGCACGCCGAGGGTGGCCCAGAGCGGCAACGTGACGATTACGGAGGATATCTACAAGGATACGACCTTTAAGGGAATCCAAATTTTCTCGGCGAAGGTCACGCAAGACCAGAAGGATGATGGTACCTGGGACTCCACTGCGGAGAAGACGCTTTCCGATATCGATTGGGCAAGTGATCCCGTAAAGCGCGCAGTGACTACGGCATTTAATAACGATGACCCCAAGCCTGATGGCTTGCCGACTGGCGAAGATGCTGAATCTGCTCAGGCGTGGGCTCAGTTCATCAAAAAGCACGAGAACGAAGTTGTGAATAAAAACGTCAAGGCCGGAATCGTGCTCGACAAGATCGCTGCTGCTGTTGAGAAGGCGAACATTCCTGAAGGCAATAACGGCTGGCTAAATGCTGACAACACCGGTTCTTTTAGTAACTTGCCTACTGGTTACTGGCTCTTCGTGACTAAGAGTGTCGGCAAGGATGCTAATGCTGAAAAGGGTAACACGGACACCTTCAGTTCGCCCATTTTCGCCGTTGTGGGCGGTTCCGCTGAGAACTTAACTCCCAAGAAGCAGGTCCCCACTGTAACCAAGGCCGTCAAGGATGACAAAGAAGGCGGCTCTTTTGGCGATAATGTGTTCACGAATCCCAACATGGCTGCGGACTCCCGAATGGATCAGTTTATCGATTATCAGCTTACCGGTACCGTTGCGGGTAACATCGACACTTACAGCACCTACAGGTACACCTTCACGGATAATCTTCCCAAATCCATGACGCCTAGTCTTGGGGCTGACGGCAAGACGCCAGTTGTTAAGGTCAAAATTGGCAATACCGAGGTTAAGACCGGCTACACTGCCAAGTACGATAGCGACACGCTGACTGTCGACTTCCTTAATCTCAAGAATTGCACGGCTGAGGGTGGCACTCCTATCTTGCTGAACGGCAACTCTAAGGTGACCGTTGAGTACCAGGCCAAGCTCGACTCTAGCAAGGTTTGCAATACTGACGGTTCGCTCAAGTCAGGATTCAGCAGTTTGCTCGGTACCGCACAGAAGAATACGGTTAAGCTTACCTACTCCAACAACCCGCACGGTGAAGGTGAAGGCACTACGGTTGACCATCCTGCCTATGACTACACCTATGGTATCGATGTTACCAAGGTCGGTAGCGACGAGGATGAGGCTGGCAAGCCTAAGAAGCTCGAGGGCGTTGAGTTCACGCTGCAGGAGAAGGATGATACGAACAACTTTATCAAGGCGGATGGTACCAAGACGAAGGATAGCGAGCAGGCTAAGCTGAAGACCGACGCAAACGGTAAGATCAACGTCGTTGGTCTTGATGAGGGTACTTACGTCCTTACGGAGGTCAAACCGGCGCCTGGATATAACAACTCCCACAGCGCTGGCATCACGTTCACCATTACTCGCGGGACGCTTCCGGCAGACGATACGACTGTTGTTAACCCGGGCTGCACTCTTGCTGCTGGTACTGATGAGAATCTCGTCAAGGTGGCTCAAACTAATACCGAGGCCGCTGACGGCAAGGTACACCTCACTGTCACCGACCAGAAGGGCACCGGCCTTCCCCTCACCGGCCTCAACGGCGTGACCTTCACTTGGATCGCTGGTGGCGCGGTGCTGTGCATCGGCGTGGCGCACCTTATCCGCAGCCGTAAGCAGGCCGAGGAGTCCGAGCAGGAGTAACGCTCACTCACCCATCCCTTTGGCAGGTGGGATGTGATGGCCATGAGACTTGCGGACACTTTTCTCGTCCATTGACGTTCTTGCTTTGCCATTCTATTTTCGGGGCAGACTCCGCACTGGAGTTTGCCCCGTTCTTTTTGGACAACGCAGGCAGCCTCCACCGTCCGGTGCGGACTCATCCGTCATCGCGTTTTTTGACTCGTATGAGGTTCGGTTTAAGGTCCGTAGGCGCACGCGCGGTGCGGACGGTTCTCGGCGTTTGCGCCGCAAGCGCAAATAAAAACGGCCGGGGTTGCAGCCCGGCCGTTTAACACGTTAGAAAACTAGGCTGCCCGCGCTCCTTAACACTTACGCGGGATGCGTCGTTTTCTATAAACATTGTATCCCGAATCGCTCAGTTGATTCGAGATATTTTGAAAACTCAAATACGGGCCTATGCCTGATAGAAATCTCGTTATTTCCTAAAATTATGTATAATTCCAATATTAACTGGAACTAAACGAAAAAGATGGAAATGAACGAAGCGCTTGCCTACTTACAAGAAGCACTGGGTCTCTCCGCCAAGGCTAAAACTTGGCCTGGATCCGCACACTTGCCGCTGCATCTGCGGTCGATTGAGGTCCGCGCCGTTGACGCAAATGGTTTTTCTTTTTTGCTTGCAAGTTTGCCTACTGGCGTCAGGCTTCCCGAGGCTAAGAGAGTCTATAGCCAGCTAGCCTTGCGTGCGGAGGCTCCT
This sequence comes from Collinsella aerofaciens, assembly GCF_040910265.1. GTDB lineage: Bacteria > Actinomycetota > Coriobacteriia > Coriobacteriales > Coriobacteriaceae > Collinsella > Collinsella aerofaciens_BK. The sequence continues at coordinate 35,841 of NZ_JBDGAW010000012.1, read as the reverse complement.
GTCGTCGTTTCGTTTCCTGATGCCGATGCGCGCCAACGCAAGGCATTGGTCGCACAAGGAATCCCCTTTGTTTGCCCTGGTAGGCAGGCCTTTCTTCCATTTATGGGCGCGGCCTGCACGGAGAGGGGTGGCACTAGATTTCATAATCGCGCGACCAAGATGTCGCCCAACGCGCAGGCTGCCGCAATCTGGGGAGCAGGGCAGGAGTCATATCATTCCGATGACCTTTGTCGTGCGCTTGGGATTTCGGCAAGCCGCGCGAGTGAGGCCATAACCGAGCTTGTAGACAGGGGGCTCGCAAGGCGCGAGCGGCGCGAACGGCGTGTCATTGTGTTTCCCGTGGCCGTGGATTTTCTGCTCAATGAGCACATGGCAGAGCTTTCCTCGCCTGTCTCGAAGGTTATTTTTGCAAGGAAGGCACCACGGATCGACCGTCTCACTGACGCTGGCGAGACGGCGCTCGCTGCGCGTTCGATGCTCGCTGCGCCGGGTATAGAGCAAAAGGCTGTCTTAAGAAGTGCATGGCGTGAGCTGCGTGACCTTGAAGTCGCAGAAGGGGAACTGCCAGACAGCGAAACGGCGATGATCCAAGTGTGGCGCTATGCGCCCGTGTTTGCCGACTCCTCCCGTATCGACGACATTTCACTTGCGCTATCTTTGGCGGCAATCGACGATGAGCGAATTCAGCTCGAAGTCGATCGTCTGTTTGGAAAGGAATATTCATGGCAGGAAGCGCTGTAGAAGGTCTCTAAGAATTCCGACCGTAGGCGGTGCTTCGGTCCTGGCTGCGTTGTCCGGGATAGGGGCTCGCGAATCGGCTATTATTTGTTTAGACAACTTGAGCTGTAGAGGAGTGATCGACGATGGCGCAGGGTGCCAAACACATGAAGAGCGATGACGCCGCGACCAACGGCGGCTCAAGCCCGCAACCCAAGCCCAAGGGTGGTAAGCGTCGTCGCAAGCGACTACCGCGCTGGGCCGACCGGCTTATCACCATCGTCATCATCCTTATTGGCGTGGGCCTTATGACCTGGCCGTGGATCTTGGACCGGCTCGAGGCCTCGGGCGTGTTCAACCAGATCAGCACCGTGTCCAGCACCGTGGACGCGCTATCGGAAGAGGAGCGCGAGCGCATCCTGCTTCAGGCGCGCTCCTTTAACGAGCAGCTAGCCGGCGAGGCCACCGAGCTTCCCGTCGACCAGATCGAGCCCTACGATCAGCAGCTTATCTTTGACCGCGACCCCATGATGAGCTGGGTCGAGATCCCCTCCATCGACGTGAGCATGCCCATCTACCATGGCACGAGCGAGGAAGTCCTTATGGCGGGCGTCGGTCACCTGGAGGGCACGAGCCTGCCGGTGGGCGGCACCTCGACGCATTGCGTGCTCACCGCGCACTCGGGCATGCGCAACCTGAGCATGTTCGACGACATTCACTCGCTGGAGCCCGGCGACCTGGTGCTGCTGCACACCATGAACAAGACGCTCGCCTACAAGATGGTGGACTCCGAGGTCGTGCTGCCCGAGGAGATGGAGTCGCTGACCATTGAGCCCGGAGCCGACAAGGTGACGCTCGTCACCTGCACGCCCTACGGCGTGAACGACCACCGTCTACTGGTGCATTGCGTGCGCACCAAGTACAACAAGAAGGACGTCGACAAGCAAAAGTCGCTGGCCGGCCGCCACTGGGGCAAGCGCGAGTTTGCCGTGCTCATCGTGGTCGTGGCCATCCTGCTGTTGCTGCTGGACATCGTGGTCCACGCGATCCGAAAACGCCGCAAGGCCAAGGCCTCGGCATAGCCATTGTTCAGAACCACCACAATGGGGACAGGCACCTTTGTGGTGCTCAGGGCTCCCAAACCGTCCCAACATTCGACGAAAATCGCGATTTTGGCGAAAAGCATCGAATGTTGGGACGGTTTTCGTCGTGGGCGGGACGGTTTTCGCCGCAGGTCCGCCGAACCACGCCCTGCCGTCCCGCCGCCCTCGTTACGTTTTCGCTGCATTTGGGTAAAGCGCCTGCTCCAAGCGGCGTTGCCCTGTATACTAGAGCGGTTTATCTGTTATGCGGAAGGGAGCGCCTATGGCACTCAGCGAGAAAGACGTGCGCGGCATCGCCGAGTACGCAAAGATCGCACTGACCGATGACGAGCTCACCCAGATGACGTCCTACATGAACGACGCCGTCCAGATGCTCGAGCCCGTCTTGCAATATGACTTGCCCGACGTGGAGCCCACGTTCCATCCCATCGGAAGCCTGTCCAACGTGATGGGCGACGACCTGCGCGAGCCCGAGCGCGACCTGCCGCTCGACGTCGCGCTGGAAAACGCCGGCAGCGCGCGTGACCGCTACTTCCGCGTGCCGTCCATTTTGGGAGAGGGGGAGAGCGAGTAATGGCTCAGAGCTTCGATTCCCTTACCGCCGCCCAGATCGCCGCGGGCGTTGCCGCCGGCGACTTTACCGCTACCGAGGTAGCCCAGGCCTCCCTTGCCGCCATCGAGGCACGCGAGGGCGGGGTCCAGGCATTCCTGCAGGTGTCGCCCGAGCTTGCGCTCGAGGCCGCCGCGCGCGTGGATGCCGACCGTGCCGCCGGAAAGCCGCTGCCCCCGCTCGCGGGCGTGCCGCTGGCCATCAAGGACAACATGAACCTCGTGGGCACGCGCACTACCTGCGCTTCCCGCATGCTCGAGAACTACCAGAGCGTCTACACTGCCACCTGCGTTCAGCGCATGCTCGACGCCGGCTGCCTGCCTATGGGCAAGGTCAACATGGACGAGTTCGCCTTCGGTAGCTCTACCGAGAGCTCGGCCTTCCACCGCACCAACAACCCCTGGGATACCGAGCGCGTGCCCGGCGGCTCCTCGGGCGGCTCTGCTGCCGCCGTCGCTGCGGGCGAGGTCGCGCTCTCGCTGGGATCGGACACCGGCGGCTCCATCCGCCAGCCGGCGTCGCTGTGCGGCGTGGTGGGCTTTAAGCCCACGTATGGTGCCGTGAGCCGTTACGGAGTGGTCGCCTTTGGCTCTTCGCTCGACCAGGTGGGCCCCTTCGGCCGCACGGTCGAGGACGTCGCGCTGGCCATGAACGCGCTTACCGGCGCGGGCCACGATCCGTACGACTGCACCAGCCAGGATTGTGCCGTCGACTTTACCGAGCACCTCAATGACAGCATCGAGGGCAAGCGCGTGGGCATCATCCCCGCGTTTATGGAGGCCGAGGGCCTGACGCCCGAGGTCAAGGCCGCTGTTCAGCGCGCCGCCCAGGAACTGCAGAATCAGGGTGCCGAGCTGGTCGAGGTCGACCTGCCGCATCTGGACGCCGCCATCGCCGCCTACTACGTCATCGGCCCGGCCGAGGCGTTTTCCAACCTGGCCCGCTTCGACGGCATTCGCTATGGCTACCAGGAGGAGGGCTGCGCCAACCTGTCCGACCAGAGCTCGCTCTCGCGCGCCCACGGCTTTGGTGCCGAGGCCAAGCGCCGTCAGATGCTCGGCGCCTACCTGCTGAGCTCGGGCGTGTACGACAAGTACTACTACGCCGCGCAGAAGGCCCGTACGCTCATCACGCAGGACTACGACGCCGCGTATGCCAAGGTGGACACGATCCTGATGCCCGCCTCGCCGCGCACGGCCTTTAAGTTTGGCGAGATCAGCGACCCCACGCAGATGTACCTCTCCGACCTGTACACCATTTCGCTCAACATTTGCGGCAACGGCGGCATCTCGGTGCCGCTGGGCCTGGGCGAGGACAGCAAGCTGCCCGTTTCTGCCCAGCTGGTGGGACCTGCCTTTAAGGACCGTCAGCTGCTCACGTTTGCCCGCGCCCTGGAGCGCGGCTTTGCCGATGCCGCCACGGGTGCGCCCGCGCTTTCCGTCGCGCCCGATTTTGCCGGGAAGGGAGGCGAGCTGTAATGAAGGAGCTTTCCGAGGTCCTGCAGGATTGGGAGGCCGTGATCGGCCTGGAGATCCACACCGAGCTCACCGCACTCGACACTAAGATGTTCTGCAACTGCAAGCTCAGCCACGATGACGAGCCCAACGCCAACGTGTGCCCGGTGTGCCTTGGCCTGCCCGGCGCCCTGCCGGTGCCCAACAAGCGCGCCATCGAAAGCATCGTCAAGGCAGGTCTCGCCACCAACTGCGAGATCCAGCGCCACTCGATGTTCTACCGCAAGCACTACTTCTATCCCGACATGGCCAAGAACTTCCAGACCACGCAGGGTCCGGTCGCCTTTGCCATGTACGGCCATCTGGACCTGGATGTGACCGGTCGCGGTGCCACCGAGCGCCCCGACTGCGCGTTTGGCGAGGCCGAGGCTCAGAGTCTGGCGAGCGCCTCCGCCAACGCCGAGGGCCTGTCCACGTCCATGACGTCGACCATGCGCGAGGGCAACCAGCGTGCCGGTCACTTGGCCAGCTACGACGCGTCCAACCTGCAGATGCCCGAGCGCCGCGAGGACGGTTCCTACACGGTGCCCATCCGCATCCTGCGCATCCACATGGAGGAGGACGCCGCCAAGATGGTGCACGTGGGCGGTGCCGAAGGCCGCATTACCGCCGCGGCCGAGTCGCTCGTCGACTACAACCGCTGCGGCACGCCTTTGATTGAGCTCGTGACTGAGCCCGACTTGCGTACGCCCGAGGAAGCGCGCCTGTTTATGGAGAAGCTCCGTCGCATCTTTGTGACGCTGGGCATTTCGGACTGCTCCATGGAGAAGGGTTCCATGCGCTGCGACGGCAACGTGTCGCTGCGCCGCCGCGGCGAGACCAAGCTGGGCACCAAGACCGAGCTCAAGAACCTCAACTCGTTTAAGAGCCTGCATGACGGCCTTGCCTACGAGATCTGCCGCCAGGCCGAGGTGCTCGAGGAGGGCGGCATCATCTATCAGGAGACCCGCCACTGGGAGCCCAGCCGCAAGCGCACCGTGGTCATGCGTGTGAAGGAAACGGCCGACGACTATCGTCTGTTCCCCGACCCCGATCTGGCGCCCTTCGATCTGGACGACGAGTTTATCGACCGTTGCCGTGGCGAGATTCCCGAGCTGCCCGATGCCAAGCGCGCCCGTTTTGAGGCCGACTTTGGCATTAAGACGGCCGACGCCGAGCAGATTGCCGGCGACCCGGAGTTTGCCGACTTCTTTGAGGCCGCCGCTGCCGGTATGGCCGGCAAGGAGGCCCAGACGGTCGCAAACCTGCTGGTCAACGAGATGATCGCCTATCTTAAGAGCGTGGGCGTCTCGCTGGCCGAGTCCGGCATCGCGCCGGCCCAGGTGGCAGCTCTTGCCAAGCTACTGGCGACCGATGCCATCAGTTCCAACCAGGCGCACGAGGTCTTTGAGGCCATGGCCCAAACTGGCGACGACCCCAACAAGATCGTCGACGAGCGCGGCATGCGCCAGGTGAGCGATGCCGGCGCGCTGCAGCCGATCGTGGACGAGGTACTGGCAAACTGTGCCGAGCAGGCGCAGCAGTATCGTGACGGCAACCAGAAGGTCATCGGCTTTTTGGTGGGCCAGTGCATGAAGGCGAGCCGCGGCAAGGGCAACCCGAAGCTCTTCAACGAGTTGCTGAGAACGTCGCTCTCGTAAGCGGGAACCGAGGGGCCGGGCGCAGGGCCTTGCCTCTCAATTTCGGACAGTCCTGACTCACGACGGAGGCGCCACTGGCGCCTCCTGTTCGTGCGGAACTCATTGAGAGCCAAGGCCCTGCGCCCGGTCCCTCGGTTCCGTGACGACTCGGCCGTTCGGGTCAGGTGGGGCTGAATGGAATTTGGTGAATGAGGGCGCCGTTGGCGCCCTCATTCTTTATATATGTTGGGAGCGCCAAGCGGTGGGGGTGGTGCCGGTGTATTGTTTGAAGGCTTGGGCGAAGGCGGCTTGCTGAGGGTAGCCTAGACGCTCTGCCACCTGCGCTATCGTGAGTGCGCTATCGGCCAAAAGGTCCTGTGCTCGCTCCATACGGCGTCTGCGAATGTAGGCGCCCAGGGACTCGCCGGTTTGGGCCTTAAAGGTGGCGCATAGTTTGGAGCGGCTTGTGTAGAGCCTCTCGGCCACCTCGTTGATACCCACACGTCTGCCTTTGTCGAGCGCGCGCTCAATCATTGCCGTTGCTTCTTCGGCAATGGCCATGCTGACGCGTGTGCCTGCCGCCTGCCGCGCCTGCTTTTGGGCTGCGCGCGAACAGGCGAGCTCCGCGACCATGGTCTCCACGATGCCCTGCATATAGACGTGTCCGCCTACGGTGCGGGCGCGGTCCTCGTTAATCCGGCGCAGCGTTTGGCAGATCGCAGACGTCGCTTCCTCGTGCCATGGCTCGGCAAACGCCTCAAAGGTTCCCGCGAACTCGGTGGGATAGCGGTGCTCCAGGTCGTCAAAATATCCGGGCAAAAAGAGCACCGAGCGCGAGTGATAAAGCCGTCCCGCAAACAGCGGGCTTAATTCCTCGCCACAGCTATCTTGGATAAAGCTGCAAACGGCATTGTTTGGCCACGGTCCATGCAATGGTTTAAGGTTCGCGGGCGTTATGCCAGCCTCGGGCATGCATGTAAGTGTGGGCGCGCTGACCTCGCTCACGCAGGCGTATGGCTCGGGTGTGTATTCGGCCAGGTACATATCGTGCGTCGGGGTGATGAAATGCTCCATGACAATGCAGGCAGGGGAGAGAGGCATGATCCATGCGCGGCCGTGCGCCCGATCGTTTGCCACCTCGCCGGTAAAGACAGCGCCCTTGCCGGAAAGCTCCAGGCCAAACTGCTCAAATTGCGGTGCGTAGAGCTCGGTTATGTCGGTCGCGGCCCGATGCATTTTCAAAAGCGTCCCCTTCCTTTGCGGAAACGTCCACGCTTGGCTCGATTGTGTGCCTCGGCTAACATATCAATGATAAGTTGATTGAGGTTAACTCTCAAGCCGTTAGAAGGGAACCTTATGGCAAAGGGATCAAAAAGGGAAGGCGGCGGTATCGGCGAGCTGCTTGCTTATGCCGGCGACCGTAAATTCCTAACGTATTTGGGCATGGCGCTCTCGGCGCTCTCGCAGCTGCTGAGCTTTGGCCCGTACGTGTGCATTTGGCTTGTCGCGCGCGATTTGATCGCCGTGGCGCCTAACTGGAGCGAAGCCACCGATATCGCGATGTATGGCTGGTGGGCCGTGGGTTTTGCCCTGGCAAGCATCGTAGCTTATTTCGTGGGGCTCATGTGCACGCACCTGTCTGCGTTTCGCTGCGCATCCAATATTCGCAAAACTACGAGCGAGCACCTGCTTAAGCTGCCGCTTGGCTACTTTGACACGCACGCCACCGGTGAGCTGCGTCGTGTTGTAGACGGATGTGCCGCCTCCACCGAGACTTTGCTCGCACACATGCTGCCCGATATCGCAGGCGCCGCCGCCATGGTCGTGGGCTTGCTCGTGCTGCTTTTCGCGCTCGATTGGCGTTTGGGGGCGGCATGCCTTATCTCGGTCGTCGTTTCGTTTGGCGCCATGGCCACCATGATGAGCGGCAAAGGCGCCGAGTTCATGAAGGCCTACATGGGAGCGCTGGTCAAGATGAACAAGACCGGCACCGAATACGTACGTGGCATCCCCGTTGTCAAGGTGTTTCAGCAGACGGTCTACTCCTTTAAGGCCTTCCACGATGCGATCGCCGAATACGCCGACATGGCACAAAACTATGCGGGCACGTTCTGTCGAGGTCCGCAGGTACTCAACCTTACCGCGCTCAATGGTCTTGTGGCATTCCTGTTGCCCGTGGCGTTGCTGTTGGCGCCGGGCGAGACGGACTTCGCGCATTTTATGGCCAACTTCACGTTTTACGCGATATTTTCGGCCGTGGTGCCGACGGCCATGACCAAGCTCATGTTTGTGGGCGAGGCCTCTCAGATGAGTGCCGATTCGCTGGCTCGTATTCGAAGCGTCATGGATTCCAAGCAGCTCTCCGTGACCGCCCAACCCAAGCACCCTGCCGGCAGCGACGTGCGATTTGAGGATGTGAGCTTTACCTACGAGGGTGCCGAAGCACCTGCCGTTAGCCATGTGAGCTTTAGCGTTTCCGCGGGTAGCACCCTCGCCCTGGTGGGTCCCTCGGGTGGCGGTAAGTCAACCTGCGCAAGCCTGATCCCGCGTTTTTGGGATGTTTCCTCGGGTCGAGTGCTCGTAGGCGGTGTGGACGTTCGCGATATGGATCCGCACGAGCTTATGGACCAGGTCGCCTTCGTGTTCCAGACCAACCAGCTGTTCCGGCAAACACTTGCCGATAACGTGCGCGCCTCCAAGCCTACGGCCACTGACGACGAAGTGCGTGCAGCTCTCTCCGCAGCTCAGTGCGACGACATTGTGGCCAAGCTCCCACAGGGCATCAATACCATGCTCGGCGCCGGCGGGGCGTATCTTTCGGGCGGCGAGGTCCAGCGCGTGGCACTCGCCCGCGCGATCCTTAAAGACGCGCCTATCGTGGTGCTCGATGAGGCCACGGCGTTTGCCGATCCCGAGAACGAGGCGCTCATCCAACGCGCCTTTAGCAAGCTGGCGGCGGGTCGCACGGTCATTATGATTGCGCACCGACTCTCGACTGTAGTGGGCGCAGACCAAATCGTGGTGCTCAACCAGGGCAGCGTGCAGGAGTCGGGTACCCATGCCGAGTTGCTGTCCCAAGAGGGCCTGTATGCCAAGATGTGGACCGAATACGAACAGGCCGCGAGCTGGAAAATCACTGCAGCGACCGCGGATGCCGCCGTCACGAAGGGAGGCGAGGCCTAAATGTTCGCCTCATTCCAAAAGAAGTATTTCCTATCCGATAAAGGCGTCGCCGGCGTAAAACGTGGCATTTTCTGGACCACGCTCACTAATCTCATTACCATGGCCGGCATGGGCTTTTTATTCCTGGTCATGGCCGGTTTTGTCGAACATCTCGCCATCGGCGCCGACCTGCCGGATGCCCTGCCGATTGTGGGCGGCCTCCTGGTCTTTTTTGTGTTGCTCTTTGCCTCTAACTGGCAGCAGTATTACTACACCTACTGCATCTTTTACGAGGAGTGCGGCAAGCAGCGTATGGAGATCGCCGAGCGCTTGCGCAAACTGCCGCTGTCGTTTTTTGGTCGTCGTGATCTGGCCGATTTAACCGAGACCATCATGGGCGACGTCCAGGCCATGGAGCACGCCTACAGCCACGTGCTGGGAGAGCTTTGGGGTGCCATCATCGCAAGCGCCATTGTGTTCGTGGCGTCGCTGTTCTTTTGCTGGCAGCTGGCGATCGCGGCGTTTTGGAGCGTTCCCGTGGCCTTTGCCGTGCTGTATCTAACACGCGGCCCCATGACTCCGGTGTTCGACCGCGTGCGTGCCGAGAAGGTCAAGGTTACCGAGGCAATTCAAGAGACGCTCGACTGCGTTCGCGAGATCCGCGCCACCAACCAGGAGGCCCATTATCTTGAGGGACTCAACGCCGTGATCGATGCCGAGGAGCGCGAGACCACCAAGGGCGAGCTCGCTAACGGGCTTTTGGTTAACTCCGCCTTTGCCATCCTGCGTCTGGGCATTGCCACCACGCTGGTCACGGGTGCCGCGATGGTCGCCTCCGGGCAGGTCGACTTTTTGGTGATGTTTGCCTTCCTGCTTATGGTGAGCCGTATCTATGCACCCTTTGACCAAGCGTTAATGTTAATGTCCGAGCTGTTTGCCGCCGAGTCGTCTGCCAAGCGCATGCATTCCATCATGGAAGAGCCTGCGGCGCGGGGCAGCGAGAAATTTGAGCCCGCGGGCCACGATGTGGTGTTCGATCACGTGGCATTTGGCTATGGTGCGGGCGAGGACGGCCGTGCCGGCGAGAAAGTTCTTACCGATGTGAGCTTTACCGCCAAGGAAGGCGAAGTTACGGCGCTGGTCGGTCCTTCGGGTTCCGGTAAGTCTACGGTGAGCCGCCTGGCCGCGCGCTTTTGGGATGCCACCGAAGGCACGGTCACCGTGGGTGGCGTGGATGTTGCGGGCGTTGATCCCGAGGTGCTGCTGCGCGACTACGCCATTGTGTTCCAAGACGTGCTGCTCTTTGACGACACGGTGATGGGAAACATCCGCCTCGGGCGTCGTGATGCCACCGATGAGGAAGTGCTTGCGGCCGCGCGTGCCGCCAACTGCGACGAGTTCGTGAACCGCATGCCGCAGGGCTACGACACCATGATCGGCGAGAACGGCTCCAAACTCTCCGGTGGCGAGCGCCAGCGCATCTCCATCGCCCGCGCGCTGCTCAAAGACGCGCCCATCGTGCTGTTGGACGAGGCGACGGCAAGCTTGGATGTGGAGAATGAGACCGTGGTACAGCAGGCACTCTCCCGTCTGCTTGCAGGTAAGACGGTTATCGTTATTGCCCACCGTATGCGTACGGTGGAAAATGCCGACAAAATCGTTGTGCTCAAGGATGGTGTGGTTGCCGAGCAGGGTGCTTCGGCTCAGCTCAAGGCGGCAGGTGGAGAATTTGCCCGTATGGTCGCACTGCAAAAGGAAGCGGCTGCCTGGCAGCTGTAGGAAAGGGGACCAAGATTTCCAAAGGTTAACTTTGGTTGACCATAATAGTTCGACTAAACTAGTCTCAAAGTGTGCTCGAGCAAACTTGTTTACTCGGGTGCTAAGGCACCGTGCCGCAGTTGTTGCGGAAAAGGGAGAGACATCATGAAGAAGTCCACGTTTAACACCCTACTTGTTGGTGGCGGTTTTCTGCTTGGTACGGCCGGCATCAAGCTGCTCACCAGCGCTCCGGTAAAGAATGCCTGCGTGCAGGGCATCGCGTGTGGCATGCGCGTCAAGAACTGCTACCAGGACATGGTCGAGCAGGCCAAGGCTAATGTCGACGACATGGTTGCCGAGGCTGCTTACATCACCCAGAGCGAGGCCGCTGCTGACGAGGCAGCCGAGTAGCGCTCCCAGGCACAAACTATGAGATTCTCGATTATCAGCGAGATCCCTGGCAGGACCCGCCTTCAGTTGGCGGGTCCTGTGCCAGAGAGCGATCTCGATGCGCTTCTAAAGCTTGGCGGCGACATCGATGGCGTGCGCAAGGTGCGCGTGTATGGCCGCATTGGCCAGATGGCGCTGGAGTACGACGAGCCGCGCCGCGCGAGCGTGCTCGATGCCTTGGGCGCGCTCGATGCTCAAGCTATCGCCGATGCCAAGTCGGGCTACGTGATGCAACTCGAGCCGCGCAAGCACAAGCTCGTCATGGATCTTGCCACACTTATCGGCGCCCACTACGCGCGCCGTTGGTTCTTGCCGACGCCTCTGCGTGCGGTGTTTGTCGTGGCCGGTTACATGGCATTTTTGCGCGCTGCCCTTCATGAGCTGGCACAGCCGCGCCTGACCGTTCCTGTGCTCGACGCTTCGGCCATCGGCATTTCGTTCGTCAAGCGTGATGTCGACACCGCGGGCCAGACAATGTTCTTGCTCAACGTGGGCGAGCTGCTCGAGGACTACACTCGCGCCATGAGCGAAAACGAGCTCATCAACTCGCTGCTTGATGTGCCCGACAAGGCGCAAAAGGTTGTCGGCGACACCGAGGTAAGCGTTGCCGCGACCGAGCTCGAGCCCGGCGATTTGGTCGCCGTGCGCACTGGCATGTCCATTTGCATCGACGGTGTTGTCGAGCAGGGGAGCGCTATGGTCAACCAGGCGACCCTGACCGGCGAGCCGCTGGCCGTCGAGCGCAGCGTGGGCGACGATGTGTTCGCCGGTACCGTCGTGGAAGACGGCAGCATCTTGGTGCGCGTGCGCGCCAACACGGCGCAGACCAAGCTCCGCTCGATCGTCTCGCTCGTGCAGACGGCCGATTCGCTCAAGTCCGAGGGCCAGTCGCACATGGAAGACCTCGCCAACAAGATCGTCCCGTGGAACTTCCTGCTCGCGGGCCTGGTTGCGCTTACCACCCGCAGCCTCATCAAGACCTCGGCGGCACTGATGGTCGACTACTCGTGCGCACTCAAGCTCACGGGTTCCGTCGCCGTCATGACTGCCATGAGCGATGCTGCCAAGATGGGTGTTATGGTCAAGGGCGCCAAGTACTTTGAGTCGTTTGCCAAGGCCGACACCATTGTGTTTGATAAGACCGGCACGCTTACCGAGGCGCAGCCGCGTCTTGCCTGCGTGCTCACCACCGATGGTTGGAGCGAGGACGAGATCCTGCGCCTTTCCGCTTGCTTGGAGGAGCATTTTCCGCATCCGGTGGCGCGTGCCGTGGTCAACGCCGCCCGCGAGCGCGGGCTCGAGCACCGCGAGCGCCATGCCGCCGTCGAGTACATCGTGGCGCACGGCATCGCTTCGTCCATTGAAGGGCGTCGCGCCATCATCGGTTCCGCGCACTTTGTATTTGAGGATGAGGGCGCGCAGCTCGAGTCCGACATTAAGGAGCGCATCGAGTCCCAGATGCAGGGCTTGTCGCCGCTGTACCTGGCGGTCGACGGTACGGTCGTTGGCGTGCTCGGTATCGAGGACCCGCTTAAGCCCGGGGTTCGCGAGGCTATCGCCGACTTGCACGCGTTGGGCGTTAAGCACGTGGTCATGCTCACGGGCGACTCGGAGCGCACGGCCGAGCGCATTGCTCGCGAGGCGGGTGTCGACGAGTTTAAGGCCGAGCTGCTGCCCGAGGACAAGTACGCGTATGTTGAGCGCATTAAGGGCGAGGGGCGCCACGTTGCCATGGTGGGCGACGGCGTCAACGATTCGCCGGCGCTCGGTTTGGCCGACGTGGGGCTGGCAATGGGCGGTGGAAGCGACATCGCCAAGGAGGTCGCCGATATCATCCTGACCGATACAGATCTCGCCGCGATCGTGCGCCTGCGCCGCATGAGTCAGGGGCTTATCGACCGTCTGACGAGTTCGTATTCCAAGGTGATGCTCACCAACTCGGCGCTGTTGGCATTGGGTATTACCGGCATGATTACTCCGCAGGCGTCGTCGCTGCTGCACAACGGCTCAACGATCGCCTACAGCCTGGGCAACGCAAAGGCTTACCTGCGCTAGCGGACGTGTTCGCCCACGTTATCTGGCCTGCGCCCAGACGGCATCGGTGTCGTCCGGACGCAGGCCTTTTGCATTTGACCATTTGCTAGCTTCTCTATATAGTGTTGCTAGCGGTGCTAGCATTTGAAGGGAGCGGGATCAACGTGGGTGCTGTTAGCGGCATGGCGCAGGTGAACGTTCGCGTGGATCGCCAGGTCAAGGACCATGCGGAGGAAGCGTTGCGGCTTTCGGACAGATCACTGCCCGAGCTCATCAAAAAGGTCGTGGCCAAGGTCGCGCAGGGCGGCGGGCAGTGCGAGGAAGTGCTTGCGGCCGTCGACGACCGGCAACAGACCGTCGCGCACGATACTCCGTTCGCCGCGTCGTGGGCAGCGGCAGACCGGCTTTATGCAGATTTGGGCATCGCTGCGTCGCCCGTATCCGACGATCGCGATTGGGACACAATCTATTCCGAAGCCATGGACGAGCGCTATCGCCAAAAGGGGATGATCCTGTGAGCGGAGCCCCTCTCAAGATCATGGTGGACGCCAACGTATGGGTTGATTCGTTTTGTGTTGACCATGCCGAGTCGCTTGCCGCGCGTGCGTTTATTGGGCAGGCGACGGAGGCGGGGGCATCGCTGTTCTTTCCGGTGCATATCGCTAAGGACGTGCTGTACGTTGTCCAACACGAGCTGAAGCGTGGCGTTCTTGCCAGCGGGGGAGCGCTCGACGAGGCTTCTGCCCGCGCGATTGGCGATGCGGCGCTGGCGTTTGTTCGGAATATGACCGAAAACGCTACGGCCGTGGGTGCAGATGCGTCGGACCTTTGGCTGGCCGACAAATACTTAGCGCTCCATCGCGATTACGAGGACAACTTGGTGCTCGCCGCGTGCAAGCGCGCGCAGGTCGATTACTTGGTGACCAACGATCGTAAGCTGCTCGAACATGCCGATCTTGCAGCAAAGACCCCGCACCAAATGATGCCGATTCTTGCTTTGGCCGAACGTGGCGGCGCGGCTATCGGTTGACGCGAACTGTTTGCGGGCCTCTTGGACGACGATGCGCCAAGGGGCCCGCGTCTGATATTTACAAAAGCGCGGCCTTGATGACGGGAGCTTCGGCGAGCTTTTCGGCAGCCTTTTCGTCGGAATCGTTTAGTGCTGCCAGGCTTCGGTAGACCCACTCGTTGACCTGGGTGTTCTTGACGCCTGCAGTCTGCATAAGGGCGCCTACCTCGCGGATTGCTGCGAGCAGATCGGCTTTGGGACCCGCGAGCTCGACCTCGATGCCGTGGTAGGCGGCCACGCCGCGGTTCTCGCTCACGTGGTCGATAAAGCCCTCGACGGTCTCAAGCTGCTGGGCGAGAGCTGCATCATCGTCAGCGTCCAGCGCAACAAGGGCGTTCGAAACCGTGAGGGCGGGATGTCCGCAGGGGACAAAGCCTTCGATGACATCCATAGCTTCGGTAATGGTTGAACCCAGACCTGCGAGGGCATTGACGAGTTGCTGCTTGGTATCCATAACGGTCCTTTCGACGGGTCAATTATGCTTGGCGAAAATATACGTGACGCGATCGGTAGCAAAAGTGCGAAGTGCGGAGCACATTGGGGTCTTCACAGCTCGTGCATAGAACAGCTGTCTGCCTTTAGAACGTGGTAAGATAGCTATCCACGAGCGGGGTTCACCCCGCGTGTTCCTTGAAAAGTCGACGGGTGTTGGGTACTCGTGCCCAATGCTATCCAGACTTTCCCGACATTCGGGGGCGACTGGTTTCGACACGATAGCTCTGAGAGAGGAAGCAAGCCGAGGTCTCCTCGCCTCGTTAAACAGGGGTACCGTCAAATTGAATTGACAACAACTCTTCTTTTGAGCCTATGGCTCTCGCTGCTTAATTTATAGCGGCGCGTCAACCCGGTGATTTCCCCGACACCGGCGCGACGTCATTTTAGGGGAATGCTCCTGCGCACGTAATCGGTATGGCGCAGGCTAAGACCGAACCGGTTAGGACACCGCGAGCGTGTCGCTGCGCGCAAAGCGTCCGAGACTAAACCAGCGACTGAGCTTGGAGATGCCAATCAGGGGGCTTTCGTGGACCGGAGTTCGATTCTCCGCGCCTCCACCATATGTAACAGGCAGGTAGATATGTATATCTACCTGCCTTTTTATTTCTAGTCCGTACCGCGGAGAATCGAACTCTATGCAGGGCGCGAGCGTTAAGCAAACGCGAAGCGTTTGTAGCGAGCGGACGAGGACGCCGGCAGGCGGCCGAAGCCGGTGCGGATTTGCGAAGCAAATACGCGGATTCTCCGCGCAAAGCCTCGACTGGATATAGATTCGATGCCGACCGGATGACAGCCTGCCGTGTCCCGCGCGGACGGATCCCCTCCACCCGCGGAGAATCGAACTCTATGCAGGGCGCGGGCGTAAAGAAAACGCCTCAGTGACTCAGACCGGGACACGCTTTCCCAATGGCAGCTCAAGCGGAAAGCGCATCCCGGAATCTAAGCTCGGAATGGGATTCATTTTCCGGATGTCGCCTCAAGCGGAAACTGCAACCCGGAATCGAGCCGTAGAGCGGGACGCGCTTTCCCAACGGCAGCCCAGGCGGAAAGTTCATCCCGGAATCCGCGCTCAGACCGGGATACACTTTCCGCTTCACCTGCCGCCTCGAAAAACCTGCGCGCCCTCCATCCCAAAACTGGGTAGAAGAAGGCCAAAACGCAATCGCAGGAGGTCAATATGACTGCAGAAGATAAGGCAAAGAACGCCGGCAAGGTCGCGCTCGTCTTGGAGGGTGGCAGTTTTCGTGGGCAGTTTACCGCCGGCGTGCTCGACGTTCTCATGGAGGCCGGTGTCGAAATTCCGGCGGTGTACGGCGTTTCGGCCGGTGCGCTCAACGGCGTCAACTACAAGTCGCACCAGATCGGTCGCACCAACCGTGTCAATTTGACCTTCTGCAACGACAGCCGCTACATGGGCGCCGCGTCGTTTGCGTCCACGGGTTCCATCGTGGGTTACGACTTTATCTTCAACGACGTCCAGGACCGCCTGGATCCTTTTGATAACGAGACGTTCGACGCCAGCCCTATCGAGATGTACGCCGTCGCGACGGACATGCTCTTTGGAACCGCTGCCTACCTGCCGGTCAAAAGCGCCGTGCTCGACCTCGATGCTGTGCGCGCCTCTACCTCGCTGCCGCTGGTGACGCCGCCGGTCGAGATCGACGGGCACAAATACGTCGACGGCGGTGTAGCCGATTCGGTCCCTATCGAGCATGTGCTGGAGGAGGCCGGTTTCGAGCGCGCGGTTGTCATTGTCACGCAGGACCGCTCGTACGAGAAAAAGCCCTACGAGTTTATGCCTGCCGCGCGCGCCCGCTATGCCGACTACCCCTACCTGCTCGAGGCTATCGAGACGCGCCACGACCGCTATAACCTCCAGCGCATGCACCTGTGGAAGTATGAGCGCGAGGGCCGTGCGTTGGTCGTCGCTCCGCAAAAGCCGGTCGAGGTCGGCCATGTCGAGCACGATCCGGCAAAGCTTTTGGACCTGTATATCCAGGGCCGTCAGGAGGCAAAGCGCCTGCTCGCGGAAATCCAAGAGTTCGTTGAGCGCTAGCGATAGCGAACCCTCAAAAAATGACAACAGCTAAAGAGCTGGAAAAATTATGGCTCGTGGATGACATGTGCAGAAACTCTGGTCGGAGCCAAAATACCTGTTGACTCGTACGGCGAGCGGGGTAATATGGACGGGTTACTTGCAGAGCCCCGTGAATCTCTGTAACAACACGTACTGTACATGGAGGAGTCTAAGTGATTTCGAAATCGACTCACTACGCCAAGCAGGGCGAGGTCCAGCGCAACTGGGTTCTCGTCGACGCCGATGGTGCTGTCCTGGGCCGTCTTGCCACCCAGATCGCAATGATCCTGCGCGGTAAGAACAAGCCCCAGTTCACGCCCAACAGCGACTGCGGCGACTTCGTTGTCGTCATCAACGCCGATAAGGTCCAGCTTACCGGTAACAAGGCCGACACGAAGACCTATTATCGCCACAGCGGCTACAACGGCGGCCTCAAGGCTGAGAGCTTCCGCCAGGCTATGGAGAAGCACCCGGAGAAGGTCATCGAGCGCGCCGTTCGCGGTATGCTGCCCAAGACCACCCTCGGCCGTGCCCAGATGACCAAGCTTAAGGTCTACGCTGGTGCCGAGCATCCGCATGCTGCCCAGAACCCCACGAAGATTGAGCTGGAGGCTTAAAGATGGCTGAGAACACCGTTGTCTACCAGGGTACCGGCCGTCGTAAGAACGCCGTCGCCCGCGTCCGTCTCGTCCCCGGCACCGGCAAGGTGACCATCAACAAGCGTGACGCCGAGCAGTATTTCGGCCGTCATCAGCTCGTTGAGAACGCCCTTGCTCCCTTCAAGGTGACCGACACCGCCGGTCAGTTCGACGTTATCGCTCTGTGCGATGGCGGCGGCATTTCCGGTCAGTCCGGCGCTCTGCGCCTGGGCATCGCCCGCGCTCTTCTGAACGCTGGCGACTACCGTGCTGACCTCAAGAAGGCCGGTTTCCTTACGCGCGATGCTCGCGTGGTCGAGCGCAAGAAGTACGGCCTCAAGAAGGCCCGCCGCGCTCCCCAGTTCTCCAAGCGCTAAGGTTTTATCTCCTTTCGAGATACAATGTACAAGCGGGGCCTGCCGATTCCTCGGCGGGTCCCGCTTTTCTTTTTCGACTAGGGTGGGCGGTTGTATATCGCCTGCTAGGGAAGGAGCAATCCTATGCCCCAGAACATCTTCGGTACCGACGGCGTCCGTGGCGTCGCCAATGCCGACCTCTCGTGCGACCTCGCGTTTCGCCTGGGCCGCGCGGCGACCAAGTTCCTTGGTCCGGATATTTGCATCGGCCGCGACACGCGCCTTTCGGGCACCATGCTCGAGAGCGCTCTGACCGCCGGCATTATGGCCGAGGGCGGCCGTCCGCATTGCTGCGGCGTCATTCCCACGCCCGCCGTGGCGCTGCTCACTGTTCAAAACGAGCTCGACGGCGGCATTGTCATCTCCGCTTCGCACAATCCGCCGGAGTTCAACGGCATCAAGTTCTTTAGCCGCAAGGGCATGAAGCTTCCCGATGCTGTCGAGGAAGAGATCAGCGCCTGGGTCATGTCCGAGGAAGCCATGGCTGCCGACACGCTGCCGACCGGTGCCGGCGTGGGCCACATCATCAAGATGAAGGACGCTCGCAAGGCATACGTCGACCACGCCATCGATACGCTTGATGGCCTGAGGCTCGACGGCCTAGTCGTTGCCGTCGACTGCGGCCACGGTGCTTCTTGCCAGACCACGCCCGCCGCGCTGCAGCGCCTGGGCGCCACGGTCCATGCCATCAACACCGATTACTGCGGCACTGACATTAACGTTGAGTGCGGCTCTACGCACCTCGAGCCCCTGCGCGAGCTCGTGCTGCGCACCCATGCTGATATCGGTCTGGCCCACGACGGCGACGCCGACCGCGTACTGTTCGTGGACAGCGAGGGCAATGAGATCGACGGTGACTACATCCTGGCTATCTGCGGTTCTGACCTCGCCGCTCGCGGCAAGCTCGCCAACTCCGAGATCGTCTCGACCGTCATGTGCAACCTTGGCTTCTCCATCGCTATGAAGGAGCAGGGCTTCGAGATGGTCCAGACCGCCGTGGGCGACCGCTACGTTCTGGAGCGCATGCTCGCGGACGGCGCCGTCATCGGCGGCGAACAGTCCGGCCACATCATCTTCCTGGAGCACAACACCACCGGTGATGGCCTGGTGACGGCTCTGCAGCTGCTGGCCGTGCTCAAGCGCACCGGTCGTACCCTCACCGACCTTGCCGGCATTATGAAGAAGTACCCGCAGGTACTCGTCAACGTGCATTCCGACAACAAGGCCGGTCTGGACGATTGCCAGCCCATCTGGGATGCCGTCGCTGCTGCCGAGAAGGAGCTTGACGGCCGCGGCCGCATTCTGGTGCGCCCGAGCGGTACCGAGCCGCTGGTCCGCGTGATGGCCGAGGCCGAGACGCACGAGCTGACCCAGCGCGTTGTCGACGACATCGTCGAGGTTGTCAAGCGCGAACTTCCCTAATGGTCAAAAACCGTTGCCAAGTGGTAAACTGTTAAGGTTATTTTGATTGATTGGTATGTCCGAGGGGGAGCATGTTCACTAAAGTCCTAAGGTCTTTTGGTATGCGTGGTCGAGTCCTTACGCTGGATGCTCCCATCTCGGGCGACGTCATTCCGCTTTCCGAGGTAAACGACCAGACGTTTGCCACCGGCCTTTTGGGCCAGGGCGTGGCGATTCGGCCCACCGGAACGCGTGTGATTGCACCGGCTGATGCCAAGGTCGAGGCTATTTTTCCCACGGGACACGCCGTTGCGCTTAACACGGTCGATGGTCTGGACGTGCTTATCCACGTTGGTTTGGACACTGTTCAGCTCGAGGGCAAGCACTTTACCGTACATGCGCAAGTGGGTGACATCGTCCATAAGGGTGATGTGCTCATTGAGTTCGATCGCGAGGCAATTGCTGCCGAGGGCTACGATGTGACGGTTCCCATCTTGGTGTGCAACTCCGTTGAGTTCTCGAGCATCAAGGGCTCCGTTGGCGTGCATGTCGAAGAGATGGACCAGCTCATCGTTGCTCGCGAGCGCTAGCAAGTGCGCGTGGCCATTAGCCTACAATTCAAACACGTTTACGGAGGGCGCCCTTGAAAGAGGACGCCCTCAGTGGCAAGATGGGATTTGTCCGAAGCTAAAAGGCTTTGGGTCACCGTGGACGGGCAGGGGCCTCGACGCGGCTAGACACGAGACACATACATTACGCGACCTCGCCCTGGTGGCCGCACACGTTGGTTGCGGCCGACGCGGGCCGCGGGCAAGTGCTTGTAAGGGAGCCTTGCCTCTCTTGTACGAGAAAGGACGCGTAATGAAGATCATTAAAGCTAAAGACTACGAGGATATGAGCCGCAAGGCCGCTAATATCATCTCGGCCCAGGTTATCCTCAAGCCCGACTGTGTGCTGGGTCTTGCCACCGGCTCCACCCCGATCGGTGCCTACAAGCAGCTCGCTGCTTGGTACAAGAAGGGCGACGTCGACTTTGCCGAGGTCAGCACCTACAACCTGGACGAGTATCGCGGCCTTTCGCACGACGATCCCCAGAGCTATCACTACTTCATGCGTGAGAACTTCTTCGATCACATCAACATCGACCTGAACAACACGCATGTGCCCGACGGTTCCAACCCCGACGCCGCCGCTGCCTGCTCTGAGTACGACAAGATCGTCGCCGAGGCCGGTTACCCGGATCTGCAGCTGCTCGGCATTGGCAACAACGGCCACATTGGCTTCAACGAGCCCGATGACCACTTCTCCAAGGGCACGCACTGCGTCGACCTCACCGAGAGCACCATTCAGGCCAACAGCCGCCTGTTCGACAGCATCGACGATGTTCCCCGTCAGGCCTACACCATGGGTACCCAGACCATCATGTATGCCCGCATGATCCTGGTCGTCGCCAACGGCGAGGCCAAGGCTCAGGCCGTGCATGACATGTGCTATGGTCCGGTTACGCCCGAGTGCCCGGCTTCGATCCTGCAGCTGCACACCAACTGCGTTGTCGTTGCCGACGAGGCCGCCCTTTCGCTCTGCGAGTAGCGCGAATCCTGCAGCTCGACATAGCCTTGCCTAAGGCCTCCGCTTTGCGGGGGCCTTTTTGCTATCCCATTTCGCCCACTTGACCAAAATCTTGCCGCAAGCTTGACGAATGCCGGATGCCCAACAGCTTGATTCATTCTATATCAGATTCTATGCAAAAATGCCACTAGAAGGTCGTAGACGGTAGCGGGTGCTAGGCGAGTTGAATGACATGGCTGAACCTTGTTCATCTGCGTTACACTGCCGCTTAGATGGGACAAGCTGACAAGCTCATTTACCTGCTTAAAGACCGATTAGTCGGGGGATTAATAACAATCGGCCCTTGCTGTACAAAAACTTGCCGCTTGCGTACCAAAAGACAACCTAAAACACAAGGTCGCTCTATTCATAGCGCGGCTTGTATGGTCTTGCGGCTACAGTGTCCATACGGTCGAGTTGAGGAGCGGGCATGGTAAACGATTTGAGCGGTATAGACGACCTCGAGCTGATGCCGCTGGGCGGAGGCTATATGGTGCGACGCGAACGCTTGATGAATGAGCTTATCGCCAAGGGCCGAAAGGCCGGCATCGTGGTTCTTTATGCGCCCGACGGGTTTGGGAAGACCTCGGTGCTGCTGCAGTACACCCATGAGGTTAAATGCGATCCGACGCGAGGCCCCGTGCGGATTATCGAGGCCGATCGCGCCACTGGGCGCGAGGTGTTTATGCAGCTCGAGGTGGTTACCGAAGAACTCAAAGACAAACCGCATTCCCTTATCGCGATTGATAATGTGCCAAACCTCGATCAGCACGATACCGAGGACCTCATCGACAGGATTCGCGGCCTGCGCGCTATGGGGGTAGGGGTCTTTATCTCCTGCCGTCCTTCAAATCGTCAGTTGATTCATGGGCTGGGCGATTCGGTTAAGATCAATGCGCAGATGCTCAAGGTGCATGCCTATGAGTATTCGGCGTGGGCATCGGCGTTTTCGATCAGCACATCGCTCGACTTTTATCAGCTCACGCAGGGCGTGCCCGAGCTCGTTTCGGCATTGCAGACAGGTCTGTATGGCCAAGGCGACGTAGCCGGCCTGCTCGAAAACGAGATTGTCAACGTGTATGGCGCGGCACTTGCCGATCTGGCTTCACTCGACAATAATGCGCTGTTTTGCGTGGCATGTCTCATGGTTTTGATGGGCGAGGGCAATATCGCAGAACTCGAGGCCTGTGGGGTGAGGCTGTCGATGGTCGACCAGTCCTACTTTGTACGCGACTACCCGATCTTTGGCTTGGACCCCGCCGAGCGGAGTTTTACATGTCTGGGCACGGAGGATAACGGACGCTTGCGTTTGCGTAAGTTGGTGGCCGAGGTTCGCCCCGAACTTGTTCCGAGGGCGGCCCGGATTTTGCTTAAGGCGGGCCGATGCGATGCGGCGATGGGCCTGGCGGACGCCTTTCTGGACCGTGAAGCGGTCCTTGAACTTGCTGGGCAGTATGGGGTCGATCTGGCTCTGACGGGGCACGGGGCCGATATCTGCCGAGCGGCGCTGGGCACGATCGATGCCGACGATCCGGCTCCAGAGCCAACGCCTGCCGAAGCGCTTGGCGTATATCTGGCAGCGGTCAGCGTGTCCAATACAAAGCTCGCTCGCTATATGGCATCGGTCATCGAACGCGGGGGCGAACGGGCGGCCTGCGAAATAGACCCTGTTTCATGGAGGGTGGCCCAGACACTGACGGCTGTTTGCTATGGGGACAACGGGCTTGGGCTTCCTACGAACCTGGCCGTGCCAGAAATCGAGACATCCCATACCGCACTCGATATGCTGTCTGCGCATATCGAGGTCAAGCGCTGCCTGACCGAGCGGGGAAATGACGGCGGCGTTCTACAACAGCTCAAAACGAGCAAGGCCTACGACTGCGAGCTCGACATCGCGGGGATTGTTATACGGGCCGATAGCATGCTGGTGGAGCTCTTTGACGGGTCGTTTGCGGGAACCGACGAGCGCGACGACGAGATGACGGTGGCGCGGGAGGCGCTCGACGTACGTGGGCTTAAGGCGATGGCTATCTGGGTGCGCATGGTGTTGGCGGCACGGCGGCTCCTTTCCGGCTTGCCGGTAACCGACGACGCGGCGTTCAACGAGCTCGATCGTTTTGCCGTGCGCATGCGCGACAACCAGATTCAGCTGTTTGGGCTGTTGCTAGAAGGCTGGCAGTCGCTGGCAGAGGGACGGCCGGTTAATGCAAAGTTCCGTGCGGTCCAAGTGCTCAAACTTGCCGAGGAGTCGATTGCGTACATGCGCGATAACGCATTGCTGTTGGAGCGCGCGGCGTATCTGCGTAACACCTCGATGGTTTCGGTGCGCGAGGAAGCGGAGCTACTCGATATAAGCCAGACGCAGGTTGGTGGAGCGGAGGCCTGGATGGTGGCGCTGCATTTGGCCTGTGCGGGCCGAGACAGCGATCTTGCGGCCTGGATGTCCATGAATCGTGCGGGGATTCTAGAGCCATCGTATCGGCTCTTTGCGCGCCTTGCCATGCACTGTCTGGGCGAGTCTGGCGCAAGAATCCGCAAGAAGCTCCCGGTGCGCGAGCTTTCGAGATACACGCTGCGCGACGATTTGGACGAAGCGCACGAGCGGCTGTTTCAGGTCGAGGAAGTCGAGGCCGTCGATACGATCGAGCATATCGAGATCCGCATGTTCGGGGCATTTCGCGCCGAGCGCGACGGGTTTCCCATCACCGATAAGATGTGGCGTCGCAAGAAGGCGGCAACGCTTGCGGAGCGTCTCGCGCTGAGCATGGACGCGCTGGTCGATCGCGAGACCCTGGCCATGGAGCTGTGGCCCCATGCAGAGTTCAACCGCGCCCGCAACAACTTGTATTCGACGATATCGCGCCTGCGCTCGGCCTTGGGGCCGACGCCAGACGGCAAGTCGTGTGTGCTGATCCAAAACGAATGCATTGGGCTCAACGGCGACTACGTTAAGACAGACGTACGGCTGTTTGAGCAGATGACCCGCGAGATCTTGGGAAATCGTGGGGGAGCGCGCGGGCCTCACCTGGTGGAGCTGTGTCTAAAGGTCGAGCAGCTCTACGCTGGCTCGCTCTATATCCCCAATGGCTGCAATCCAACGTACTTCGTGCGCATGCGTCGCATCATGCAATCCAAGTTTATCGACAGCATGATTCGCGGGGCGAACGAGGCTTTGGAGGAAAACGACCTGCAGTCGGCAATATGGCTGGTCGAGGCAGGGCTTCGCCAGGAGACGGCACGTGAGGACATGGTTCGCTGCGCCATGCGCGTCTATAACGCCGCGGGTCGCCGCCGCGACATCATCGATTTGTACAGCGGACATGTCCATCATCTTAAAGAGCAGATTGCGGGCGTACCCGAGCCCGAGACGCGGCGCCTCTACGAGCGTTTGGTCGAAGGCAGGCTTAAGCGCATGGCCGTTGTGCGATAAAAAAGGGGCGTCCAGGTAACCCGGACGCCCCATAGGCACGCGATGTATGAGTGTCTAAACGAGCTCGATCTTCTCGATGTCCTTGCGCGAGGACTCGCGATACAGCGAGAACTTGCGGCCGATAACCTGGACGACCTCGGCGTGGCAGCGCTCGGCGAGCTCCTCGGCGGCCTCGCGGGCAGAAAGGCTGGAGCCGTCCAGCACGGAGCACTTGACGAGCTCGTGCTTCTCCAGGTAGGCGACCGTCTGCTCGACGGTGCCCTCGTTGACGTCGGACTTGCCGATGATGATGGCGGGGTTGAGGTGATGGGCCATGCTGCGAAGTTGCTTGACCTGGGCTCCTGTCAGTGCCATGGGTTCTCGCTTTCTATGTTATGGGGCGCCCCGCGACGGGGCCTTAATCTACGTGAGCTGTCCCACGATAGCGCAGGAACGGCGCGGTGTGGGGCGCGTTTGCCCAGTTCAAAAAGAATGCGGATGCCAAGCGAGTGGGCGGTGCGGGATGAAGGCGGACGCGCGGCACGGATACAAGCGGACTACGGACGATTTGCAGAGACTGGCTCCCAGGCAATAAAGGCCCAACGGACTTTGCGGATATGGTCGAGCATGTAGCGTCCCTGCGGCACACCCTTAGACCCCGGCTCGCCAGCATGGGGATTCTCAATCATGTGCTGCGCGATGTAGTCGCGCAGACGGTCGGTCTTATCCTCGTTACCGTGCTCGAGCATGCGGGAGAAGTCCGCCACGCCCGCCTCAAGGCTGTCGAAGGTATCGCGACGAGGCGATTCAAAGTACGTGACCTGCGGCAGGGCACCCATCTGAATGAGGATATTAAAGGCATAGACAAAGCCATTACTGCAGGTAACCGAGGCGCCGATGGCATTCATCAGGTGCAGGTCATAGCGCGGGCTGGAGTTAGCGACCATCGTGACAGCACAACGCCGACGAGCCGTTCGATCAAGCTTGGCAAGCGCGCCTTTTAGGTTGGTCGTGGTGACAGAGCGACTGGCAAAGGCAACATCTACCGCTTTCGCGACCGGTCCAACCAGGTTCCAATCATCATCCCAAGCAAGCTCAAGCGGCGTAATGCGATCCTCGAGCCCATAGTATTCAATACCAGCATCAAGCGTGCCCAGCATGGCAGGAGAGAAGTCGGCAGCAATCACAGGATGCCCAGCCTGCGCAAGCGGAATAGCAATCGACCCAGCCCCACACCCCATATCAAGCACCGACTCGCCGGGCTGGAGTGCCAACAGCTTCATAAAATCGCGAGCATACGGAGCAGTCTCAAGCGGCCGAAAATGCCGAGCCCTTTTATCCCACTCAAAAGAGTCATCAGCCCGCCGCCGACCAGCCTGCAAGCGCATCCATTCCTGGTTCCAATCTGTGGAAAGCAGCTCAGAACGAGCACCCTCATCAACCACGGGCCATCCCCCTCACAACAAAAAAGCGGCCCCTCACAAAAGAAGAGCCGCAACCAGCATATATCAGAAAAAGAACCGTTCCAACGCCAAACCGCCGCACCTGCCAAGTGGTGCAGGAGCGAAGCAACTGCAACCGGGATAGAACCCAACCGAGGTCCCGCTGTGCGGGAGCCCCGCTGCCCGGCGGCAGGCATATAAGGTCGATCGCGAGTTCCGCACGAGCCGGAGAGCACTTAATGTGCTCTCCGTGCGAGCCAGGACTGTCCGAGCAGGCGACCTTATATGCCTGCCGCCGGGCAGCGGGGCTCCTCGCCCGAATCCCTAGCCTAGTTCTTCAGCGAGTTCAGCGGTGCCGGGAATCGACCACCGCGGTGGGCAAGCACGGTGCCGGCGTTGGGGTTCACCGGCATGATGGGTGCGCGGCCGAACAGGCCGCCGTACTCGACGCAGTCGCCCACACCCTTGCCGATGGCAGGGATCACGCGGACAGCCGTGGTCTTGTTGTTGATGACACCGATAGCCATCTCGTCGGCGATGATGCCGGCGATGGTCTCGACCGGGGTGTCGCCGGGGATGGCGATCATGTCCAGGCCGACGGAGCACACGCAGGTCATGGCCTCGAGCTTCTCGAGTGAAAGCGCACCGGCCTCGACGGCGGCGATCATGCCGGCGTCCTCGGACACGGGGATAAAAGCGCCCGAAAGGCCGCCGACGCTGGAGCTGGCCATGACGCCGCCCTTCTTGACGGCATCGTTGAGCATGGCGAGCGCGCAGGTCGTGCCCGGGCCACCACAGGTGCCCACGCCGATGATCTCGAGGATGCGGGCAACGGAGTCGCCGATGGCGGGCGTGGGAGCCAGCGACAGGTCGACGATGCCCTTCTCGACACCCAGGCGATGGGCGGCCTCGCGGCTCATGAGCTCGCCGGCACGGGTGATCTTAAAGGCGGTCTGCTTGATCTTCTCGGCGACTTCCATCATCGAGGCGGAGTCGGGGAGCGTTTCCAGTGCCGCGGCCATAACGCCGGGGCCCGAGACACCAACGTTGATGACGGCGTCGGCCTCGCCGCCGCCGTGGACGGCGCCCGCCATAAACGGGGAGTCCTCGACCATATTGGCAAAGCAGACAAACTTGGAAGCGCCGACGGAATCCTGGTCGGCCGTGAGCTTGGCAGCGTCGATGATGGTCTGCGCAGCCATGAGCACGGCGTCCATGTTGATGCCGGCGCGCAGGCTGGCGACGTTGACGCTGGAGCAGACGCGGCTCGTGGTGGCGAGCGCCTGCGGAATGGACTGGATAACGCGGCGGTCGGCGTCGCCGATGCCCTTCTGGACGAGCGCGGAGAAGCCGCCCAGGTAGTCGATGCCGAGGGTCTCGGCCGCACGGTCGAGGGCATGCGCGATGGGGGTGAGGTCCTCATCCTTGCAGCACGCGGCAATCTGCGCCACCGGGGTGACGGAAACGCGCTTGTTGACGATGGGGATACCGTACTCGCGCTCGAGGTTCTCGGCGGTCTCGACCAAGTGCTCAGCCGTGTGCGTCACGTGGTCGTAGATCTTCGTGCACATGCGGTCGAGGTTCTCGTCACCGCAACCCATGAGCGAAACACCCATGGTAATGGTTCTGATGTCGAGGTTCTGCTCCTCAACCATGCCGCGGGTTTCCGCGATTTCTGCAGGCGTGATCGCCATCCTTGCGCTCCTATCTGCCAAAACGAGCATAGTCCCCTCTATTTTAACGTGCCGCACGCGCCAAGTGGCACATGCGGCACGTTTTGGTGTGGGGTTGTTTCCGTTGTGTTACCGGCCAAAGACCTCTTCGGCGATACGCGCGCTCTCGGCGGCGTCCTTGGCGTAGTAGTCCGCGCCGATTTGCTTGGCGTATTCGGGGGTGAGCACGGCGCCGCCGACGATGATCTTGACGTCCGGAACCTCGGAATGGAGCAGCTTGATGGTCTCCTCCATGGCGACGACCGTGGTGGTCATAAGCGCCGAGAGACCGACGAGCTTAATGTCGCGCTCCTTGACGGTCTTGAGCACTTCTTGCGGGTCGACGTCGCGGCCCAGGTCAAAGACGGTGTAGCCGTAGTTGTCGAGCAGCATCTTGACGATGTTTTTGCCAATGTCGTGGATGTCGCCCTTAACGGTGGCCACGCAGATCTTGCCCTTGTCGGCAATCTCGCCGGCGGGCATCAGGCGCTTGATGGTATCGAAGCCCACACGCGCGGCCTCTGCCGAGGCCATGAGCTGCGGCAAGAAGAACTTGCCCTGGTCAAAGAGCACGCCGACCTCGTCGAGGGCGGGGATAAAGTGATTATTGATGAGGTCCATGGCGTCGTGGTCGGCCAGCAGACGCTCGGTCTCGGCCGCGATCTCGCCCTTACGGCCCGAGACGACCATGTGGCGAATGGGGTCGTCATCGGCGCTGGTGGCGGTGCCTGCGGCAGGCGCGGCATCGCTCGATGCGGCCTGGGCGGCAGCCGGGTTGGCGGCAATCTTGTACGGGTCGGTCCAGCCGGCGTAGCGTTCGATGTATCCGGTCGAGCCCTCGTCCTCGACGCTCAGCACGCGATAGCTGTAGACGGTGTCCATAAAGCGCTTGGAGCCCGGGTTCATGATGGGGGCATCCAGGCCCGCTCCAAAGGCAGCGGCCAAAAAGACCGAGCCAAGCAGCGGGCGGGCGGGCAAGCCAAAGCTGATGTTCGACACGCCGAGCGCGCACTTAACGTCCAGGCGCTCTTTGCACAGGGACATGGCGCGCAGAATTTGCTCGGCCTGGCGCTGGTTGGTCGAGGCCGTCATGACCAGGCAGTCGATGAGGATGCGGTCCGGGCCGATACCATAGCGGGCGGCCTCGGCCACGATGCGCTCGGCGATGGCAAAGCGGGCCTCGGCGGTATCGGGGATGCCGCCCTCGTCGAGCGTGAGACCGACGACGTTGGTGCCGTAGTGGGCGACCAGCGGAAAGATCTCGTCCATGATCTGCTGCTTGCCGTTAACCGAGTTGATGATGGGCTTGCCGGCGTAGCGGCGCACGGCGGCCTCGACGGCGGCGGGATCGGTGGAGTCGATCTGCAGGGGCAAGAGGGTGGAGCCCTGGAGCTGCTCGGTTGCCTGCTGGATGATCTTGACCTCGTCGATCTCGGGCAGGCCCACGTTGACGTCCAAGATGTCGGCGCCCTGCTCCTGCTGGCTGATGCCCTGGCTCACGACGTAATCCAGGTCGCCGTCACGCAAGGCCTGCTGCAGGCGCTTTTTGCCGGTGGGGTTGATGCGCTCGCCGATGACGGCGATCTTGTGGCCATCGCAGGGAAGGTCCACAACCGTCTGGGCGCTCGTGACCGACATGCTGGGCTTGCGGTGACGCGGGCTGGGCGCGTGATTGTCGATGAGGGTGCGAAGTGCCGCCATGTGCGTGGGCGTGGTGCCGCAGCATCCGCCGACGACGCTCACGCCGTCCTCGATCATGCCGGCGACGGCTTCGGCGTACTCGGGTGCCTGGATGTCAAAGACGGTGTTGCCGTCATCGTCCACACGGGGCAGCCCCGCGTTTGCCTGTACCATGACGGGCTTGTCGGTGACGGTGAGCATGCGCGCGGCGAGTCCGCGGAGCTCGGCCGGGCCCTGGCTGCAGTTGATGCCCAAGACATCGGCGCCGATGGCGTCGAGGGTGATGGCGGCGACCTCGGGGCTCGTGCCTAAGAAGGTGCGGCCGTCTTCCTCAAAGGTCATGGTGGCAAAGACGGGCAGGTCGGAGTTCTCGCGGCAGGCGAGGACCGCCGCCTTGATCTCGGCCAGGTCGGTCATAGTCTCGATAATAAAGAGGTCGACGCCCGCAGCGACGCCAGCGCGCACCTCCTCGGCAAAGAGGTCGTAGGCCTCGTCAAAGCTGAGGGTGCCCAAGGGGCGTAGCAGGGCGCCGATGGGACCGATGTCGCCGGCGACGTAGCGGGCGCCGGCCTCACGGGCGCAGGCGACAGCGGCGGCAAAGACGTCTGTCACGGTGGCGGCTCCGTCGAGCTTGTGGGCGTTGGCGCCAAAGGTGTTGGCGGTGATCACGTCGCAGCCGGCCTCGACGTATTGGCGCTGAATGTCGGTAATGACCTGGGGCTCCTCAAAGTTGAGCAGCTCGGGCAGGGCGCCGGCCTTCATGCCGGCCGCCTGCAGCATGGTGCCCATGCCGCCGTCAAACAGCAGGTGCCCCGTGCCTTCGATGGCAGCGCGCAGGCGGTCATCCTTAATGCGCAGGTCGTCAATCGTGCGCGTCTTGTACGCGGCGCCGTTACAACGCGCAGCATTGACGGGCGCCGCCAGTGCAGCACCGTCAGAATCATGGGTGATAAGTATGTTTGAGCTATTCGCCATGTGCGTCCATTTCGTCTAGAGCCCACTGAGGGATTTCTATTTGTAGGGATTTGTCGGGCTCGATGTCTTCGATTCGTTTGTTGTAGTAGACAAGAAGTCGTGCAACATTTAATCGAATTAGGCTTCGCTTGTAGAACGATAATTCTTCAATATTGATGCCAATAAACGATTCGAGCGCGATAACCTGTACGCAATCGCCGAGCCCCTCACTTTCGAACAGTCCGTAAGCGAAGGAAACTTTATTGCGGGGGACAACAACGATGGGCCGAATGCCATTTCGAATGTTATCTCGGCATCGATCGGTCAATTTGGCCATCGGCGATACAGTTACATGAAATGCAGCATCATTGATTTGGAAATCGCCAGAACGGTCAGTCTGCTGGTCGGCAGCGTTTGAGTTGTCCTTTCCGATTTCTATGGTTGGAAATAACATTTCAAGTTTTGCACCTACCAGGTGCTGTGCGACCGTGCCTGTTGGTTTATCGGATCGCAGGCTTGCTCCGGCCAGGATGTCTTCGACAATGGCAGAAATTGGTTTTTGAAGATCGATTTCGACTTTGATTCTCTGCCGGTTGAAGAAGTCGACCTGGATACGCTCGACGAAGAAGTTGGCGATTGCATTCGCAGCTTCAAGACGAGCGTCTTCACAAGTGTCGCTGGGCAGGGTAGAGTTGATGATCGCGGCAAGCTCAAGCGCCATTGGAAGCGTGCCGCGTGAGGTCCTGCCGCCTTCTGATGCGAAGGCGCGCGTTTCCCCATGTCTGGCTAAAACTGTTTTGATGCATGCCCCACTTAGGCCTCGTACTTGGCTCCCCTTGTCCGATTGCACGTAATCGTTGGTGAGCGGGAAACGGTTTTGCAACAGCTCGCTTATGCCTATGCCAACCGCCATGACGTTGCGGTTGACATTGCCTCGCTTGTTTCGCTTGGATTCGTACCAGAGCTCAATGGCATTCAAGACGTTTTTATTGGGCTCGCTCAAGGAGTAATTTGCCATTTCCATCATCGCTCACTCCATTCCTTGAAGACATTAACGCGGGCTTGACTGCATTTTTTATAAGCCAGGTGACAACTGGCACGGCAACTGCATCGCCGAATGCATAACGAATCTGAGCATCCGAGAAGCCGCTAAATTGATATGAGCCGGCACCTTGGAGACGAGCATATTCAGTTCCAGTCATCCAGCGAACTTTTAACTTTCCGTTTTCGCATATAACGACTGCCTGTCTTGATGAGCCGCCGCGAGCCGTTCTTAGACATCCGGCAATTTCCTCTTCGCGGATTTCCCAGCGTACAACGCCCGACCGCGTGCGACGATAAGCAGTGCGAACAATTTTTGCACTGGCATTTAAGAAGCGCTGAAGGCGATCTTCTTGATGTGGCGCAAGTGAATCGGTAAATGCTTGCACTTGGTTCTTGTCCCACCAACGCTTGTCGTCATCGGGCATATTTTCAACTACCGTTGCGAGGCCTGTCATGCGAAGTGGACTCGGCTCGTTTAGGTGAGAGATGTGTGTAATGAGCGAAGGGTCGGAGTGAATCCAGGAGACCTTTTCAGGTCGAAGCGAGGAATCGAGTCGGCTGTTGGGAAGGGGATTATTTAATCCGACGACAAACATGCGGGGGCGAGACTGGGGAAGCCAGTGCCGTGCGTCGATAAAATAGGCATCGCATGAATAGCCCAATCGATTAAATTCCTGGCAAACGAGCCTAAAGTCATCACTGTTATTAGACGTCGCAAGGCCGATGACGTTTTCGAGAACAATTGCCCGCGGGGCGCGATCGCCCATTCCTTCGATGGCCTTAATAAAGCCAAAGAACGCACTAGACTCTTTGCCAGAGATAAGCCCCTCCCGGTTCCCCGCGAGAGATAGGTTTGTGCAAGGGCTTGATGCCCATGCGATGTCGGCTTGGGGTATCAGGTCGGGATCGAGTGCGTGGACATCCTGCTCGACTAGATGTTCATCGCCCCAACGCTGGCTGTACATGGCGCATTTAGTATGGTCTATGTCGTTTGCCCAGATTGTTTTGATTCCGGCTTTTGCCATGCCGGCACGAGCCAGGCCAATGCCTGAAAAAAACTCAAGCGCGGTAAGTTGTGGCGAGAACTGCAGAATGTTGTGCATGTACTGGCTTTCAGATAGTTGTTATTTGGCCTCTTATGGTACTTGTTTGCGAGGACATCTGCTTACAAACGGATGCGATTCCCTCGATACCGAGCCATCAATTGACATTTTATTCAGAATACGAATAGCAGGTGGTGTGGGCGGCGCGGAAGCGGCAATGCTCGCGCATGCGGCAGATATTGCAGGTGGGACGGGTCTGGGCGTCGTGGACCTCGCCGTCGAACAGACCGATCACCGCGGTCACGCTCTTGGTGGGCATGAGCAGGCTGGTGGGTGTGACGGTGAGTCCAATGAGGCGCGTGGCGTTGAGCGCATCGACGATTGAGTGCTGAGCCGAGAGCGGGCAGTCGCCGTAGCCGGGACTAAAGCGCCAGTTGCCGGCAAGGCCGTGTGCGGCAGCGTCCGTCTTGACCCGCTGGTCCATCTGCTCAACGGCGGCCTCAACATATGCCGAGCACGCGGCGTCGAGCACGGTGCCCTCCAGGGGCTGCTGGGCTCCGGTGGTCCGCAGGCGGCGCTCGGCGGCCATGCCGAGGGTGCAGGCCATGAGCGCTGCCAGGCGGGCGTCCTTAAGATGTCGATAGATATCACGACCCCGCAGCTCAACATTGGTGCCAACCAAGCGGATGCAGGGCTCGCCCTGCTCGTCGACGCCCGTGGCATCGACGGCAAACACGCGTCGCACGCCGCGGGGCTCGATATCCAGCTCTAGGCGCTCGACTACAAGCTCAATTCGTCGTGACAGCTCGGGCTCAATCTGCTGGCCGCCGTAGCCCAGATACCGCAGCATCTCGGCACGGTCGACACGAGGGCGGTGGGCAGCGTCGATACGGTAAAGCGCCGGCGACGCAAGGTCGGCCGGCACTTCAACAACGGTTGTATCGACGTGCGGTTTTTCCATTACCCCAGGCGCTCCATAATGGTCGCGGCGATTGCAGGACGGTTCATAGTGTACAGGTGCAGACCGTCGGCGCCGTGCTCCTTAAGGTCGCAAAGCTGACGGGCGGCATAATCTACACCGGCTGCCTGCAGGCTCTCGGGGTCGTTCTCATACTTGGCGAGGATCTTGATGACGGGGGAGGGCAGCGACGCGCCGCACATAAAGACCATGCGGCTAATTTGCGACTTGCCCATAAACGGCATGATGCCCGCGGTGATGGGCACGGTGATGCCCGCCTTGTCGGCAAGTTCGCGGAAGCGGTAAAAGCACTCGTTATCAAAGAAGAGCTGCGTCACAAAGAAGCTCGCGCCGGCATTCTGCTTTTGCTTGAGGTGCTCGACCGAGAGGTTAAGGTCCTCGCAGGCGATGTGGCCCTCGGGGTAGGCTGCGGCACCCACGCAAAAGCCGGCGTCGACAAGCTCGGGGATGAGGTCGCGGGCATAGGCGTAGTCGGAAGCGGGCTTGTCGTCCTCGGTCGCGCCGGCGGGAAGGTCGCCGCGCAGGGCCAGCACGTTTTCCACACCGGCGCTGCGATACTCATCGATCTTGGCGGCGATGTCGGCGTGGGTGCGACCCACGCAGGTGAGGTGCGCGACCGAGGGCGTATCGAATTCGCTCGAGATCATATGCGCGATGGGGGCGGTGGTGGCACCGTTGCCCGAGCCGCCGGCCGAGCAAGTGACCGAGACAAAGCTCGGCGAAAGCTTGCACAGGCTGCCCGCCACTTCGTGAGCCGTATCGAGGGTGAGCTCGCCCTTGGGCGGGAACATCTCAAACGAAACGGGCGTGGTGTTCTGGGATGCTGCCTGCTTAAAAACCTCGTCGACGCGCATATCGTGCTCCTTTAGATATTTAGTGCGATGTGTTGTAAGGATTCTACAGCACCACTGTGCCACGGTGGAGTTTTACTCGCTATTTGGGGATACCAATCAAAGATGCTTTGCTATCGGCATTGCCTATAACGGAGCAGTCAATTTGGAACGGGGCTATATAGACTGGTATCTGATGTGAAATACCAGTCTTTTTAGCCCCGTCCCAAATGAACTACCCTAAAATCATGCGGGGAGGTCTGCAATTTATACAGTTCGTTGGCTGTTAAGGGTGGTAATAATCCTGCGATGCGGTAACCTCATTGATTGGTTTCGTGACCGCAACATAACGGTAATGTTGCGGAAACACGGCGAGTCTAATCTAAGGCTCGTTCGTTAGTAATCAACACCGCATCTCACGCGGTGCCGATACGAAGGGAGTTCCGTATGGCCGAACTTACTGACCGCTTCGGGACCATGGTGTTCTCTGAGGAAGTCATGAAAGACTACCTCCCCAAGGACATTTGGAAGCGCCTCGCTGCAACCCTCGAGGACGGTGAGCCGCTCGACCTGGACGTGGCCAACGCCGTCGCCCACGCCATGAAGGTCTGGGCCATCTCCAAGGGCGCTACGCACTACGCCCACTGGTTCCAGCCGCTTTCGGGCATCACTTCCGAGAAGCACGACAGCTTCCTGGAGCCCAACCACAACGGCACCGCTATTACCAAGTTCACGGGCAAGAACCTCATCCAGGGCGAGCCGGACGCCTCCAGCTTCCCCAACGGCGGCCTGCGCGCCACCTTCGAGGCCCGTGGCTACACCGCTTGGGACCCCACCAGCCCCGCCTTCATTAAGGACGAGGTCCTGTGCATCCCCACCGCCTTCTGCTCCTACACGGGCGAGGCCCTGGACAAGAAGACCCCGCTGCTGCGCTCCATGACCGCGCTCGATCGCGAGGCCAAGCGTGTCCTGGCTCTCTTTGGCAAGACCCCCAAGAAGGTCGTTCCCTCCGTCGGCGACGAGCAGGAGTACTTCCTGATCAAGAAGGACGCCTACCGTAAGCGCAAGGACCTGGTTATCACCGGCCGCACCCTCTTTGGTGCCAACCCCTGCAAGGGCCAGGAGCTCGAGGAGCACTACTTTGGTGCTATCCGCCCCACCGTCTCGGCCTACATGAAGGACCTGGACGAGGAGCTTTGGGCGCTCGGCATTCCCGCCAAGACCAAGCACAACGAAGTCGCTCCCTGCCAGCACGAGCTCGCGCCGGTCTATGAGGAGGTCAACGAGGCTATCGACCAGAACCTGGTCATGATGGAGAAGATGAAGCTCATCGCCTCCCGCCACGACCTGGTCTGCCTGCTGCACGAGAAGCCCTTCGACGGCATCAACGGTTCCGGCAAGCACAACAACTGGTCTATCGGCACCGAGTCCGAGAACCTGCTCGATCCGGGCGACACCCCGCTCGACAACCTACAGTTCATTGTCTTCCTCACCGCGGTGATCGAGTCCGTCGATAACTATCAGGAGCTCCTGCGTGCTTCTGTCGCCTCGGCCGGCAACGACCACCGTCTGGGCGCCAACGAGGCTCCTCCGGCGATCGTCTCCATCTTCCTGGGCGACCAGCTCACCGAGGTTGTCGAGAAGATTATCGATGGCAAGGCATCCGTCCACGCCACCCACGGCGTGCTCGACCTGGGCGCCGATGCCCTGCCCAAGCTCATGCAGGACAACACCGATCGTAACCGCACCTCTCCGTTCGCCTTTACCGGCAACAAGTTCGAGTTCCGCGCCTGCGGCTCCGAGCAGAACGTCTCCGACCCCAACATGGTCCTCGACGCTGCCGTTGCCAAGTCGCTCAAGGCTTTCGCCGACGCGCTCGAGGGTACGCCCGAGGACAAGTTCCAGGACGCTGCGCTCGAGTACTGCAAGAAGGTTCTGACCGACCACCAGCGCATCCTCTTCTCCGGCGACGGCTACTCCGACGAATGGCCCATCGAGGCGGAGAAGCGCGGCCTTGCCAACAACAAGACCACCGCGGACGCTTTGCCCGCCTTTGTCTCCGAGAAGGCTCTTGCCC
>NZ_JBDGAW010000011.1:0-64848 GCF_040910265.1 Collinsella aerofaciens | reverse complement strand
CGGTGTCCCCTCCCTTTCAAGAAAGGGAAGAGGCGGGGCATGCCCCGCCTCTTACACCACATCTCTGCGCGCTACCCGCTGGCAACCCCTGTGGTCAAAAAATGCCAAATGTGAGTACTGTCACCAATTTAGTAACATCAATTTTGCTACGTATGGGTGCCAAAAGTCTACATTTGTTCAAAAATTAGATGATGTAATTCCTCATAGGTCCAATAAAATAGGCTCTTTATCGATAATAAATATCGTTAGAGAGCCTATTTGACCTAAAGAATATGTGACTATCTTGGCAACAGTACTCATATTTGGCATTTTTTGTCCACGGGGTATAGAGCTAACCCCTCAAACAGCCCAAAACGCCTATTTCGATGCGCGCTCGGCCGCCTCGATCACGTGTTTGGCGAGGATCGCCGTCGTCACAGCGCCCACGCCGCCCGGCACGGGCGTGATGGCGTTAACGACCGGCTCCGCAGCATCAGAATCGACGTCACCCACCAACTTGCCAGCGGCCTCGTCCCAATTAATGCCAACATCAATGATCGTCTGGCCCTCTCGAACCGCATCCACGTCAATCGTACGCGCGCGTCCAACGGCGGCAACCACAATGTCGGCAGCACGGCACTCGGCAGCAAGGTCGTGCGTATGCGTATGGCACGTCGTCACTGTGGCATTGCGAGCCGTAAGCATGGCGGCAACGGGACGGCCAATCACCAGCGACCGACCAACGACCGCGACCTTGGCCCCATCCAGCTCAACGCCGTAATGATCCAGCAAAGCAAGCACGGCTTCGGCTGTGCAGGGGGCAAAACCCTCGCCGCGCCCCGAAAGCGTGGTGAGCAGCGAAGCCGGCGTCATGGAGTCAACGTCCTTGGCAGGATCGAGTGCCGCGGCAACCGCGTCCTCGTCAAGGCCGGCGGGCAGCGGGCGGAACATCAGGCAGCCATGAACAGACGAATCGGTATTGATGTCCTCGATGGCCGCCAACAGCTCGTCCTGCGAAACATCGGCGGGAAGCAAAACGCGGCGAGCCTCAATGCCAACCTTTTCGCAGCGCTTGAGCGCACCGCGCTCGTAGGATAGGTCGTCCTCGCGTTCACCCACGCGCACGATAGCCAGCGTCGGCACAACGCCGCGCTCGCGCAAAGCCACGCAGCGAGCAGCAAGTTCCTCAGTCAAAGCGCGAGCAACGGGGGCACCCTTCAGCAGTTCAGCCATGGCTATCCCCTCTTCCTTGCGGCGTCGGCGGCGCGGCGCGCCAGCGCATCGGCGCGCGGCAACCACATGTCGAGCAACTCATCACACGCCGTCTCGAGCTCCTCAGCACGAGCGCGATCCTTCATAGACGTGGTGTTCGCAAAGAGCGTCAAGCTCGCGCCCTGCATAGCGGAACGGCAGAACACGGCGCCGCACGCCACATCGGACAGCAGCTGACGCGAACCCTTGTCGGCCATGTCCTCGAGCAGCGCCAGTGCACGCCCGCAGGCATCCATAATGCGATACGGCGGCATAGCGGCCACATGCAGCGCATCCTGAATCGCGGTCGCTCGAGCCGGATCGCCACGCGGAATACCGTACGCCGCGGACACCTGCCCATATGCACGAACGTCCTCGGCAACCAACTCGACAAGCTCCTGGGCCAACTCATCTGCCTGGGCAAATGCGCGCGTCAGGTCATCCGCGCGATCGGCAAGCGCAGGATTGGTCGCACCATAACGAGCGACCATTCCACAAAGCGAGGCGCCCAGCGCGCCCACAAAGGCGCTCGCGCTGCCACCGCCGGGAACCGGCTCGCGTGCGGCAAGTGCCTCGGCAAACTCTCGACAGGTTTTATCCATCATCTCTTGGCTCATACGCACGCACCTTCAAGTCATATACATCGGTCAGGCGGCAACCGCCGACCAACCGCATCGAACACGTAATGGTGCTAAGTCTAGCCCATAAGCACATGGGCGTCAGCGCACCTGGCCATCGCGGATTTCTATGAAGAACGATAGGCCATGCCAACGCAAACATGGGACACATGGCCCACGTTTCGAGACTCCCGGGCAGCGGCAACTGGGGCATACATATAGGTAAGGAGCCCCATGTTGGGGCAACGCTCATCACGGCACCGGACGACGAATGGAGGAATCACCGCACAGCAAACAAAGTCATCATGTGCACGCGCAACCGCCGCCCCAGCGATCCGCGGCACACGATGTCCCTGGCAGACAAGGAGGACACCACCATGAAGAAAAAGACCCTATCGATCCTTTCCCTTTGCGTCGCCCTCTTTGCCGCATTTGCCCTTGTCGGCTGCGGCGGGAGCGCATCGGGCGGAGGCGGCAGCACCGCCAAGAGCGAAAGCAAGGAAAAGGCCCCCGTCGCCAAGAAGACCGACTTTATCTGGTTTAAGGTCGAGATGCCCGAGGGCGTCGGCGTAAGCGACTCCGCCGGCAAGAATGCCGACAGGGTCCAGCTCACCTTCCCCGAAGACGAGAACGCCTCGGCCGATCGTTTTATCCCCGTTTGGAAAAAAGCGCTGACTGCCGAGGAATCCCACGCCGACCAGGCGGAAAAGAAGGGGGATACGTTCCAGTGGAAGGATGGCGGGTCCGTCGAGTATAACGGCAGGACGTGGCTCGTCGGAACGTACGAGGACAACAGTGGCATCACAACCCTCCTCTTTACCGACGTTGAGCCGGGAAGCGTCTACGTCCTCATCTCGAACTTCGACCAGCACAAGAAAGAAGCCGAGGCGCTCCTCAACTCCATCGAGTTCCCCGATGACATGGCAGAGGCAGTTTCCGAGGCACGCGAAGTCGAGATTTCGAGCATCGAGATCAAGTAACGGGACACCCGCACGCGCCTACGCGCACCAGCGCGCATGCGCCCATTAAAACAACGGGCGCCCAACCCGGGGAGGGCCGACAGCATCGGCCCTCCCCTCTTTTGGACCCGCGCATATTGCCACTTGTCGGCGCAATTCCAGCCCTCAGAATGGGACACATGGCCCACCCTAGCGAGCCGTCCACGCGTACAGTAAAGGCAGGTAATCCATGGGCGGTTACAGATCGAGGAGGACACGACCATGAAAAAGAAGGCCTTTGCGATTCTCACCCTCTGCATCAGTCTCTTTGCCGCAGTTGCCCTGGTGGGTTGCGGCGGAAGCGGCGGCGCTACCGGCAGTGGCGGTGGCGGCGGCGCAGAAAAGCCAGCCGTGGATATGAGGACCGACTTCATCTGGTTTAAGGTCGAGGTGCCCGAGGGCGTCGAAATCACGGACGTCGCAGGCGACACGGCCGATAGGGCCCAGTTTAAGTTCACCGAGAGCGAGCACGCCAGCGACCGCTTCATCCCCGTCTTCGACTCTGACAAGAACGCTGACGAGCTGTTCGACTACGAGGCCAAATGGAAGGCCAACTTTGAGTGGACCGAGAATGATCCCGTCAAGTACAACGGCAAGACCTGGCGCAACGCTTCCTATACACACTCGGGCGGCGTGACGACTGAGTACTTCACCGAAGCAGGCGGCGGCAGCGTATACGTGAGCATCGACAACGTCGAGGAGCACAAGGACGCCGTCGAGACCATGATGAAGTCTCTGGAATTTGCCGACGACATCGCCGAAGCCAAGACCGAGGCCATGGACGTCAAGCTCGACGATATCGAGATCAAGCGCTAAGCAACTGGCGAGCGCAGCGGGAAACACGGGCGCAGTGCAAACAAGCGACGGTGCCCCAGCGTTTCGTACTAAGGGAGGGCCGGTAAACCGACCCTCCCTTTCTTATGCCGGCACCTGACGAACGCGAGGATGCCGGACGCCGGAACCACCCCAAATGTGGCAACGGTACGAAAACGGCAAGCACCCAAACACGTCCGCCCGCCGATTTATAGCGCCGCGCACACAATTTAAGACGACACCTTTAAACATCCGGGCAGTATAGTGACCAAAATGAGCACATTACCGCACCCTGCGAATGGAGGAGTTATGACCGAACACCACGCCATCAGTCGTCGAGCGTTTACGCTGGGCCTAGGACTTGCGGCGTTGTCGCCGCTTGCAAGCCTGCCCGAAACCGCGGGATTGGGCCTTCCCATGCGCGCGGCATTTGCAGAAGACACGCCCACACCGGCGGCCACCCTCGACAAGTTCGTCATTCGCCTTCGCCCCGCGGGCTATTTTCGCACCGCGAGCGTCAACCAAGACGGCAACGTTCGCGGCAACGTCTGCCACCTGTTTAACGACGGCACGTCCAGCAAGCTCATCCTTGAGAACGTAACGACCAAGAATGACGATACAAACTGGTATGCTATCCGCACCTTGCTCAATTTCGAAGAGCATAAAAAGACGGGCTACAGCATTTGGTCGGTCGACGACGACTCTGACAAAGATGGAAAGGTCATCCACGTATGGGGCGGCGAGTATGACAACAAGCCCAGCCGCGCTTTTGCGTTCGAGCGTCAATCAAACGGAACCTATATCATCCGAGACCGCACGGTCGAGAAAGAAACCGAGAAAAAAGACATTAAGTACCTGGCAATAGAATCGAACGGCGAAGACCAGGACAACAATAAGATCTGCCATAAGAGTAAGAGCATTCCGTGGGAGCTCGAACTTATCGGTTACGACATGAAAAAGAACGATGCCACGGTTAGCAGCCTCGACTGGATCACGTACAGCAGCTACGTCGATGGGCCATGTTGGATGAAATACGTCGACGACAACAAGTTCCTCGACGAGCTGAGCATCCCGGGTACGCACGATTCGGGCACCTGCAGCGTGGACAACGACACTGAGCCCCAATCCTCGCAAGTAAAATGCCAGCAGGATTACATTCCCACGCAGTTGCTCGAAGGCATTCGCTATTTTGATATCCGGCTCGGAAAGGGCGACGACCCCGGTATCGACCACGGGGATTACTACCTGCTCAAAAAAGACGCGTACTTTATGCATCTTTCCGATGTCATAGGCTACTTCAAAACGTTTTTGAACGAAAACCCGACAGAAGCGCTCGTCATGCTTGTATCACGAGGCAACGACGAGGCTACCGACGAAAGTGTTACGACGGCTTTCGCCAAGGTTTTGGACGACAACCCCAAACTGTTCTATACGTCGAGCCGAATCCCCGCGCTACACGAGGTGCGCGGAAAGATCGTTCTGCTGCGTCGATTTAGGCTCGCCGGCAACAGTGTAAGCGGCCACACGTGGGGCCTCGACCTTACCGAATGGGATGACAAGATCAAGGCTCACTCCGACAGCGCCACTATGTGTCTCGTCCAAGACGCGCGGGGCTTTGAAGCCGCGGGGGAAACAGGCGACAAAGAGCCCTATTGCACCAAGGTATACGCCCAGGACAAGTACAAACTCACGGGAACCGACAAGCTCAGCTGGGTCGATAATGCGCTGAAGGAAACGACCGGGCGCACGCGCAACAAGGTGGACGTCGTGGACGATGACGGGGCCAAGGTGCAAGTCCAGGAGCGTTGCTGGTCTATCAACTACACCAGCTGCACGGGCTTGTCGCACGGAGGCAATCCTTTTACCTCGGCACGAGTAGTCAACGAGCATCTGTATAAGAGCCCGTACATCAATCCCAGCGGCACCGAGGATACAAAGTCAGATTACCTCAAGCACATTGGCATCATCGCATCCGACTTTGTTGATGCGGCGCTGGCCCGGAGCATCTACCAGCGCAATTACGATACGGAGCACAAGCAGACGGCTTCGTACTATCTCCCGTACTATCTCCCGACCCGCATGCGCATGACGTACGGCGACTCGCTGAGCGATGCCTCATTCCAGGATGGCAAGACCGTTGGCGAGGGTCATTTCCGCCTTGCTGACAGCAGCAACGCGCTCAACGCGACAGCTTCGGGCCATGCGTTTGCCATTGAATACGTGGATGTCGACGCCCTGGGCAACGAGACCGTTACGGGGCTGCAGGGCTCTGTGCCCATCGATATCGATCCACGCGCGCTGACGCCCCATTTTGAGGGACTCGAAGGACTTAAGGCCGGCGAAGACGTGCGCGCCAAGATTGCGGCATCACTCGAGGGCAAGCTCGAAACCGATGCCTGCACGGCCCAGCTCGAGTTTGTGCACGACGCAGACGGCGCTCCGGGCACGGCAATGGCCGAGGGCGAAACATTTGCCGCAGGAACGTACTGGGTGCGCGTGAACGGTCTCTTGGGCGACGCGGCGCAGAACTACACGCTCGCCAGCGACGGAGCCGCAAGCTTTACCGTTGCAGCCTCGGGCAACGCGGGCGGCACCGGCACCGGTACCGGCGCCAACGCAGACGGCGCCGACAAGAACGGCGGCGGCAACAAGAGCAAGGGCTCGACCGGAAAACTCGCCGACACGGGCGACGGCTCTGGTATCGCCGCCGGGCTCGCCGCTGCCGCCGTGGCGACAACGGTCGCCGGCGCGGCAATGCTTGCCAGTGACCATGAAAGTGACGAAGGCGCTAGCGAATAGGCCAACCGGCCTTTTGGGCGCATCAACTCGATGAGGGGCGCAGAACACCGTTCTGTGCCCCTGATTTTTACCTTGGCCCGAACGCCGCTATCGGCTACATCACCATGTTCAGCGCTTTCACAAATTCCTGGGCCTTCGCACGGCTACTCAGGCTAAAGACGCAAGCGGTCAACAGCCTGTTACGCAGGAAAACGTCGCGACCCTTGATCCTGTTGACCCCCGTGATGTCCTTAAGGTAGACAATCTCGGTGTGCCTGCCGCCAAAAGTGCCCTTCTTGAGCACCTCGATACGATTGGGGTAGATCTTAACGTCTTTAAACCTACCCGAACCTTTGTCCTGGAATAGCAGCGTGTTGTTGTCCATACGCGTCACTCCCGTGGGGTTCGCTAAAACTGTCTCTATTGCCACATTTTAGTCACCGCAAGGCTCCCATGCGAAGGTGCCAGACAGCACAGCAATTCGTGTCCGCGCGAGGCTTTAAACTAGATGAGATAAAGATGCATTCCACAAGAGGAAAGTGGGGCGACAGTGATGGGCGAACTGGTAAACCGTGGAGAATCGGCAATCGTGCCCGAAGGTTTTTACAAGCAGGTTTCCTCGATTCTCAACGCCGCTCGCGACAAGGCCTATACCGCCGTTAACTTTGCGATGGTTGAGGCGTATTGGGAGATCGGCAAGAGCATAGTTGATGAGCAGGGCGGAGAGGAGCGCGCCAAGTATGGAGAGGCGCTGCTCAAGGCCCTCGCAATCAGACTTACCAAGGATTTTGGTAAAGGTTTTGAAGCAAGAGAGCTGCGCAAAATGCGTCAGTTCTATCTTGCATTTCCAATTCGGGACTCACTGCGTCCCGAATTGAGCTGGACACATTACCGCAGGTTAATACGCATTCCTGACCCCGAAGCTCGCACCTGGTACATGAACGAATGCGCCGACTCTCGCTGGAGCACGCGCCAGCTCGAACGCCAGATCAACACCATGTTCCGCGAGCACCTACTTGCCAGCAAAGACAAGGAGGCTGTCACCCAAGAAATCCAAAAGAGCGCCCCAGCTCGTCGCCCCGAGGATATCATCCGCGATCCATATGTACTGGAGTTTTTAGGTTTCTCGGACGATACTGCGTTTCGCGAGAGCGATCTAGAGCAGGCGCTCATCACACATCTTCAGAAGTTCCTGCTGGAGCTTGGCCGTGGCTTCGCTTTCGAGGCGCGCCAAAAGCGCATCACCTTTGATGGGCGCCATTTCTATATTGACCTTGTTTTTTACAACTATCTGATGCGCTGCTTCGTGCTCATCGACCTTAAGACCGATGACCTTACGCATCAGGACCTGGGCCAGATGCAAATGTATGTGAACTACTACACGCGTGAGCTCATGAACGAAGGCGACAATCCGCCCATAGGCATCGTGCTCTGCGCGGACAAAAGCGATTCGATCGTCGAGTACACGCTGCCCGAAGACAACGACCAAGTGTTTGCCGCCAAATACCTGCCGTATCTTCCAAGCAAGGAAGAGCTGGCGCGCGAGCTGAGTGCCGAGTACCGCGCCATCAACGAAGCGACTAATGGCGAAGTGCAAGGATAGCAGCACGTTGCGACCGAAACGCCCGCACGCCTGTGAGCCGTCCCGCGCTGCGCTTCCCTACTTCCCAAATAGCGCACCCAGCAGACCGCGGCGTTTGGGCTTTTCTTCTCGGTAGGAATCCTCGGCAACCGCTGCAACCTGGCGCGGTTGCTCGCCGCCTCCACGGCGCACGATCTGGTATAGGAACGGCGATTTAACGTATTTGACCTCGATGGGCGTGGCGTGCACGGTGCTTTCGCTCGACAGCATCACGCTCGGGTTGAGCGGCGCCACGATATGCGTCTCGCGCTTGTCGCTAAACACCACCGCGGCCGCGCGGCCCGTCTGGCCGTTTACGGCAATGCGCACCTGCTCGCCATCGCGGCTGTCCGTCGCCGGACGATCGACAAAGTAGACCGGCACCATAACCAGACCGTCCTTATGCTTGCGGGCCTTGCGCGCCCAGGTGCGAATGCTCTTTTTATTGAGCCCCAGCACCGCCTCGGCATCGTTGCCGGCAACGTCGAGCGCCAGCTTATCAATGACCACCTGGTCCTTGGTGGACGCATCGACGGAGACAACGCGGAAGTCACCCTCCTGCATGGCCGGATCAAACGGCCCAACCTTGGCAAAGTCCCACGGCTCCAGAATGTCCATAAGGCGAACATCCAGATAGTTTGCCCTCGGATACGCCCAGTCGAGCACCTCGTAGTACACCAGGGTCTCCTTGCTCAGGCCCTTGCCCGGGAAGCTCGCCATCATGCGCAAATCCGCGAGCGCCATGGGG
The DNA here is from genome assembly GCF_040910265.1 of Collinsella aerofaciens. Classification (GTDB taxonomy): domain Bacteria; phylum Actinomycetota; class Coriobacteriia; order Coriobacteriales; family Coriobacteriaceae; genus Collinsella; species Collinsella aerofaciens_BK. The sequence goes on along the minus strand of NZ_JBDGAW010000011.1, from coordinate 56,043 downwards.
AAGTAGAAGAGCATCATGTCGTTTTGGATCGCATCTTCCACGTCGTGCCCGACAAAGGCGTCGGGGTACTGGCGCACCAGCTGCAGCGCGTTGGCACGTGCCTGCTGCGGCGAGATTTCGCAGGGAATACCCTGCTCCGGCACATACTCCGCACCCACGCCCATGGTCAGACGTTTGCTAAACGTACCGGGCTTGAGCAGGTCGGCAATGCCGATCTTGTTGCCGCAGGACGGGCACTCAAACACACGCTGCGTTGACAAGCCCTCAAAGGACGCTCCGCAGAAGGGACAAGGAATGCTCACGTGCGTCGCTTCTTGGAACTCCTGCGCCGTGCCGCGGTCCTCCCACAGCAGATGTTCCAGGACCGACTGATTGCGCCAGTACGAATTGAAGAAATACCAGTCCGGGTCCTCCGGGCGCTCGAGTTGCGACACATGCGTGAGCTTGAGCAATCCATCCACCACCGTCAACGGCGTATGACGAATGCCCAAAGCGCTCTTGGGCTCTCCGGCGTCCGCCTGCCACGGAATGACCGCGCCGCAATAGGCACACTCAAAGCTGCGCTTAGCCTGGTGCGAGTACATAGGGCCGCCGCAGTTTTGACATTTAATGGCAAACATCTCGTCCATGGAAACGTCCTCCTTTGCACAGGGGCTGTCGACATTAAGTATGTCGAGCAAACAGGCACATGCCCATACCCATGTGGCCCAAAATGGACCACCCAGGCAAACGAGAAGGCTCGCTCGTTAGCACCGGCAGACCATTGCTGCATTTTCTGAGCATCGGTGCACAGCGCCTCCGCGCGAGCTACACTATCCCCTTAAACATGATTGTGAGGACGACCGCTATGCTATTTGTAAATCGGCTGGTACATACGCTTGTTCCCGGCAGCGAGGGCGAGCCGGTCGATGCCTCCTGCCGCACCAACGCGGGCTTCGCCGCAAGCCTCATCTGCATTGGCCTCAACATCACCCTGTGCCTGGCCAAGGGCATCGCAGGCCTGCTCGCCGGCTCCGTCTCCCTCATCGCCGACGCTTTCAACAACCTCTCCGATGCCTCGAGCAACATCGTGAGCCTGCTCGGGTTCCGCCTTGCCAGCCGCCCTGCAGACGAAGGCCACCCCTATGGCCACGGCCGCTACGAGTACCTAGCCGGCTTGTTTGTCGCCGTCCTGGTTTGCGCCGTCGGCATCAACCTGATCCTCGAGTCGGTCACTAAGATCATCAAGCCCTCCCCCACCGCCTACACGCTGGTCTCCCTAGCCGCTCTCGTCTTGTCCATGCTCGTCAAATTCTGGATGGCCGCATTCAACCGTGCGCTGGGCAACCGTATCGATTCCGAAACACTCATCGCCACAGCACAGGACTCCAAAAACGACGTCATCACCTCGGGATCGGTCCTGGCCGCAGCGCTTATTTCGCAGACGACCGGCTTTGACCTCGACGGCTGGGCGGGCCTGGGCGTGGGCGTCTTCATCTGCATCAGTGGCATGGGCCTGGTGCGCGACGCCATCAGCCCGTTGCTGGGGCAAGCGCCCGACCCCAAGCTCGTCCAGGCAATCCGCGACAAGATCATGTCCTATCCGCAGGTCTTGGGCACACACGACCTGATGGTGCACGACTACGGCCCCGGTCGTCAGTTTGCCAGCGCCCACGTGGAGATGCCCGGCGAGGGCGACGCGTTTGAACATCACGAGATCCTGGACACCATCGAGCACGACATCAAGCGCCAGATGGGCATTGACATCACGCTGCACTGCGACCCCATCGCGACAACCGGCGATGATTTGCGCGGCTGGGTCAAGCGCGGCATCATGCAGATCGACCCCGCACTCTCCATCCACGACCTGCACGAGCACGACGGGTTCGTTTCGTTTGACCTGGTGCGTCCCGACGGCTTTGATATATCCGACGAGGAGCTGCTGGAGCTCGTCACGCGCATCGTGCACGAGCGCCGGCCCAACGTCTCGTGCGTCGTCACATTTGATTCGGGCTTCAGCTCGCCCGAGCGTCCGGCCGAGCAGCTGTAGCCCGCTTAACAGCTAGTTTCCCTGCGCGCCCGAGATGCCGTTTTGTAGGGCGTTCCAGGCATCCGTCGCCATGTCGCCCAAGTTCTGAGCGGTGTCGCCCAGGTTCTGAGCCGTATCACCCAGCTCTTGGGCCTTATCCCCAAGCTCCTGTGCCTTGTTGCTCAAGTCCTCCAGCGTATTGGAGCTCGAGCCGTCGGTACCGCTTTGGCCGTCGGACGAGTTGCCCGAGCTGTTCTTGTGCGTGAGCTGAATTTCGAGGTTGCCGCTGTCGTTATAGTAAGCAGAAGTAACGATCCAGTTGGCATCGACGACGGGCGTTGAGCCATCATCAGTCAGGACCACGGCATTCGAAAGATCGGCGCCGCGCGACTTAAGGAGCTTCTTGGCGTTGGACCAGTACTGCCCCGGGATATCGCTCAGATCGACGGTGCTAGACGAGGCGGACTCGGTTTGCTCGGCAGCGGTATCGGCCGTTGAACTCCCTCGCTTGTTGAGCATGCCCGACACAATGGCAAACACAACCGACAGCGCAAAGAAGATCGCCAGCACGATGAGGATCTTCTTGATCACGCTCGACGAACGCGACGGCTTCTTCTCCTCGTCCTCGCCATATTGCGGAATCGACTTGGGGTACTCGCGATACGGCTCGCGCGACTCGTAGCGAGGCTGCGCCGTGCAAGGCATATACGTCGTCTGCTGAGGCTGCGGAATAGGATTCTGCGGCAGGTCATCATAGGGATTCGGTGTCGAGGCGGCATAAGAATCCTGCGGCGCATAATCAAACGGGTCCGGAGCTGCGTTGCCATAGGGGCCTTGCGAAGATGCAGCATAAGAATCCTGCGCCGTGTCGCCATAGCCCATAACCCGGGTGGGCTCGGCAGAAGGCTGCGTCGCGGCGGGGTCGGTATAACCGCGGTTGGGAACAACGCGGGTCGCATCGGCGCTATCGCCAGCCTGCGCGGAACCGTAGCCGCCCATCACGGTTGTCTTGTCCTGATCCATGCAACGATTCCTTTCCGTCGCGCGTGAGCATCACGTTATCCATGCATTCTACCCGCGCAAAAGCCTATGATGGGCAGAGCCCGTCGGTATCTACAAGACATGCGCGACAGGTGGCAACAAGCGAATCGAGAAACGTTATGGCAAAAAGTAAGCTCATCAAAGACACGACGCGTGTCGAGCGCGAGGAAATCATCAAGCTGACACTCGCCGGCTGCGGAAACGGCAGCTGCGATAACTGCGGCAGTTGCAGCCTGGGGGCTGGCGACCCATACGGCACCTACCAGCCCTACATTGACGGCGAGATGGAAATCGCCGATATCAACATGATGGTCGCCGAGCGCAACGCCAAGCTCTTCGGCCTTCAACGCGGCTAGAAAACAAAAGCCCCGCCGGGCCTTGGGGGCACGGCGGGGCGGGCAGGTAGCTAGGGGCAACAGGCCTAGAACAGGCCAGTGATGTTGCCGTCGTTATCGACGTCGATGTTCTCGGCCGCGGGCACCTTGGGCAGGCCCGGCATGGTCAGAACGCTGCCAGTCAACGCGACCACAAAGTGGGCGCCGGCGGAAACCTTGAGCTCGCGCACGGTGATGCGGAAGTTCTCGGGAGCGCCCAGAGCCTTGGCGTTGTCGCTAAAGCTGTACTGCGTCTTGGCGACGCACACCGGCAGGTTACCAAAGCCGTTCTCGCGCAGCTCGACGAGCTGGCGCTTGGCGGCCGGCGTAAAGTCAACGCCATCGGCGCGGTAGACCTTGGTGGCAATGGCCTCGAGAGCGTCGGCCACATCGGCGCCGTCCTCATAGGCAAACTTGAGCTCGCTCGGTTGCTCAATCAGACGCATGACCTCATCGGCCAGCTCGAGCGCGCCCTCGCCGCCCTTGGCCCAGACCTCGGAAAGCTTAACGTTGACGCCGAGCTTCTGGCACTCGGACTCGATGAGAGCAAGCTCGGCCTCGGTGTCCGTCGGGAAGCGGTTGATGGCGACTACGCAGGGCAGACCATAAACGTTCTGGATGTTGTCGACGTGACGCAGCAGATTGGGCATACCGGCCTTGAGAGCCTCGAGGTTCTCCTCGTTGAGGTCGGCCTTGGCAACGCCGCCGTTGTACTTAAGCGCGCGGGCGGTAGCGACAATCACGACGGCGCTGGGGCGAACGCCCGTCATGCGGCACTTAATGTCGAGGAACTTCTCGGCACCCAGATCGGCACCGAAGCCGGCCTCGGTAATAGCGACATCGCCAAAGCGCATCGCCATACGCGTAGCCATGATAGAGTTGCAGCCGTGGGCAATGTTGGCGAAGGGACCGCCGTGGACAAACGCGGGCGTGCCCTCGAGCGTTTGCACCAGGTTGGGCTTGAGCGCGTCCTTAAGCAACGCGGCCATGGCACCCTGGGCCTTAAGGTCGCGGGCACGGACGGGCTCGCCGGCAAAGCTGTAGCCGACGACGATCTCGCCCAGGCGCTCCTTGAGGTCGCTGATACTCGTAGACAGGCACAGGATTGCCATGACCTCGGAGGCGACGGTGATATCGAAGCCGTCCTCGCGCGGCACGCCCTGGGCCTTACCGCCAATACCGTCGATGACGTGGCGCAGCTGACGGTCGTTCATATCGACGACGCGCTTCCAAGTGATGCGTTTAACGTCGATGCCAAGCTGGTTGCCCTGCTGGATGTGGTTATCAAGCATGGCGGCCAGCAGGTTGTTGGCAGCACCGATGGCATGGAAGTCGCCGGTAAAGTGCAGGTTGATATCCTCCATGGGGATCACCTGAGCCCAGCCGCCGCCGGCAGCACCGCCCTTAACACCAAAGACGGGGCCGAGCGAAGGCTCGCGCAGGGCCACGGCACTCTTGACGCCGCGACGACGCAGGCCATCGGCCAGACCGATGGTCGTGGTGGTCTTGCCCTCGCCCGCAGGCGTTGGGTTGATAGCGGTCACGAGGACGAGCTTGGCCTGGTGATCGGTCGGCTCGTTGAGCAGCGAATAGTCGACCTTAGCCTTGTCGAAGCCGTACGGAATAAGGTGCTTAACGTCGACGCCGGCGTTCTTGGCCACCTCGGTAATAGGCAGCGGCGTGACAGAACGTGCGATTTCGATGTCAGTAGGCATGGGCGGTCCTTTCGTTACCGAATGAGAAAAAGACCAATTCAGCATAGCACGGGCGCGCAATAGTAAAACACCCATAACCGATGAACGGCGATATGTTTACCCGATGCCCAGCGATAGCCCAACAGCCCGCCAAAACAAAGCGCCCTAAACGGTAGGTTCAATCCCCAGGTGCTCAAAGGTGCGAAGGGTTGCCTGACGGCCCTGCGGCGTACGAATCATCAACCCGCACTGCAGCAGATACGGCTCATAGACATCCTCGAGCGTGCCCGGGTCCTCGCCCACCGCGCTGGCAAGGGTCGTAAGTCCCACGGCACGACCGGAGAACGTCTTAGCGAGCGTCTCCAAAATGCGAATATCCATCCAGTCCAGACCGAGCTCATCGATCTCGAAGAACTCGAGCGCCTGGCGACAGATATCGAGCTCGATGGGGCCGTTACCGCGCACCTGTGCGTAATCGCGCACGCGCTTGAGCAGGCGGTTGGCAAGACGTGGCGTGCCGCGCGAACGCGAGCCGATCTCGAGTGCACTGGAATGGTCGATCGTCACGCCCAGGATAGTCGCCGAGCGCGTAACAATCTGCGCGAGTTCCTCGACCGTGTAGTAATCCAGGCGATATGAAATGCCAAAGCGGTCGCGCAACGGGCCGGTCAACATGCCTGAGCGGGTCGTTGCCGCCACCAGCGTAAACTTGGGAATATCCAGGCGAATCGAGCGCGCCGCCGGACCCTTGCCAATCACGATATCGAGGGCAAAGTCCTCCATCGCGGGGTACAGGACCTCCTCGACCGAACGGTTGAGGCGGTGGATCTCGTCGATAAACAGCACATCACCCGGCTGCAAGTTAGTAAGGATGGCTGCCAGGTCGCCGGTGCGCGCGATGGCAGGGCCACTCGTGGTCTTGATCTGAGCGCCCAGCTCGTTGGCGATAACCGTAGCCAGCGTGGTCTTGCCCAGACCCGGAGGGCCCGAGAAGATCACGTGGTCGAGCGTCTCGCCACGGCTCTGCGCCGCTTCGATCAACACGCGCAGGCTCTGCTTGATATGCTCCTGGCCGCAGTAATCGTCCAGGCGCTGGGGGCGCAAAGTGCGATCGACGTCGAGGTCCTCGGCCGTCAGCTCCGAGCCCACCATGCGCTCGCCGTGCGCCATGGATGCCGCCGGCGAGTTGCCGGGCGTCGCCCACAGGTCCTGAGAGTCATCGGCTTCCCACATCACGCATCCATTCCGAGTCGCTTAAGCGCCGCGCCGAGCAAATCCTCGACACGCATATCCTGCCCATCATACCCGCTCAGAGCGACATCGGTCTCCTGCGGGCTAAAGCCCATGGAAAGGAGTGCCGCACGGGCGTCATCGATCGCCGAAGGAGCGGCGGCGGGCACGGGCATCGCAACCTGACCGGGGATCGCATCGACCGGCACAAAGCCCTTGTCCTTGGCAAAGGTGCTCTTGAGCTCCAAGATGAGGCGCTGGGCGGTCTTTTTGCCCACGCCGGGCACCTTGGCCATGCCCTTGTCGTCCTCGGCCACCACCAGGGAATACAGCTGTCCCACGGTATAGGTGGAAAGTACGGCGAGCGCCAAGCGCGGGCCAACGCCCGAGACGGACACGAGCCGGTCGAACATCGTGCGCTCATCCTTTGAAGAAAAACCGAAAAGTGTCATGGCGTCCTCGCGCACCTGCATACGCGTGTAGAGGCGGACCTCGCCGCCGGGCGTCGGCAACGTGGCCGCAGTGCTGCCCGAGATGCCGAGTTCAAAGCCAACGCCCGACACGTCGACGACGGCCGAGCTCATCGTGGCCTCGACAAGCGTTCCATGGAGCTGGGAAATCATCAGTATCCGGTTCCTCTCTGTTGATAGAACTCGCCACCGGTAAGGGCACGGGTGCGGCTGAGGTTTACGTGGCAGATGGCGCAAGCCAGGGCATCGGCGGCATGGTCGGGATGCGGGTCGTGGTCGAGCTGCGTGAGCGTACGAACCATATACGCGACCTGCCGTTTGTCCGCGGCTCCGGTGCCCACAACAGCCTGCTTAATCTGCATAGGCGTGTACTCGCCAATCTCGAGCGCGCATTCCGAAAGCGCCACGAGCGCGGCACCGCGGGCATGCGCCGTAGGGATGGCCGAGCGAACGTTGGCGCCAAAGTAAATGCTCTCGATGGCAGCGGTATCGGGTCGATAACGCTCCACGACGCCCTTGAGGTCGCGGGCGATATGCGACAGGCGCACCGCGAGCGGACTACCCGCGCTGGTCTCGATACAACCGTAGGCACGGCAGCGAACCTCGCCGCGCCGCTCCTCGATAATCCCCCAACCCGTATGGGCCAAACCGGGGTCAATGCCCAAGATAACCAAGCCAACCTCCCCTCGCCACAAGCGCAGCGCAAGACAAGGCCCCGCGCATCATTCACGAACGTCTGTTCTAGAATAACACAACGGGGGCAAAGTGCTTAAAGCAAGATAGATTCGGCAGAAGCAATGTGTGTAAGAGAATCTCTCCCGCAATGTTTCCGTCTGCCCTAGTTCTGGCTAAAGAACGGGAACTGCCTCGGATCCACCGGCGGATGCGGCATCGGGCCACCCTGAGGACCACCTTGCGGTCCGCCCTGGCCGCCCATCATCTTATCGATGGCGTCCTGAACCTCGCCCTCGAACTTTTTCATTCCCTCGTGTAAACGACGCTGACCGTCTTCAGAGCGCAACTCCTCCATTTGTTCGGGCGAAATACCCAGTAGCTCGCCCAGCACGCCCATCATCTCGTTTCGCACGCGCTCGCTCGTATCCTCGTCAGCAAAACGGCGCACCTCGGCGCGCGCCAGCGAATCGACCGTCATACGCTCCTTGCCGTTAAGCCCCAGGTCGGACCACGCGAGCATGTACGGCCAGGCGCGCTCGACAAACGAACGGGCTGAGACGATCGACGCCGTCGGCAGCATGCGGCGGGCGGCCTCGCCCTGACGCACGAGCATCAGCAGCAGCGAGCAGGCCTCAGGCTTGCCAGCGGCCATCGGGATGTCGTCGAAAGATCGATTGCGGTCCACGTGCGCCTCGAGCGCGCCATCGACCTCACCCGGCTCAAGCCCGCCGAGCAGCTGTGCCGCGCGGTCGAGCATATCGACCGGACCGTCGAGCGTCGAGAGCGCCTGCGCCAGCACTCGCTCCATACAATCTTCCACCGCGTTGAGCGTCACGAGCTCTTGGGGCACCACGGCAGACGTGCGGTTGCGCACGCGCGCCACAAACTCAAGCGTCGACAGGTACACATCGCCAAAGGGCGCGTAATCGCCCTGGTAGCCGCCGCAAAGCGCCGGCGCCGCCAGCGCGTACTCGGTTTTGGACAGTGGGCTCAGCGCCATCGCACCCAGCTCGAGCGCCGTGTCCTCCAGCATGAGGCCCAGCGTGCGCGAGCGCAGACGCTCGGCATCGCCCGCCGACACGTCGCGATCGAGCACACGCGCCGCATCCGGTGCATCGCGCTCGACGGTGCGAATGTGCAGACGCTCGGCGATGGCGCGGACGGCGGCACAGCGGGCAGCCTCGGCCTCTTCCTGCGCCGGCGTAAAGATACGATTGCGCCCCAGCACCAGGCCAATCACATTACGCGGGCCCAGAGCGTCGACGGCCAGCGCCGCCAGCAGGGACGACGGCAAGTCGCCCTCGAGCGCCACCACAGCACGCGACGCACCGTGGGCTCGGGCGTTGTCGCGCACGGCGAGCACCAGCGCCTGCCACAGCCACTCCTCGGAACGGAACTCGGGCAGTTCGTGATCTTCCAGGGCATCGAGCATCACGCCGCGCTGAATCTCCTGAACCAGCAGGCTCTCCTCAAAACACGGCGCCTGGGCCACCACGCGACCACAGTCGTCGAGCACAAACGAACCGCCGGTATACACCGACTCGTCATAGGCACCGACCGGCGCCATGCAGGCAAACCACACGCTGCGCTTGGATGCGATCTTGCGGTAGGCGCCGCTGCGTACGGCGGCAATGGCAGCAGTCTCGCGGTCGGTCATGTCAAACGCGTTGAATTGGAAATACGCAATGAGGTCAACACCGGTCGGCAACATCTCGAGTTCGCGGTCCAAGTCAAAAATCACGGCAATGCGCACGCCGTCCACGTCGAACACCGGCGGCGCCCAACGCGTGTCGTTGTTCTCACCACGCTGCAGGGCAATGCTCGAACGCGCCGGCACCACATGACCGTCCTTGAGCATCATGTAGTCGAGCAGCGGCTGGCCCTCAAACGAAACCGCCGCGGGCACGATGCAGATCATGTCAAGCTCCTGGATACGCTCGGCGACACCAGTCAAGCCGGCAAGCATGTCGTGCTCAAAGTCGGCAGTGCCCACCAGGCCCCCGGGCATGGCGCCCATAAAGAGCGGAGCCGGAACGCACAGCACGCGCGCCCCGCGCTCGTGGGCCAGACGAGCCTGGTCCTCGATGCGGCCGCAAATGCCCTCAATATCACCCAGGCGCATATCGATCTGTGCAAGCGCGAGCTTCATGGCTCAGCCCTTTCCGTCGTAAACCATCGAAATCGTAGTAAAAGCGCCGGCCGCATGATGCAGTCGGCGCTCGCATGTGCATATGCTAGCTATGATACCCCGAGCGGGGGCGCGCTCCTAGAATGTCGCGGACCACAGCCCGTGCAGGTTGCAGTAGGCATAGACGGTACCGGTCTTGGAACCGCCGGCAAAAAACGTCGCGGGCTTCATGCCGGGCTCAAGGTAATGGACCTCTAAGCGGCCCTCGGCCTCAAGGGCGATCCACTCAATATAGTGCTCGGGCAGGCTGGGGTGCTCGACCGAGCCAACGCGTGCGCGAATCACGTGACCGTCGCGCTCGGTCTCGACAACAGGCACGTGCTTCTCGTGCGCCGCGTCCTCAGTGTTTGCGGTCAGTTCCGTGCAACCGGCAGGGGTTGCAACGTCGTTGCCAAGGGCGGCAATGAGCTTACCGTCGGGGTCCTTAAAGAATTTCGCCATGATGTTCTCCTTTGCTGACGTGCCAATGTTCTTGATGGTTCTTATGCCCAAAGGCAGACAAACCATCCACGGCATTGCAAATGAACACATAACGGGCGGGGACGATGGGGCAGCGTGCGCTATCCGCCCTGGCGGCCCCACCCGAGCGGGTTAGCGCCCGTCGCCGCCCAGCAGCGCCAGAACATCTTCGCGGGTAAACAGCGCCGAGGAGATGCCGTCGCCGCCGAGCACGCTGTTGACCAGGTCGCGTTTGGACTCCTGCATCTGCATGATGCGCTCCTCGATCGTGTCCTTGGCGATGAGCTTGTACACGGTCACGGTATGTTGCTGGCCAATACGATGCGCGCGGTCGGTCGCTTGGTCCTGCGCCGCCACGTTCCACCACGGATCGTAGTGGATGACCACGTCGGCCGCCGTCAGGTTAAGGCCCACGCCGCCCGCCTTGAGCGAAATCAAAAAGACCGGAACCTCGCCCGCTTGGAACTGCGCGACCATCTTGGCGCGGCTCTCCTTAGACGAAGCGCCCGTGAGCTTAAGGAAGGCGATGTCCTCCTTGGCCAAGCGCTTACCGATGATATCGAGCATACCTGTAAACTGGCTGAACAACAGGATGCGATGCCCGCCGTCGAGTGCGCCGTGCACGAGCTCCATACACGTATCGAGCTTGGCGCTCCCCGCCTTGTAATCCTCGTAGTGTAGACGCGGGTCGCAGCAGATCTGGCGCAGCTTGGTGAGCTCGGCGAGCACCTTGAGCTTGTCCTTCTTAAACTCCCCAGCCTCGCGGTGCTGCACCTGCTGGGCGATGCGGTCCTGGTTGGCCAGGTAGAGCTTGCGTTGCTCGCCGGTAAGCTGTGCCATGACGGTGTCCTCGATCTTCTCGGGCAGGTCGGCCACCACGTCTTCCTTAACACGGCGCAGCACAAACGGCGACACGAGCGCCTGCAGGCGAGCGGCGCTATCGCCCTCGGCATGCTCGACGGGGCTCTCAAAGCGCTTGGCAAACGACTCGCGCGTCCCCAAAAGGCCCGGCATCAAAAAGTCGAAGATGCTCCAAAGCTCGGACAAGCGGTTTTCGATGGGCGTGCCCGTCAGGGCAAAGCGCACGCCGGCAGGCAGGCGCTTTGCGGCGCGCGCCACCTGCGTGAGCGGGTTTTTAATGTACTGGGCCTCATCGAGCACCACGCGGGCAAAATCCTGCTCGACGTACTCGTCGATATCGCGCCGCATAAGATCATACGACGTCACAACCACGCTATGCTCGGCCACGCCGGCAATCTGTACACGACGTTGAGCTTTGGCGCCCACGATGGCGCACACATCGAGCGACGGGGCAAAGCGCTCCAGCTCGGCGGTCCAGTTGTACACGAGTGAGGCCGGGCATACCACGAGCGTGGGCTTGGTGTCCCCCGCCTCCACGCGCGCCAGAATATGCGCAATCATCTGGAGCGTTTTGCCCAGGCCCATGTCGTCGGCCAAGATGCCGCCAAGGCCCAGGTGTTCGAGCGAGCCGAGCCACTGGTATCCGTCGACCTGGTAGCCGCGCATCGTTGCCTTGAGCGAGGCGGGTACCGTAAAGTCCATCTTGCCGAGCGTGTCCAGGCGCTCGACGGTGCGGCGGAACGCGGCGTCGCGATCGGCCTCGAGCGCCGGCGTGCGCGCGAGCATGCTATCGACAAAAAGGGTGCTCGACGCGGGAAGCGACACGCCGTCGAGCAGGTCGACGGCATCGACACCCAGGTCCTCGGCAAGGCCAAACGCGGCGCGCGCTCCCTCATCCAGGCGCACGATGTCGCCGGACGTCAGGCGCGCAAACGTCTGGTGGCGCTTGTACGAGTCCAGATAGATGGCAAGATCTGCCGCCGAAAGCCCGCTCGCGCCCAGCTCGACGTCGAGCAGATTGCTCTTAACGGTCGCACGAACCGAGAGCTTGGGCGCGGGGCGGACCGAGATCTGGCGCAGACGGTCGCTGAGCATGACCTCACCCAGTTCGGACAGGGCGGACAAGCCCTCGGTCAGCAGGCAGAACAAGCGGGCGTCATCGCGCTCCTCAAACGCCAGACCGCCCTCGTAGAAATCGAAGTACAGGGCCGCCGTATCCATAACGCGAAACTCCGCCACCTCGTCGCGGGGCGGCACACCGGGGCGCTGCTCTTCGAAGGGGCTGCCCGGAGCGCCCAGGCTAAAGAGATCCGCCGACCAATCGCCGTAGGTAACCGTAATTTTGCAGGTCACGAGCCCATCGTCGACACCGATCGCCATAGCAAAGCTCGGCTCGGGTGCCACGGTATCGAGCGCGGCGGGCGCGGTGAGGTCGGTGTAGTCGCGCAAAATGGGCAGCGCCATACGGCAGAACTCACCCACCTGCTCGGCGGCAATATGGGCGGGCGTGCGGCACGGCAGCAAGCGCGACAAAAAAGGTGCGGCATGCTGAGCAAATGCAGCGTCGGTACGGCGCGCGCGGCGCGTGTCAACCAAGTAGGCGGCATCGCCCGACGCAAAGCAGTACATATCGGCGGGCAGGCGCAGGTCATAGCTACCACCAGCCGCCGGCGCGATTTTGGCGGCAAGCAGCGGTGGGCGCTTAGCGGATGCCTCGTCCTCCCCTTGCGGAGACAGCTCAACCGCCACGTCGTAGGTGCGATGCGTCGTCATCCCCCGCGACCAGGCGGGCTCAAAGGAGATGGTCTGGCCGCGCAGCAGGTCCAGCACATATACGATGCTATGCTCGGACAGCGGCAACTGACGCTCGGCAACAAAACCACTGCGGGCAAAGTCGTACGACGCCGAACGCGAGCTTGTGATGTCATCGAGATAGGCAACTGTCGTCACAACAAGGTTGAGCAGCTTTGCCGATGTTTCGTCAAAGGCCTCAGGTGAATGGACAAACGTGAGCTTCTTGCCATAGGAGAACGTGCCGCCGCGCACGTAGGCATCGGCCATGCCGTCGATGTCCTTGACCACGTAGGAGACCGATCCACAGCGAATGCGGAACTCGAGCGCCCAGCTAAAGCGGTCAGCGAACAGCGGATTGTAGTACGGCACCAACGAGGGCTCCAACGCCGCTTTGGGGGCGTCGGGATCAACGGCACCGGCTAGTTTGCGGCGCATGCTCGCCAGCTCATCCATGCGCGCGTCCGAAAGATCGGAAAGCGCCGCCACAAGGCTCGGGCTCGTGGGGACGGGCGCCGGGAAGGGAAAGTTGGGGTTGACGGCCGGCGCGGCGGACGCGGCGCGCGCGGGCTGTTTCGGCTGCGCCGTAAACGTGCGAACCGGCGTGCGCAGCCCCTCAACAGGCTCAATGCCGCTGGTGTCCAGGTACGCCAGCGCTGTGGCGATGGCGTGCTTGCACATACCGGGATAGCGGTATGCGGCGGGGCAGTCGCAGTCGTAGTCGATAACCTCGTGCTCGTCCATATCGAGCGCCACGTGCGTCTTGTACAGGTCGCCGCGCGAGCCGCGCACCGAGCCCTCAACCGTCACGTTTTTGGAGAAGCGCGAGCCGCTGTCCTCAATCGACAGCACGGCGCCGTTGAGCATGAGCGAGCGGCCCTTCATAAAGGTGCCGCTCAACGCCGCCTCTTTGCGAAGCGCCTGCACAAACGTCCCCTGCGCCATCACTTCCTCCAATCTCACCCGGGGTAGCTTAGATAACCGTCACGCGACCCTGGTTACCCACAATCGCCTTTGCCTCTGCCAACAGCGGAATCGAGCGTGCGTTGACCTTGGCCGGTACCTCGGCACGCAGTACGCGCCCGTCCACCTGCTCGATAAAGATCTCCACGCGGTCGCCGCCCGGGTTGGCGGTAAGCACCGTGGCAAGACGCGCCATATTGCCCTGGCTAAAGCGGCTGTTGGGCACCATGACCTCAAACACCTTGGGCTTGTTGTTCTCCTCGTTAAGCTCAAGCGGCACGATCTCCTGCGCGATGATCTGGTCGCCGCGGTCCGAGCGCTCGAGTTTGCCCTTAATGCGCACAAACGCATCGGACAGCTGCGCGCCGGTCTCGGGATCGACCTCGCCGTACAGGTACCCCTCGGCCTCCTTGTAGGTTTTGGGGAACACCACGACCGTGGCCTCGCCTTCCATGTCCTCGAGCTGCACAATGCCCATGGGGTCGCCGTTTTTGGTCACGCGCTTGGACACGCTCGAGACCATGCCGGCCCACCACAGCGCCTTGCCCTCGGGAATCTCCTGGTTGATGGTACCGCCCGTGGGGTTTTGCACCTCGTAGCCGGTATCGATCTGCGAGAACGAGAAGTCGCGCGCCTTGGCTAGCGCATACTCAAACGGGCGCAGCGGGTGGTCCGAGACATAGATGCCCAGAACCTCCTTCTCCTGGCTCAGCTTAAGGTGGCGGTCCCACTCCTGGCCATCCGGATCGGGCACGCTCACCTCAAAGCCCGAGCCCTCAACGTCGCCAAACATATCGAAGAACGACGTCTGGCCGCTCGCGCGATCTTTCTGGCGCTTCACCGCGGCATCGATGATGTTCTCGGGGTTGTTCTTATCCACAAAGTGCATCATCTGGCGACGCGGATACCCCGTGGAGTCAAAGGCGCCTGCCTTGATGAGCGATTCGATCACGCGGCGGTTTGCCTGGCTCGAGTCCACGCGCTCGACAAAGTCGTGCAGCGTCTTAAACGGGCCGCCAGCCTCGCGCTCGGCGATAATCGCCTGCGCCACGCCGGTGCCCACGCCGCGGATGCCGGCCAGACCAAAGCGCACGCCCTCCTTGGTAGCCGTGAACTCGGTACCGGACTCGTTGACATCTGGCGAAAGCACGGGGATGCCGTCGTGACGGCACGCCGAGACGTAGTGAACGATCTTGTCGGTCTTGCCCGTATAGGACGTCAGAACGGCCGCCATGTACTCGTGCGGATAGTGCGCCTTGAGCCACGCCGTCTGCATAACCAGGATGGCGTAGCCAGCGGAGTGTGACTTGTTAAAGGCGTAGGACGCGAACTCGAGAACATCGTCCCAAATCTTCTGGGCGACCTCGCGCGTGTAGTTGTTCTTGATAGCGCCGTTCATCCAGTGGTCGTAGGTGGTCTCGTCGGAGCCATCCTCCCAGTGGAGCACCGTCGACGTGAGCAGCTTGATCTTTTTCTTAGCCACGGGCTTACGGATACGCGAGTCCGATTCGCCCTTGGAGAAGCCGCACATCTCGACGGAGATGAGCATAACCTGCTCCTGGTAGACCATGGTGCCGTAGGTTTCACCCAGGATGTCGTCCAGGCGGTCGTCGTAGGAGA
This sequence comes from Collinsella aerofaciens, assembly GCF_040910265.1. Taxonomy (GTDB): domain Bacteria; phylum Actinomycetota; class Coriobacteriia; order Coriobacteriales; family Coriobacteriaceae; genus Collinsella; species Collinsella aerofaciens_BK. The sequence goes on along the minus strand of NZ_JBDGAW010000011.1, from coordinate 40,669 downwards.
CGGCCGGCTCCTTGCCGTTCATACGGTTGATGTAAGACGAGACCATGCCGGCGCCCAGCGGGCCCGGGCGGTATAGAGCGATCAATGCCACGACGTGCTTGTACTCGGTGGGCTTCATGTTCTTGATCGTGGCCGTCATGCCGGCGGACTCGACCTGGAAGACGCCGGCGGTGTGACCGGAGCCCATGAGCTTAAAGATCTCGGGATCGTCAAAGGGAATCTCTTCCTCTTTGATGTCGATGCCGAAGTTCTTTTTGATGTTGGCCTTGGCCTTGGAGATAACCGTCAGCGTGCGCAGGCCCAGGAAGTCCATCTTGAGCAGGCCCATGTCGGCAACGGTATGGCCCTCGTACTGGGTAATCTCGACGCCGCCCTTGGTATCGAGCTTGGTGGGCACATGCTCGTTGACGGGGTCGCGGCAGATCAGAACGGCGCACGCGTGCACGCCCTCGCCACGGGTGAGGCCCTCAATCGAGAGCGCCGTGTCGATGATGCGGCGGGCGTCGTCGTCCTTTTTATAGGCCTCGGCAAAGTCGGGGTTAAACAGATCCTCTTTGCCGGGTTGTTTTTCGAGTACCTGCTTGAGCTTGACCTTGGGGTCGCTCGAGACCATCTTGGACAGGCGCTGGCCCATGTAGACGGGGTAGTCCAGAACGCGCGCGGCGTCGTTGATGGCCTGCTTGGCCTTGATGGTCGAGTAGGTGATAACGTGGGTGACCTTCTCGGGGCCGTAGAGCTGGCGAACGTGCTCCACGACCTCGAGGCGCCGCTCATCGTCGAAGTCCATATCGATATCGGGCATCTCGGTACGCTGCGGGGACAGGAACCTCTCGAACATCAGGCCGTTCTCGAGCGGGTCAAACGCGGTGATGTTCATGGCGTAGGCGACGATAGCGCCGGCTGCCGAGCCACGGCCAGGGCCGACGCCGATGCCGTTGTCCTTGGCCCATTGCACGTATTCGGCGACGATCAAAAAGTAGGCGGCAAAGCCCTTGTCGCAGATGACCTTGTATTCGTACTCAAAGCGCTCTTTGATGTTGACGCCACAGATCTCGCGCGTGGCCCAATCGTCACCATAGTGCTGGCGCAGGCCCTTCTCGCACTCGCGGCGGAACTGGCTCTCGTGCGTCTCGCCGGGATCGAGCAACGGGAAGCGCGGCAGGATGATGGAGTCCCAGTCCAGCTCCACATAGCACTTGTCGGCAATCTCGAGCGTGTTGTCGCAGGCCTCGGGGCAATACGGGAACATCGCCCGCATCTCCTCCTCGGTCTTCATGTAAAACTCCGAGCCGGTCATGCGCATGCGGTTGGGGTCGTCGACCTTGGCGTTCATGCCAATGCACATGATGACGTCCTGCACGGGCGCGTCCTCGCGGCGCAGGTAGTGGAAGTCGTTGGTGGCGATGACCTTGACGCCCACCTGCTTGGCAATATCGATGAGCGCGCGGTCCATCTGCTCGTCGGTCAGGCCGTTGTCGGTGGTGATGCCGTGTTCCTGGATCTCGATATAAAAGTCGCCGGGGTCGAAGGTGTCACGGAAGGTCTCGGCCCACTTGATGGCGCCTTCCATGTCACCGCGGTCGATGTACTTGGGAATGATGCCCGCGATGCAGGCGCTGGTGCAGATCATGCCCTTGGCGTGGCGGCGCAGGTTGTCGAGCGTCACGCGCGGCTTGTAGTAAAAGCCCTGCACGGCGGCCTCGGAGACCGTCTGCATCAGGTTGACGTAGCCCTCCTGGTCCTTGGCCAGAAGAATCATGTGGTAGAGCTCGGGCTTATGGTCGCGGGCGAGCGTCTCGTCCGGCGTAAAGTAGACCTCACAGCCAAAGATGGGTTTGATGACCAGGGGCGGCTTGAGCTCGTCGATGTTGCCCTTCTCGTCCCACATGGCCATGTCCTTCACATACTGGGCATGCTCGCGCGGGTTTTCCTCGGGATCGGGCTCCACCAGCTCGTCGCGGCGGTCCTTTTCCAAGAAGGCCTTGTCGTGGCTCCAGGTTTTGTACTCGGGCGTGTTGTGGTTGACGGCGTCGCAGGCCAGCGCCAGGTCGGGCACGCCATACATGTAGCCGTGGTCGGTAATGGCGACGGCGGGCATGCCCAGCTCTACGGCGCGGTTGACCATATCCTGGATACGGGTTGCGCCGTCGAGCATGGAGAAGACGGTGTGGTTGTGCAGATGGACGAATGCCATGTGATGAGCTCCGATGCGGGTTCGTGATCTTAGGGTTACGATTCTACCGCACAGCGCGGACGGCACCCGAACCTAGCCCAAACCCACACGGCTCCTCTTGCAGTTGCGGTGAAATGCGGACTGTTTGGCGGCTTTTTTGACCAAAACAGTCCGTATTCCACCGCAAGTTATCTGAGGGCTAGAGGTTGTAGGTGACTACTTGAGGTTCGGCGGGTTCGACGAAGATGGTTGGATCCAGCTGTTCCACGCGGACGAACTTGACGGTCACGGCCTCAAAGCCCGCCTTGTGCAACACATCGGAGTAGACGCGCGCCTGCAGGGCGTGCTTCTCCTGCAGCTGTTCCGGCGTCTCGTCCGGCGTCCCGCCCGTCTTGTAGTCGATGACCAGCGCGCATGACGAATCCGCCGGGTTCGTCGCCAAAGCGTCGATGGCGCCCTCGGCATATGCACCGTAGCGGGCGATGTCCTCGTCCTCGCAGCCCAGCGAGAAGAACGGCACCTCGGCGCGAACGCACGGCCACGCGAGCAGGTCGGCACGAGCAGCCGACTTGAGCCAGCGGTCCAGGGCAACGTCGAAGCGTTCGCGCTGCTCCGGCGTCAGGCACCACAGGCGCGCCAGCGCATCGGCACGCTCAGCGGGCAGCGCATCGGCACCCATCTCGATCAGCCACTGGCAGGCGGCATGGAACGCCGAGCCCAGCGCCATGGGGTTGCCGGCGGGCTCAACGGCGGCCACGCCTGCATCCGTCATCTCGGAACCATCCGACTCCGCATCATCGCCAGCCTCGTCCATGGGCACATGCGCCTCGGCGGCTCGGTCCTCGGACTCGGCATGCAGCGCCGCGGCAATTGACGAGTAGCTGTACGAATCGCGCGCCGGATACGGGCAGGTGCCCATGCGCACGCCCACCGCCTGGGGATACACGAGCTCAAACGCATCGGGCTCGGGGTCGGCAGGACCGGGAACAGCGGCGTGGGCATCCGCACCGGCACCCTCCGGCTCCGCATCGCCGCGGACAAGCCTGCCCTCGACATCCAGCGAAGCGTTGACCTCAAACGTCTGCTCGCCAAACGTAAAGTCCGCCAGCGAGATGAGCTCGTAGTCGCCCGGCTTGGAGTTGTCGAACACCAAACGGTCGCTATCGAGCTGCGGCATGTCCAGGCTGTCGGTCGGCAGGATGCGGCGCAGCACGTCGTAGGTCAGATCCGTCTCGACATCGAAGGTCGGCGCCGTCACCTTGCCGCGGCTCACGCCGACATCCATCGCCAGAATGACCAGCTCGCGCGCTCGCGTCATGGCGACATAGAGCAAGCGAGCCCGCTCCTCGAGCGAAAGCTGCAGGTCGTGGTTGCGCAGGCGAACGAATGCCTCGGCGGGAGAACCCGTCGCGCAGACATCCTCCATGAGCTCCGGCGGCAACCATAGCGGCGTGCCCTTACCCTTAAACGCATGCTCAAACTGCTTTTTGACGTCATCGCCCTTTACGAACGTGCCGTCCGCGAGTTTAACGCCGTCGAAGCGCGCCGGCAGCGCCACGACCTGCGCTCCGCCCTCGACACGCCCCATCTGAGCCGCACCCGAGGACTTACGCACGCCAAAGCACTCCGCAACCGCCACGATCGGATACTCCAGGCCCTTGGAGGCATGCACCGTCATGATGCGCACCGCGCCGTCGCCCTCCTCGTTGAGGGCACCTGGGGCCTCCTTGCCCGCCAAGAAGCGGTCGAAGGCAAGCGCAATGGAACGCGGCGAGTTACCGAACTCGGCCTCCGCCTCGGCCACGGCATCGAGCGCCTTAAGCACGTTGGCGGCAATGGCCTTGCCCTCGGGACCACGCTGTGCCAGACGCACAAACCAGCCGGAGGCGTTGACAGTATCGCGCGCGATGGCGGCGAACGAATCGCGGCCCACGCGACGAAGCGCATACCGCAGCACCTCGCGGGCGCGCGTCACGAGCGGCAAGTCTTGCAAACCCGGCACATCGGAATCGCTCATGATGCCCGCATCGATGTTGCGGCGCGAGGTCTCCCCCGTCTGGTCGTCCAGTTTGGTCGCCAGCGCCAGGAACTCCTGGGCGCCGAGCGCAAACATCGGCGAGGCGAGCAGTGGCATGAGGCCCTGCGCCGTATCGGCCGGATTGGCGAGTGCGCAGACCAGGGCACGCACCGTCTGCACCTCAGCTGCCTGGGCAAAGACCGAGCCGCCTGCGATCACGCAGTCGAGCCCCTGGTCGCGGAAGGCCTGCGCATAGACATCGGCGTTGGTCATGCGGCCCAGCAGCAGGACCATGCTGCCCTGGGGCTGGCCCGCTTTAACGAGTGCTTGGAATCGCTCCGCAATCGCGCGAGCTTTCGCCTGCGTTCGCTCCTGCGTACTGCCACCGGCAACGAAGATCGCCTGGCGGCGCGATGTCTTCGCCTTGAGCTTGTCCTCGCGTTCGTCGCTCGGTTCAAGATCCAAGAACCCCTGCATCAAACCACCGGTGTCGCCGTCAAAGACGCGCGCCACATAGCGCAGCACCTCGTCGTGGCTGCGGAAGTTGCGTACAAGCTTGACGAGCTCGCCGGCGGGGGCATCGGACGTGGCGACCGTCTCGGACGCCGTCGTCGAACCCACCTTGCGCTCCTGGCGACGGAACACCTCGACCTCGGCACCACGGAAGCGGTAGATCGACTGCTGCGCATCGCCTACGGTGCACAGTGCGCGCTCCCCCGCGCCCGTCAGGTAACGGATCAAATCGACCTGCATCTGGTCGGTATCCTGGAACTCATCGATCATGACCATCTTAAAGCGGCCCTCGTACGCAGCACGAATGGCAGGGTAATCGCGCAACGCCTCGTACGCCATGCGCAGCAGGTCGTTGTTATCAAGCGCGGACTGGTCAGCCTTGAGCGCGCGGTATTCCGCCTCCACAGCACGAGCAAGCCCCACCAGTGCATCGAGCGCGGGACCACCGCAGGCGAGCACGATATTGATAAACGCATCGGCGGCCTCGGCCTTGAGCAGCTCGACCTGCTCCTTGGGGAACGCTTTGCTCGCCCGAGGCATGCTGCACGACATCATGAGTCGCGCCGCATCCTCCATGGTTTTGCCGCTCGCCTCAAACGCGTCGATGGCATCGAGTGCCACCTGCGCTTTCTCGGTCGCGGCCTTGCTCGCACCCAACGCCGCGCGATAGGCGTCGGCAAGCGCAGAGGTGTCAGCCTGGCCGCGCGCCACGCGCACATCGTCCATGCCGCCCGGCAGCTGGCTCGATAGCTCCAGCAGGTCGCGCACCAGCCCTTTGATGGTGGTACCGGCGCCAAACGGCCCGCCCTCGCCCGCCATGGGATACCAAGCGTAGAGGGCCTTAAGCGGGGCGGCGAGCTCAGGCGCGGCATCGGGCGCCGTCGCGCGCCCCAGCACATGCTCGACAGCCTGATCCATAAGCTCGTCGGTATCGGTGAGCACCGTGAATTCGGGATCGATGCCCAGCTCCAGCGCATGCGCGCGCAGGATGCGCGAACACATGCCGTGAATGGTCGAGATCCAAGCGTCGTCGACGGTCAGGGCCTCCTCGTCCATACCCTCTTCGATAAGCGCACGACGCACGCGGTCACGGATCTCGGCCGCGGCATCTTTGGTAAAGGTAATGGCGAGCACCTGGTCCAGATGCTCAACGAACGGACCGGATTCGGGCGAGAGCGCGTAGACGATGCGGCGCGTGAGGGTAAAGGTCTTGCCCGAACCGGCGCCCGCCGAGACAAACAGCGGGCGGTCGAGCGTTTTGACGATCTGCAGCTGCTGCGGCATCAAAGTCGAAAGATCCATGGTCTACACGTCCCTCCTTACAAACGTTCCTTCGTGGTTATACGAGCAGCGCGCATGCGCGGCCTGAGCCGACGTCGGGTCGACGGCGGCAACGTTGCCTGCCTCGAGCTCGCGCAGGCGCTCGGCGATGCCGTCCTCCACGCGATCGAGCAGGGCGTCGAAGTCCATGCTGCCGCCCTCGCCGGGAAAACCTTTCTTAAGGCCCGGAATGCGGCCGTCGCCGCGCTCTTCCTCAAGCAACTCGGCGCTCGCCGCACCGCGCAGCGCGGGCTTGCCGCCCTTGGTCGAAAAATAGAGCGCGGCGCGGGTATCCAGATCCAGCGCCCGACGCATGGCCTGCGCGTAGATGAGTGTCTGGGTATGGGGCGGCAGCCAGCGCGGGTCGTCGATGGGGGCCTCGCCCGACTCCTCGTCGCGCACCGTGGGGTCGGCGAGCTTAAACTCCTCGACACCCGAACGATGCTTATAGTCGATTACCACGGCGCGATTCTCGGCATCCACATCAACGCGGTCGATGCGCCCGCCAAGCGGCCAGCCGGCATACTCGACCTTAAGCTCATTAAAGGCGAACTCAAGGTAGCGCGGGGCAAAGGGTGCAAGCGCCTCGGACTCGTAGGCAAGCACGCCCTCCAGCTGCGGCAAAATCTCGGCCACCTGGCGCTCCTCCACTGGAGAGAGCGGCACCAGCGGGCCCTCGGTACCGCGCTTGCCGGCGTGCTCGGCCAGGGTCTCGGCAAAGACCTCGTGCAGCAGCTCCTTCGCGCGCGGCAGATTCATGGGCGTCACGCGCTCCATGCCCACCTGGGGCAGACGGGCATGCAAGTGCTCCAGCACGTCATGGACAAAGTTGCCCTTCTCCATGTTGCCAAAGCCGGCGTCGATCGACTGGGGTTTGACGCGATACGAGACGAACCAGCACAGCGGGCAGGTGGAATAGGCCTCGATCTGCGAGGCGGACGTCAGGCGCGGCACAAGCGGCGCGCCCTCGCCCTCGCCGTCACGACGGCGCAGGACCAAATACGGCACGGCCTCATCGCTCAGATGCTGAGGAGCTTCGCAGGTCACGCGCTCGCGCCTAAGACCTTCGCCTGCCGCGGGATCGAAGTCCCTTACGATATCGCCCTCACCCACGCACTTCGCCTTGTCGGCGCCAGCGGCCTTAGCGTTGTCAGCAGTCTTGTCGGCGTCAGCGGCCTTGGCGTCGGCGGCCTTGGCGTGCGCACGCAACTCAGTCCACACGGCCGCCGGATAGCACTCGCGCGCCTGACGATCGTGGGTCACACGAGCGAGCGCAACCGGACCGCGTGCCGCTTGCATCGCGCGGCCAAAGCGTGCGCGCAGCAAAGCCGCAGGCTCAAGCGTCACGCCGCTGCGATCTAACTCTGCCGTCAGCGTGACCAGCGGGCCCTCCTCATGTGAGAGCGGATAACTGTCCAGGTCGACGTCGGCAAACAGCACGGCATCGTAGCTATCGGGGCGCAGGCCTGCCGCATCGGCAAGCGAAGCAAAGCGCACTTGGGCGCGTGGCGCACGGTCAACCTCGTAGGTCTCGTAATCGTAGGCGGTGCTACGCTTGTCCACCTTGGTGCGAATGCCATCGAGCACGGGCACGGTCGCGGCCTGCGACACGTCGAGCGCGCGAGCATCGTTCATAAGGATGTCGATGACGTGGCGCAGCAGAGCCACCTCCGCCTGGCGACGGGCTTGGCCATCCAAGCTGCCCAGCGAGCGATCGGGCAACGCCTCGGCAACGGCAAGCATGGCCTTGAGCGCCGTCACGGGTTTGTCGCGCCACAGCGCTTGGAACACGTCCGAAACCACACACGGCACGTTCTTAAACCAGTTCTCGTCGCTCGCCGCCTTGCGCGCGCCCCTCACCTGGCCTTGGACGCTCTGAAGTAGGCTCTTAACGCCCGCGGTAGTCTTGCTGCGCGAGAGACGCATGTTCTTATCGAAGGTACGGGCATTGACGGCATCAGCGCCCGAAAGCGGACTGTAGATCCAGTCGGTAAGCTCCGGCGCGGGCCACCATTCGGTCTTTGACGCCATGCCCTCATCGGCGGCCTTCATGCGCTCGATCAGGCTGGCAAGCGCCGCAAACTGCCTGCCCGCAATGGATTGGGAAAACGCCGTGAACTCAGTCGTCTCGGCCGCAATGTGACGCGCCGCCAAACGGGCAGCGAGTTCGCCGAACAGCTGGGGTGCCCGGGCGGAAACAACGAGCACGCGCGTGGGGTCGGAGTTTGTCGCGGCGCCGTCGCGCGACACGGACTCCCCACATGCCGCGACCAGGTTCTCAAGAGCATCCACATAAGCGCGGGCGCGGGCATGAGGGCCGGCAACCTCTACAAAGGTAGGCCGAGCGGCGGACTTGGAGGCAATCTGGGGCGCAGCGGCGCCCTCCCCCAGCGGCGCGGCCTCAAACAGCACGTCGCGGGCATCAAATGCCGCGGCAAGCTCCTCGCGCATCGCCGCCTGCTCGCGGGCAAGCAGCACGACGACCTCTCCCCCATTGTTCGCCACGGCAGACAGCAGCTCGAGCAGGCCGTGCGTAAACGACGTGATACCGCGCGCGCATACGGCGCGGGTGCACGCCGGCAGGTTATCGGCCAGGGCACCGGCCATAATGTCAGCTGCCTCGCAGGGCTCGACCATATCTCGACGGTCCGAGCCGCACGCATAGGCGCACAAAAGTTCAAACACGCGAGCCTCGGCGTCGCTTTTGGGCTTGGGCTTGCAAACGTTGTCGCAGCAACGCTCGGCACCTGTCCCTGCCACACCCGGCAGCACATCGCGGGCCATACGCGCGAGCATGCGCACCGTGCCCTGACTGCGCGAAAGCGGTTGCAGGTCGGCATCGTCGCGGCGGGCAATCATATCCGAAAACAACATCTGGCGCTGCAGGTTGTCCACAAAGCTGCGGCCATCGCCCAAAAGCTCCCACAACGAACGGAGCCACGACGAAGGGGTCTTGTAGTCAACACCCAGGGAAGCGCCGGACGCAGCGGCATCGTGACGGCACAGATCGAGCTCGGCAAACGTAGGCGCCAGCAAAACGGCACGTCCATGGCGAGCAACCAGGTCGGCGAGCAGCGCCGCCTCGGCATCGCTCAAATCCGCGCCGGCGTTGGTGGAATAGATTCGAACAGGCATGGTCCTCCACTCAAACCGTTCGCAATAATCAATGCATCCATCCTACCCGCCCACGCGGACAGATTTGCCCCACGCCAACAGATTTCCTCCGTCCCCAAAGGATCAAAAAACCGCCCCCGAAGGGACGGTTCTGCGCAATTCGTTTGTTGCCGCTGGCCTACTCGCCATCCTCCAGTTTGATGAGGATCTTGCGATAGCCACCGTACTCGCCATTAAGTGCCTTGGACACGCGGCTCACCGTGGTGGACGAAGCGCCGGTACGCGCCTGAACCTCGACATAGGGCTCGCCCTCGTCCAGGTAACGCGCAACCTGCAGGCGCTGAGAAAGATCGCAGATCTCGCGCGGTGTACAGATATCGGTTAAAAACGCTTGGATATCTTTCTCGTCGTCCAAAAGACTAAATGCGTGGACCAGCTGCTTGACATCAGGCTTGTCAAACATGTTCTCGATATTCATCGATCACCGCCAAACCCGCCAAAAGGCATCGAAGTTGATACTGACATCGGGCATCGTTCGCCCGTTCTATGCAATAGGGCAACGCCTGTGGCTTTTGCCCGTAGCAGTTTAGCACACCACCAAACTAAAGCGGCAAAACTCTCTGCCAGCGGCGCGTTTTCTAGGACGAACGCCGTTTTGAAACCGAATGCGCACGCAAGCTCCACGAATATCTGAGACAATGGGCGCCCAAACAGGACCGTGCCCCGCACCCATCCAAGTTGCAAAGGCATGTGCCCCTTACGCTCCCTCACCACGCCATGCGCAAGAAAGGATTCACACCATGCGCTTTATGCTTAACTGGCTCTTTACCTCGATCGCCATCGCGATCGCCACGTTCCTCGTTCCCGGCATCCAGCCCTTCGGTTTTGCCGAGGCCTGGGTCTGTTTCGCCTTCGTGGGACTGTTCCTGAACATCGTCGATTCGCTCGTCAAGCCGTTCCTGACGGTCATCTCGCTGCCGCTCACGATCATTACGCTGGGTATTTTTCAACTTGTGGTCAACAGCTTTATGCTCGAGCTGGCCAGCTACCTGTCGGTCAATCTGCTGGGCGCGGGTATCTCCATCGCCAGCTTTGGATCGGCCTTTATGGGCAGCATCCTGGTGTCCATCATGCGCAGCATCCTCGACAGCATCGCCGAGGGCTAAAACGACCATTCCGGCCGCGCCCGTCTCAACAGCCCAAAACGAAGGCCGCCCATCGCAAAAAAATGGGCGGCCTTCTTATTTGCCAAGTCTCAAAGGGCGAGAGAATCTGCCATTTCCACCCTGTCCCCACATGGCAGGTGTGGGTTAGATGACGTAGTCGTAGCCGTCGTTGGGGGCGACGAGCGCATCGAGCGTCACGCCGTCGAGGTAGTCGTTGATGAGCTTGTCCAGGTTCTTCCACACGTCGAGCGTGGGGCACTCATCAGATCGCGAGCAACCCTTGCAGTCGCCATCCAGACAGGCGACCGGCGCCAGGCTGCCCTCGGTCAGGCGCAAGATCTCGCCCACCGTGTACTGCTCGGGCGGGCGTGTGAGCACATAGCCGCCGCCCTTGCCGCGCATGCCCGAGAGCATATTGGCGCGCACGAGCGTCGCCAGAATATTCTCGAGGTACTTCTCCGAAATACCCTGACGTGCCGCAATCTCTTTAAGCGGGATGCGACCGGCCGCTTGGTGCTCGGCCAGATCGACCATAACGCGCAGGGCATATCTGCCCTTAGTAGAAACCAACATATATAGTGCTGCCTTTCGGTCTTTTAGTTCGTTGAAATTCTAGCCGAAATATTGGCTTTGAAAATACCCGTTCCGGTCAAGATGGTTAATCAACTTGCAATAAACTCCTATTTCCTATTGCATTACTAGGCTTTAGTGTCTAGTATGCTTCCCAACAGCAAAACGAACAACCTATAAGGTTTGTGGGTTTCGCTGCTACACACACCGTAAAACCACACGGTATCCAGTCATTTGAACACTTTGGAGGTTCACCATGAGCAATGTTTACACGTCCATCGATCAGCTTATCGGCCACACCCCGCTCCTGGAGCTCACCCACTTTGAGGCCGACGAGGACCTCAAGGCCCGCGTGCTCGTCAAACTGGAATACTTCAACCCCGCCGGGTCCGTTAAAGACCGCGTCGCCAAGAACATGATTGACGAGGCCGAGAAGGCCGGCAAGCTCGTGCGTGGCGGCGACTACACCATCATCGAGCCCACGAGCGGCAACACCGGCGTCGGCATCGCCTCGGTGGCGGCGGCCCGCGGCTATAAGGTGATCATCACCATGCCCGAGACCATGTCCGTCGAGCGCCGCAAGCTGATGCAGGCATACGGTGCGCAGCTCGTGCTCACCGACGGCTCCAAGGGCATGAAGGGCGCTATCGCCAAGGCGGAGGAGCTGCAGAAGGAGACTCCCAACAGCATCATCGCCGGCCAGTTTGTGAACCCCGCGAACCCGGCCATTCACAAGGCCACGACCGGCCCCGAGATCTGGGACGACACCGACGGCAAGGTCGACATCTTCGTCGCCGGCGTCGGCACCGGCGGCACCGTGACCGGCGTGGGCGAGTTCCTCAAGGAGCAAAACCCCGAGATTCAGGTCGTCGCCGTCGAGCCCGCCACCTCCCCGGTGCTCTCCAAGGGCCAGGCCGGCCCGCACAAGATCCAGGGTATCGGTGCCGGCTTTGTGCCCGACGTCCTCGACACCCAGGTCTACGACGAGATCATCCCCGTCGAGAACGACGACGCCTTTGCCACCGGCCGCACCGTGGGCCACAAGGAGGGCGTGCTCGTGGGCATTTCGTCCGGCGCCGCCGTGTGGGCCGCACTGCAGCTGGCCAAGCGCCCCGAGAACGAGGGCAAGACCATCGTGGCGCTGCTCGCCGACACCGGCGAGCGCTACCTGTCCACGGCACTCTTCCAGGACTAGAGCTCTCGTTCTTAGAACGAGTCCAAGGCACGCCGGTCTCCCCTCTCTTCTGGCAGCCTGAGCTCATCCCAACAGGGTGTCCCACAGGACGCCCGAACTTGCTACAATGTCTGCGGCGCGGAACCAGCCTCCCGCGCCGCTTTTCTTTTTTGGCCACATGCCACCAAGGAGAACCTCCCCATGCACAACAAGCGCGTGCTCGTCGCCATGAGCGGCGGCGTCGATTCCAGCGTGACCGCGTATCTGCTCAAAAGTCAGGGTTACGAATGTGTCGGTGCCACCATGCGCCTCACCTGCCCCGCGCCCGATCCCGCCACGGGCATGAGTAAGGTCGACCGCGACATCGCCGATGCAAAGGCCGTCGCCGAGCGCCTGGGGATACCCCATCACGTGCTCGACTTGCAGCAAACCTTCGACCGCAACGTTGTCGAGCGTTTTATGAACGCCTACCAGGAGGGGCTGACGCCCAATCCGTGCATCATCTGCAACCGCCATATTAAGTTTGGCGCGTTGCTGGATGCGGCGCTGGATATGGGCTGCGACTACATCGCCACAGGCCACTATGCCAAAACGAGCCAGGCGCCCGATGGCACCTGGCAGCTGCATCGCGGCGAGGACCCCAAAAAGGACCAGAGTTACTTTTTGTATTCGCTCACGCAGGAGCGCCTGGCGCACACGATCTTTCCGCTGGCAGGCCTAGACAAAGAGCGCGACGTGCGCCGCATAGCCACCGAGCAGGGCTTTGTTAACGCCAAGAAGGCCGAAAGCGAGGACATCTGCTTTATTCCAGACGGCGACTACGCGGGCTATATCGAGCGCCGCTGCGGACATGCCGCTGCACCGGGCAACATCGTATGGCGCGACGGCAGCGTGGTTGGGCGCCACAACGGCGCGCTGCGCTACACCATCGGCCAGCGTAAGGGCTTGGACGTCGCGATGGCGCATCCCGTGTACGTAACGGGTGTCGACGCCGTCAACAACACCGTGCATCTGGGCGAGGCAGAGGACCTGACGGCCACGGCGCTCACGGCCAACGACTGGATTTGGAGCGCCCCGGCCGACCGCATGGAGGCAGAGCTCGATGCCGGCGGCATTCGCGTGGGCGCCAAGTACCGCTACCGTCAGAAAGACCAGGCAGCGACCCTTACGCGCGGCGAAGACGGGCAAATGTTGCTGACCTTTGACGAGCCGCAACGAGCCATCGCCCCCGGCCAAGCCGTCGTCGTCTATCGCGGCGACGTCGTCCTGGGCGGCGGCACCGTTACGGCAGCCATCAAATAGCCCCATCCCCTTTATAAGTTGCGGTGAAATAGGGACTGTTTAAGCGTTTAAAACCGCCAAACAGTCCCTATTTCACCGCAACTTTGAGAGGACGGCCTCGGTCGGCGCTATTGTGTCAGCCGAGGCCGCTGCATCGTTAGCGCTGGACGTAGGCGCGAACCAGCTCGTAGGTGTTGCGCACACCGTCGATGTGGCTGCGCTCGTAGTTGTGGCTCGCGTACACGCCGGGGCCGATCAGACCATGGCGAATGTCGTAGCCGGCCGAGAGCGTGGCCTCGACGTCGGAGCCGTAGTGCGGGTACACATCGATGGCGTAATCGAGCTCCAGCTCGCGCGCGATGTTGGACAGCGTGGTTACCAGGTCGTAGTTGTACGGACCGCCCGAATCCTTGGCGCAAATCGAAACCATGCGCTCGGTGCAGCCCAGGTCGTCGCCCACGCAGCCCATGTCCACGCTGATCATCTCGCGCGTGTCGGCCGGCACAAACGCACCGCCGTGGCCGACCTCCTCGTACACCGTAAAGAGCAGCGATACCTTGCGCGAAAGCGTCACCTCGCCGCCAACAACGGCGCGGGCCAAACCCAGCAGAATCGACGCCGACAGCTTGTCGTCAAGGAAGCGACTCTTGATGTAGCCGCTCTCCGTCACCGTGGTGCGCGGATCCATAGCGATGATATCGCCGGTCTGAATACCCAGCTCGAGCACATCGTCCTTGCTGTCAACGTTCTCGTCGAGCAGGATTTCCATGTTCTTCTCGATGGTCTTGACCGGTTCATCGGCCACGTGCGCCGAAGGCTCGGTATTGAGGATCACGCCCGTATACACATTGCCGTCACGCGTGTAGACGGTGCAGTTCTCGCCATCGGCCGTAGACCACTGGTGCCCACCGAGCGTCGTGGGGCGCAGGCGACCATTGTCCTTAATGGAGCGCACCATGGCGCCCAGGGTATCGACATGGCTCGCCAGTACGAGCGGCTCACCCTCGCCACCAAGCTCAACCAACACGTTGCCCTTATTGGAACGCTCGGGCCCAAACCCCATCTCGCGCAACGTTTCCATCAGATAATCAGTCGCCGCACGGGTATAGCCCGTAGGCGAAGCAATCGAGGTAAGCGCCTTCAACTGGTCAGTAATATAGGAGAGCGTCTCCTCTAGAGAAGCATCAACATTAGAAGCCATATGCATCCTTCCAAGTAAAACTAAGACCGAGTCCCGATTTTAACCGTTCTGCACGTGCAATGCCCCAGGAGCCGAACCGCCTCCAGACGTCCCCGCACCGGTTTTCTGCACGCGCACGGTTTACAATCCCAATCTTGCATAAATCCTATCGGTATCTGCATAGAAATGAGGCATCTTTTTGCTTCGTCTCAGGGTACCCCACCTTAGACCGTGCAAAAAACGGAGTATTCAGCACCGTGGGCCCCAACGGCCCCATCACAACCGACATAACGACGTGGTTACAGCAGTGTTGCAGGCCGGCGCAAACCAAAAACGCGGCGACAGCCATCTCCGCCCATCGATAGCCCGCCCACAAGGACTGTCGATGGGCGCCGCGGGCCACTACGGCCCATTCACAACGTTATGCATTTTTCAGAGCTTGCTGAATACTCCCAAAAATGCACGCTGGGAAGTGCACCACCTATCCGCAGCGGGCAGCATGCCTTGGTTTTGCCCATATCGGGGCATCGGCGCGGCACAAAAAGCCCCCGCCGCACGAAGTGCGCAGCGGGGGCTTCCGACATGTCCGAGGACGATTGTAGGGCTAACGGGCAGGGGCCCGCCGAACCAAGTTAGGCAGCCGGGCAGATCTTCTTGAAGAGCTCGATGACGTCGTCGAGCGTCGCCTCGCGCGGGTTGCCCGGGAAGCAGGCGTCAGCCATGGCGTCCTTGGCCAGGACCTCGATCTCGTCAGCCTTCATGGCCTCGCAGACGTGCGGGATGTTCACGTCGGCAGAGAGCTGCTTGACGGCGGCGATGGCGGCGTCGGCGGCCTCGTCGGTGCTCATGCCCGTGGTGTCAACGCCCATGGCGACGGCAACCTTGGCCAGACGCTCGGCGCAAACCGGCTTGTTGAACTCCATGGCGATCGGCAGCAGCATGGCGCAAGCGACGCCGTGCGGGGTGTCGTAGTGAGCGGACAGGGTGTGAGCCATGGCGTGGTCGATGCCCAGGCCAACGTTGGAGAAGCCCATGCCGGCGACATACTGGCCAAGAGCCATGCCCTCACGGCCGGAGCCGGGCT
This sequence comes from Collinsella aerofaciens, assembly GCF_040910265.1. Lineage (GTDB taxonomy): Bacteria > Actinomycetota > Coriobacteriia > Coriobacteriales > Coriobacteriaceae > Collinsella > Collinsella aerofaciens_BK. Next base: position 25,077 of record NZ_JBDGAW010000011.1, on the reverse strand, counting down.
GGCCGGACTTGGCCTCGGCGACGGAGTCGCGCAGGTTCTCGCTGATCAGCTTAATAGCCTCAAAGTGGAACATGTCGGAGAGCTCCCAAGCGCCCTTGGTGGTGTAGCCCTCGATGGCGTGGGTTAGAGCGTCCATGCCGGTGGAGGCGGTCAGGCCGGCGGGCATGGAAGCCATCATGTCGGGGTCGACGACGGCGACCTCGGGGGCGTCGTTGGTGTCGACGCACACGAACTTGCGGACCTTCTCGGGGTCGGTGATGACGTAGTTGATGGTCACCTCGGCAGCGGTACCGGCGGTCGTCGGCACAGCGATGGTAAACACGGCGTGGTTCTTAGTGGGAGCAACGCCCTCGAGGCTGCGGACATCGGCAAACTCGGGGTTGTTGATGATGATGCCGATAGCCTTGGCGGTGTCCATGGAGGAGCCGCCACCGATGGTCACGATAGCGTCAGCCTCGGCGGCCTTGAAGGCCTCGACGCCGTCCTTGACGTTCTGGATAGTGGGGTTGGGCTTAATCTCGGAGTAGAGGCTCCAAGCGATGCCGGCGGCGTCGAGCTCGTCGGTCACCTTGGCGGTAACGCCAAACTTGACCAGGTCGGGATCGGAGCAGACGAAGATCTTCTTGTAGCCGCGACGCTGGAGCTCGCCGGGGATCTCCTTGATAGCGCCGGAACCATGATAAGAGATGGTATTGAGAACGAAACGATTAGCCATTGATAGCCTCCCATCGTGTGCGGGGCACCCATTACGCCCCACGCTATGAGTCCCATCCTAACGCTTTTGAAACAAAAAACACGTGAGAACGTCAAAATTGTTAAAGCGTTTCAACAGAAGATGAAAAATATTGCGGCAAAGGGACAACCCCTTTGCCGCATTCGGTTACTTTCGACAGCCCTCTTTCCAAGCCTCGGCCGCAACCTTCCAGCGAAAACGCAAGTCGCGCTCGCGGTCGATGAACATGATGGCAAACGCGACAAACAGCAGCACGCTCGCCACGACGATGGCGTGCAGGCCCATGCGCTCAATACACCAGTTGCCCAACACGGCGCCAAACACAAAGGTAAAGATCACGCCAAAGTACAGCAGGCCGTTTTCCAAAAAGCCGCGCTTGTGGGTGATGATGTAGTCGTCCACGTTTTGCAAGGCATTACGGAGGTTGCCGATACACATGGTCGTGGCGATGCCGTGACCGTGGATCTTGCGGAAGCTCTCGACCTGCATGCCGCAGGCAAACGAGGTGAGGCAGTTGGCGAGCAGGTTGTAACCGCCGCCCGGGATAAAGCTCACGCCCAGCAAGATAACGGCTTCAAAAAACACCGTCACCTGGCGCCAGTGAATCACACTGCCAAACCGCTCGTGAACCAGGTCGGCAAGCATAATGCCCACAGCAAACGACACCACGGGGAAGAAGTAGCGCCCCGCCAGTGCCCAGTTGCCTTCCGAGATGCTCACGCCCACGAGCAGGATGTTGCCCGTCTGCGCGTTGGCGAAAACATGATCGCGCCCAATGTACGAATACACATCCATAAAGCCACCGGCGAGCGCCAAGATGATGCCCAGCTCAATAGACTCCGATATCTGTTTGGCACGCTGCATCGTCGTGCATCCTCCTTGTTGACGATTCTCTCGTGCGTTGGCGGAAACATAGCCGCCGTTCATACTGTAACCCATTGACAACATGGCATGCGCGCGAGACGGGCTCCCCAACGCGCGGATACACAGTCTGGAAACAAACGGCGGGCGCGGCGCCGATACCCGCATCGACACGCCGATCCGCCAGCCCATGTACTCCACCAGTCTTTTTAGCCCCGTCCCAAAAAGACTGGTTACAATTACGTGCAGCATACAAACACCGGGAGGGATCGTGGCAAAAAAGCCTCAGCACGCTCAGAACAGCCAACGCGGACAGCAGGGCAAACAGGGCCAGCAGCAAAAGCGCGGCGGCAAGGCGCAGGGCTCGCGACCCACGCATGCCTCAGCAGCGCCCTCACGCCCCTGGCGTCCGGGCCGCGACAAGTTCCTCCCCGTCAGCCGCGCCGACATGGATGCGCGTGGCTGGGACCAGTGCGACTTCGTCTACATCTGCGGCGACGCCTACGTGGACCACCCCAGCTTTGGCATGGCCATCATCAGCCGCGTCCTCGACGCGCACGGCTACAAAGTGGGCATTATCTGCCAGCCCGACTGGACCGACCCCGCCAGCATCACCGTGCTCGGCGAGCCGCGCCTGGGCTTTCTCGTCAGCGCCGGCAACATGGACTCCATGGTCAACCACTATTCGGTGACCAAGCACCGCCGCCATACCGACGCCTATACCCCCGGTGGCGAGGAGGGGCACCGCCCCAATCGTGCCGTCACGGTCTACGGCAACCTCATCCGCCAGACGTTCAAGGACGCTCCCATCATCATCGGCGGCATCGAGGCAAGCCTGCGCCGCCTGGCCCACTACGACTACTGGCAGGACAAGCTCAAGCGCTCGGTACTGCTCGACTCGGGCGCCGACATCCTCATCTACGGCATGGGCGAGCATGCGATCGTCGAGATCGCCGACGCGCTCGACGCGGGGCTGCCCATCGATCAGATCACCTATATCAACGGCACCGTTTACCGCACGGGTTCGCTCGACGAGGTCTACGACTACGACCTGCTGCCCAGCTGGGACGACCTTTCCGCCGACAAGCTCAACTACGCGCGCAGCTTTAACGTGCAGCAGCAGAATATGGACCCCATCACCGGTCATCGCCTGGTAGAGCCCTATCCCAACAGCGTCTATGTGGTGCAGAACCCGCCGTCGGCGACGTTGACGACCGATGAGATGGACGAGGTCGCCGAGCTCCCCTACGCCCGCGATTGGCATCCCGACTACGACGCGGCGGGCGGCGTGCCGGCCTTTGCCGAGATCAAGTTTTCCATTAGCTCCAACCGCGGCTGTTTTGGCGAGTGCTCGTTTTGCGCGCTGACCTTCCACCAGGGTCGCGTGCTGCAGATGCGCAGCCACGACTCGATCATGCGCGAGGCCGAACTGCTCACGCGCGATCCCGAGTTTAAGGGCTATATCAACGACGTGGGCGGACCGACGGCAAACTTTAGCCGTCCTGCCTGCGACAAGCAGCTCAAGCACGGCGTGTGCAAGAACAAGCGTTGCCTGTGGCCGAGCGTGTGCAAGAACATGGTGGTCGACGAGAGCGGCTACACGCAGTTGCTGCGCGACCTGCGCCAACTGCCGGGCGTCAAGAAGGTCTTCGTCCGCAGCGGTATCCGCTTTGACTACACCATGGCCGACGCCTCGGACGAGTTTTTGCGCGAGCTGCTGGAGCATCACGTCTCGGGCCAGCTGCGCGTAGCGCCCGAGCACGTGAGCGACGCGGTGCTCTCCGTGATGGGCAAGCCGAGCCGCGCCGTCTACGACGCGTTCTGCCGTAAATTTGAACGCCTGAACCGCGAATACGGACTCAAGCAGTACGTGGTGCCGTACCTGATCTCGAGCCACCCCGGCTCGACGATGAAGGAAGCCGTGGACCTGGCCGAGGCCGTACGCGACATGGGTTATATGCCCGAGCAGGTGCAGGACTTCTACCCCACACCGTCCACCATGTCGACCTGCATGTACTACACCGGCGTGGACCCACGCACCATGGAGCCGATCTATGTAGCTCGCGACCCGCACGAGAAGGCCATGCAGCGTGCGCTCATCCAGTATCGCAAGCCCGAGAACTACAAGCTGGTGCGCGAGGCGCTGGAAAAAGCCGGGCGTCGTGACCTGATCGGCTACACCAAACACTGTCTAATCCGCCCCGTGCCGCCGCGCCCGGGTGAGACGTCTGCTGGCGGTGGGCATGGCACCGGCAAGAAAGGCGGCAAGCCGCACGGTGGCGCTGGCGGCAAGGGACCCAAAGGCAGCAAGGGGCACGGCGGCATGTCGCGTGCACAGAACACTGCCGGGCGCAACCGTGCAGCTCAGGGGCGTCAGGGCGCCAACGGCGGCGGACGCCGCAATTAGGACAGCGGTGCTGTCGCTATGCCCGTCTCGCATGCGTGGCGCAGTGAGCGCATCGTCTCCACGAGGATTATGCCAGCTATGGTGACCGTGATTATCACGTCGAGCGGTGTGTTCACAAACCACAACAGGCCCATCAGGTACGACCCGGCGTTAAAGGCAAAGTGCAGCAGGATCGTGTAGCGGAGCTTTCCGGTGGTCACGAGCACCCAGCCAAAGACCAGACCGGCGGCACCCGCATAGCAGCCCTGCACCCAGTTCATGTGCATAAAACCGAAGATTGCCGCCTGCAGCACAATCGCCGCGGCGATACCCCACGTGCTTGGTGCCGCCCAGGGCACCATGGCGCCCTCCTGCGCGCTCGCACGACGCCGGCGCTTCCAAAGCGGGCGGCACTGCGGATTAAACGCTCGTAGCGAAAACTCAAAAACAATGCCGCGCACCAGCAACTCCTCGCAAAACGGAGCGCCGAGCACCGTGGTCAGGACGGCAAGAAGGTTGGTATCGCCCAAGCCCGTTTCCTCGACGAGCTCGCTATAGTCCGCCGCGACCTCGGGCAGCAGCGACAGCACGCCGTCGCATAGGTAGCTAATGACCACCTGCATGGATAGGCCGATCACGACAACGCATGCGATGCGCTTCCATGCAGCATTTGCTCCCCCGCCGAGCGGGCGTTCACCTTGCCGGCGCGCCATGAAGGAGCGGGGCCACAGATAGCGCCACCACAGCAGCGCCATCAAAAACGACGCCGTCTGAGCGGCGGCCTGAAACCATTGAATATCGAGATTGTCGATCGGGAAACCCGTCAGTGCCGACACGATGTCCAGCGCGGAGAACAAAACAATGCTCAGGGCAATATCGGCAGCGACGACACCAAAACAGGCAAGCGCCCAAACCAGCGCATTGAGCATGCCAACCTCCTCAAAACCCGGCACTTGGGGACAGTCATTGTTGATGAGAATCGGGCGCAGCGCCAAAAGCCCCGTTGGGCGAAATGTCGAACGGGAAGGTGCCGCAGCGATTGAACGCGGCGATAAACATGCGGATGGCGTTGGACGGTGTGGTGCCCACGAGCTGGGTTGCCGCCGCGAAGGCCGCCTTTTCCTCGGGCAAGACCTTCGCGACAACCGGGGTCATGTGTTCTGCCATGGCGCTTCCTTTTTGAAACGACGGTGGTGCGGATAGATGCGGGCCACGCGGCTGGGCGACGGGCTGTGAAGGCAACCCGATTGGCCCGCATCCGGAGTTTGTTTCTGCTGCGTTGGTATTACTTGGTATTCCTAAGTATTACCCCGCAGATAGAATAGCACACCCGATCCCATGGGGGCGGAGGAAAACGAATCATTTTGTTGCTGAGTAGGTATTTAGAGCGTGATGATGTCCGAGATATCGAGGGCCTGAGCGTCGGCGACATCGTGCGATGCAAGCAGCAGCATACGGCCGTCGAGCAAGTCGAGCACGACCTCGGCGCATGCGTCGCGCGCAGCGGTATCTAAACCGGTAAAGGGCTCGTCAAGAATCACCGCGCCGCCCGGGCACAGCAGGGCTCGAGCGATCTCGACGCGACGGCGCTGCCCGCCCGAAAGCTCGGCCACGCGAGCATGTACATCGACCCCCGGCACCAGCAGGCGCAACAGGGCCGCAGCACTCGAGGCGTCCACGCGTGCATCGGCGCACACTAGCACGTTATCCAGCGCCGCGGCGGACTCGACCAAGCGTGCATCCTGAAACACCATCGAGCACGGCGCGCACTCCCCCGCTGCCAACGAAAGCAGCGTCGACTTGCCCATGCCTGAAGCGCCCATCACGCAGGCGCGCCCACCGGCAGACACATGAAGTACCAGTCCGTCGAGCGCCGGCGCCCAGGGCGCACGATCGCCCACAGCAAGCGCAAGCTCCGCCGCAGCCCTGCCGCCAGCAGAACCGCCCGCACGCCCGTGCAAGCCGCGTCCATGCGACAGCACCGCCGCACGCCACGCCGCGGGTCCCGAAGCCCGCAGCAACCACACCAGCACACGCTCGCATGCCCACGATGCCGCCACGACTAGCACGGTCCAAGCCAGTAGGTCAGCCGTCTCGATGAGCAGCTTCGCCTGATAGATGCGTTCGCCCACGGTGCCCGTCGCCATGCCGATCAGCTCCGCCGCCACACCGGCCTTCCAGCTCATGCCAATCACGGCGCGGGCGCACGAAAGCACAAACGGCAGGACTTCGCGCCAGGTGTGGGCGCAAAACAGTCGCCAGCCCCGCACGCCATGCAGGCGGAACATCTGCTTCAGCGGCTTATCCACTTGCGCCAAGCCCTCGACCAGCGAAAAATACACGCCTGGAAGTGCCATCAAAAAGACCGCGGCGATGCTCACGCGCGCCGACCCCAACCAAATGAGCAGCAGGACCACCACGCAGGCAACCGGTGTCGCCTTTACAAACGACAGCGCCGGAGCCACCAGGCGCGCAAACGCCCGCGACCGTGACGAAATCCCGGCGAGCACGCCGCCGCATACCGCGGCAAGCGCCAGCCCGCCCAGAATCCGCACACCCGAGCCCGCCAGAATCGCCCACGTGCCGGCATCGCATGCCAGCCGCAGCAACGCCGCTGCAACAGCGCCCGGCCCCGGCAAAATCAGCGGCTGCGCCACCAGCGCCGCCACCAGCATCCACACGGCAAGCCAAAAGGCGGCGACGGCACCTGCTGCCGCCACCGCCTTCATACGCTCTGTCATTTGTCGAGCAAACGCACGCACGGGCTACTCCAAGTAGTAGAAATCGTCAGCCGGAAGTTTACCACCCACGGCACTCGCGTCCGCGTCGGACAGCACCTGCAGATACCCGCTAAGTGCCGCCTTCATATCCTTGCCCGTCTGACACACGAGCATGCACCCGGGAATCGCCTTTTCGGCAATCGTGGCGTTATCCACGATGCCCGCATCGACCACGGCCTGCGCCCAGTCTGACGGCGCCGCATTGACAGCCTTCACGCTCGCCTCATGGCAGCTCAGGAATTCCGCCACGGCCTCGGGATGTTCCTCGGCAAACGCGCGGCGCACCACGGTCACGCCCGTCAGCAAGCGCGAGCCCGTGTCTCCTGCCAGCTCGTCCCACACATCGGTCAGGCTCACCGGTGCCGACAGCTTGCCCTCGCTCTTGGCGATAGCAGCGGTCTTGAACGGCTCCGGCAGCACGCCCACGGCAGACGGATCGGCAAGCAACGCCGACAGCACCTCGGTGGGCTCGCTCTTAAACTCGAGCGTCACCTGGCCGGTCAGGCCCGCGCGCTCCAGCAGGTAGTTCATGACGTACTCCGGCGTCGTGCCCTTGCCCGTCATGTAGACGGTGCGACCCGCCAGGTCGCCAAACGAGGCCACACTCGCATCGCCCGTCACAACGTTCAGCACGCCCAGCGTGTTGATGTCGATGACCTGCACCGCACCCTCGGTCTTGTTGTAGAGCACGCTCGCCACGTTGGCGGGCACTAGGGCGATATCGACATCGCCCTGAATGACCTTGGGCACGATCTCGTCGGCTGCGGCGCTGATCGCAAAGTCGAACTCGTTATCCGTCTCGCCGCTCGCCGCCTGGTCCATAAACCTCACCAGACCGATCGACGTCGGGCCCTTGAGCGAGGCGACGTGCACCTCAACCGGCTCCGCAGCAGCACCGGCGCCGTCCGTGGTAGCCGAGCCCGCGGCGGACCCGGCACCGACAACCCCGCCGCCACAGCCCGCGAGCGCAAGCGACAACGCGCCCACGGCGAGCGCCGAGGCAAACTCCCGGCGCGTCATCTCAACATCAAACGCGCGCATCGTTAGCACTTCCCCTCGTTAGGCATCGACCAGGCGTGATGGTCGGTATGCAGCAACTCCTCGGCCAGCGGCGAGAGCGGCGCGCCCAAAAACTCGCGGTAGCACGCCTGCACATCGGGGTTCTCGTGCGAGAAGCGAATGTCCGCAGCGGCATCCAGGCCCCACAGCACCTGGCCGCGCTCGGCCGCCAGCTCGCAGCCGTCGTGGATGGGCTGACCGCCGCCACCGACGCAGCCGCCCGGGCACGCCATGACCTCGACGAAGTCATAGCTCGCACGGCCGTCGCGAATCGCATCGAGCAGGCGGGCAGCGTTGCCCAGCCCGTGCGCCACGGCGACGCGCACCTTGGTGCCATCGATATCGGCCACGGCCTCCTTCCAGCCATTCAGGCCACGCACGTCGGTAAAGAAATCCGCATCGGGGTTCTTGCCCGTCACCAGGTAATAGGCCGAGCGCACGGCAGCCTCCATCACGCCTCCCGTGGCGCCAAAGATCACACCCGCGCCCGTGCCAAAGCCCAGCGGCGTATCGAGCGGCTCCTCGACCAGCGTGTCGACGCTCACGTGGCTCGCACGGATCATGCGCACCATCTCGCGCACCGTCAGTGCAACGTCCACATCGGGCGCGCCGTCCTCGCCCACCATGCTCGGCAGTGCACACTCGGCCTTCTTGGCCGTGCACGGCATCACGGACACCACAAACAGGCGCTCGGGCTCCACGCCCAGTACCTTGGCGTAGTACGTCTTGGCGATGGCGCCGAACATCTGCTGCGGCGACTTGGACGTGGACAGGCTGTCGACAAACGCCGGATAGCGCGCCTTCACAAAGCGCACCCAGCCCGGGCAGCAACTCGTGAACATGGGCCAGCCGCGGCTGTCGCCCTCGCCCTTGGAGGCAGCGCCCAGGCGCTCGAGCAGCTCGGAGCCCTCCTCCATAATGGTGAGGTCGGCCGAGAAGTCGGTGTCGAACACGTACTCAAAGCCCACGCGGCGCAGTGCGCAGGCCAAGCGCTCAACGGTGGCTTCCTCGCGAGACATGCCAAGTTCCTCGCCCCAGGCGCTGCGCACGGCAGGCGCGATCTGCACCAGCACGATCTTGTCGGGATCGGCGATGGCGTCGAACACGGTCTCGGTATCGTCGCGCTCGCGTAGTGCGCCCGTCGGGCAATGCGTAATGCACTGGCCGCACGCGACGCAATCGGTCTTGCCGATCGGCGCGCGCCCGCGGGTACCCACGGCGGTATGCGTGGCGCGGTTGGTCAGGTCCCAAATCCCTAGTCCCTGCACGCTCTCGCACACCTTGATGCAGCGCATGCATTTAATGCACTTGTCGTTTTCGCGGATGATGGGAAAATCGAAATCCCAGCCCTCGCGCGCCAGGTGCTGCTCGTACGGCAGATAGAAGATACCCAGGTCGTTGGCGATGGTCTGCAGGTTGCAGTTACCACTGCGCACACAGCTCGTACAGCGCGAGTCGTGCTGGGACAGCAGCAGCTGCACGTTGGTGCGACGCGCCTCGCGGGCCTTGGGGCTGTTGGTGTGGACCACCATGCCGTCGAGCACGTAGTTGTTGCAGGCGGCAACCAGCTGGTCGCAGCCCTCAACCTCGACCACGCATACGCGGCAGCCGCCGATCTCGTTTAGATCGCGCAGGTAGCACAGGGTGGGAATCTGGATGCCGGCGGACTTGGCCGCATCTAGGATCGTGGTGTGCTCGGGAACCACGACCTCGCAATTATCGATCGTGAGCTTGACCATGTTATGCGCTCCGTTTTCGGTGTTGTCGCTGACGGTGGTGTTGTTGGGCTCTACCATTCCAGGTTCCTCCCTCCGCGGAACGCGCCAAAGCCAAAGTGATCGCAACGCAGGCAGCGGCTCGCCTCCTGGCGCGCCTCCTGCTCGGTGAGACCCTGCTCGACCAGATCCCAATCGTGAATACGCTCGCCGGCCTCGCGCTCGCCCAGCTCGCAGCGGCCGCACTCATGCTTGCCCTTAAACTGGACGGTCGGCAGCTCGACCTCGAGCTTGATCTTGTGGTCAAAGCCCAGGTAGCGGTCGATATTTGCCGAAGCCACGCGGCCGGCGTTGATGGCACGGATGACGGTGGCGGGACCGGTCTGGCAGTCACCGCCGCTAAAGAGGCCATCGAAGTTGGGCACGGCGCCATCCGAATCGGTGACCACGCAGCCCCACTTACAAGCGATGCCCATGTCCTCAAACGGCTTGGAATCGATGTCCTGGCCAATGGCCACAAACACGCGCTCGCAGGGAATGACGCGCTCGGGCGTGGCGGCGGCACGCGGGGCCGGACGCCCACGACGGGGCTCGCCGATAATCTGCGGCTGCACGCGCAGGCCACTCACGCGACCTTCCTCGCCCGTCTCGATAGCGAGCGGGGCGGTCAACTCCAGCACCTCGCAGCCCTCGGCCTGGGCACCGGCGATCTCGGCGTCCTGGGCCGTCATGTCGCAGATGCGACGGCGGTAGACGATGCTCACCTTTTCGGCACCGCAGCGCACGGCGGAGCGCGCCACGTCCATGGCCACGTTGCCGCCGCCGATGACGCACACGCGCTGGCCGCTCAGGTCGGGCAGCTCGTCGTCGCCGATGGCGCGCAGCATCTTGACGGCCGACTCCACGCCGAGCGCTTCCTCGCCCGGAAGGCCGAGCTTCTTATCGCTGTGGGCGCCAATGGCCAGGTAGACGGCATCGAACTCGTCGCGCAGGCGGGCAAGCTCCTCGCCGTTGACGGAGTGATCGAGCTCAACGTCGATGCCGGCGCTCAAAATCCAGTCGATCTCGGCCTGCAGGCGCTCGCGCGGCAGACGATAGCTGGGGATGCCATAGCGCAGCATGCCGCCCAGGTGGTGGCGCTGCTCAAAGATGGTCACCTTATGGCCCATCACGGCCAGGTAGTAGGCGCAGGAAAGGCCGGCCGGGCCGCCGCCGATCACGGCGACGCGCTTGCCGGTGTTGTCCACTACATGCGGCTTGTGGTCGTTGAGGTCACTGTGCTCGACGGCAAAACGCTTGAGGGCGAGGATGTTCATGGGGTCGTCGACCATGCCACGGCGGCAGTGCATCTCGCAGGGATGCTCGCACACCAGGCCGCAGACGAGCGGCAGCGGATTGTTCTTGCGGATGACCTTGACGGCGTCGGCATAGCGGCCGGCCTCGACCAGCGAAATGTACCCGGGAATGTCGACGTGCGCCGGGCAGCCCGAAACGCACGGGACGCGGGCCTCGCGGTCAAAGCCGCAGGAGTGCTCGCGGATGTGATGCTCAAAATCATCGCGGAAACCGCGAATGGCCGTGAGTGCCATGGCGCCAGCTTCGTAGCCGATGGCGCAGTCGCTCGAAAGGTAGATGGTGCGGGCGGTGCGCTCAATCAAGTTGAGCGTGGACTCGTCGGCGCGGCCCTCGAGCACATCGGCGAGCAGGTCGCTCAGCGCGCTCAGGCCCACGCGGCAGGGCGTGCACTTGCCGCAGCTCTGGGTGGAGCACAGATTGACGAGCGCTGCCGTAAACTCAACGGGGCACGGGGCGAGCGAACTCACCGCCAGACGACGTCCGAGCGCATCGTGCAGGTCGTCCATGACGGCCTGAGCGTGGCTGCGTTCCATTACGTGCAGTCGAGCCATAAGATCCCCTCTCACATGGCAGCCCGGAGGCGAGGCCGGGCGAAGTTGCTACACGCACAACACTGACCTAAAAAGTTGTTAGGTCTCCACGCAGTTCGGCAGGCGGTATGAAATGTCACCCTCGGCGGTGAAATAGAACATTACCGCAGATAAATGCCATATTTGGTAAAACGCGTTACCAAATGACAATGCCCCGCCCACGCAATCACGTGGACGGGGCATTGCTCCAGGTATGCGGCCAGCGACCCTGTTGCTTTTACTTAAGCTCGGGCCAGTAACCCTTGTTGGCCTCGATCATGTCGTCGAGAACTTCCTTGGCGACGTTCATCGAAGGCACGGTCTTGTTGAGCGTAAAGGCCTTGAGCGCCTTCTCGTAAGAACCCTCGATCGTGGCCTCGACCACGAGCTTCTCGGAGTTGAGTTGCTGCATCATGAGGCCCTGCTGGAACAGCGGGATGTTGTCGCGGCTGATGACCTCGGGGCCGTTCTTGCCGATGTAGGCAGGCAGCTCGACCATAGCGTCGTAGGGCATGTTGGGGATAGCGCCCTTGTTCTCGCAAATGACCAGGAAGCGCTGCTTGGTGTCGTTCTTCAGAGCGATAGCCAGATCGGCAATCCAGTCGCCGTGGCTGCCCGCATAGAACGTGCTCTCGTCGATCTCGCCCGTCTTCTCGTAGTGGTCGATGCCGTCGAAGAGGTTCTTCTCACGCGTCTCCTCAACCTCGTTAGCACGGGTGCACTCGGGGTTGGAATGCTCGACGAACTCCTTCTGCTGCAGGTAGTAGTTCAGATACGTGTTGGGCAGGTACTCCGGGAAGCACTCCATGATCTCGTACTCGCCCTTCCAGACGTAGTACCAGCTGCCCTTGGTGTGGCGGTTCTGCTCGGGGTGCTCGTCAGTGGCCTCCTCGGGCTTCTTTGCCATGAGCGAGCCCATGCCCTTGAGGTAGGAGTCGGGCAGCAGAATCTCATGCTCCTTGATGTACTCGCGCAGCTGCGGGAGCACCTCCTCGCCCTTGTGGCGGATCGAGGTGAACCAGCCAAAGTGGTTGAGGCCAAAGTAATCGTACTCGACATCCTTCTTGTCGATATCGAGTGCGGCGCAAACCACGTCGATGATCGCGATCGGCATGTCGCAGATGTTGATGATGCGAGCGTTAGGACGCAGCACACGGCAGCCCTCGGAGACGATGGCAGCAGGGTTGGAGTAGTTGAGAATCCAGTAGTCCTTCTTGGCGTACTTCTCGACGTCATCGATCAGCTCGACCATGGGGAAGATGGTGCGCATGCCGTAGGCAAGGCCGCCGCAGCCGCAGGTCTCCTGACCCACGCAACCGTGGCGCAGCGGAATCTTCTCGTCCTGCTCGCGCATGGCGTAGCCGCCCACGCGCATCTGGGCAAACACGAAGCTCGCGTCGGTAAAAGCCGTCTTCTTGTCGGTGGTCACCGTGAGCTTGATGTCCAGGCCGAGGTCCTCGTGCAGAATCCAGTCCACGAGCACGCCAATCTTGCGCTGGCGCTCCTCGTTGATGTCGTACAGACGAATCTCGTCAACATCGAGCTCGTCCTTGCGCAGGGCGATGGACTTGACGATGCCGGGGGTAAAGGTGGATCCGCCACCACACAGAGTAATGATCATTGTTTACTGCTCCTTCTCAATTGCGTTTTCGACCTTGTCGCGCATCTCGGCGACCTTCATGCCAAAGATGATCTGGATATTGTTGCCGTTGCGGTTGATGCCGCTGTTGGGCACGTGGTTGATGAGGCTCTCATCGATGAGGTCCGGGTTCTTAACGTTCACGCGAAGGCGCGTAAAGCAGTTCTCGAGCTCCTCGATGTTGTCCTTGCCGCCAAGACCTGCGACCAGGTCGGCAATGCCTGCATCGACGCCCTCTGCGGGAGCTGCGGCAACAGCGCCCTGCTTCACCGCGACAGACGCGGCGGCCTCGCCCTCGGCAACGGACTCGGCGAGCTCGGACTCCTCCTCGCGGCCAGGCGTGTGGAGGTTGAGCTTCTTAATCAGGAAGGTGAAGAGGAAGAAGTACAGAGCGGCGTTGACGACTCCGAGCACGAGCATCATCGGCCAGTTGGTCTTATCGACACCAAGGACCAGGTTGGAAACCACGATGTTGATGATGCCGCCTGCAGTCGAAGCGGGCACGGAGAGGACCTTGAGCAGGACCAGGAAGATACCGGAAAGAACCGAGTGAACAACAAAGAGCACGGGAGCGGCAAAGACAAAGAGGAAGTCCATGGGCTCGGTGACACAGGAGAGCACGGCGGTGATGATCAGCGGGATGATAACGGCCTTGGTCTTATCCTTGTTCCCCTTGTAAGCGGTGAAGATAAAGGCGAGACCGATACCGATGTAGGGCCACAGGTTGTTGAAGGTGTAGCTGTTGAAGTAGGTGCTATCGGAGAAGGGCTGGCCCGTCATTGCCATCTCGGCGACACGGATGGGATGGGCGCCGGCGATAACCTGATCACCCAGCGTCAGGGTGCCACCCACATCGGAAAACTGGAACGGGGTGTAGATGAGGTGGTGCAGACCGGTGGGAACGAGCAGCTTGTTGAGCATGCCGTAGATAAACAGACCGATGTTGCCCGACTCCTTAATGATGCCGGCAACGGAGGAGATGGCGCCCTGAACCGGAGGCCAAACGATGCAGAAGCCAGCGCCCATGATCCAGGAGATGATGATCATGATCAGGAACGGAAAACGAACGCCCGAGAACATCGAAAGGGCAATGGGGAACTGCTTGTTCGAGTACTTGTTGAACACGGCACCGGTGATGCAACCAAGAATGATGCCGCCAAACACGCCGGTATCGAGCACCTGAATGCCCATAACGGTGCTCTGGCCGGTTCCGGTAAGGCCGAGCATGCCGCTCGCTTCGGCAAGAGAGCCGGTGGCGTTGAGCACGATGTTGTTAGCCTGCAGGAACAGGAAGAACGACATCAGGGCGATAAGCGAAGCATGGCCCTTGTTCTTCTTTGCCATGGCGCCGGCGATGCCCACGCAGAACAGAATCGAGAGGTTGTTGATGATAAACATCAGCGACTGATATACAACGGCGCCCACAAGCTGGGACGGACCGGAGCCCAGCACGGGAATCATGGCGCAAATGGCCTTGTTGGTTAGAATGATGCCCACGATGAGCAGAATGCCGGCAACCGAGAGATACATCATCGGCTGAACGATTGACTTCGCGAACACCTCCAACGGCGCTTTGAAATTGAACTTCTTTTTTGCGGTCATAGCGGTACTCCCCTTCCTTTTCCGCAAATTAAGACAGATGTGCCCTGGACAAGACCGTAGGTCCTGCCTTATATCAATCGATGTATGGGCACGTTATGCCTAGAGACCAGGTTCTCCAAGCAGGTTAACAATGTGATATGCGAGATAACTCTTCTCGGCATCGGTAACGACAACGTTATAGGTAGACGACAAGTGGGCGGCTATGGCGTCCGCGCACGAGAACGCGCACGGATACTTAGTTTCATCGATTCGGAACAGTGCATCGTCATTGATCTGCCCGGCCGCGGGGTCAAGCGCCCGCTGTGCGAAAAACTGCAGGTGGCGGACGAAACGCTCATAGGGCAGCGAGGTGTCATCGAGGGTCGTAGCATAGCGCTCGGAAACAATTGCGAGCACGTCGCGAACAAGCTGGACCGAAATGATGAGGCGGTCGGAGCGTTGCGGCATAGTGGCGTTGACGATATGCAGCGTAATAAAACCCTGCTCTTCTTCGCTCATCTGGATGCCCATATACTCCTTGATAATCTGCAGCGCACGGCCCGCAAGCGCGTACTCCTTGCGATAGAACTGCTGGATCTCGAGCAGCAACGGATTCTCACAGGAGACGCCCTTGCGCTCACGCTCCAAAGCAAGGCTGATATGGTCTGCGAGAGCGATGAGGATCTTATCGTTGATGTCGACATTGAGCTCTCGACGAAGCATCTGAACGATATCCTCGGAAATCACGAGGTTGACGGTGGGGATGGACTCCAAAAGATGTGCCAAGCGGTCAATCGTACGCGAATCCTGAGAAGTTCCCTCCTGCAACGCGTAGGTCTTTTCGACTGACGCCTCGTCGATGGCATCGCCGGCATGACGGCCAAAGCAGAGGCCTCGACCGATGACGATGAGCTCGGAGCCATCGTCCGAAGTGACCATTGCGACGTTGTTGTTAAAAACTCGCTTGATAACCACGGTACCCACCACAAGAATTTACTCGGAAAGCCAGATGACAGGCTCTTTAACAGCGACAGGGCCGGAAGCATGCTCACGAAGAGTCGAGTTCTCCGAGCGCTCGCACACGATAACGAAGACCGTGGGATCGAAGCCGGCGGCGCGGACCGCGTCGAAATCGACCTCGACGAGGGGCTGGCCCGCGTCGACATGGTCACCCTGGGCAACAAGCGCATGGAAGCCCTTGCCCTCAAGCTTAACAGTGTCGATTCCGATATGCAGCATCACCTGAGCAGAGCTGTCGTCGGACATGATGCCCAGCGCGTGCTCAGTCGGAAACAGCGCCGCGACGGTGCCGGAAACAGGAGCGCACACCGTTCCCTCTTGGGGAACCACGGCAACGCCATCGCCCACTGCACGGCTGCTAAAAGCAGGGTCATTGGTATTTTCTAGATGAACAAGCTCGCCGGAAACGGGAGCGAGGATTTCGAACTCGGAAGCTGCAGTCTTCTGCTCATCCGAACCGCCCATCAGGCGAGAAAAGAAACCCATGGTGGCATGTCCCTTCATAAATATAGCCCAACCAAAATCAAACGAATGCATCCATAGAGACACACCCGTTCAAAGACTTTGGTTAGGCCCACGTCCGAGGGACTCGGTAACCTTCCGCATTTCTTTTACGGGGGCTATTGTAGACAACAGCAAAGCCAGAATAGTCATTATGACCGGTGAGCGGTATTTATTCTTCGATAAACGGTATTTAAGCGGCACTTAGGGACACTCCTTGTCCGGTGCATTGGGGACAGGTTACCTTGCACCAATCATGAGTTGCGGTGAAATAGGGACTGAAAAGCCGCTCAAAAGGCCAAAACAGTCCGTATTCCACCGCAACTTCAAGACGTTGGTGTATATGAACCTGTCCCCCTTGCACCAAAAAGGGCTCCGAGCACAGTCTGCTCGGGGCCCTTGGTTCACCTCGCTCTAGCGGGCGATGCGTATGTTACTTGCGCTTGCCGCCGCCGTCACCGGGGCGACGGGAGCTGCCGCCGCGCTTGCCGCCACGACTATTGCCATAGCTACCACGATTATCGCGACCGCCGGCACGGCCGCCGCGGGAGCCGGCCTGGTTGCCGCCACGCCCGCCACGATAGCCGCCACGACGCTCCTCGCGGGTATCGTCGTAGTTGCGCCAGTCATCGCGGCGATCGCGGCTGGCACGCGGATCGCGGCGATCGCGCGACTCGTTAGAGCGGCCAGCACCGCTGCGGCTGCCATTGCCACGAGTGCCCTCGCGATGCTCGCCGCCACGGCCACCGCGCTCATCAAAGCGCTTGCCGCCACGGGACTCGCCGCCGCGAGTACCACGCTCGCCACGCGAACCGCGGCCCTCGCCGCCACGGCGCTCATCACGGCCGCCGCGCTCGCCATCGCGACCGGAACGACGACGATCGCCCGAACCACGCTTGCCGCCACGCGAGCCACGGCCCTCGTCCTCGCGCTCAACACGGCGACGACCGCCGCGGTCCTCGTCCTCGCGGCGACGGCGATGCGCCTCGCCCTGGAACTGCTTGGCACGGCGCTCGGCACGGTTGCCGCGCGGGGCCTGCTCAACGACACCAGCACCGCCGCGCTCCTCGGCAGCCACCTCGCGGGCCACGCTCTCCACAGCCTCGTCCACGCGAGCCTGAACGCCCTCGCGCACGCGGGTCTTGCCGCCGCGCTTGGGACGGCTCGGACGCTCACCGTCGCCGCGACGCTCGTCTCGACCGCGGTTGGAACGACCGGCCACATCACCGTAATCGTCGCCGTTGCGTTTGCCGTCGCGACGCGCCTGCTCAAGCTTCTTCTTGCTCTTGGACTTGCCGCGCTTGGTCTTCTTCTTCACCTTAAAGGCCGCAGGATCGCGCTCGGGGTCAACCGCGGGCGGATTGGGACCCACATTCAGGTCGCCGGCCTCGTAGATGTCGGCGGTCTTGTCCATGAGCTTCTCGATCTCGTAGAACTCGTCCACGTCCTGCTCGGTCACAAACGTAATGGCCCAGCCCAGCTCGCCTGCGCGGCCCGTACGGCCAATACGGTGGATGTAGTCGGTCGGCTCGGCCGGCACGTCAAAGTTCACAACGTAGCGCACGTCGCTGATATCGATGCCGCGGGCGAGCACGTCGGTTGCCACCAACACATCGACGGTACCGTCGCGGAAGGCCGAAAGCGCACGCTCGCGCTGGGCCTGGCTGCGGTTGCCGTGAATCGCGGCGGCCTTGATGCCCTTGCGCTCCAGACGCCGGCAGCAGCTGTCGGCGCGGTGCTTGGTGCGCATAAAGACGATAGTGCGCTCCGGGCCCTCCTTTTTGAGGAACTCAGGCAGCAGGTTGTTCTTGGCCTCGATGGACACCGGGAACACAAACTGGTCGACGGTATCGGCGGTCGACGTGGCCGGCGCGATCTCCACACGGGCCGGGTCGCTCACCAGGTCGGTGATCTCGCCCACGGCCTCCTCGTCGAGCGTGGCCGAGAACAGCAGCGTCTGGCGCTCGGCCGGCGTCTCGCGCACAATACGGCGAACGGCGGGCAAAAAGCCCATGTCGAGCATGCGGTCGGCCTCGTCGAGCACCAACACCTTGACCTCGTCCAGGTGGCAGGCACCCTGCTCGATCAGATCGACCAGGCGGCCCGGCGTGGCGACCAGGATGTCGCAGCCGTACTTGAGGGCAGCGGTCTGCGGCTTGTAGCTCACGCCGCCCACGACGGTCACGGCGACATGGCCAGTGACGTCAGCAATCTTGCTCGCGACCTCATCGATCTGTTGGGCAAGCTCGCGCGTGGGGGTGATGACGAGCATCACGGGACCGCGACCGTTGCCCTCGGGCTTTTTAGCGCCGCGACGGCGGTTGCGGCCTCCGTGCTCGCGCACGGGCTTGGGCGGAGCGATGTGCTCCAGGTTGTTCATGGTCGGCAGCAAGAAGGCAGCCGTCTTGCCGGTGCCGGTCTGGGCGGCGGCAAGCAGGTCGCGGCCCTCGAGCACCACGGGGATGGAGCCGGCCTGCACGGGCGTGGGCGCCGTGTAGCCCAGGTTCTCGATAGCACGGAGCATCTCGTCGGAAAGGCCCAGCTCGTCGAAGGCGGGCAGGCTCTCGGTGGCGGACTCGACGGCCTCGGCGGCGCTGGCCTCGTCGGCCGCATCGAAGGCAGCCTGAGCCATGGCCTCGCGGGCCTCGTCCAGAATCTCGGCGTCGGTGACGTCGGATACAGAATTACGCATATGTTGTTGTTCCTTATCTGCACGCGCAATGGGCACGGCATACGGCCGCGCGGGCGTGCTTGGTAGTGCGCTAATACATACAAAAACGGGTGCGCACAGAGAGGACGTTGCTCAGCACGCTGGCGATCGCTTTGGCAGCCCTATCACGCGCCGTCCAGACGCAGCAGCTCTAAGCGATGGAGCAGATTCGCCGCCGGTTAGTATACCCGTGCTTCGCATGCCCCCACGTAAACCACAGATGACGCGTGCGGACGGGGTGGGGCCGGACGATTGTCTCAATCTATAACATCTACGGGGTAAAACCCGGTCTAGATGTTACAGAACGAGACAAACCGTCGACCTCTGGCTAACATCTCGATCTGTAACACGTAGAGGTAAATTTCCCGTCCAGATGTTACAGATCGAGACTGAAGAATCCCCGCCGAACAATATCTCAATCTGTAACAGTTACAAGCCGGATCGACCCGTAACTGTTACAGATCAAGACAAACCAATCCCCCGCAACACAACGTCTCAATCTGTAACAGTTACCCGGCAAAATCAACCCAAGATGTTACAGATTGAGACAGTTGAGCCGTCGGCCGGGATGCGGATCATCTATACACAAAAACGCCCGGGCCTCCTCTGCTGTAAAAAGGAAGCCCGGGCTCGTTGCCATATGTTTGTTTGCCGTTCGAGCGCGTTAATCGTGGGCAAACATCGGGTAGGGAACGTCGCCCGGTGCGATGGAACGCCCCAGCGGGAAGATGCCCGCCTGTTCGATGTAAGAATCAGTGGCATTGACACTCTTGGAATCGCGGTGTCCCCAGATGCCGGCCACATCCGTGTCCTGTGTGGTTCCGCGATAGATGCTCAGCGCGCCGTCGACATTGGGGTTGAACACGACGACCATAAAGATAAAGTTGCCGTCGTCGTCCTTCGTTCCAACGTTGAAGCCGACAACATCGTCACCCAGCCACGTAATCGAAGCCTCGTAGTCGGTAACGTTGAGCTCGCTGTCTTCTCCCGTGTATTCGTCATGGAACGGCAAGTTGATATCGACGTAGACCTTTCCCGCGCCCGAGTCGATATCAGTGATGGTAATGGGATCATCGCAAGCGTATTTGTCGTCCCTCGTGCACTGATAGGTGCCCGTAATGGCATCGTAGTTAAAGTAATCGTCTGTATCGCTATCCTCGGTAGACACGTAGTCGAAAGACCACTTCTTGCCGTCAAAGGAGTACGTGTAGACATCGTTGCTCTTGGAGTTGACGTACCAGGGAGTATCGGGGTCGGCGGGCATGCTGACCGTGCACTCGTTATCGTCCGTCAGCTCGGAGTCGCAGTTTTCGAGGTCGTTTTCCTCGTCGTAGTCGATACCGGCAATGGGCGTAGTCGTTTGCGAGTCGACGGTAAACTCGATGTTGGAGAGGTTATTAGAGTCGTCGGCGTCGGCCGTAAAGTTGAGCGTGGCGGTTGACTCAAAGCTCTCGTTGTCAAAAGTCGCTTGGATGGCACCAGTTGCCTTACCGTTGGAAACGCTGATGCTGGAGACCTCGTCAAGGCTGCTTTCGTATTCGGACGGCTCGACGTAGTCATTTTTGGCAAAGAGCGTATCCTCACCGTCATACTGCTCGCTGAGAGCCTCGGCAAGCTGCGGCTCCGTGTCCATCACGAGCTGCTGGTGCTGCGCGCTCAATACGTAGGCAACTCCTGCGCCAACAATGACGATGACGGCCATTGCCGCCAAGATGATCTTGGCCTTTTTGCTGAGCTTCACGGACTCGGACTCAGCGGCAGAATCAGCAACGGGCTCGGTAGCGGGCTCGTGAACACTTGGCTCAGTTTCGGGTTCCGAAGTTGCCGTTTCGGCGCTCGGCTCGACCGTGTCCCCCATCGCCGGCTCGCTTGCCGGTGCGTTGGACTCGCTGACGGCGGCCGTCTCTTCACGTTCCGCCGATGCCTGGGCTATGTTCGCACCGCACTGGGGACAAAACTTTGCTTCCGACTTTACTTCGCTGCCGCATTTGGGACATCTCATACTACATCCATCCTTTCTTTGGCAGTTGGATTTCTTTCTTGCCACCTCAGTCTATGGGGCGTGCAGGTCATTCCGTTGCGCAACATTTTTTGACCCTTCGGGGACGGTGGAATACCGTCTAGAGAAGCTGAACCAACACCCCGCAGACCCTACTCTGCGTCCGGGTCCTTAAAGTTCTCGGGATCCAAGACCATGCAGGTGTAGGTGATATCGTGGTCCTCATCGGGAATGGGCTCAAACCCGTTCTTGCCAAAGAAGTCGATGAGCAGCTGCGCGAGCTTAAACGGGTCCGCGTCCGCATCGTCAAAGAGATATCCGCTCAGATCCAGGAATGCAGGCTGCTGCTCGCCCTCACTCTCCCAATACCCCAGCAGGGCATCGTGTACCAGGCGCGCGCCATAGCCGTTACCGCGGTAGTCGGGATCAACATACACATGGCTCAAAAACGTCGACGTTTCCTCGTTGAGCGGGTGCTCCGTAACGGCATCCGGTAGGTCGGGGCCATCCGCACCGCCCGTCACGCAAAAGCCGACCAGCTCGTCATCGGCAAAGACGCCCCAGAGGTAGCAGTTCTCTTCGTCCTCATCCTCGACAAAAGGCTCATATGCATCATAGACCTCGTAGCCCGATTGCTCGTCCAGATCGACCATGTCGTCGACATCGTCGGGACCCAAAGCCCTTACTTCAACCTCAGCCATTGTCCTGTCCTTTCTCTCGCTTTCAGGACAACCCGAGCATACGGCGCTGTCCAGATAACCTGTTGCGCAACATCGGCAGTTGCGCCAATACCGTCGTTGGCGGCGGTGACGCCTCAGGGCAACGCATGCAGTAACGGCAACCATCACAACGCAAACGGCCGGTCCGGAAGGCGTTGCTCCCGGGATGGCATGGGAAGCAACGCCTTCTGGGCCGGCCGAAGCGGCGCCACGCGGGTCCGCAACCGCGTGGCGCCAAAAAACTCGCAGAAGCCCTATTCTTTCGTAGGGCTCTGCTCCTGGGGAATCTCGAACCTGCTATTAAACGTCTGGCCGCACGTGCCCGCAAAATCGGATCCAAGACCGTCGTGATCCTCTTTGGACATCTTGCCCGTTACGTCAACCAGAATTTCTTGCTTAGACGCATCGTCATAATCGGCAGGACCCTCGGCCATAATGCTCACAGCAAAGGCATCCTTATCGCCTGCGACCTCGGAGTCTTTTTCGATTAGCGTCTTGCAAATAATAAATCGTTTGCCGGAATCCATAGTCACGGGAATGATCGTTGCCTCGCCTGAAACATCGGTACTCATCTGGGGCGTTACAGCCGAATAGAACGACTCGAAGAGCTGCGTCCACTTAAAGCTAAACGCGATCTTGCCGTTATCGGCCGAGGTGATCTTAAAGTGCTCAACCAGCGCCTTGCGTCCCTCATCGGACGTATCGGTGTATTTGTCGCTCACCAGGTTTTCATAGCTCACCTTAGGCGCCTTGTCGCCATCGAGAACCCATTTGGAGCCATCGAACTTGTAGGTGTACTCAACGTCTCCATCGACCGTCTCAAACCACAGGGGCTCGTATTTTACCTTGACGGTCGAAGTCTGAGCCTTCTTGTCAAACTTGATATCGCCCTGAGTCCAAAGCCCGCTCGGATCCTTTTCGATGGGAGCAATGGCCTTGGTGGTCGAGGAATCCACCTTCCAGCTGGGCGTGTACTTCTCCCCCTTCTTGGTGTACGTGCCGGTAAGCGAGGCCGTGGACTCAAAGGCATTGTTACGGGTCACAGTCGTGGCCTTAACGGTCACGTTGCCATCCGAGTCCTCCTTTTGCGAGGTCACGTCCAAAGATTCGAGCGCATAGCTGCCACCATCGACAAATTTGCTATCGGGGATAAAGCCCTTAGAGAGCTGGCCGACCGCGGTAAGGTCGGTCTTGATCTGCTTTTCTTTGATGATTCCGCCCTTTTGAGACGCCGCCTTAGAGGACGACTTCGCAACGGAATCCGAGTCATCGGCCGAAGTATTGGCACCCAGCCCCTTAAGAGCAAACGCACCGATGGCGCCCACTGCCACAACGGCAGCGGCAACGCCCACGCCGATAGCGGCACGGCGAGATTTAGGCGATTTGGGGTCCGCGGAAGCCGAGGTGGCACTATTGGCATCAGAGCAATCGACCGGCACAGACGCCTTGGGCATGGCGACGGTCTGCTGAGTCGGCGCAACTGTAAAGGAATCGTCCGGAAGCACCGTCGTAGCCTCAGAGCTCGGCTCGAACGCAGCGCTCATGTCAACCGGCTCGTCCGCAGAGCCATCCGCGCTGTCGTCAGCAGGCTCGTCCGCAGACTCGCCTGCGCCATCGACCACCGGCTCACTTACAGTCTCATCCGCCGCGTCGCTCATCGGCTCATCAACGGGTTCGACCACCGTCGTTGCATCAGAATCTGCTACAGCCTCGCGACGCTCAACCGTCATCGTCATATCGGGATCGACTGCAACCGTCATATCGGGGCCAACCGTCACCGTTGCATCGGAATCCACCACAGGCTCAACCGGCGCAACCGTCACCGTCTGCCCCAAGTCGGCATCTGCCACAGGCTCAACAGGCTCAACGGTCACCGTCTGTCCCAGGTCGACATCGTCCACGCGCGCACCGCAGTAGACGCAAAACTTTGCACCCTGCTTAAGCTCTTTTCCACACTGTTTGCATTTCATGACTAGTACTCCCAAGAACAAACCCAGTTGCCGTCGGTATCGATCCAGCCGTAGCGCATGCGAGACGAGTTAGATCCATCGGGAAGATCGGCCACGACAAACACGCGACCATTTGCATCAAACGTGTAGCTCAAATCGCCCGCATAGCCATCGGGCAGCCTAAAGCGCGGAGGAATCTTCCAGTCGCCGTTTTTGTCAATAAACCCGTAGTTACCACTTGCCGGGTCAAGAACCATGGCAAGCCCCTGGCTAAAGCTATACGCCACTTCGAATTGTGGCTTGATAACCCAAGTACCGTCTTTATCGATATAGCCCCATACGTGCGTTATCGGATCTTTGGCAGCGCAAAGGTCCTCATGAAAGATGCGCTCGTCCTGGTACGTGGCAATAATGACTTGCTTAAAGTCGTTAAACGTAAAGTCCGTCAGCACCTTGCCCTGCGCATCGTACATGCGGTGCCCGTAAAAAACGCGGTCCTGATGGAACGATTTATAGATCGGCCTCGTGTCTTTGTAGCCATCGTAGAGACGGTTCGCGTAGCCGCGGTCCTCTTCGCTGAATTCAAAAATCGTATTGCCCGAAGTGTCGATGTACTTAAAATCGTCAAAGCACTTGCCTTCGTTAAAAACGAGCGGTGCACTGTACTTATACGGGCTGGTCGTGTCTTTAGCCGAAGCAAGCGCCCACTCGCCCTTGGTATCGATTACGCCCCAACCATCGCCGCTGTACAGGCACGCATAGCCCTCAAAAAACGGTGTGACCGTCTTGCAGTCGAGCTTGCCAAAGGCATCTTTGCCCTCAGGTGTAATAAAGTGAAAATCTTTATCCTTATCCTGCACAATGGCAAAGCCGTTGATAAAACATGCAGCATAGAGATACTGCGGCTCGATCGCCCACTTGCCCGTACGGTCAATATAACCCCAGGTCTCGGTATCGTCTGCTGTGGTAGCCGGGAACAAGTCACCATCAAAAACGCCGCCATGCAATTCCAGGTTGTCGTTGATCTGGCTGTCTCGCGCGAATGAAGAATCGTTAACGTGCGGCACGGTATAGCAGCTGTCGCCTGGTGCGCTGGCGATGCCGCCAAGCGAGGGCTCAATCACCCACGAACCGTTAACATCAACGAATCCCCAATTGGAGTTCGCACCAGGCAGTGCCGCATACAGGGCGCCAGTTTCAGAGCCCTTGGCAGCGTCGGAAGACGAGTCTTCGTCTTTGTTATCGCTTGCCATCGCCGGCAAAGGACCCGCCAGCAGCGTGCCGGCGGCAGCACCCAACACTCCCAGTGCCTCGCGCCTTGTCATATCAAAAGACATACCGTCTCCTCTCGGTCATCATCTTGCACTGCATTCATTTTCTGGCACGATTCATGCATTCTGTTGCGCAACATTGACGCAAATAAAATCAGAACCACCCTTAAAAAGGGTGGTTTGCTCTTAGGGTATAACCCACGGGCCCCGGGCTCGCGTCTAAAGGCGC
>NZ_JBDGAW010000010.1:0-75624 GCF_040910265.1 Collinsella aerofaciens | reverse complement strand
GAAAGCACTTAATGTGCTTTCCGTCTTGCGCAGGACTGTAGAGCAACAAACTTAACCGCCCCGCCCGGCGGGCGAGCTGCGGAAACTCGGTCGGTCCAGAGCAATATCGGCGGAACGGAATTCTGGCTGAGGATCTGTTCGCGACAAAGACTCGATAGGCAGCCCCCCCTCTATGCCCTCCCATAAGTTGCGGTGAAATAGGGACTGAATTATGGGTTGAATCGTTTAAACAGTCCCTATTTCACCGCAACTTATTTGGGGATGAAAAAGGCGGAGGCCCTGGAGAGGGACTCCGCCTTATATACAGGGGGCGATGTTATTCGCGTACCGTGAAATTAGACCAGACGGGCGTTGATCGTTTTGGCGATCTCGACGGCGTCGGTGGAACCCTTGACGGTGCCACGGAAGTCCTCGTCCATGAGCGCCTCGGCGACCTTGGACAGGATCTTGAGGTGCGTGGTGCCAGCCTGTGCACCAGGGATGAGCAGAGCGATGGCCACGTTGACAGGAGCGCCGTCCATGGTATCCCAACCGGTCACGCCGGACTCGTCCTTAACGACGATGACGGCAGCCTCGGTAATGGCGTCGGACTTGGCATGCGGGATGGCGAAGCCCTCCATCATGCCCGTCGTGCCCTCGGCCTCGCGGGCCAGGAAGGCGTTCATCACGGCGTCGGCGTCGCTGGCGATACCGGCCTTGACAGCCTGGTTGGAAACGAAGCTCAGAGCCTCGTCACGAGAAGCGAAGTCCTCGGCGACAAAGACGTTCTCGACCTTCACGAAGTCGGCAGCCTCGGCCTTGGGGGCCTCGACGGCAGCGGCCTTGGGGGCCTCGACCGGCTGAGCAGCGGCGGCGGGAGCTGCCTTCTGGTTCTTCTCGAAGTCGTACTTCTTGAAGGCCACGAACAGGATGCCACCGACCACAGCGCCGATGAGGATCGCGAGGACCCACAGCGGACCATTCTCGACAACGGGCAGGACCAGGAAGCCACCATGAGGCGCCGGATCGTGAACGTTGAACATAATGGTCAGGATCGAGGCGATAGAGGAACCGAGCATCATGATGGGCATGACGGGCCAGATGTTCTTGGTCATGAACGGAATGGCGCCCTCGGTGATGTGGGTGCAACCAAGGATGAGGTTGACGATACCGGCGTCGTGATCCTCCTGGCTGAAGTACTTCTTGCCGACAACGACGGCGAAGGTGGTGATCAGCGGCGGAACGATGCAAGCTGCGGAGACGGCAGCCATGAAGTTGGTGCCGAAGTTGTAGGTGTCGGTGCCGACACCGGCGGCCAGGGCCTCGGTGAGCATAGCGGTACCGGTGACGTAAGCAGCCTTGTTGACCGGGCCGCCCATGTCAACGGCGCACATGCAGCCGATGGCAAGGCCCAGGACAATGGCGCCAGAGGCAGACAGACCCTTGAGGAAGTCCATCATGGCGGTGTTGATGGCAGCCATGGGGCCGGAGATGCCGAGCATGACCAGGCCGACGATGGCAGTCGAGAACAGCGGGTACAGGAAGATAGCCTTGAGGCCGTCCAGATTCTTGGGCAGCTTGGAGAAGACCTTCTCGAGCAGCAAGATGACATAGCCAGCGAGGAAACCGCCGACGATGCCGCCCAGGAAGCCGAAGCCCACGCCGGCGCCGCCGGCGTCGATCATGCCGGTCTCGGCGTTAACGGGCAGGCCCTGGATGGCGATCATACCGGCAACAAAACCGGGGACGAGCGCCGGGCGCTTGCCGATGGACTCGGCGATGTAGGCGGAAAGCACGGGAACCATGAGGTTCATGGCGATGCCGCCGATGATCTTGAGCATAGCGGCAAAGCTGTTGTAGTCAGACGCCGTCGAATCGAAGGACGTGATGCCCCACAGGAACGAGACGGCGGTCAGGACACCACCAGCGACGACGAAGACCAGCATGTGGCTGACGCCGTTCATGAGGTGCTTGTAGATGATGTGGCCGATGGACTCCTTCTCCTCGACCTCATCCTCGACATCGGCAGCAGCCGCAACCGAGTCGTCACCCTTGGCGGCGAGCGCGCGGTCGATCAGCTTACCGGCGGCCTCGACGGACAGGGCTTTGGAAACACCAACGGAAACCATGCGCTTGCCGGCGAAACGCTCCGCCTGGACATCCTTATCGGCCGCGACGACGACGGCCTTGGCACCAGCGATCTCGCTCTTGGTGAGTTCGTTCTCGACACCGACCTGGCCATGGGTCTCGACCTTAATAGTCAGACCTCGCTCGGCAGCTGCCTTCTCCAGCGCCTCCTTCGCCATGAAGGTGTGCGCAATGCCGGTCGGGCAACCGGTGGCGGCGATGATGTCAAACTTAGCCATGTGTCCCTCCTTTTTAAGTTTTGCGCCCGCAGGCGCTCCCCTACACGCGCGTCCTTGCGCGCTTTTCCACAACTGAAAGATACCAACCTACCGTCCGCGTGAGAAGAGACAAGGCGCAATTCTCCGGTGAAAGGTTCTTTCATAACCGTAAACGGTAGGTGAAAGTTTACCATCAACGCTTGAAACGGCAAGGTGTATCTTGTAATTGAAAATGCCCGTATACTATGGCATTGCAAATCAAGTTCGATTTTCACGCCAATCAGGAGCCATCCATGACCGATAGCAGCAAGAGCGCGCTCTCCCTCATTAGCACCCATAAGGGATACAGCGAATCCGAGCAGCGCATTGTCGACTATATTCTGGAGCACCAGTCCGAGGCGCCGCGCCTGACGGCCGCCCAGCTCTCACGAGCCGCTGCGACCTCCGAGGCGACCGTTTCGCGCTTTTGCCGCAAGCTGGGCTTTGGCAGCTTCCGCAGTTTCCAGTTTTCACTGGCGCGCGACTTGGAAAGCCAGCGTAACGAGGGACTGACCGACGAGGTCTCGCTCGACAACATGGAGCAGAGCCTTAAGAACATCCTGGCTGCCAAGGTGAGCGAGCTCAATGCGACCATCGACGGCATTGATCACGATACACTGGCTGCCGTTGTACATGCGCTCAAGAATGCCGGCGTTATTGAGTTTGCGGCCGTAGGCAACACCAACGCCGTTGCGCTCGATGCGACCTTTAAGTTTTCGCAGCTCGGTCTTCGCTGCATGGCAAGCACCATCAGCGAGACCGCAATCGGTTTTGCCCTGACCCTGAAGCCCGGCGACGTCATCGTGCTGATCTCGAACTCCGGTAAGTCGCGGCGCCTCAACCGTATGGCCAAGGCCGCGCGCGAGGCTAGCGCCACCGTGGTCGTCATCAGCGGCGACAACAAATCCCCGCTTGCGCGCCTGGCCGACTACGCCTTTAATACCGTGAACCACGAGGCACTGCTTACCACGGGCGACTTTGCATTCTCCAAGATCAGCGCAACGATGATCATCGAGGTCATTTACAACTTCCTGCTGCCCGAAATCGAGGATGCCCGCGAACACATCAGCTACTACGAGGAGCTCATCCAGCCGGATAAGGTCGTTGAGTAAAACGCGTAGTGGGACAAAAAATTCAGTCTATTTTGTCCCACCAACACCGCTGATACGACCTAACCTCGAGCTTCTTCGAGCATCTGCTTGGCGTGGGCCAAGCTTGCCTCGGACTGATCGCCGCTCAACATGCGGGCAATCTCGGCGATACGCGCTTCACCGGTTACCTCGTCCAAATGCGTCTGGGGAACATCGCCCGGTTCCTTGCTGACAACATAATGCTTGTCAGCCATGACGGCGACCTGCGCCAAGTGGGTTACGACAATCAACTGATGCGTAGCAGCGAGATCTGCCAGCACGCCCGCGAGGGCACGCGCCGTCGAGCCGCCGACACCGGCATCGACCTCGTCGAACACAAGCGTATCGACGCCGTCCGCGTTACCGAGGACAACCTTGCTCGCCAGCATGACGCGGCTGAGCTCGCCACCCGAGGCGATGCGACGCAAGGGACGCGGCGTCAGACCAGCGCCGCTGCGGTATAGCAGCTCATAGCTCGAAGGACCTGCAGGTGTCCACTCGGCGCGGGGCTGATCGCGCGACTCCCACACGAGCTCGGCGCCACCCATCTCCAAGCGAGCCATCTGACGGCCGACCTCGTGGCAAAAGCGCGGGGCCGCCGTATTGCGTGCGCGTTTAAGCGCCTTGGCAGCTGCAAACAAGTCGCGCTCGGCGCTCCCGAGTGCCTCACGTGCCTTTTTAATCTGCTCATCACCATCATCGACCAGGGACAGCAGCTCTTGCGAGCGATCGCGCATGGCAAAGACATCGTCCATGGTGGGACCCCACTGGCGCAGCAGGCCCTTGAGGTCGGAATACCGCTCACGCATGCGAGCGAGCTCGCGCGGGTCGAAGGCGACGCCATCGCGATAGGAACGAAGCTCGTTCGCGCAATCCTCAAGGGAGATACAGGCATCCGAAAGCGCATCGGCAATGTCACCCAGTTTGCGATCGACGGTAGCCATACGGGAAAGCTCTGCCACGGCGCTGTTCACGGCATCGAGCGCTCCCCCTTCGGCGGCAAGCGATGCATGGGCATCGTTAGCCGTGGCAACCAGTACCTCGGCATGTTCGGAGCGCGGCAGCAGTTCCTCGAGTTCCTCATACTCGCCCGGCTTGGGGTCGACCTCGCCGATGCGCTCGAGGGCAAAGCGCGCCTCCTCGACGCGGCTCCCCTGCGCACGCGAGGCCTCTTCGACACGTCGAACCTCCTTGGCGGCAGCACGCGATGCCTTAAAGCAGGCGCGGTACGCATCCAGCGCCTCGAGTGCCGGGCGCCCTGCCCAGGCATCGACCATGGCAACATGATGCGCCGGGTCGAGGAGGCGCTGGTGCTCGTGCTGGCCGCACAGATCCATCATCACGCCAACGCGCTCCGAAAGCTCGCGCACACTGGCGATGCGGCCGTCAATCTTCACGCGGCTGCGGCCCTCGGCAGAAAGGCTGCGCTGGACCGTGAAGCCTTCCGTGTCGTGCGGCCCGTCGAAGAGTCGCGCCTCGACGCTCGCCAGCGCCTCGCCCTCGCGCACCGTCGACGAATCCGCACGCTCGCCCAAAATAAGCTTGAGGGCCGAGAGCAGTGCGGTCTTGCCGGCGCCGGTCTCGCCGGTCAGGACAGTCAGGCCGGCACTCGGCACCAGCGTCGCCTCGCGAATGAGTGCAATGTTAGAAACCTGCAGCTCATCGATCATGACGCACTCCGTAGAACACACGGCTCACCGAGTTATAGAAGCTCTCGGGGCCGTAATCCAGCAGCAGCACATCGCCGGGACCGCGACGCACAGCCACGCTCTCGACCGTGCCATCGCAGGTAATAAACTGTCCATCGATGGCGATCGCCGGCACGCTCGGGCGATCATCGGACATAAAGATTTCGACGACATCACTCGGCGAAGTCAAGAAGGCACGGGCCTGAATGGTGTGCGGCGCAATGGGTACGCAGACCATGCCCGTATAGTCGGGGCTCACGATGGGGCCGCCGGCACTGAGTGCGTAACCCGTAGAACCAGTCGCCGTGGACACGACCACGCCGTCGCCACGCAGTCGATCGATATGGTGGCCCGACACCGTGATGTCGAACTCGACCATATCGGACAGCGGACCGCGGGTAAGCGCCATGTCGTTGAGGGCGAAGGTGCGCACGACATCCTTCGTACCGTCTTCGCGCACGGACACGATATCCGCAGCGATGGTGGCGCGACGGCTCACGTGCAGCTCGCCGGAAAGGGCGTCGCTCACGACCTTAAGAATGTCGCGCTCCTCGGGGCTCGCAGCAGTTAAAAAGCCCAGGTGACCATAGGAAAGACCGAGGATAGGAATCTCGCGATGGTTGAGGATGCGGGCAGCGCGCAGCAGCGTGCCGTCGCCGCCGAGCGTAATGACCAGATCGGAGCCGTCAATATCAGGCGTACTTTGAATCTTCGATCGCTGGTCGGCAGCCCATGCGACCTCATAGCCCTGGCGCGTCAGCCAAAGCTCGAGCATCAGGCCGCTCTCGACCGCCTCTTGCTTGTAGTAATTGGGAACCAGAAAGACCTTCATAGCGTTGCAGCTTTCTCGCTCAAAACCGATACCTGGGATTGCAGCTCATCGTCGGCACGTTCACCGGGGGCAAATCTCGTGCCGTACAGGAAAAACTCAACGTTGCCCTTGGCACCATGAATGGGCGACACGCACACATCGACCGGGAACAGCCCCTTGGAGGCAAAGAGTTCAACTGCCGCAACGAGTGTATCGCGGCGCACGGCGGGATCGGTCACAATGCCGCCCTCGCCCACCAGCGCCGCCGGAGCCTCAAACTGCGGCTTTACGAGCGTGCAGAATGCACCCGTAGGCGCCAGGCACGCCAGCACCGCATCGATAATGTTCGCGATGCTGGTAAACGAGACATCACACACAGCCAGGTCGATGGCGCCGGCATAGCCAAGCTCAGGCAGCTGCGTCACGTTTGTGCGCTCATGCAGCGTCACGCGATCGTCCTGACGCAGCGACCAATCGAACTGGGCGCGACCCACGTCCACCGAGACAACGGTCGCAGCTCCGCGCTTGAGCAGGCAATCGGTAAAGCCGCCGGTAGAGCAGCCCACATCCAGACAGGCAAGGCCCGTCGGATTGATGCCAAACGCATCAAGCGCGCCTTCGAGCTTAAGACCGCCGCGGCCAACATAGGGAATGCGCCCCTTCACGTGCAGCGGCAGGCCCGGGGTCACCTTAAGGCCCGGCGAAGTCAAGCGCTCGCCGCCACTCGAGACCAAGCCGGCCATAAGAGTGCGAAGGGCATCCGCGCGATCGGCGCAGATGCCCTGTGAAATCAGTTCGTCATCAAGACGCACACGTTTCATGAATGCCATCAACCATTCGTATCCGGAGATGTGGCCTAGCTATCCTGGGATTCGTTTGCCGCATCCTCATCGTATTCCTGCTCGAGCTTGTCGGCCTCACGCGGCGTCAACTCAAACTTGTCGACCATATCGACCGCGCGGGAGCCCAGCTCAATCGCTTCGTCAAACAGATCGAGCGAACGCTCCAAGGAGGTATCCTTGGAGCGAACGGTAGCGATGATCTGATCCAGACGGTCCGAGATCTCGTCAAAGTTGCGGACAGAACCCTCTGGCATGGCTACTCCTCGACGGAGTCGGCCTCGACGGCCTCAGCAGCGTCCGCGCCCTCGGCCAGCACGCCAGCCTCGGCCTGAGCAGCTGCAACCTTTGCGGCAGCCTCGGCAGCCTGCGCCTCCTCGCGAGCGCGATCTTCGGCCAGCAGCTCCTGGTACAGGTCCTCGCCCGGCAGCTCCTCACTGCGAGCGATCTTGCCCAGCACGCCGTTGACGAACGACGCGGACTGGTCGGTGCCATAGGCCTTGGCAAGCTCGACAGCCTCGTTGATCACGATGGCGTCCGAGACCTCCTCGTCGGTGAGGAAACGCATCTCGTAAACGGCGATACGCAGCAGATTGCGGTCGGCGCCGGGCATGCGCATAAGATCCCAGTTCTTGGCAACGGATCGCAGAGCGCAGTCGATGCGGTCGATATGCTCGTAGGCACCGCGGCACAGCTCCAACGCATAGGGGTCGAGGGGACCCTTCGAGATCAGGAAATCACCCTCGAGGACGCGCTCGAGCGGGCTGTCCGTGGCCTCGGCCTGGAACAGCAGCTGCAGCGCCTGACTGCGGGCAAGCGTACGCCCGCGATAAACCTTAAGGCTCAAAGGTTACTCCTTGGGGAAAACGAGGCCGTCGATGCAAACGTCAACACGCTCAACCTCGACGCCCACCTGGGCATCGATGGCGGCGACCACGGCGGCGCGAACGGCCTCGGCGAGTTTCTTGAACGGATAGCCAAAGAACACCACGACACGCACGGTGAGTGCGAGCTTGTCGCCGACGACCTCGGCCTCGACCGCCGGCTCGGAAGCCGGGGCCTTGGACGAGAGCATCATGGAGACAAGGTTGGTGGCAAGGTCCTTGACGCCAACGGAGGCGATGCCCTCGACATCGGACACGGCGCGCGAGACGATGGCGGTCAGAACATCGGGCGAAATGCCGATGCCGTCAATTTTGATTTCCTGGGGCATGAATCCTCCTAGAAGATTTGGTTGCTAGACGCGGGAGACGAACTTGCCGTCGCGGGTGTCAACCTTGATGACCTCGCCCTCGTTGAGGTACATGGGGACCTGGATGACAGCGCCGGTGTCGATCGTGGCCGGCTTGGTGGAACCCTGGACGGTGTCGCCCTTAAAGCCCGGGTCGGTTTGGACAATGGTGGTCTCGATGAACATCGGCGGGGTCACGCCCATGAGCTCATCGTCGGCGAAGAGCAGCTGGCAAACGTCGTTCTCGCGCAGCCACTTGGAGTTCTCGCCCACCATGTCCTCGGGAACGGGAACCTGCTCATAGGACTCGTTGTCCATGAAGATGTAGTCGGTGCCATCGTTGTAGAGATACTGGAACTCACGGGTGGTAAGCATGACGCTCTCGAACTTGGTGCCGGCGTTGCAGGTGTTCTCGACGACGCGGCCGCTCTTGATGTCGCGGGTCTTGTAGCGCACAAACGCGCCGCCCTTGCCCGGCTTGACATGCTGGAACTCAACGATGGTGTAGACCTTGTCCTTGATGCGGAGACCGAGGCCGTTCTTGAAGTCGGCGGTAGAAATGGTAGGCATAGCGACCTTTCTTGTTATGGGCAGAACGCACAAGCGTCCAAATTACATACGACAGAAATTATACACTTGCAGACGGCGCCTGCGGCGAGCGCATAAAAAGAGAACGCGGGGCGTCCGAATCGATCCGAACGCCCCGCCCCAAACTGTCTACCGAAGTAGACTAGCAGTCGATAACGTGCAGGTCGTGCGGGGTCTTGGTGAAGGGCTCGTAGCCGTTCTCGGTGACCACGCCGTAGTCCTCAAGGCGCACGCCGCCCACGCCGGGCAGGTAGACGCCGGGCTCCATGGTGATAACCGAGCCGACCTCGATGATATTCTTGCTGCGGTTGAAGTTGGGCAGCTCGTGGATGTCGATGCCCACGCCGTGGCCCAGACCATGGTTGTAGTAATCGCCATAGCCGGCATCGCCGATGATCTTCTTGGAAAGCTTGAAAATGTCGTTGCCCTCAACGCCCGGATGGATGGCAGCGACGCACTCCTCATGCGTGCGGCGCACGAGCGCATACAGGTCGAGCTGCTCCTGCGTGGGCTCGCCCATCACGACGGTGCGCGTCATATCGGAACGATAATCGCAGTAGCCCGCGCCGTAATCCATAAGAACGAAATCGCCCTTCTCGATCACACGGTCGCTCGGCACGGCATGCGGGTTGGCGGTGTTGGGACCGCTCGCTACGATGGAGCCGAAGGCAAGGCTGTCAGCGCCGTTGGCGAACATAAAGTTCTCGAGCTCGTTGCGAACCTGCTTCTCGGTCATACCGGGCTTAATAAAGCCGAGCATGTGCTGGAAGGCGGCGTCAGTGATCGACTGTGCATGGCGCATGAGCTCGATCTCCTCGGCATCCTTGATGGCGCGCATCTTACGGATGTCGTCGTGCATCAGTGGCAACATGCAGGCGACGGAGCGGTCCTCCAGACCACGCTGAATGCCCTGGTAGAAGTTGATCTGCATGTCGTCCTCGACAGCGCAGACGCGGCACTTGTTGGCCGCGATCTTGCCGGCGACCCAACCGGGGATGGTGCCCTCATCCATGTCGTAAACCCAGGGGCTGCCGGCGGGCGTGTTCTCCTCAAAGCTGTTGAGGTAGCGCGAGTCGGTGTGGAACAGGCACTGGTCGGCCGTAATAAACGCAGCGTGCGGGAACTCGAAGGTGTAGTCGAAGACGCCCTTAACGCCCGTAAGCCAACGAAGGTTGGCCTCGTCGCGCACCACGATGGCGTCGTAGCCACGCTCGGCCATCAGGGCACGGACACGTTCGATACGACCGGCAGGACCGGCAGCAAACTCAGACATGCAGATTCCTTTCTTGCTGTCTCTATAAAGACGGGACGGGTCTCAACCGAACGACGGAATCGCATGCGATCCGCAACCGATTGAAAACCCGCCCCTCAACATGATACGAAAGACGATGGATGTCAATAAATCTTAGAGAAGTTCTTTGCGAGAAGCCAAGTAGGCGTGAGCATGGCGCTCAAGAACCTCGTCCTCAACGTTCGTTAGGCGAATGGCGCCGAGTGCCGCGGGCAGCGGCAACATGCTGCGGTTCGAGCGTGCAAACTGCTGCTTGCGGAACTCCTCGATATATGCGGCAGGCTCCAGATTGAAGGCAAGTTCCTCGATACCAAAGTCCTCCAAGCAGTCATCGACCTCAAAGACGTAATCGATATCGAAGTCGCAGGCGTCGTGGGCAAGGCGCGCCTCAAAGCGCATGCCCTCGGACAACAGCTGATAGGCAGGGACCTGCGAAGCGGCATCGCCCAAGCAGGCGCGCAGGGTACGCGCCCCCGTCTTGCCAAAATCGAGCGCATGGCGAGCACTCGGGTTCGTGGCCATCAGTACGTCCTTGCGGGCAGTCTGAGACCATTGAACGGCATTGACAAGCGCGACCTCCTCGCCCGCGAGAATCTCGGGAACGGTCTCAGTAAACTGATTCCAGCGGGACTTGCTGCTCGAAAGCATGGTGCCCACGAGCACCGCATAGCCAAGCTTAAGGTCCTCGGGGCTGGCCTCGCGAATAAGGTCGAGGTTGCACACGACCAACCCGGGCTCGGGACGAAACGCGATGGCGGGAAGCGCATCCGCCGACGAGGCGACGAGCGGCTTCATGGTCGTCGCGACCGTGAGCATGGCATCTAAGGTTGTCGGCAGCAGCGCGCACTCGGTTCGGCCACACCACTGGTTGGCGCACCAACTAACAACCGAGCAGGTTGCGGCATCGCCAACGGCGACAACTAGATCGTCGCAGGTAATGGCGTTGGCAGACAGGGCGCCAAAGATAGCATCAGCATCAGCCAGCGTGGCACCAGCAGGCGAAACCTCGAGGACTAGCGGCGACACGGCAAAACCGGCGTCGACCAGCGCATGCTCGACGACCTCACCAAAACGCTCGGATGTGACGTCGTTCAAAACGACCATCGCGCGCTTAGGCTTGCCAACGGCCGAGGCAAACATGCGCGACAGCTCATCGAACGCGCCCAATCCGACACGGACATCGACGCTGCGGTTTTGGAAATTGATCAGTTGACGGCGAATCATAGCAGCCCACGCTCCAAAAGCATCTCGGCACAAAGGTAGGAAACGTCCTCGAAGGACTTGTTGCGAATATCAAGGGTAAGGTCGGCGGCCTGGCGATACAGCGGACGGCGATGCTCAAACAGGCGCGCGGCATGCTCGGGCGAACGGAAATCGGGGCGCGTGTCGGACCGACGAATCTGGCGAATCGAATCCTCGAAGTCGCCCTCGAGGTACACGCACGTACCCATTTCGTGCATCAGCTCAATATTCACCGGCGTTTCGACGATACCGCCCCCGCACGAAACCAACAGGCTGCGCTCGCTTTGGAGCGAACGGAGCGCCGAGGTCTCGAGCTCGCGAAAACGATCCTCGCCCTCGGTCTCAAAAATCTCGGTTACCGACTTGCCGCAACGACGCACGACGAGGCGGTCGGTATCGATAAAACGCCGCTTAAACATGGTGCCGACGTTGCGCGCGAGCGTCGATTTGCCCGCGCCCAAAAAGCCGATAAAGAAGATATGGTCGCAGCCGTGTTTGGTGTGCTGGGGCATGACGAGACCTATTCCTCGCAGGGAAGGTCGCGCAGGGCCCGGCGCTCAAAGATACGGAAGATCTGCGTATACCACAGGTCCTGCGTCGCCTGCGGCTTTACCAGGATGGTATCGACGCCGGCGAAGTTGCCGCTCCACACGTCCGTGTAGAGCTGATCACCGATCAGCACCGCCTCGTCGGCCGTGGCGCCGAGGCGCTTAAGACCCGCCTTGAGGGCAAACGGCGCCGGCTTCATGGCGTGGCTGATGGCCTCGAGTCCCAGCTCGCGTGCAGAGCTCATGACCTGGTCGCGATGCCAGTTGTTGGACACCATGCACAGCTTAAAGCCTTTGGCGCGGGCAGCGTCGAGCCAAGCGGAAACCGCGGCGGGAACCTGCTCGGTGTCGCGCGGCACCAGCGTGTTATCGCGATCGAGCAGAATGGCGCGTTTACCGTCGGCCCACAGGGTATCAAGGTCGATGCGATCGACCGAGGCAACGTATCGTTTGGGGCTAAAAATCCTCATGCTAATTCCAAGACTGTTGATGCTCTTCGTAGGTTTGCGAGAAGTACTCCTCGTCCTGCGTAATGTAGAAATATAGGTCATCGGAGTCGGTCGGCTCTAACGTGGCCTTGAGTGCCTCGAGCGACGGAGAGCAGATGGGCGTCGGTGGCAGGCCCTCGTGCTTATAGGTGTTATACGGACTATCGCTCTGCAGGTCGTCGGCGGTAACCTCACCACCGGTGACATACATCATGGTCGCATCGCTGTTGAGATAGCGCAAACCGTCGAGCTTGCCGGCAAGGCGGTTGTAGAAGACCGAAGCCACGTGCGCACGTTGATCGGCGTTGAGGCCCTCGCGCTCAACGATAGAGGCCAAGTTGACGATGTCGTAGTCGGACATCTCCACACCGTAGCGCTCCTTGATCTTGGCTTCGCAGCTCGCAAAGTCAAGCGACTTGTACTCGGTCTTAAACTGATCGAGCATAGCGCGAATCACGTCATCGGCCGTCGGCGAATCACCCAACGAATAGGTCTTGGGGAACAAGAAACCCTCGAGCGAGTCGTTGGCGGCGCCCTTAAGGAAGCTATAGTCGTCCACGTAGTTGGAGGCCTTGGCCTGGTTGAGGAAGTCTTCCTTAGAGATACTGTCGTAGGCCTGGGCCACACGGTCGGCGACTTGATCGACCGTTAGGCCCTCAGGGATAGTCAGCGCATTGGAGTCCGCGTTGGGACCTTCCATGAGCTGCTGAACAACCTTGGTCGCATCCATGAGTGTGGTGAACGAATAAGTTCCAGGCTTGAGCGACATATCGGCGTTGAGCTTTTTCACCGCCGCATAGTAATCCTTGGGATTTTCAACGATATGGTTCTCGGAGAGAATCGAGGCGATCGTATCGCCCGAAGCACCATCGGGAATGGTCACCGCAACCTGCTGACCAGCCGTGACCTTCGTATCCTCACCGGCAAAGAAGCCCTTGACGGCCGGCACGACAAAGAAAACGATCGCGACAAGCGCAAGCACGGCAACGACGCCACCGATAATCATAGGCACCGGGGAGCTTTTCTTTTGAGCACCGCGACGAGCATGCGTGTTGTAGCTCGAGCGGGTCGCCGGAGCAACGCCATGCGAACCATGAGCGCGATGCGCATGAGGCTGCGATTGAGGAGCCTGTGCGCGTTGCGTAGAAGCCTGCTGCTTAAAACGAGTGCCGCCAGTGGGCTGCGCCGTACGGGCAGTTGGCTGCTGAGTCGCTCGCTGGGCGGGGCGGGCCGCATGCGAGCAGGGCTGAGCCGGACGCGGCATCGGCTGCACCGAGCGCTGACCTGCCTGGACAGGACGCGGCGCGGGCTGCCCCTGGCGATTCGGCTGGCGCGGATCGGAAGCGCTAGGCATGCTGAACCTCCTCGTTTTTACGATCGAGCCATGTCTGCAGGAACAGGCTGGCGGCAATCATGTCGATCTTGCCCCTCATCTGCTTTTCGTTGAGGCCCTGCTCGCGCAGGATACGCTTGGCCTCTTGCGAGGACAGACGCTCGTCCTCAAACTCCAATGGAAGATCGAGCTCGTCGGCAATCTTTTGCGCCACGGAGGCAACGCGCTCGGCCTGGGGGCCGGGCTCACCGGCCATGGTCAGGGGACGTCCACTTACCAGGATGTCGGGCTCATAGTCCTCGACCAGGTAGCGGAACGTCTTGGCCATACCGGTGACCTCTGCAGCCGGGAGCACCTTGACGGGCATCGCCATCTTGCCATCACGGCTCGAGACGGCGATGCCGATCCTGGTCTCCCCTATGTCCAGCGCAAGCGCGACCACAGTGACTTCTTAGATTCTTAGGCGCCGAGTGCGGTCTTAGCGGCCGCGAGGGCATCGGCGATACCGGCAGCGTTCTTGCCACCGGCCTGGGCCATGTTGGGACGGCCACCACCGCGACCGTCAACCAGGCCCACGATCTGCTTGATCACGTTACCGGCGTGGAACCCGGCCTTGACGGCGTCATCGGAGCCGGCAGCGAGCAGGGCCGGAGTGCCCTTCTCAGTCACGCTGGCGACGACACAAGCGACAGGGCCGGCGACCTTCTGATGCACGGTATCCCATACGTTGCGCAGGTCGGCAGCCTCAAGGCCCTGGAGCTCAGCGACGACGAGCTTGTAGCCGCCGAGCTCGACAGCACCCTCGATGGCACTGGAAATGGCGTCGGAGGAGCCACCGGTCAGAGCCTTTTTGAGCTTGTTGGACGTCTCGCGCAGCTCGGCCTGCAGGTTCTCCACGCGGGCGGGAACCTCGTCGACGCGGCACTTGAGCGCAGCGGCGGCGGCGTCAACGAGCGCCAGGCGGTCGACCATGTAGTCGAGGGCACCCTTAGAGGTCACGGCCTCGATACGGCGGACATTGGAGCCCGTGGAGGACTCGGAAATGATCTTGAACAGGCCAATCTCGGCGGTATTGGCGGCATGGGTGCCACCACAGAGCTCGCGGGAGAACGGCTGGTCCTCGGCGCCCACGGAGACGACGCGGACGACATCGCCGTACTTCTCTCCAAACAGAGCGACAGCGCCGGCAGCCTTAGCCTCGTCGATGCCCATGACACGGGTCACGACCGGCTTGGAAGCGAAGATCTGCTGGTTGACCAGGTCCTCGACAGCCTTGAGCTGCTCGGAGGACAGGGCCTCGAAGTGTGTAAAGTCAAAGCGCAGGTGCTCGGGCGTCACCAGCGAGCCGGCCTGGGAGACGTGCTCGCCCAGGACCTGCTTAAGGGCAGCGTCGAGCAGGTGCGTGGCGGTGTGGTTGCGGCGCAGGAAGCCACGGCGCTCGGCGTCGAGCGCGGCGGTCACAGCGGCACCGACGGTCAGCGTGCCCTCGGCAACGTGCGCGACGTGGGCATACAGGCCGTTATGGTTCTTGGTATCGGAAACGGTCAGAACAACGCCCTCGGCGGAAAGCTTTCCGGCATCGCCCTGCTGGCCACCCATCTCGGCGTAGAACGGGGTGCGGTCGAGCACGACCTCGACGTCCTCGCCGGCGGCTGCGGACTCGACGGACTCGCCGTTGCGCACGATGGCGACAACCTTGGCGCCCTCGATCACATCGTTGTCATAGCCGTCGAACTCGGTCGCTGCGACCTTGTCGGAAAGCTCGACCCACACATCGTTGAAGCTGCCCCAGGCATCGCCCTTTGCGTTAGCGCGGGCGCGGGCCTTCTGGTCCTCCATGCAGGCGGTAAAGCCGTCCATGTCGACATCGTGGCCAGCGGTGCCGGCGATCTCGACGGTCAGGTCGATGGGGAAACCAAAGGTGTCGTGCAGCTTAAAGGCAACATCGCCCGGAAGCACGGCGCCCTCGGCAAGCGCTGCCAAGGCCTCGTCCAGATAGACGCGGCCGTTGTCGAGCGTCGTGGAGAAGCGCTCCTCCTCGGAGGCGACGATACCCTTGACGAGTGCGACGTTCTTGAGCAGATCGGGATAGGCCTCGCCCATCTGAGCGTTGACCTCGTCGATGAACTTGGTCAGGAAGGCGCCCTCGATACCCAGCAGGCGACCGTGGAATACGGCACGACGGAGCAGGCGGCGAAGGACGTACTCGCGACCCTCGTTACCGGGCAGGATGCCGTCAGAGATCATGAAGTCGACGGCACGGGAGTGGTCGGCGATGATGCGAAGAGAACGGCTGGCGCCGGAGTAATCGTCGGCGTCATAGGTCTTGCCGCTGATCTCCTCACCCAGCTTGATGAGGTGCTGCATCAGATCGCCGTCATAGTTAGCGGTCTTGTGCTGCATGATGGCGGCCATGCGCTCCAGACCCATACCCGTATCGAGGTTGCGGTGCGGCAGCTCCGGCATGGAGCCGTCCTCCTGGCGGTCGTACTGGGTAAACACGAGGTTCCAGAACTCAAGGAAGCGGTCGCAGTCGCAGCCAGGCTTGCAGTCGGGGCTGCCGCAGCCGACCTCCTCGCCCATGTCAAAGTAGATCTCGGAGCACGGACCGCAGGGGCCGGTGGGGCCAGCGGCCCAGAAGTTGTCATCCTCACCCAGGCGGGAGATGTGGTCCTCGGCAACGCCCAGAGAACGCCACACGTCGTGGGTCTCGTCGTCCTCGGTAAAGACGGTGAAGTACAGGCGATCGAGCGGCAGCTTGAACTCCTTGGTGATGAGCTCAAAGGCCCAGGCGCAAGCCTGCTCCTTGGAGACGCCGCCAAAAGAGAAATCGCCGAGCATCTCGAAGAACGACAAGTGACGGCCGTCCTCGCCGATGCAATCGATGTCGTTGGTGCGGACGCACTTCTGGCAGGAGATCGCGCCGATCTCCTTCATGGTCTTCTTACCCTGGTAGTACTCCTTAAACTGGTTCATGCCGGCGTTGGCAAGCAGCAGCGAGGGATCGTCGGGGACGAGGGACGAAGAAGGATAGAGCTTAAGACCGCGCTCCTCAAAGAAGTTGAGGAACTTGGAGCGAATCTCGGCCGTAGTCATTGACGGGTAGTCAGCACTCATAGAGGGAATCTCCTCGGTTTCACATCGAAACAGTTCAAACGTAACGATATTACCATCCCACCGCGCCCATGCAAAAAAAGAGGGCCGCCAAACAGCG
The DNA here is from genome assembly GCF_040910265.1 of Collinsella aerofaciens. Classification (GTDB taxonomy): domain Bacteria; phylum Actinomycetota; class Coriobacteriia; order Coriobacteriales; family Coriobacteriaceae; genus Collinsella; species Collinsella aerofaciens_BK. Next base: position 58,858 of record NZ_JBDGAW010000010.1, on the reverse strand, counting down.
ACCCTCCAGGGAAAGTGCATGTTATTTAGGACAGCCAAAGTCTTTGAAAAACAAATGACTGCTGTAGAATTACATATAAGAGCTACTCGAAAGGAGCGATCGATGAAAAGCAAGCGATTTGTCCTGAATGCACTTCTGGTAGTAGCACTTTTAGCGCTCTTGGCCTTCTCCTGCTGGTACGCAAACCAACCAGCATTTGGCTACGTATTGTATGCAGCAATGTCCGGCGATAAGGCTTATTACACTCTACGCGCAATTGACGTTCTCTTTTTCTACGTAGCCGGCCCCTCATCAATCGCTTTGCTCGCGTTTCTTGTAATTTACAACTTCAAGAAACGTTAATAGGACCTATTTAGAATCCGAGTCGTCCATGGAGCCGTCGATGCCGGTTTTGGTATCGTCGTCCGAGTTGGAGTCATCGTCCTTGGCAAAGGGGTTCTTGAAGAAGCCCGTGGCATCGGGTTGCAGACCCGAGAGCTTGATCCAGGGGTTATCGAGCTCGGGTTTGGGCATAGCCTTGGCCTCGGGCGCGGTCTCGTTGCCGATGAGCTCGGACTCATAGATGAAGGTGTCGTCGCCGAGCGCGTCGTAGGCGGCGACCGGGTTGCCATCGGCATCGCGGTACGGTGTGCCCTTAAACACGGCGCCGTCATAGGCCACAAGCTGGCGGCCGGTCTCATTCTCGAAGTAGTACACGAAGATACCCTTGAGGGCCGCACAAAGCGGGATGGCAATAATCATGCCGATGGGGCCCATGAGTGCCGAGCCAATAACGAGCGCCGTGAGGCTCATGATAGGATGCACCTGTACAGAGCTCTGCATAACCTTAGGCGAAATCACGTTATCGGTGACGTTTTGCGCGACCATCGTCACGATGAGCGTCCATAATGCCAACATGGGGCTGAACATGAAACCGAGCACTGTGGCGATTGCTGCGCTCACCCAAGGGCCGACGACCGGAACCAAATGCATGATGCCGGTAAAGATAGCCATGAGCGCCGCATACGGATGGCCGATGATCATAAAACCGATAAAGGCGAGGAAACCACCGCAGATGGACGTCACGACCATGCCGCGCATGTAGCCGCCGACAGAGCGAGAAAGGATGGCGACCATAAAGCGGTACGAGGTCTCCTTCTCCTGACCGATGATGGTGCAAATCTCGTGGTGCATGCGAGGGTAGTCGCAGGCCATCCAGTACGCAAGCACCAGACCAAGGAAGATCACGAACAACTGCGAGGCCGTATTGGTGATGAGCGGGAACACACCGCGGCCAAGCTCGGCAGCGATCTGAGACACATACTTCGATGCCACGGTAACAAGCGACGAAAGGTTATCGTCCAAATACTCCTTGAGCGGCGTGTTGTTGAGCGTCTTGGCATGCGAGATCATCTCATTGAGATCGCCACCCGCAACACGAAGCTGCTCGGGCAGGCGGCTCAGGACTTCCATGATCTGACCAAAGAGAATCGGCGACAAGATGCAAACGACACCGACGAGCACGGCAACAACAACAATAAGCGCGATAAGCGAACCGATGCCGCGATTCACGCCATGGTGCTCGAGCCAGTTGGTGATCGGGGACATCACAAAAGCAATGATGGAGCCGACGGCAAGAAACTCAATAACCGGTGCCAGGATGCCCATAAGGTTAAAGATGACAGCAGCAATAACAATGCAGCCGACAACAGCCCAAATGCGCAGCGTCAGAATGCGGGTGTCGCGCAGCACGCGATCGGTTTGTTGGGGGTGCTCACTCATGAACGAATCATCACTCCGTCGGGGTCGATCTTGTCCTGAATCTTCTTAAGCGTGCGGCGCAGCAGACGCGAAACCTGTACCTGAGAAATACCCAGCTTCTTGGCGATCTCGATCTGGGTCATGCCCTTCACAAAGCGCAGCTCAATCACCTCGCGCTCGCGCGGCGAGAAATCACGGATGGCTTCCTCGATCACTAGGCGGTCATCGGTAAAGTCGAGCTCGTTGTCGTCGTCGGCGTAACGGTCGAGAATCGAGGGGGCATCGTCCGAATCGGACGCACCAGGAGCCTCGATGGGCACCGAGGTATAGGCCGAAGACGATTCCATGGCCTCCAGCACCTCATCGACCGTCACGTCCAAGTACTCAGCGATTTCCTCAACCTTAGGCGAGCGCTGTAGCTCGTTGGTGAGCTTATCGGTAGCCTGGTTGACCTTGGCCGAGAGCTCCTGCAAGCGACGGGGCACGCGCACGCTCCAGCCCTTGTCGCGGAAGTGACGCTTAATCTCGCCCAAGATGGTAGGCGTGGCAAACGTGGTGAACTCGAGTCCGCGCTCAGGGTCAAAGCGGTCGATAGCCTTGAGCAGGCCCAAATAACCAACCTGCATCAGGTCATCGAGCGGCTCGCCGCGGTTCTTAAACTTGTTGGCAAGAAACCTTACCAGGTTCATGTGGGACATGACGAGCTGCTCGCGTGCGTCCGGGTCACCGGTCTCTTTATAGCGACGAAACAGCTCGCGGGTTTTCTCCTTGTCCCAAGCGGTCTTACCGCTCCGGGAACGTTCGGTCATATTAGATATCCGCCTTGAGGTCGAGGGAAAGCGTCAGGGGCGCCGCAGTCTTTTCGTAGGAGTCGCACACGCTCGCCAAAATGAGCTCGGCATACACAGCGGCCTGGTCATCCTCGTCGACGGTGGCCTGGTCGCCAAAGGTAAAGGTCATGCCAACGTGAGATTCGTCGACATCGAATTTGATCGAGATGTCATCGGAATCAACAGCCGTGCAGCCGAAAATAAATGCTTCCTCGGCAGCCATACGAATGTCCTCGATGCGATCGACGGACATGGAGCAGAGCGCACCGACATTTGCCGCCGTCATGCGCACAAGGCGCGCCAGACGCGGGTCGCCGGCAACGGTCAGCGTAATGGGGCAAGTTGCTTCGCTACTCATCGCAGGACTCCTCAGAGGTCTCGGCGGGCGTGTAGGTGTAATACTGGGCTGCTTTAGCAGCAGGCTTCTGTGCATCATTGTCACCAGCAGCGACATCGTCCCCGGCTTCGCCAATCAGGACACGCTCGGTCGGCTGCTCGGCTTCTTCGGCAGCGGAAAGCTTGCACTCAGCGTCGGCCGCGGGAGCCTTCACCTTGTTAAAGAGTTTCTGCACGGCACCTGCCGCAGAATCAGTCACGCTCGACACAGCATTGCTGGCCTCGGCCATGCTACCGGTGACCTCAGAAATGTCGCGAACCACGGCTTCGACCTCTACGAGATTGGAGGTAAGGGCATCAACTGCCGTCTTGCTCGACTTAAGCAGCGGCTCCATCTGGGCAAGCGCCGGCGTAAGCTCATCGACAGCGCCATCGAGCTTTGCCACCACAGGCTGAGCCTCGGCGATGGTGTTGTTGAGGTCGTTAACGGTCTTATCGAGCGAGTCGACAACGGTGCGGGTCTTGCGCAGGGTAAGCGCGAGCTCAACGATGGCCCACACGCCGGCAACAGCGAGCAGCAGCAGGGCGATTTGAATGGGACTCATACAAGCCTCCCAAAGGAATCGATATACAGACGGTTTCCATGGTACCCCAAAGGGGACCGAACATGCCATGAGCAGCAACGTGGGACAAAATTATCAGCAGCTACTTCGGTGCATTCCCGCTGCGGTCGCGTTCACTTTGCTCTACGCGCCATTCTTCCCAACCGCGGCCGGCAGGCTGCCAAAATGCACCGCGTTCCAAGCCTTCGGGCAAATAGCGCTGATCGACCCAGCCTTCGGGATAATCGTGCGGATACTTATACACACCGTATTCATCGCTGCCCGGGCGATGGCGATCGCGCAGGTAGCTGGGCACCTCGCGAAGACCACTGCTGTGGATATCGGCTAGCGCCGCATCGATCGAGGCCTCGCACGCATTGGACTTGGGCGCCAAGCACACATAGAGCGCAGCTTGTGCAAGGTTAATGCGACATTCAGGATAGCCAATAACTTCAGCAGATTTAAAGGCAGCATGCGCCACCAAAAGCGCCTGCGGGTCGGCGTTGCCAACATCCTCAGAAGCGTGAATCATAATGCGGCGAGCGATAAACTTAGGATCCTCCCCAGCATCGATCATGCGCGCGAGCCAATAGATCGTGGCATCGGGGTCGCTACCGCGCATAGACTTAATAAACGCACTGATGATGTCGTAGTGCATGTCGCCGCTTTTGTCATACGTAAAGCCGCGACGCGGGTTGGCGATCTTCACGTCATCCACGGTGATGGGATAGCGCTCCCCCGCCGCAGGCGCTGGCGTTCCCTCGGTATCGGGACGCGTGACGGCAATCTCGCTCGCAAGCTCAAGCGTCGTGAGCGCCGAGCGAGCGTCACCCGCTGCCAGCGTGCAAATGGTCTTGACCGTATCCTCATCGGCCGAGAACTTACCGTTCAAACCCTGCGGTGCCTCAAGCGCACGTTCAATAAGCGTGGCGATATCCTCATCCTTCAGATGCTCAAGCTCCACGACGCGACCACGTGAGAGCAGTGCCGAGTTGACCTCGAAGTACGGGTTCTCTGTCGTAGCGCCAATCATAATGACGGTACGGTTCTCAACTGCATGCAGCAAGGCATCCTGCTGCGACTTAGAGAAGCGGTGAATCTCATCGATGAATAGAATGGTGCGGCGGTCGTACGTATTCAGGCGCGTCTTGGCCTCATCAATCACACGACGCAGGTCCTTCACGGTACCCGTGACGGCGCTGACCTCGACAAACTCGCTCTTGGTATGGTTGGCGATAATGTGGGCCAGCGTCGTCTTGCCCGTACCGGCAGGCCCGTACAGAATCACGCTCGAAAGCACGTCGTGCTCGATCGCGGCACGCAGCCATGAACCCTTACCGACGGCCTTTTGCTGGCCCACGTACTCGTCGAGCGAATTGGGGCGCATGCGCACCGCAAGCGGCGCATTCTGAAAGGAACGCTCGCGCGTCGAAGCAGAAAAAAGGTCGTCCATAGCCATCCCGTGTATTAATCAAATACGTTTTCCACTAACAGTATACCGAATTAATACGAACTATCGTTCGTTAATATAGGTACGATGCGGAAACTTTAGACCCGGGAACAGCTTGCTCGTCAGTTCGCAGAAATAACCGTCCGTCATGCTCGCGATATAATCCACCACGGCTTGATCCTTGTCGTCCTGCCAGGCATAGGCGCGATCGTAGTAGGAAAGCTGCTGCTCGATGCGAGAAATGTGGTGTTTAAAGATATACGAGGACTCGTCACCTTCGTTTATATCCTGCAGGCAACGGTCGTAAAGCTTTTCGAAGGCTTCGCGCAGCTCCGCCTCGGAGTCGCCTTCGATACCGCCCTTGCTATAGATCTTCTCGTAGTTCTCGCGCTTGGCCCGGCGGATCTCCTCAAACAGGTCCTTGCTCATCTCGATGCGCGGCTTACCATAGCTATGCTCCACGATATCGATGGAAGCGTGCGTGAGGATCCAACTGTTGTAGGCACCGCCAAGGTCATCGTCAAAGGCGTCGGGTGACAGCAGGCCCGCTGCAATGGCGTCTTGGCGATCGCGCCCCACGTAGGCAAGGATATCCGAGATGCGGACCACGCAGCCTTCGAGCGTCATGGGACGCAGGTGCTCAATTGCGCCGTAACCCGCGGCAATGCAATCCTCAACCGTCTGGTCAAACTGGTCAAAGGAGCTCATGTCCGAGAGCTCAAACACACGTTGCTCGTACTCGCCGTTATGGCATAGCACGCCGTCGAGCGTCTGGAGCGACACGTTGCGGCCGTACAGTGCGTCGAGCACGCGGACCGACTGCACGTTATGGAAAAAATAACGCCCCGTACGCTCATGATAGATATCGTTGAGGAAGCGCTCGCCGGCATGGCCGAAAGGCGTGTGTCCCAAGTCGTGACCCAGGCCAATCGCCTCGATCAGATCGCAATTGAGCCCCAGGGCGCGACCGATATCGCGCGCAATGCGGGAGACGAGCTGCACGTGCAAACCGCGGCGTGACAGATCGTCATTGCTACGGAAGCTAAAGACCTGCGTTTTGCCTGCATAACGGGTGTACGCCGGAAGATGAAGTATCTTTTCGGTATCGCGCATAAACGCCGGACGCATAAGCGTGCCTTTGTCGGCGGCGCGATCAATACGACGAATGACCTGATCGTCGTTGCAACGATACGGGTTGACATAGCCCGAAGCACGATCGGCGGCAATGCGCTCGACAAGCTCGGGCGACAACGCCGAGGGAATACGGTCCATGCGCGCCTTAATGACGGCCGTTTCTTGATTAGTTGCCATGGCATGCTCCTTAAGAAGGATGCGCAATCGGTTACAAAGTGCAGCCCACGACCTCGATTATGGCAAAAATCGGCACCAAAAACGGGAGCAATGGCAGGGAGCGTGATTTTGTGAAGAGGCAGGAGAGGGCCAGGGCCAGGAGTGCGACGGCAAATGCCACGATGCCACCCATAGGGTCGAGCGTGCAAAGCGCGAAGAGCGCCTTGGCATCCCCCATGCCGATGCCCGGGATTTGGCGAAGACGACGCCAGAGGGACTCAGTCAGCACGAGAGCAAGATACACAATGACGGCAAGACCCGCGTGGTCAAGCGCAGTGTTCAAACCGAGGTCGAGCCAAACACCCGCCAACGCCGCCACGGCACATGCGCCGGCAAGCCCATTGGGAAACCGTCGCTCTCGGGCATCAATTGCCACGCCGGCAAAGATGCAAATCCAAAACGGGATATAGACCATCGGACGCCTCCTCGAGCTGCATCGCAAAAGCAAAAACCACCACAAAGGTGCCTGTCCCCTTTGCGGTGGTTTTGGTGGTGGTTATTTGGCACCTTGCATGACCTCGTCGAGGGTGACGTTTACGGCATGCTGGGTAGGAACCCAGTCGACCTTCAGGAACAGCGCGGCCACCGTGATAGGGATATAGCTGAACATAAAGATCGGGAAGGTAAACAGGTTAGTCACCAGACGCCACTTTTGCGCGCAGTGAATATGCTTGTACTCAAAGATAGTCGTGAGCAGTGCCAGGATAAAGAACGTCTGATACATCATGGCGAAGGTCAAAATGAGCGAAGCGGCGCACGCCTGCATCTCAACCTCGGTAGCCAAAAAGCCGTGCGAGAGTCCACCCACGATCAGGAACGTCGCATTGGCGAGCATCGAGATGAGCGACAGCAGCATACCCGGGGCGATCGTCATGAACATGTCGTAGGCGGCAAAGCGATGGTAGCGGAAGGTCGACTTGATCAGGTGCTTACCGTAAGTAAAGAACACCTGGTAGAAGCCCTTGGTCCAACGCATGCGCTGTTTCCAGGACGCCTTAAACGTCACGGGCTGTTCGTCAAAGAACTCCGCCGGTGCATAGCCAATGCGAATGCCGTGGATGGCGCAGAACGTGGTGAACTGAATGTCCTCAGTCAGCGTGTGGAACTGCCAACCGTGCATGCCCTCGATAACACTGGCGGAGATGAGGTAGCCCGAACCTGAGACGGCGCAAGACGTCTTGCAGATGTTGCGCGCGTTGTTGAGAAAGCGCGCCTCGCGCAGATACCACGTAGCATTAGCTGCCGAGATCCACGAGCTGCCGAAGTTCTTGGAGTTACGATAGCTCGTGACCACGTGGAATCCCTGGTCAAAGGCATCGTTCATCTTGGACACGTAATCGCGGGAGATGACGTTATCGGCATCGAAGATAAAGTAGCCCTCAAACGTGTCGGGATACTCGTTAAGGATGCGATCAAAACCAAAGTCCATGACCCAGCTCTTACCCTTGCGGGCCAGGTCGTTGCGCTCATAAACGATGGCGCCCGCCTCGCGCGCGAGCTGCGCCGTGTTGTCGGTGCAGGCATCGGCGACCACGAAGACCTCGATAAGCTCGGACGGATAATCCTGATCCTTGATGGAGCGAACGAGGTTGGCGATCACGGCCTCCTCGTTATGCGCCGCGATAAAGAAGGCATAGCGGTGAAGTTTTTTGGCCTTGGGAGGCGCGACCTCGCCACGAAGAGCGCCAATGACAAAGAAGACCACCTGGTACAGAAAGCAGACCGTGAGCAGCGTAACCACAATCTGGTTAAAGATCACGATGGGCGTGTTAGTTTGTAAAAAGGCGAGCATGCAGGCTCCCGAGAACGCGTTACGTAAACAACCGCATATCATACCGCAGGCTTACCGAGTTCAAGAAACCACCTAATACCGGCTAGGCTTCGAGAAGGCCAAGCTGCGGGACGATGTCGTCGCCGGCGGCGGTGCGGCCAAGCGAGCGCGGGGCCAGGTCGTCAAGAACCGCAGCAAGATCCCAAGGCAGCTCGTCGCGGCATTCGATGCGCTCACCCGTCACGGGATGGTCGAATGCGACGCGCCAGGAATGAAGGAATTGCCTGGTCAGACCCTGATCGGCACGCGCATCGCACTTACCGTAGAGCGGATCGCCCACGCAGGCGTGGTTGATATGGCGCATATGCACGCGAATCTGATGTGTGCGGCCCGTAAACAGGTGGCACTCGACGAGCGTATAGCCGTCGTCGAAACGCGTGGAATCGAAGCGCTCGAGGACTTTAAAGGTCGTAATGGCCTGACGGGCAAAGGGGTCGTCCGAAACCGCCATCTTGACGCGGTCGCGCGTAGAACGGGCGATACCGGTATTGATGGTGCCCTCGTCCATGGCGATGTGCCCGTGAACGAGCGTGATATAGCGACGATCGAGCGTGCGCGTGCGAATGAGATTTTGAAGCGCGCGCTGCGTGTCGTCGTCCTTTGCCGCAAGCATGAGACCCGAGGTATCGCGATCCAAACGATGCACGATCCCGGGGCGGTCCTCACCCTGTACGGTACCAAGATGGTCGATGCCGCAGTGGTAGACCAGAGCGTTCGCAAGGGTGCCGCTCTCGTGGCCATGGGCGGGATGGCACACCAGGCCCCGCTGCTTGGAGAGCACGATAAGGTAGTCGTCCTCGTAGCGGATATCGAGGGGAATGGCCTCGGGAATCACGTCGGTCGGGTCGTGCGGCTCGGGCAAGTCGACCGAGATGCGATCGCCGGCGCGTACGGCGCACTTTTTAGAGAGACAAGTCTCACCGTTGACGGCAACGGCGCCTCCCTCGATCAGATGCGCGCAGGCAGAGCGCGTGGGACAGCCATCGTTGGCGCCCAAATAGGCGTCAAGACGCTGACCAGCGGAATCGTCGGCAACAAGAATATGGATGTCGGCCATTAACGCTCATTCCTTTCGCGAATCTTGCGGGCACGCTCCCCACGCTGCTTGGCCTTGCGCTTAGCGCGGGCCTCATCACGGGCATTGAGCTCGGCAGTCGCATCAACCTCGCGGGCCGCGGGGCTCAAGAACATGTATCCGAAGAGGGCGAGCACGACGCCCAAGGTAATGCCGATATCGGCCACATTGAAGACGGGGAAGTCGATGAAGGTGGTGGCAATAAAATCGGTCACGAAGCCAAAGGCCAAACGATCGATAGCGTTGCCGATAGCACCGCCCGCAACCATCGCCATGCCCACAACCTCAAGATGGGCGAGCTGGGGTGCACGAATGAGGTACACGGCAATAGCGACAATGACCGCCAGCGCCAGCACGGCAAACGCGATGCCATGCCCCTCGCCCATGCTAAAGGCAGCGCCGATATTGCGGACAAACAGGAAGTCGATCACGCCGGGGATGACGGTCACATGCAGTGCATCGCCCACGGCACGAACCGCAAGCTTGGTCAACTGGTCAACAAGCAGCACAACGAGCGCCACCCCACCAGCAACACCCAACCGCCAACGCAAAGACGGCGTCATATCCCCAGTACGACCCAAAGAAATCCCCTACCCTCAAGATCATCGAATTACGTTTAATACAAAGAACTATCTTATATTGCCATACGCAGAACGCACGACATATCCACCAACGCAAGCGAAATAACCAGCTAAAAACGAAAGCGACATTCCGAATAACGGAATGTCGCTTAATAGCTTTCGACTAAAAACGCAAGTCGAAAGAAAGCCTCTAGCTCCAGCAATGGAAACGCCGCGTTATCGTCACCAACAGCGAAAACGTCCCTAAGCGAGCAAGGTGACGTGAAAGAGGAGGGAAGCGTACTTTGGTACGCGACCGACGATTGAACGTCAGATTGCCGCTTAGGGGCGTTTGCAGCGTCGGTAGGTTACGGCGTTCTACGAACGCCGTAACCTACAAAGCGTCAGCGCAGCGCTTGCAGATATGAGCGTGGCCGTTGTACTCGCCAACGGTGGTGCGGTAGTTCCAGCAACGGTCGCAGCACTCGCCCTCGGCAGCTTCAATGGCAACGGAGAGTTCCTCGCCCTGGGTCAGCTCAACATCGGAGACGATGTAGAACTCGGCCAGGTCGACGGCCTTATCACCGGTCAGCAGCGCGTACATCTCGGCGGGAACGACCGCCTTGACGCGGACCTGCTGGCTCTTAGTGAAGGTGCCGGCAGAACGGGCATCCTCAAGGGCCTTGGTCACGGCGCTACGGAGCTCGAGCGAAGCCTCGAGCACGCCCTCAAACTCATTGGCCTCGTCGACCGTGATGGGCGACTTGTACCAATCGAGCAGCGCGGCGTACTTCTGGTGATCGACGCAGCCGGCGGGCGCATATGCCATGGCCTCGTCGACGGTATAGGACAGGATCGGCTGCAGGTCGCGCATGAGCATCGAGAAGAGCTCGGCCAGCACGGTCTGGGCACTGCGGCGCTCGAGCGAGCCGGGCTTGTCGCAGTACAGACGATCCTTCAGGGCGTCGAGATACACGTTGGAAAGCTCGGTAACCACGAAGTCATAGAGCGCACGGTAGGCGCGCGGGAACTCATAGCTGGCGTAGGCGTCGTCGACCTCGGCCTGGACCTGGGTCAGACGGGCAACCATGAGCTTGTCGAGCGGCAGCAGGTCGGCAAAGGCGACGCCGTCGGTCTCGGGCTCAAACTGACCCTCGAGCTCGGAGAGCAAGAAGCGCAGCGTGTTGCGGAAACGACGATAGGCATCGGACGTACGAGCGAGAATCTCATGGTCGATGGAGACGTCGGAGCTGGTGTCGACGGAGGCAACCCAGAGACGGATGATGTCAGCGCCCATCTCGTCGCAGACCTTGTTGGGGTCGATGACGTTGCCGAGCGACTTGGACATCTTGCGGCCCTGGCCATCGAGCGTGAAGCCCTGCGAGACGACCGCCTTGTACGGAGCATGGCCGTTGGCACCCACCGAGGTGAGCAGCGAGCTCTGGAACCAACCGCGATGCTGGTCGGATCCCTCGAGATACACGTCAGCCGGGTACTCAAGCTCGGGTCGATACTCGCAGACGGCCTTCCAGGACACGCCGGAGTCCCACCACACGTCGAGAATGTCCTTATCAGCCTTGAGGTGATGGCCGCCACACTTGGGGCAAACGCAAGCCTCGCCCAGGTAACTCTCGGGAGCGTCGGTGAACCAGGCGTCGGAGCCCTTCTCGTGGAAGAGCTTGATGACGGCGTCGAGCGTGGCGTCGTTCATGACCTTCTCGCCGCAGTCGGCGCAAGTGTAGCTGGGGATAGGCACGCCCCAGTTGCGCTGACGGCTGATGCACCAGTCGGGACGCTGCTCGACCATGGCGCCGATGCGGTTGGCCGCGTGGGCCGGATACCACTTGACGTTCTCGCGGACCTCTTTGCCAGCCTGCTCGCGCAAACCGGTCTTGTCCATCGAGACAAACCACTGGTCGGTAGCACGGAAGAGCACCGGGTGCTTGCAACGCCAGCAGTGCGGATAGCTGTGCGTGATCTTCTTCTCGAGGACTAGGGTACCGCGCTCGCGCAGGAACTCGATGATGTGCGGGTTGGCCTCATCGGTGTCCATACCGCTGAAGGGGCCACCGGTGCCAAACTCCTCGCCGGTGTAGAACTTGCCGTCGTCATCGACCGGCATGCAGATGTCGGTGATGCCCTCCTTGAGGCAGGCAAAGTAGTCGTCGACGCCGTGGCCGGGCGAGTTGTGGACAATACCGGTACCGTCATCGACACCGACGTAATCGGCCAGCAGCGCCACGCCCTCGACACCGTCGAAGATCGGCTGCTTGTAGTGGATGTGGTGGAAGGTCTCGGCGGGAACCACATAGGGCTTGCCGTCGACCATAACCGGAGTGTACTCCCAGCCAAACTCCTCGCAGCACTTAGGAGCCAGGTCCTCGAGCATGACCTCGGCGCGGCCGTCGTGCTCAACGGCGACGTAGGCGGCGCCGGGCTTGAGGGAAACTGCCTGGTCGGAGGGGATGGTCCACGGCGTGGTCGTCCAGATGATAAAGTCGACCGGGCCGTCGAAGTTCTCGAGACCGGCGGGCTTGGAGGTCATCTCAAAGCGCACGAAGATGGACGGGCTCGTCTCGTCGGAGTACTCGATCTCAGCCTCGGCCAGCGCGGTGTGGCAGTGCTTGCACCAGTGGACGGGCTTGTGGCCGCGATAGATCATGCCCTTGTCGAACATGGCCTTGAAGACCTCAATGTCGGCGGCGTCATGCTGGTGATAGAGCGTCAGATACGGGTTGTCCCAGTCGCCAAGCACGCCAAGGCGACGGAAGCCAGCCTTCTGGAGCTCGATGTTCTCGACAGCGAACTTGTTGCAAAGCTCGCGGATCTTAGCCGTGGAGGTCTGGTTGAACTTCTCGGTGCCGAGCTTCTCCTCGACCTTATGTTCGATCGGCTGACCGTGGCAGTCCCAACCGGGAACATAGGGAACCTCATAGCCCTGCATCATCCGGTAACGGTTGATCATGTCCTTGGAGATCTTGTTCATGGCGTGGCCGATGTGGATCGGGCCGTTGGCGTACGGAGGGCCGTCGTGCAGCACGAACTTCTTGTGACCCTCGTTCTTCTTTAGAACTTGCTCGTAGACCTTGTTGTCCTGCCAGTCCTTGAGTCGCTTTGGCTCGGACTTGGAAAGACCGGCACGCATGGGAAATCCGGTTTTGGGCAGATTCATCGTCTGCTTGTACTCGTTTGCCACGGTACCCCTTTCTTGTCATGGGCGCGCACGCCCTCTGGGCACCAAAAAAGCGCCCGTCCCTACAAGCTGGGACGAAGCGCCACAAAACGGACAGTCTGTCCGTAAAAGCTCTTCGCTTAACCACCCAGCTTAGATGCCCGCGCTCGCGTCGCCGCGCGCTCGCATCCGTTACTCGGCTGGTCTGTATCGACGACCATCTCGGCGATATCTACTAAGACGTGCCTGTGCGGCGCGTCCGTTGGGACCGCAGCTCCGGGGTGATTTTCATCGGTCGCATGCACGGGTTCTCAGCGCTCCCCGTTCTCTGTAGCATGCGGACGGCCGACTACTCGTCCCCATCAACGCTTATGCGTTGTATGGTAGCACGGTCACCGCCAGCGAAAAACCCTCAACATTGGTTTTATACGTTCGAAATTTCTCGCGGCTGTGGACCTTCTCTTGGAGCAAAATACCTGAAAGCACTTTATCGAACGAAAGAAGGTTGCTATGCGCACGATTGGAATGAGCGACTACACCGTTGGCGAGGATTGCTTTGACGAGCTGCCCGGCGCGCTGGCCGAGTACGGCGCGAAGAAGGTCGCGATCATCGGTGGCAAGCGGGCACTGGCCGCAGCACTTCCCGGTATCGAAGCTGCGCTGGCGGGTACCGACGTCGAAATTCTGGAGACGCGCGTCTACGGAACCAACAGTACGCGCGCAAATATCGCCAAGGTCGTAAACTCCCCTGCCTGCCAGGAAGCCGACGTGCTTATCGCATGCGGCGGCGGCAAGGCGCTCGACACCGTGAAGACCGCAGCTATCGAGCTCAAGAAGATCGTCTTTACGGTGCCGACGATCTGCTCCAACTGCTCGGCCGCGACCGCCATTGCCGTCGTGTATAACGACGACGGCTCGCTCGAGGGCTATTCGTACCCCAACAGACCGGCGCACATCTTCATCAACCCCAAGATCATCGCCGAGGCACCGGCAGAGTACTTCTGGGCCGGCGTGGGCGATGCCCTGTCTAAACAGCCCGAGGTCGAGTACGCCACGAGCGCCGGCAACCTGGAGCACACCGCCGGTCTTGGCCTGGCGCTCGCCCACACCTGTTCCGAGCCACTGTTTACCTATGGCGTCCAGGGTCTTGAGGACGTGCGCCAGAACCTGTCGAGCGAGGCCGTCAAGCAGATCGCGCTCGACATCGTGGTCAACACGGGCTACGTCTCCAACCTGACCAACCAAAACGATTACTACTACAACTCGAGCGTGGCGCACGCGTTCTACAACGCCACCTGCAGCATTCCGCGTGAGGGCACCTACCTGCACGGTGAAGTCGTGAGTCTAGGCGTGCTGGTGTTGTTCGCCTACACGGGCGACACCGAGAACCTTAAGCGCTATGCTGCCTTCAACAAGCAGATGGGGCTGCCCGTAACGCTTGAGCAGGTCGGGCTTTCCGAGACTGATATCTCTGCCCTGTGCGAGTACGCGCACGCCACCAACGAGTGGAAGCAGGGAAACCCCGAGCCCTTCACCGACGAAAAATTCGCCGCCGCCATCAAGGCCGCCAACGCCTACGGCCACACGCTCTAGGCCTAGCCCAAAACCACCACAAGGGAGCAGCACCCTAAACCACCACAAAGGGGACAGGCACCTTTGTGGTGGTTTTTTATTGCTCCACCATTCAGTTCGTACTCGAACCCGATTCTTTACGAGAAAGGGTTCGGGTACGTTTTTTGTTTATCGGAAATTCTGCGGAAGCACTACTCGGAACGGTAAACAGGAACGAACAAAAGGCGGGATATCATCGTGGTGATGGTATCCCGCCTTTTGTTTTGCGGGATCAAGGTCGCTTTGTGCGAACTTGATTGCCACTTATATGGCGCATTAATGGCAATTGCTGCGAACGTGCGCACCGGGAGCCTGTACACCTCTGGCAAGGCGTAACACACTAGACTTTGTTCCAGAGTCCGTGTGCTAAGGGGGCAGGGCCCTTAGAATTCCTGTGGAGTGTGTACGCACGTACGCAGGAAACAGCAAATTACGCTATATCAGGGCGTTCTTTCATTGGAGAGTATGGTAAACACGGCTTAGTTCAACAAATAAGAATTTATATATAAAGGAGAATACTGATGAAACTGTTTTTATGTTCGCACTTTTCAAGTGTAGGAAGTCTGATAAAGGAAGAAATTGAAAATAAAAAAGTCGCATTTATCCCAACAGCCTCGCTGCGTGAAGGCTACACCGGTTATGTCGGCTCGGCTCGAAAATTATTCAAAAAGTTGGGAGCAATCGTAACTGAAATTGATATTTCAACGGAGGCTTATCCAACGATAAAGTCTCTTTTTGAAGATGCGGATGTGATCTATTTTACCGGCGGTAATTCTTTTTTCCTTATAGACCAGCTCCGTAAAACGGGAACGGATGAGCTGTTGAAGAAAGAATTGGCAAAGGGAAAACTGATGATTGGTGAATCGGCAGGTGCGATTGTATGCGCTCCAAGCATCCAATATATCGAGCAAATGGATGAAAAGCCGGAGGACTACTCACAAGAAGATGATGCAGGGCTTAATTTGATTGATTTCTATGTTCTTCCGCATTTTCTTACAGCACCATTTAAGAAAGTTACCGAGAAAATAATGACAGAGTTTTCGGATTTGAATCTATGCCCAAATAACAATCGTCAGGGAATTGTAATTGATGGTGAAGGTTCAAAGGTTATTTGCAAAGACTAATTTAAAATTCCAGTTTGCTGCACTCGTTCCTAGCAGGGTTTGGGGCAGGAGGGCCTTGTACGCGTTCCTGCGCGAGGGCCGCGGGGAGGGACTGCCTGGGTACGGCGCCTGTCAACTCGGTCTACGTCTTTGATGACCTGGTCGTACTCAATATCAACTTCACGGATGATGCCAAAACGGTCACCCGTGAGGAAGTGTTGGGTTCGAGTGCTGTGGATAATGTTCCAACATGCTGGGATCGAACTCGCTAGCCGGAATCACGCGGTACCCGTGACGCAGCAGCAGGTCGACGAAAACACCGTTGCCCGGAGTGAGCGTGCCGCTGAAGGTTCCGTCGTAGATACGGCCGACACCGCACGAGGGACTGCGATCTTGCAGGATGCACGCGACTATCTCTTCCGGTCCGCCTGCCTGCTCGCACATATCGAGCGCACGTTGGGCACCCAGGCGAAATTCGCGATCAACCGAGATGCCCTCGCAGGTACGGACCTCGCCGTTCACAATCTCGGAGGGGTCGCGCGGTGTGGGCAAGCCGCCAAAAACCTCGGGGCACACCAAGAGGACCTCGGTCCCCGTAAGCTCGCAAGCCTCAACCAGCTCGCGATGGTAATTGTCGAGCCCGTTATACTTGCAGCTCTCGCCCATTAAACAGGCGCTCACCACAATCTTCATATACATCCCTCCTTAGCAAAAACGCCCCATTTGAGACTTGCACTCAAATGGGGCGTCGATATTTACTGTCCCAAACGCAACGTTACTGCTGCTTGGGCATCAGTGGATTCTCGCGCGTGAGGAGGTTCATGAACTCCTCGCCCGTGATCGTCTCCTTCTTGTAAAGATAACGAGCCAGCTCGTGGAGCTTAAACTTGTTCTCCTTCAGGATCTGCAGAGCGCGATCATGCGCGTCCTCGATCAGCTTGGCGACAATCGCGTCCACGCGCTCGGCCGTGCCGGGGGCGCAGGTGAGCGACGTGTCCTGGTTAAGGTACGCATTCTGAACGGTACCGAGCGCCATCATGCCAAACTCGTCGGACATACCAAAGCGCGTCACCATGTTGCGGGCGAGCTTGGTAGCCTGCTCGATATCGTTGGCGGCGCCGGTCGTCATCTCGCCAAAGATGAGCTCCTCGGCCGCGCGACCACCGCAGTAGACGGCGAGCTTGTCCAGAACCTCCTGGCGCGTCGTCAGGAAGCGCTCGTCCTCCTCGACCTGCATGGTGTAGCCCAGGGCACCGCTCGTGCGCGGAACGATGGTGATCTTCGTGACCGGCGCAGAGCCCTTCTGGCGAGCGGCAACAATGGCATGGCCGATCTCATGGTAGGAAACGACCTGCTTCTCGTGGTCGGAAAGCACCGTGGACTTACGCTGTTGGCCGGCAATGACGACCTCCACCGACTCCTCGAAGTCGTCCTGGGTTGCACGCTTGCGACCTTCGCGAACGGCGCGCAGGGCGCCCTCGTTGATGATATTGGCCAGGTCGGCGCCCGAGGCACCGGGCGTGGCGCGGGCAATCGCGGTCAGGTCGATCGGCGGCTCGGTCTTCACGCTCTTGGCATGCAGCTCGAGGATGTTCTTGCGGCCGGTCAGATCGGGCAGCTCGACGGGGATGCGGCGGTCAAAACGACCGGGGCGCAGTAGAGCGGGATCGAGACTGTCGGGGCGGTTGGTTGCGGCAAGGACAACGATACCCTTATGGTTATCGAAGCCATCCATCTCGGTCAGCAGCTGATTGAGCGTCTGCTCGCGCTCGTCGTTGCCGCTAAAGCCGCCGCCATCACGCTTCTTACCGATGGTATCGATCTCATCGATAAAGACGATACACGGGGCCTTTTCCTTTGCCTGCTTAAACAGGTCACGCACTTTGGCGGCGCCACGGCCGACGAACATCTCGACGAACTCAGAACCCGAAATGCTAAAGAACGGAACGCCCGCCTCGCCGGCAACAGCCTTGGCGAGCAGGGTCTTACCGGTACCCGGAGGGCCAACGAGTAGGGCACCGCGCGGCAGCTTGGCGCCGATCTCCTCGTAGCGCTGCGGCTTCTCCAGAAAGTCGACGACCTCCTTGAGGGACTCCTTGGCCTCTTCCTGGCCGGCGACGTCCTTAAAGGTCACGCCCACGTCTTTGGAGGCGATCACGCGCGCGCCGGACTTACCCAGTCCGCCGCCGCCAAAACCGCCGCCGCCAAAGTTCATCGACGGGCCGTCATCGCCCATGGCCTTCTTCATGCGGCGGTTGAGCCACCAACCAATGAGGAAGAAAATCGCCATGGGAAGAATGAGCGTAAGCAGGTAGTAGGTCATCAGACCCGAGTTTTTATCGGGAACGACCGACTCCAGCGAAGCGCCAGACTCAAGCACGCGATCGGTAAAGCCCGCATCGTTCGGCACACCGGTCGTTTTGTAGGCGATGTTCTCGTCCTCGCCCTTCTTGGTGTAATAAATCGTGTAATCGTCCGTGTTGTACTCGACCTTGTCGACGCTCTTCTTATCGAGCGCTTTGACAAACGTCGAGTAGTCGGTCTTCGTAATCTGCTGCGTGTGACCGATGTTAGGGAACAGAACGGTCGAGAGCACGAGGTAGACGACGAAGGCGATGAGCACGTAGAGGATCATATTCCGTCTACGTTTGTTGTCATCCATCTCCATCTGCTTGAACTCCATCTACTGGGGTTGATAATGATTTCTAGAATACCCAACCCGGGCGGCGATAAACCGACGCCGGGCACGAAAGGACAGAGATGGCATCACTGGAAGTCGGCAAGGTTCAAATCTACACGGGCGATGGTAAGGGCAAAACCACGGCCGCACTGGGGCTCGCGCTGCGTGCCACGGGCTATGGACTCGACGTGCTCATGCTGCAGTTTGCCAAGAAGCTACACTGCGCCGAACACGATGCCGCACCGCTCCTGGGACTGCGCATTGTACAGGCCGACCGTGACACGCCCGAGGCTTGCGCCGCACAGATCATGGAGCTCGCATGCGAGCAGATATCACAGGTCGACGTTCTGATTTTGGACGAACTCGGCGAGGCCATGCGCCGCGGCTTCGTGACGCGCGAGGATGTCGAAGCGCTGATCGCGATAAAGCCCGCCACCACGGAACTCGTGCTCACCGGCCGCGGGCTGCTGCCGTTGGCCGACCTCGCGGACTTAGTCACCGAAATGCGTCCCATCAAACACTACTTCGACGAAGGCCTCCTAGCCCGCCAAGGCATCGAATACTAATTGATTCGTTTTCCGCCAACACCTACAGCTCATAAGGAAGTTGCGGTGGAATAGTACTTGTTTGACGGTCCGCAAGGGCTTTTCAGGAACTATTTCACCGCAACTTATCAGGGGTATCTGACGGATGAGCTAGGCGGTGGCGCGACCTAGCCAGTTGCCGCTGTGGTGGTAGATGGTGAACATGGTTGCGGTGATGAGCCAGGTTACGGGGTAAACCAGCAGTAGATGCTCGAGCGACGGATCGAAGGGCATGATCGCAAACACCCAGATCACCCTCAAGACAACGGTGCCAAAGATGGTGAGCATCATAGGCTGCAAACTCACGCCGGCGCCGCGGATGGAACCCGAGGCGTTCTCGATAATCGAGAAAATCGCATAGAACGGCGCAATGAAATGGAGGATAGTCGTGGTGTACGCCGAAATCGAAGCATCGTCGACAAACAAACGCGACAGCGGGCCCGAGAACACCAGCAGCACGGCAGACAGGCCACCAATGAGCATAAACGACAGCACGAGCGACGTATGGTAGCCCTTGCGCATGCGCTCGTAGTTGCGCGCGCCAAAGTTCTGCGCCGAGAACGTAGTGATCGATACGCCGAGCGCCTCGGTCACCATCCAGATAATGCCATCCAGGCGCCCAGATAGACCCCAAGCAGTCGTGACATCGGCGCCAAACGAATTAACCGACACCTGGATCAGCACGTTCGAGATCGAATAGGCAGCCGATTGAAAACCGAGTGGCAGACCACACGAGATCATACTCTTGCAAATACCGCGATCGATACCGAGCTTAGACAGCGAAAGACGCCATGCACCCGGAGCGCGCATCATGCGCAACACGATCATCGTGGCATTGGAGCAAATGGTCAGCGCCACCGCGATGCCGCAGCCCAGCGCCTCCATATGCAACACAGCGACAAAAATGATATCCAGCACCACGTTAACCAGGCAGCCAGAGGCAATGATCACGGCGGGGCCGCGCGTGTCGCCCACGGCACGCAGCAGTGCGGTTCCCATATTCAGCAGCAGCGCCGCAACCATGGCGGCAAAATAGCAACGAGCATAGGCCACGCCCTCGGCCAATAGTTCATGCGGCGTGTTCATAAGTACCAGCATGGGCTCAACGAACACTATGCCAAGAATCGAGAAAACGATACCGCCCACCAGCGCGAGCGTCATGGCCGTATGGACCGAACGACTCAATCGCTCATCATCGTGCTGACCAAAATACTGACCGGTAATGACCGCGCAGCCAGCGCCAACGCCAACGCAAAAGCCAATGCAGAGCTCGGTGAGCACCATCGTGGCTTGAATGCCACCCAGCGCGAGCTTGCCGCCAAACTGGCCGACGATATACGTACCAATAAGCGTGTAAGCCTGCTGAAAAAACGAGCTAAAGAAGATAGGGACGCACAGCGACAGCAGCTGTTGCCAAATGACACCCTGCGTTACATCGATAGCCGTAGATTTCTTAGCCACACGCCCTCCCCACCAGCGTACGTCAAACAACAAAACGGCAATTTAAGACCAAAGCCAATACCAGCTTAGCACCGACCGACGTCGGCCGAAACGCCCCGAACCAGAGCCCGGTGCTAACTATCTGCCTAGTGATACAGCCCCGGCTGGTAGTGGTACTCGTTGCTCACATGCGGGCACAGCTGCCAAAAGGCAACAGCGCTTGCCGCGGCCACGTTGAGTGAATCGACCCCATGTGCCATCGGAATACGCACGGCGCGGTCGCAGCCTGCAATGGTCTTGGCGCCCAAGCCAGCACCCTCGGTGCCCATAAAGATTGCCAGGCGGTCAATCTCCTGGAGCGCGGGATCGTCCAGCGACACCGAATCATCCGTCAACGCCATAGCGGCACACGAAAAGCCGGCATCGTGTAGCGCCGCCAGCCCATCATGCGGCCATACGCGCGCTTCGCTGCCAATGCGTGTCCAGGGCACCTGGAACACCGTGCCCATGCTCACGCGGGCCGAGCGACGGTACAGCGGATCGCAGCACGTAGGGCTCACCAAAATGCCATCGACGTTCAGCGCAGCCGCCGAGCGGAAAATCGCGCCGACGTTGGTGTGGTCGACAATGCCCTCGAGCACGCACACGCGCACCGGGCGCTCCCCCGCCGCATCGACGACGCCACCCAAGAACTCGGCTACCGGAATCTGACGTGGACGACGGAATGCCGCGAGCGCACCGCGCGTCACATTGAAGCCCGTCAGCTGCTCCATAAGCTCCATGGAGGCAACGAACACAGGAACCGGACCCGCGCCCTCGCGCACAATCAGGCGCTCAAACAGCGGCATCATCTGGTCGAGCCAGCGCTCGCCCAAAAGAAAGCTCACCGGCTGGTATCCGGCGCGAACCGCACGCTCGATGACCTTGGCACTCTCGGCGATAAAAATGCCCTTCTGCGGCTCCAGCACGCAGCGAAGCTCACGCTCGGTCAGTCGCACGTAGGCATCGAGCCGCTCGTCCTCGAGAGAATCGATTCGCAGCACCTCAACGGCATCAGTCATAGCAGCCAGCCCGCACCCTTCTTTACAGCACATCTATACCAAACGAGGCGACGCCAAGCGCCGCCCCATGCATTCAAACAACCCGATGATACCGTTCACGCCAGACGATTTACGCCTCAACGCGACGATACGTCACGAACTCATAATCGACGCCCTCGTCTCCCTCGCCCGAGGCAATCGTGGCAACACCGTCACGCCGCGCAATCTCCCACGCGGGATCGGCATCCAAATCGGGAAAGTACGTATCCACGTCATGCACGCAATGGTTATGCGTAACCTCGGCCTCCACGCAATACGGCAAAAACTGTCGATATACCTCGCCGCCGCCAATCACCCACGCAACGGTCTCATCGGCTACCGCGGCGAGCGCTTCGTCGATGCTATGCACCACGTCGACGCCCTCGGGAGCAAAGTCCTCATCGCGCGTGAGCACGATATTGCGGCGGTTCTTAAGCGGACGCCCGCCGGGAAAACTCAGCAGCGTCTTGCGTCCCATAATGACCGGGCAACCTTTGGTGCACGCCACAAAATGGCGCATATCGGAGCGATTGGACACGACCATGTCACCCTCGCACCCAATGCCCCAGTCGTCACACACGGCGACAATGGCAGAAAGCTTACACGTCATGCGCGTCACCTACACCGCAATGGGGATGTTCTTGACCTGAGGGCCGTGCTCATAGCCCTCGACGATCAGATCATCGGTCGTAAACGCATAGAAGTCATGCACATCGGGGTTGAGCGTTACCTTGGGCGCAGCAAACTGCGGACGCTCAATAAGCTCGCGAACGATATCGACATGACGGTCGTAAATGTGGGCATCGGAAATCACATGCAGCAGCTCGCCGGGAATCATATCGACCGACTGCGCGACCATCATCAGCAAAATGGCGTACTGGCACACATTCCAGTTGTTCGCAGCCAAAATATCCTGGCTGCGCTGGTTGAGAATCATGTTGAGCGTCGGTTTATCATCCTGCGGACGCTGCGTCACGTTATACGTCACGCTGTAGGCACACGGATACAGGTGCATCTCGGACAGGTCGCTAAACACATAGGTGTTCGTCATAATGCGGCGGCTGTACGGCGTGTTCTTAAGGTCGTACAGCACGCGATCCATCTGGTCAAAGTCGCCCTCGGCATAATGGCTCTTCTGCCCAATCTGATACCCGTAGGCCTTGCCGATGGAGCCAGTCTCGTCGGCCCACTCATCCCAAATATGGCTGTTGAGGTCATGCACGTTATTGGACTTCTTTTGATAGATCCATAGGATCTCATCCATGGCAGATTTGAGTGCCGTACGACGCAAGGTAAGCGCCGGAAACTCCTCACGTAGGTCATAGCGTGCCGTGACACCAAAGTTTTTAATGGTATAGGCAGGAGTGCCATCCTCCCACACCGGGCGGACCTTTTGGCCCTCGGTGGTGGTTCCATGGTCCAGAATATCGCGGCACATGGTTACAAACTGTTGATCAGCCTTGCTCATTGACCCTCCTGTCAGTCGCCTATAAGCGATTTTAATTGTAGCCCAGGCGCGCAGTGTCGGATTGGACACTTGGGTCGGCACACGCAATGCACGGCAGCCAGCACCCACACAATCGCAGACGTAACAACTTTGAATTTCTGACATATGCTAAAAAAGCTTGCGCGGAACCGCATACACGCTATCCTATTACTGACATATGTCAGATTTGGAGAGAGTATGGCAGGAAGACGCGAAAAATTACGCCGTGTTGGGATCATCCCCGAATATCGCGGCTTTACCCCCGACGGCCTTGCCAGCGGAGACGCCATCGAGATGACGGTCGATGAGCTCGAAGTACTGCGCCTGTGCGACCTGGAAGGCCTTAACCAAGAGGCAGCCGCACAGCAGATGGGCATCGCGCGCGCCACGGTGGCGGCTATTTGCAGCCGAGCGCATCGCAAGGTGGCAAACGCGTTGGTCAATGGACGGGCAATCGTCATCGAAGGCGGCAATATCGCGTACTCCCCCATTACCACGGCAACGGCCGTATGGCCAGCAAAGGAGATCGACACCATGAGGGTGGCAACCACGTACGACAACGGCAACATCTTTATGCACTTTGGCCACAGCGAGCAGTTCAAGATCTACGACATTCAGGATGGCAAGGTACTCAACGAGCAGGTCGTGGGCACCGACGGCACCGGCCACGGTGCCCTTGCGGGCCTGCTCGACAACGGTGGCGTGGACACGCTCATCTGCGGCGGCATCGGCGGTGGCGCTATCAACGCGCTTGCCCAAGCCGGCATCACGGTGTACGCAGGAGCTCAGGGCAGCTGCGACGCTTGCGTCGAGGCCCTTATCGCCGGAACGCTCGCACAGAACGGCGAGGCCACGTGCAGCTGCCACGGCCATGACCACGACCACGCCCACGAACATGGCGAGTCCTGCAGCTGCCACGGCCATCACGAGCCCGAGGGCCACGAGGGCTGCGGCTGCCACTAACGGCACGGCACCGCGAGCTCGAGGCGCGACGCTGAACGCAGCCCAACTATCAAAGCCAACAACAAAGGCCACCCGGTAACTTCCGAGTGGCCTTTGCCATATCAAGCTGGAATTACAGCCCTATTTCTTATTGCGCATCTGCGCTTCCATCTGGCGCAGCAGCTCCATATCGGACTTGGGACCGCCCGTACCCAGGCCGCCCATGCCGCCCAGACCCATAGCGTCCAGCCCAGGGATATTGGGCATGCGCATCTTCTTGCCCTTCTTGCCCTTTTTGCCCTTCTTGCCGCCGGCCTGTGCCTGATTGGCCATCGTGCGCATGCGGCCCATCATCTTGTTCATCTCGCCCCACTGCTTCATAAGGCTATTGACCTCGGTGGGGGTCACACCGGCGCCCTTGGCGATACGCGCGCGACGCTGGCCGTTGATGATGGAGGGACGCAGACGCTCCTCCTTGGTCATCGACATGATGATGGCCTCGTTCTTGTCGAAGATGCCCTCGTCCAGGTTACCGCCCATCTGGTTGAGCGCGCGCTGGCCACCGGGGAGCATGCCCAGGATACCCTTCATGCCGCCCATCTTTTTGACGGCTTTCATCTGGTCGAGCATGTCATTCATGGTAAAGCCCTCGCGCAGCATGCGCTCGGCAGCCTCAAGCTGTTCGGCATCGGCGGCCTCCTGGGCCTTCTCGATGATGCCGACAACGTCGCCCATGCCCAAGATTCGCTTGGCCATGCGATCGGGATAGAACGGCTCAAGCGAATCGGGTTTCTCGCCCATGCTCACAAACTTGATGGGCTTGCCGGTCACCTGACGCACCGAAAGCGCGCCACCGCCACGGGCGTCACCGTCGAGCTTGGAGATAATCACACCATCAAAGTCGGTGCGCTCGGCAAACGTCGAGACCACGTTGACGATATCCTGGCCGGTCATGGCGTCGACGACCATCAGCACCTGGTCGGGCTTGACGGCCTTCTTGATGTCGACGGCCTCCTGCATCATCTGCTCGTCGATCTGAAGACGACCGGCGGTATCGACGATCACCACGTCACGAAGGTGGTCGACGGCCTCCTGGATGGCGCCCTTGGCGATGTCGACCGGGTGCGCACCGTCGCCGCGGAAGACCGGCACGCCGATCTCGCCACCGAGCGTGGCAAGCTGATCGGCAGCAGCGGGACGGTAGACGTCGCACGCGGCGAGCAGCGGCGAGCGGCCCTGCTTCTTGAGCAGGTAGGCAAGCTTTACGGCAGCCGTGGTCTTACCGGAGCCCTGCAGGCCCACGAGCATGATGACATTAGGAATGCGGTTACTAAAAACGAGCTTGCTCTCGGTGGAGCCGAGCATCTCGGTGAGCTCGTCGAGCACAATCTTGACGACGTTTTGCGCCGGCGACAGCGACTCCATGACCTCGGCGGTCATGCAGCGCTCCTTGGTCTTAGCAACGAACTCCTTAACGACCTTAAAGTTAACGTCGGCCTCGAGCAGCGCCATGCGAATGTCGCGCATGGCCGAGGTGATATCGGCCTCGGTCAGCTTACCCTTGCCGCGCAGGCGGTCAAATGTGTCGTTGAGGCGATCGCTCAGAGAATCAAACACTAGTCACTCCTTAATTGGACTCGCCCACCAGGGCGCGGCAGAAATCTTTGGCGTTAAACTCCTGCAGGTCATCGACCTGCTCGCCCACGCCGATGCGCAGGATCGGGAGCTTGAGCTTCTCGGCCACGGCCATGGCGATACCGCCCTTAGCCGTGCCGTCGAGCTTAGTCATGATAATACCGTCCAGGCCCAGCGCCTCGTTAAACTCGAGCGCCTGGTTCAGACCGTTCTGACCAGTGGCGGCATCGATCACAAGCACGACCGAAACCGGCATGGGGCCGGCGGCCATATTGGCGGCGCGCTTACGCGTCACGTTGACCACCTTGGCGAGCTCGCGCATGAGCTCGGGGCTCGTATGCAGACGACCGGCGGTGTCGATAAGCACCAGGTCGCTGCCGCGCCTGTCGGCCTCGTCGAGCACGTCGTAACAAACGCTCGCCGGGTCGGAGCCGCGGTCGCGCTTGATGACGGGAACACCGGCGCGCTGACCCCACACATCGAGCTGCTCGATGGCGGCGGCGCGGAAGGTATCGGCCGAACCGATCACGACATTCTTGCCGCGGGAAGCCATGGCGCTCGCAATCTTGCCGACCGTCGTGGTCTTGCCGGCACCGTTGATGCCCACAAACAGCACGCAGCTCGGCGTATCGGAGAACGGATCGCGCTCGATGGGCACAAAGTGCTGCTCAAGCTGCTCGGCCAGAGCGCGACGAAGCTGCGGTGCGGTCTTGAGGTTCTTCTTGGCTGCGGCATCGCGCAGGTCATCGGAGACCTGAATAGCGACCTCGGCACCCATGTCACCCATAACGAGGGTGTCCTCAAGGTCCTCCCAAAAGTCCTCGTCGACCTCGCCGCCAAAGTAGAAGACCTCGTTGAGGGCCTCGCGGCTGCGCTCAAGTCCGCGCGAGAGAGCGTCAAAGAATCCCATTATGCATTCACGACCTTTCCGGTTTCGCGATCGAGTTTTTGCGAGACGACGCGGCTGACGCCGTCGGCTTGCATCGAGACGCCATAGAGAACGTCAGCGTCCTCCATAGTACGGCGCTGATGCGAAATGACCAAGAGCTGTGTATCGGAACGCAGCACATCGAGGGCTCCGATGAGCTTGGACAGGTTGGCGTCATCAAGCGCCGCCTCGACCTCGTCAAGCACATAGAACGGCACCGTGCGCGTGCGGTACACGGCAAAGAGCAGGGCGAGCGCCGTCAGACTCTTCTCGCCACCCGACATGAGCATCATCTTAGTAATGCGCTTGCCGCGCGGCTGCGCCACAACCTCAATGCCCGTCTCGGCAGGATGCTCGGGATCGGTCATCTCAAGATGAGCCTGGCCACCCGGGAACAGCATGGCGAAGATCTCGCGGAAGTTCGCGTCGACCTTCTCAAACGTCACCAGAAACGCCTTGCGCATCTTGCGATCAATGGCCACTGTGATCTTGGTGAGCGCCTTGCGCGCGCTCTCCAGATCGGCCAGCTGGTCCTCGATGTAGTCGGCGCGGCGCTTGAGCTGCTCGTACTCCTCCATGGCAACCTGGTTCACGGGGCCCAGATTGTTGATCTGGCGCACGAGCTGGTTGAGCTCCCGCTCGGCGGCGTCGCGGTCGGTGGGAGCAGGAAGCATGAGCGCTTCCTCGAGCACCGTGGTGCCATCGGCGGTAATGGCCTTAATGGCGGCCTCTACCTGCACCTCAAGCTTGCCGCGTGCGACCTTGAACTCGTTTTGCATCGCCGTGGCGGCATCAACCCGCTCCTTGGCACGGGAGACCCCGGCCTTGGCATCCTCGATGGTCTTCTTGAGCGAAGCGGAGTCCGCCTCTTCCAGAGAGGCCTGGTCACGCAGGCGCGCTGCCCAATCCGATGCGCGTTCCAACAGGGCAGAATAGCGTTCGTGCATGGGGTCGACGCGCAGGCGCAGCAGCTCGAGCGAGCGCGAAGCCTGGCGTGTTCCGCGGATACGACGGTCGATGCCCTCAAGACGATGCTCAAGGTCGGGCACGCGGCCCTTCAGCGAACGCAGGCGCTCGCTCGTCTGGGCCAGGCGCACCTTGGCATCGGCGAGCTTACCGGCGGCCTCGGAATCGTCACGGCGAACGCGATCGAGCTCATCGTTGGCCTCGGCAATCTGGAGACCCAGGTCGCTTGCCTGTGCACGCGCCTCGTCACGCGAACGGGTGAGTTCGTCAACGCGCGGGCGCGCAGCGCGAACGGCCTCGGCGGCCTGCTCGCGGCGCTTGGAGATGCGCACGCGCTCGACCTCGGCGTTGTTGGCGCTCTGCTCCAGACGGCCAATCTCGGACAGCAGGGAGCGGCGCTCGCCCTCAAGGCGGGCGATCTCGCCGGCAGCATCGCCCTCGGCGGCACGGGCCTCCTCGACGGCCGCATTGGCCTCGACGACCTGATCCGAAGCGTGCTCAAACACGGCGGCCAAGTCGGGCTCCAGGCCTTCCAGCTCGCGGATGCGACGCTTGCGCTCCAAGGCACCCGAAGCCTCGCCGGCATCGAGGCCCACGCGCACCAGACCACCGCAGGCAACGCGCGCGCCATCGGGAGTCACATAGGTCACGCCGTCCACGACCGGCGCTGCCAGCGCGGAAGCCAAGTCGTCGACCACGTAATAGCCGCCGAGCAACGCCTCGACGACCGGACCATAGCCCGCGCGAACGGACAGGCGATCGACCAGGCGGGTACCGGCGGCACCCTCGGCGGCGGCACAACCACTCACGCCGCGCGTCACCAGCAACGCCTCGCCCGAGGCCTTCTTCTGGTCCAGAGCGGCGCGACCGGCCCGCTCCAGTGCGGCGGCATCATCGAACAGCAGGGCATCGATATCACCGGCGAGCAGCTGCTCGACCAGGCCCTCGAGCTCGCGCGGAGCCTCGAGCACGTCACCTAGACGGCCCGCAACATCGTCGCCCAGCGCACCCACCAGACGGCTCACCAGCGGCGAGCTGTCTGCCATGCGGGCATCGAGCTTCTTTTGGCTGGCAAGCTCCGAGCGCACCTCGGACAGTTTGTTGCGCGCCTCGCTCTCGCGGGCACGCAGGTCCTTCAGGGCCACACGAGCGACCTCGGCGGCCTCGCGTGCATCGGTCTGGGCCTGACGGGCCGCCTCAAGAGCGGCCTCAAGCTCCTCAGCACGGTCGCGGCGGCTCTCGAGCGAAGCCGTGACCTCCTCGAGCTGCTCGTCGATCTGCTCCAGGCGCGAGGCATACATGTTGTCCTCGACCTCGGCGTTGGAAAGCGAGTCCTTTACCTTGGCGAGTTCGAGCGCCGCGTTATCGGCCCGACGCTGCACATCGCGCTGTTCGCGCGTCAACTGCGAAATTTGGGCATCGAGCGCCACGCGACGCTCGTGAAGCTCGGCGGCGGCAGGACCGGCGGCGTCAACGTCCTCCTGGGCCTGCATATGCGCGCCGGTCACTTCCTCGAGCTGGGCGCGGGCGTCCTCAAGCTCCTCGACCACGCGACGGCGCTGATGCTCGGAGCCCGAGATCTGCCCGCGCATGTCGGACAGGCGCGACACCATGTTGTGGCCTTTTTCCTCGAGCAGGCGCATGTCGGAGTTAATGCGACCGACCACGTCTTGCATATGACGGCGCTGCTCGCCCAGGTCGCCCACAAACAGGCCCTTTTCCTCGAGCATGACCTGAAGCTTCTCGAGCTCGCGCTCTTTCTCACCCAGGCGGTACTGCGCCAGCTCCAGCTCGGCGGAACCTTCCTTTGAACGGCTCTCCAGATCGTTCCACTGCGACTGCAGCGAACGCAACTCGTCGACGGCCAGCATCTGCGTAAGCTCGTTCGCGCGCGAGGACAGCTCCTTGTACTTGCGCGCGCGATCGACCTGACGCTCCAGCGGGCGCAGCTGACGGGCGATTTCCTTGTTGATGTCGCGGGCACGGGTCAAGTGCTCGTCCATCGACTTAATCTTTTTGAGCGCCCGCTCCTTGCGGCGCTTGTGCTTGGAGATGCCAGCGGCCTCCTCGATGAGGGCACGGCGCTCCTCGGGACGGCTCTGCAAAATGGCATCGAGCTTACCCTGGCTGATGATGGAATGTGTATCCTTGCCCAGGCCCGAATCGTGCAGGATGTCCTGAATGTCCATCAGGCGGCACGGGCTCGAGTTGATGAGGTACTCGCTCTCGCCCGAGCGATACATACGGCGGGTGATGGCAACCTCGTCAAAGTCGACGGGCAGCATATGATCGGAGTTGTCGAGCACCAGCGTGACCTCGGCCACGCCCACCGGTTTGCGCGCCGACGAGCCCGAGAAGATGACGTCCTCCATGGCCTGGCCGCGCAGCTGCTTGGCGCTCTGCTCGCCCAGGACCCACAGGATCGAATCGGAGATATTCGATTTTCCCGAGCCGTTGGGGCCAACGATGACCGTCAGGCCCGGTTCAAACGACATGTGGGCGCGGTCGGCAAACGACTTGAACCCTTTGAGCGTGAGGGACTTGAGATACACGGTTCCTCGCTTATACGTGCTTCTTGTTGAGAATCACGCCGTTGGTGGTGTAACCCATGCGGTCGAGCGCCTCGAGTGCGGCGGCTCCCTCGGCTTCCTTCTTTGAGGAACCGGAGCCGCGACCCTGTCGAATGCCATCGATCAGCACCACGGCGGTAAAGGTGGGCGCATGCGCCGGGCCCTCGGAACCCACCAGCTTGTACGCCGGGGGCTCGTGGCCGTCGGCCTGCACGCACTCCTGCAAAAACGACTTGGGGTTTGCGGGGTGTTCGGCACGCTCGGAAGCCAAATGCGGCTTGAGCGTACGGTGAATGAACTCCGCCGCGGCATCCCAGCCGGCGTCCAGATACAGCGCGCCCACAAGCGACTCATAGACGTTCTCGAGCGCCGAATGCAGGCCGCGCGCACCGGTACCGGTCTCGGAGGCGCCAAAGATGATGATATCGTCGATGCCCAGCTCGTGGGACACCTCGGACAGCGTGGCACCCGAGACAAGCGACACCTTGAGGCGCGTGAGCTTACCCTCGTCAAACTCGGGATAGGACTCAAAGAGCGAACGGGCGACGACGGCACCCAAAATGGAATCGCCCAAAAACTCCAGGCGCTCGTAGCTTGCCGAGACCGGCTGGCCCTCCACGGCAGAGGGATGCGTGAGCGCCGCGCGCAGCAGCACCTTGTTATTGAACTCATGGCCCAGGATTTCCTGGGCGCGCGAAAGTCGTTCAGACAAAGCCAAGACTTAGGCCTCCTTGGCAGCTTCGATAGCGTCGACGGCGTCGGCGACAGAGTTGAGCGAGAGCAGGGTCTCGTCATCGATCTCGAGGTTGAACTCATCCTCGATGGCCGTTACCAGCTGCAGGCGCTCGAGCGAGTTGGCATCGAGATCGTCAAACGTGGTCTCATCGCTAATTTCGGCAACATCGACGCCCAGAACGTCGGCGGCGACCTCGGCGATCTTGTCGAAGATTTCGGAGCGGTCCATAGCGCTTCCTCTCATAGTGCATGAATACCAAAAGATTGGCACCGCGCGGGCGGCGTCAAACACGGTTTTGATTCTACCCCACGACGAGGGCCGCGAGGCACATAACAGCGCTCTAACTCGCTCTTACAAAACGATACCGTCCATAGAGTTGGCAACGTCTTCCACAAGCCCCGCACGCACGGCCTCGGCCGCAGCGAGCGTGCCGTTTTTGACGGCCTCGACCGAGGTGGCACCGTGGCCGATCAGGACCACGCCACGCAGGCCCAGCAGAATCGCGCCGCCCTTGGCATCGCCCGAAAGCTTGGCCTTGATCTCGCGCATCTGCTTTTTAATGAGCAGCGCGGCAATCTTGGTGCCAAGCGAGGACATAAAGGCGCCTTTGAGCTCCTGCAGCAAAAACTTAGCGGCGCCCTCGGTAGCCTTGAGCGCGATGTTGCCCGACATACCATCGGCAACAACGACATCGAAGTTGCCGGAGGTGAGGTCCGTACCCTCGCAGTTGCCCACAAAACCGGGGACGGCAGCCCTCATGGCCGGGAAGCACGCCTTGGTAAAGTTGGAGCCCTTCTCGTCCTCGGTGCCATTGGCAAGCAGGCCCACGCGGGGATGCTCGATGCCCAGGACGACGCGCGCATAGGCGCTACCCATCTGGGCAAAACGCACCATGTCGTCGACCTCGACATCGGGGTTGGCGCCCATATCGCACAGCACCGTCAGACCGCCGGCGCGATTGGGCAGCGCATTGGTCAGACAGGGGCGCACCGGCTGCTTCTTGCCTTCGGCTTGATACCTAAACGGTGTGACGTAGGCGGTCGCGGCAGCTGTCATTGCACCGGTCGAGCCGGCGGAGAAGAACGCGTCCGCATTTCCCTTCTTGATGGCGCGGCAGGCAAGCACGATCGAGGACTTGCGCTTGGTCATCACGGCGCGAATAGGATCGTCATCCATGGCGATAACGTCGGGTGCCTCAAGGGCCTCAACACGTGCATGGGAAGCAGCAAAGGGATTGACGATTTCGGCGGGGCCAGCTGCCAAGACCTCGATATCGGGATCAGCGGCAAGTGCAGCCTCGATACCATCGAGAACAACCTGAGGTTTCTCGTCTCCGCCCACAACGTCTACACAAACGCGAACGTTACTCATATACATGCTCCTTATACAAAAATGGCCGACTCATTGAGCCGGCCATTGTGGTTCCATTTGGAACGGCATCGCATCCAGAGTATACCCTTACTCGGTAACGATAACCTCGCGGTCCTTGTAGAAACCGCAGCTGGGGCACACGTGGTGCGGAAGCTTGACAGCGCCGCAACGGGGGCACGTGGACTGAGCCGCAGCCGAGATCTTCATGTTGGCGGAACGACGGGTGTGAGTGCGGATACGACCCTGCTTTTGTTTAGGTACGGGCATAGTGACCTTCCTTATGAACTATCCAGTGTGGCGATTACGCGCAAGTAGCGATACTACCACAGTTTTACTCATCGAGCTTGAGATTCTTCAATGCTGCAAATGGATTTTCCGTGGCAGCGGCCCATTCTGCCTCTGCCTGGGCGGCGCAATCGCATTGCTCGACATTGAGATTGCAACCGCAAGTGGGGCACAGACCGCGGCAATCGGGCTTGCACAGAACGACAAACGGCGTGTCCATAACGACCGCGTCGTTGATGGGCTCACCCAGATCCACGATGCGGTCCTCACCCAGGAGCTCGTAGCCGTCCTCGTAAGCCTCGGGATCCTCGGGCTCCTCGAAGAGGTAGAACTCCTCGATCTCGCCGGCGATATCAAACGAGGCGGGCTCCAGGCAACGATCGCACTCGCCGGTGGCATGCGCGCGGACCATGCCGGTAAGCAAGACACCGGTACCGGCATTGGTAAAGACAACGTCGTAGTCGATGCCGTCCTGCAGCTGGTACTCCTTCTCGCCCACCGTGTAGGTGGCGACATCGACCTTGCCGGTCAGCGGATACGAATCACCAGGAAACTCGAGCTGCTCGGAAAGATCGACGGTAACGCTCGGGAACTCAGCCATTACCACTGACCATTCTGTTGGGCGGCACCCTCGTTGAGCTGCTGACGGCAACGGGTAACGGTGCCGGTCAGGCTCTTGAGGTTCTCCTCCAGGTGCGTAAAGACCTGCTCTGCGTAGTCCTCGGCAGCATAACGCGTCTCGCGCTCGTACTGCTGGGCACGATCGCGGATGTCATCGGCCTGCTGTTGTGCCAAGCGGACGATCTCCTGCTCACCGGCAATGGTGAGGGCCTGCTGCTGAGCGTCGGCGATGATGGAATCGGCCTGAGCGGCGGCGGAAGCCATAAGCTCCTCGCGCTCCTTAAGGATACGGCGGGACTTCTGCCACTCCTCGGGATAGCTCATGCGGATCTCGTCGAGGATGTTGAAGAACACGTCGGCGTCGATGACCTTGAACTGAGCGTTCTTGCCGAAAGGCGGCTTGGCTTCCTCGATCAGCCCTTCGAGCTCATCGACCAAGCTGACGATCCTATCGCCAGGAAAATTCTCGCCCGGCATCCGGTCTCCTTTCATAGGTAACATATCATCGTGCTAGTTTACCACATGCCACCAGGCAATAAAAAACGTCACGAAAAGCGGTGTCTGAGCGCTTCGACCACGTTGGGCGGGACAAACGTCGATACATCGCTGCCGAGCGAGGCGATCTGGCGAACGACCGAACTCGAGATATAGCCGTACTGCGGCGCACTCATGACAAAGATGGACTCCAGCTCGTTATCCAAGCGATAGTTGAGGTCTGCCTGCTGCAGCTCGTACTCAAAGTCGGTCATGGCGCGCAGGCCCTTGACAACGGCCCCCGCCCCCTGCTCGCGAGCGAAGTCGACCAAGAGGCCGGTAAAGGGCAGGACCTCGACGCCGTCGATATCACCGAGCGCCTCGCGAGCCAGCGCCACGCGCTCATCGAGCATAAACGTGGTGCCCACGCCGTTTTTACCCTGCGACTCGGCAACAGCGACGATCACGCTGGGAAAGATGCGACGGGCGCGGCGGATCACATCGATATGGCCAAACGTGATGGGATCGAAGGTGCCCGGGACGATCACGCGGTTGATGGTGTCATTCATGGGCGTTCTCCTGAACCGTCATGGCATCGTTGTTGTGAGCATCGGTGCCGGTGCAATCTTCCTCACCATCGTTATCGCCGACCCAACGAAGCAGGTCGACCGAGGTAATGCCGTAGCGCTTCTCGCGCACGATCTCAAAGCCTGCCGGATGCGCGCCCGCATCGGCGGCGGCATGCTCAAACAGGGCATAAGCGCCAGGTGCAAGCAGACCCTGCTGAGCCAGCTTCTGCAGCAGCTCCTCGACCGGCTCGGCACCAAAAGCATAGGGCGGGTCGAGCAGGACCAGATCAAAGGGGCCGCCCGGCACACGACCGCGCGAGGCACTCGCCAGCATGTCGCCCGTTATCACGCGCCAACGCGCACGGTCACGGCAGAGCGACTCGATATTCTTGGTAATGAGCCGCGCGGCATTCCGATCGATCTCGAACGTCGTGAGCAAGCGGGCACCACGTGAGAGCATCTCTAACCCTAAGGCACCGGAGCCGCCAAAGGCGTCCAGCACGCGGACCTCGTCCAGATCGAAGTCGAATGCCGACATGACCATAGATGCGCATGCCTCGCGCACGCGATCGGTCGTGGGGCGGGTGACATCGCGACCACGGGGCTCCTCGATCTTACGACCGCGCCATTCGCCGCCGATGATTCTCATCCTCCGCTGACCTCCTTAAAAATGTGTCGATATCGCATGGCGACCGCATCGCGCAGGGGGCGCGTCGCCACGGAGTCAAGGTTGCAAGCATACCGCAAGAGCTCGACCGCGTCCAAATGGGCCCACTCGATCAGCTCCTCGTCGGCATCCAGGTCGACAAAGCGCAGGGTCACTCCGCCATGCTGGCGGTACCCCAGGATTTCGCCCTCGTGGCGCAGACGCAGGTCCATCTGGGCGAGCGTAAAGCCATCCGAGGTTTTTTCGAGCGATTGCAGGCGATCTTGTGCTGCCGAAGCGCCGCCGTTGCCCTTGGAGTGCGTCATGACCAGGCACGTGCCCGACACACTGCCACGGCCCACGCGACCGCGCAGCTGGTGCAGAGCAGCCAAACCAAAGCGCTCCCCGTTCTCGATGACCATGACGGTGGCGTTAGGCACGTCGACGCCCACCTCGACCACCGTAGTCGAGACGAGCACGTCAATCTCGCCACGCTTAAAGGCATCGATAACCTGGTCCTTCTCCCCCGCTGGCATGCGGCCGTGAAGGCGCTCGATGGCAAGACCCGGCAACGCCAGACGCAGGCGATCGAGCTCGGTCGCCGTATCGTGCAGGGGCACGGGGACCGTCACGCGGCCCTCGTCGTCGCGGGCGATACCGGGCACGTCCTCCAGATCATCGGCCGAGTCACTCGGCTCCACGAGCGGGCAAATCACGTAGGCCTGCTGACCCTTTTCATGCGCCTCGCGGATGGCGCCATAGGCAAGGTCGCGACTCGACTCGGTAAGCACGCGTGTCGTCACGCCAGCGCCAGGGACGGGCCGATGGCGGATGATACTCGTGTCCAGATCGCCGTAGACCGAAAGCGCCAGCGTACGCGGGATGGGCGTTGCCGTCATAACGAGCAGATCGGCACCGGGGCCCTTCGCGCGCAAGGCATTGCGTTGGCCGACGCCAAACCGGTGCTGCTCATCGATGACTACGAGCGACAGATACTTAAACGCCACGTTATCCGAAAGGACCGCGTGGGTTCCAAAGAGGACGTCGAGCTCTCCCGATTCCAGCTGTGCATGGATGCGCTCGCGCTCTGCGGCCGGCGTGGCACCCGTCAGAAGCGCCCAAGACATGCCGGCCTGCGAGAGCAGAGGGCCGGTCTTATCGGCATATTGACGCGCCAGCACGCCCGTGGGCGCCATAACGCAGGCCTGTGTGCCGCTATCGGCAGCCACAGCCAGCGCGCAGGCGGCAACGGCGGTCTTACCGGTACCGACATCGCCCAGCAGCAGGCGGTTCATCACGCGCCCGCCATCGCACATATCGCGCAGGATGTCTTGGAACGCGGCCTCCTGCTCGTCGCTCAGCGAAAACGGCAGGGCCTGCTTGAGCGCGGCCAGGTGCTCGCCCGCGGCGTGGGCGTAGGGAGCGACTTCGACCAAGACACCGTCGTTGCGCAGGCGCAGCGCCAGCTGCAGGTAGAGGCACTCCTCGTAGGCAAGCCGTGCGCGCGCGATATCGCGCTCAGCCATGCTCGAGGGAAAATGGATCGATCGAAGCGCACGGGCATTGCTCATCAGGCGGCGCTTGACGCGTAAGCGTGCGGGAATCGGGTCGAAGGGATTGCCGACGACCTCGAGCGCGCCACTTACGATACGGCGCATCCATGCCTGACTCACGCCGTCACTCACGTAATGGACCGGCAGGATAGTGCCCGCGGCGCGCCCTTCCTCAAGCTTTTCAAAGTGCGGCGAGGCCATCTGCTTAAAGCCGTAGGCAAACTCGACCTTACCCATTACGGCCAGGCGGTCGCCCTGCTTAAGCTGCTGGGCAATCCAGGGCTGGCGGAAAAAGGCGACCTGCAGCACGCCCGTCTCGTCAACGAGTGAGACCTCGGTCACCTGCATGCGCGGACGCGGCTGCTTTTGGACGATACGATCGACCGTGGCGATGATGGTACACACGGTACCGATGGGCGCCATCTCGATGGACCAGGAGCGCGTAAAGTCCAGGTATCGATGAGGGATATGGAGAAGGAGGTCCCCCACCGTCCGAATTCCCAGACGGCGAAGGGCCTCCTCACGTTTACCCGAAACATATTTGAGTCGCGCGATATCCTCGTCGAGCGCATTGCTCTGGGCAAAGCGATCCGAGACGCGCGGCACGGAGCAGAGCTCGGACATGGGCAGATGCCTACTCGATCGAGAAGATCACGGGATAGAGCGGCTGCTCGCCACGATGGGCGTCGATCTCCAGGTCGGGCTGAGCCTCCTCGATAGCGTCGACGATCTCCTGGAAGGCTTCATCGGACAGCTCCTCGCCGGCCAGAATCGTCAGCGCGTCGCCCTCCTCTTCCTCCTGCATGCGGTTGATGCAATCGAGCGTGACCTGCTTCACGTCGGAGCCGACCACATCGATGGAGCCGGCAATGATGCCCATGACGTCACCGGAGTGAATTGGCGAACCGTCGGAGGCGCTGGAGTCGCGCACGGCGCGGGTGACCTCGCCATCGCGGACCTCGCTGATGGCGTCGACCATAGCGGCGACGGCATCCTCGAGCTCGGAATCGGGCAGGACCGCGAACAGCGCGGAGAAGGCCTGCGGAACGGTCTTGGTGGGAACGACGGCGACCTTCTTGTCGGTGCAGGCTGAGGCAGCGGCCTCAGCGGCCATGCGGATGTTGCCGTTGTTGGGCAGGATGATGACCGAGGTCGCGTTGACCTGGTCAACAGCGCCCAGCAGGTCTGCAGTCGAGGGGTTCATGGTCTGACCACCCGACACGATCACGTCGACGCCGAGGGACTTGAGGATGTCTGCCTCGCCGGACCCAGCGGCAACGGCGACAAAGCCCAGCGCCTTGGCGGGCTCGGCGGCCTTTTCCTGGTCCTCATGAATCTTGGCGGTACGGTCGTGGGCCTCCATCTCCATGTTGTGGATAAAGACCTCGTAGATCTGACCAAGCTGAAGCATGTGCTCGAGCACCAGGTTGGGGGTGTTGGAGTGCACGTGGATCTTGTAATCGGGGTAGGCGCCCACGAGTAGCTCACAGTCGCCCATGGAACCCAGGAACTTAAGGCACTCATCCTCGTCAAACGGGGCGTCGGCCTTAAAGAGGAACTCGTTGCAGTAGCGGAACTCCGAGCCCTCCCAATCGTCGTTGGCCTCGATCTCAACGCGGCCAAGAGCGGCATCGCGTGCAGAGCCAGCGGAATCGAACGTAGCGGAGAAATCCTCGACAACGGTGCTGCGACCAAGTGCTGCAGCCACAAAGTTCTCCAGGAAGATGGCAAAGCCAAAGGCGCCGGAGTCGACCACGCCGTTCTCCTTCAGAACGGGCAGAAGGTCGGGCGTGCGAGCGACAGACTGATATGCCTCGACGACGATAGCGTCGAGCGCGTCCTCGGCCGAGAACTTCTTCTTCTCGCACTCGTCGGCCTTGGTCGAGACATCGCGCAGCACCGTGAGGATCGTGCCCTCGATGGGCTTGCGGACGGCCTGGAAGGCGACCTTGACGGCTCGGCGGAACGCATAGGCGATGTTGGCGGACGTAATGGGCTCATCGGCAGAAACGAGACCCTCGGCCACACCGCGCAGGATCTGCGAGGTGATGACGCCGGAGTTGCCGCGGGCACCCATCAGGGAGCCGTGGGTGATGGCGCCGGCGATGGCCTCCATATCGGCATCGGCGGGAAGGGCGGAAAGCTCCTTGGTCACCGAGGCGAGCGTGAGCGACATGTTGGTACCGGTGTCGCCGTCGGGTACGGGGAAGACATTGAGCTTGTTGATCTCCTCGGCCTTGTCGGAAACAGCAGCCGCAGCGATCGGAAAACAGGTGCGAATGGTCTTTGCAATCATGGGTATTTGAATCTCCGTTTTCGGATGCTAGTTCAGACGGCTCTTGAGCGCGTCGATGTGAATGCCGATCTTAAGGCTGGCGGGATCGATCTGGGCGATCTCCTGCAGGGTGAAGGCAACGGAGCTCGAAAGATTGTGGCAGACGGACTTCATGTTGACGCCGTTCTCGAGCACGACGTGAAGATCGACCGTAAGGCCGTTCTCGTCGGCGGAGACAAGCACGCCCTTGCGGAGGCGCTGACCGGCAAGCAGGCGCACGCTCTCGGCGCCCTGGAGCTGCTCAGCCATACCGACGACGCCATAGCACGTCATCGCGGCATAACCGGCAATATCGGCAATAACGTCGTTCGAGACGCTCAGGCTGCCGTTGATGGTCTCAGACACAAGAATCTCCTTATCTGGTGCTCACGGCACCATGTCGTGGGAGCAATCATTGCAATATTCTACAACGACCGCGCCATGTTGAGGTGATGGGTCGCGGGATTACATCCTCGACACGAAATGTTGATATGGCAACGTCCGAGTCAAGTGGTCGCGGCATGAAAAAACCCGCCGCATAAGCGACGGGTTTTACAACCTGGCTCCCCGGGTAGGACTCGAACCTACAACAGCGCGGTTAACAGCCGCGTGCTCTACCATTGAGCTACCGAGGAATAGGTGCGTGCTCTCAAGCAACGAAGTTTATTATACGGACGAATCAGCTCAGGGCAAGAACTTTTTTAAGAATTTTTCCGACCTAGTCATTGGGGACGTCCCCAATGACCACATGGAAGCGCCCCCAAGCGGATGTGCTTGAGGGCGCTTCTTGCTTGCGAGGTTATGACTCGATGTAGTCCTTCAGCTTGCTGCTGCGGCTCGGGTGGCGGAGCTTGGCCAAGGTCTTGGACTCGATCTGGCGGATACGCTCGCGCGTGACGCCAAACTCGCGGCCGACTTCCTCGAGCGTGCGGGGATGCCCGTCGACAAGGCCAAAGCGCAGCTCGATAACCTTGCGCTCACGATCGGCAAGCGAGTCGAGCACCTGAGTGAGTTGCTCCTGCAGCATGGAGAAGCTGGCGGCATCGGGCGGAACGATAGCCTGGGAGTCCTCGATAAAGTCGCCCAGCTGGGAATCCTCTTCCTCGCCGATGGGGGTCTCAAGCGACACGGGCTCCTGCGAGATCTTCTGGATCTCGCGGACGCGGTCGGCGCTCATGTCCATCTCGGCACCGATCTCCTCGGGGGTCGGGTCGCGACCCAGGTCCTGAAGGAGCTGGCGCTGCACGCGGACGAGCTTGTTGATAGTCTCGACCATATGCACGGGAATACGGATGGTACGGGCCTGGTCGGCGATAGCG
The DNA here is from genome assembly GCF_040910265.1 of Collinsella aerofaciens. Lineage (GTDB taxonomy): Bacteria > Actinomycetota > Coriobacteriia > Coriobacteriales > Coriobacteriaceae > Collinsella > Collinsella aerofaciens_BK. The sequence continues at coordinate 19,000 of NZ_JBDGAW010000010.1, read as the reverse complement.
CGCGTAATGGCCTGACGGATCCACCACGTGGCGTACGTGGAGAACTTGAAGCCCTTCTGGTAGTCGAACTTCTCAACGGCGCGAATCAGACCGAGGTTACCCTCCTGGATCAGGTCAAGGAACAGCATGCCGCGGCCGACATAGCGCTTGGCGATGGAGACGACCAGACGCAGGTTTGCGCTGATGAGTGCCTGCTTGGCTTCGAGGCCGACGTTCTCAATGCGCGTAAGACGACGCATCTCGGCACGCGTGAGCTCGAGCTCACCGGCATCGGCGGCCTCGAGTTTCTCGGTGGCCTCGAGACCGGCCTCGATCTTCATGGCCAGATCGACCTCTTCGGAGGCGGTCAGCAGGTCGACCTTGCCGATCTCTTTGAGGTACATACGAACCGGATCGCCGGTCAGCATCACCGTGGAGGCATCGATGCCACGCACGCGGGAGCGTGAACGGGACGTGCGCACGGTGCGCTTCTTCTTGCTCTTGGAAGAACCCATCTCGGCGTCGGCCTGACGGGCCATCTTGAGCTCGTGATCGTCGAGCGAGCCGGAATCGTGCTCATCGTCGTCATCAAAATCGTCGGTATCGGTATCGTTATCGTCATCGTCGACGTCCATGGGGGCGTCGTCGTTACCGCTCGCGGAGATAATCTGGATGCCGCTGTTGCGCAGCGCGGAATACACCGCGGTGAGCTGCTCGTCAGAAACATCGATATCCTTCAGGGCGACCTGAATCTCGTCCTCGGTTACCGAAGTCCTGTTTGAGCCGTTGCCCATGAGCTTTGCAACGTAGGATTCCAGCCCAGTACCCGTGCTCTCAGTCTTTTTTGGCACAGATTCTCCCTTCATAGTCCACAGGACTCAATACTTTAGCACACACATAGACGTCTATACCCAAAAAGAGGACTGGATATAGGCGAGAATACGCTGGTTGACCACAACATCTAGGCCTGTTCGGTGCCTGCGGCCTCCAGACCGATCAAACGGAACGGGTCCGCCACGCCGCCGATAGACTTTTGCAGCTCGCGTTGACGCTGCGAATCCTGCGCGGCCTGCACGGTCAGCGCGCGACGGGCCTCATCATCGAGCGAACGGTCTTGGCGCAGCTTGGCCTGTGCGGCACGCATGCGGCGCTTGATGGTGTAGAGCTCGAGCGTATCGAGCATGAACACGATGTTCGTCTCGGTGGGGTGCTTGCTCGTCGCGGAGATGCGCCCGGCACTCACAAGCGTTGCCGCCTCGGGACAGACCGAGCGCGCCGCATCCATGCAGGCTGCAGGATCGGTTCCCGGCGGCGTTGCCAGAACGGCCCATGCGATGGACTCGTGACGTGGGTCAACCCACTCGATAGAGCAGATGCGGTCGGCATACGTGCGGAACAGGTCGGGGTAGCTCGTGAGCATCGTCAACAGCTCGCGCTCCCCTGCCAAGGACTTGCGCTCAAGATCAGTAAGAACCATCGGCGCCGCCGCAGCCGGAGCGCCCGAACCATCAGTCACAGGCACAGCACCCATACCATCAGGCACATCGATCGGCGGCAGGTCGTCGACGACCTCCACGGGCGCGGCACCGTAGGCATCGAGCGGGACATAGTCGTACGGCTCTTCTTCGACCGGCGCGGACACCGGCGGCGTCGCGCCCGATGCCCAAGCACCACGACCGGCATCGCGAGAACTCGACGCCCGACTGCCCGTCCCGCCGGACCGCTCAGCCTGTGCCCGCTGGCGCTCATAGTTCTGCTCACGACGTCGTTCCGCATCTTCGCGCTTGGCGACATCGCGAAACACGCGACCCGAACTCACGCGAACCGTCTCCAGATCCAAACCCAGCAGATCGGCAATCTGAATAAAGTATGTGTCGATCATATAGCTATCGCGCAGCGGATAGATAAGCGTCAGCGCATCTTCCAGCGCCTTGGCACGACCGCCCGGCGTGGTGATGTCACTCGACTCCTGCAGCGAACGGTAGACAAAGTCCATGAGCGGCTCGGCAGCGTCGATGCGCGCCTGAAGCTCCTGTCCACCATGCGCTGTGATGAACTCCATGGGGTCGTTGCCGTCGGGCAGCACCACGCAGCGCAGGTCCATCGAATCCTGCTCGATAAATTGAATCGCGCGACGGGCGGCCTTCTGGCCCGCGGCATCGCCATCGAACATATACACGATACGCTTGGCAAAGCGGGTGAGCGTCTTGACGTGATGCTCCGTGAGCGCGGTGCCCAGCGTGGCGACAACGTTTTTGATCCCCGCCTCCCAGCAGGCGATGCAATCGGTATAGCCCTCCACCACGATGGCCGTATCCTGCGCGACGATAAACTCCTTGGCCCAGTTAAAGCCATAGAGGTTTCGCTTTTTATGGAACACGCTCGTCTCGGCGGTGTTGAGGTACTTGGGTTGGCCGTCACCCATGATGCGCCCGCCAAAGGCAATGTTGTGACCCTGCTCGTCAAAGATGGGAAACATCACGCGGTCGTAGAAGCGGTCGGCAAGCTGCCCGCGCCCGCGGCTCACGGCAACGTTGGCGTCGATCATCTCCTGCGGGGTAAAACCCGCCTGGGACAGGTGCGACACCAGCGCGTTGCGGCCCGGTGCAAAGCCCAGGCAGTAGCGGCGGCAGACGTCGCCACCCATACCACGGCTGGCAAAGTACTCGCGTGGACGGCCGTCCTTACCGCGCATAAGCATGGTGTGGTAGAACTGGGCGGTCTCGGCACACAGATCGTAGATGCGGGCACGCTTGGTACCGCGCTCGCGACGATCTCCGGTGTCATGCAGCTCAATACCCGCACGATCGGCCAAATAGCGGATTGACTCGGGAAAGCTCAGGTTTTCGCGCTTCATGATATAGGTGAAGACGTCGCCGCCTTCGCCGCAGCCAAAGCAGTGCCAGACCTGCGTAGCGGGGATAATGTGGAAAGAAGGCGTCTTTTCGCCATGGAAGGGGCAGCAACCCCAAAACTCATGGCCGCGGGGCTTGAGCTCAACCGTTTCCTGCACGATGGCAACTAAGTCGGACGCAGCGCGTACCTGGTCTTTTTCCTCATCGCTAATCACGGATACTCACCCCCTGCTCGCCCAAGTTGTGACGAATGTCCTCGATATTACCCTCGACGGTCGAGATCAACTCATCCAGCGATTCGAACACACGCGAGGGACGCAGCCAGCGCGTAAACGCCAGCGAAACGGAAGCGCCGTACAGGTCGCCCGTATAACCAATTAAGTTAGCCTCGAGATGCGATGAAGCGGCATCGTCGGCATACGTCGGCGGCAGGCCGACGTTAACGGCAGCAGGCCATACGGTGTCATCGACGAGCACCAGGCCCTCATACACGCCATCGGCAGGCACCTGAATGCCGTCGGGAACCTGCAGGTTTGCCGTGGGAAAGCCCATGCCAGAGCCCTCGTGACGGCCGCGAATAACACCGCCGCGCAGCATATACGGGCGGCCGAGCAACTCAGCAGCCAGCTCCACATGGCCCTGTCCCAGCTCATGACGGATGCGGGTGGCGCAAATGGCCTCACCGCCCTCGCAAAGCAGATCGTGACCATACACGTCAACGCCGTGCTCGGAACCCCAGGCGCGCATCTCGGCAACACCAGAAGCACCGCCACGACCCAGCCTAAAATCGCTGCCAACGCGAATCGAACGAATGTCGACCACGCGTGACAACAGTGTGAGAAAACCGACATGGTCGAGTGCCGCAACCTCAGGCGTAAAGGGAACGGCCACCACTGCATCGACCCCGGTCTGAGCCAAGGCATGTAGACGGTCGGCCGTCGTCATCAATTTTTGAGCGGGCGAAGGACTCACCACAACGTCCGGATCGGGATCGAAAGTGACCACGACCGCCTTGCAGCCATGGGCACGGGCATCACGGACAAGCGCTTCGATGAGTTCCCGGTGTCCACGGTGAACGCCATCGAACACGCCAATGGCGATCGAGGCAGCACCCAAGTGCTCGCACTCATCAAACGCATCGGCAGTGACGATGCGAGCCTCGTCTGACTCGCCTTCAAAAAAGATACGCGCGAGCTCGCAAGCGGACAACATCATCGAACACCGCCGATAGCCTGCGGAAACACGTGTTCCATGACAAAGCGGCCACTTTCAATGCGGGCGAGCGCCTTGAGTCCCCTATCGAGCACCAACGCAAAAGGCGCCTTCGCGGTATCGAAATCGGCAAGCGCACGCTCAACGGGAATGCGTCGGCCGCAGAGCAGGTCGTCGGCAAGGTCGCCCGGCAAATCAACACGCGTGGCGCCCAGGGCTGCAATGGGATCCAGGGCAAAGCCAGCCGCGGACTCGGGAGAAAGCTCCTCAACCGCATGACAAGCGCCAATGGAAACAACACCGGAGGCCGTGCGGCGCAGCGCAGAAATGTGCGCGGCGCTCTCGCAGGCGCGGCCCAAGTCGCGAGCGAGCGCACGGATATAGGTGCCCTTGCTCACCGAGAACGCCACGGTCCACACACACGTATCACCTTCGCCGCCCACGGCGATCAGGTCGGCGGCATAGACCTCGACGGGACGCGGAGGTAAGTCCACCGCATTGCCCTCGCGAGCAGACTTGTAGGCGCGAACGCCATTGACCGAGATAGCCGAAAAAGCCGGCGGCACCTGCATCTGCGGACCCAGCATGGCGGCCAAGCGCTCACGGGCATAGGCAGGATCGCGGAGCTCGTTGGCAACAGTCACCGTGCGGACCGCCTCGCCCTCCGCATCATCGGTATTTGTCTCGGCGCCAAACGAGATGTCGGCGACATAGCTTTTGGTATCGAGGGTTAGCATGCCCAGCAGACGGGTGGCCTGGCCCACACCCACCACCATGACACCCGATGCCATGGGGTCGAGCGTGCCGGCATGGCCGACACGCCGCTCATGGAGGGCGCGTCGGCATTGCGAAACCACGTCGTGGGACGTGCAGCCCACCGGCTTATCGACGGCGAGCAGCATATTCAGTTGAGAAGGCGTACGACGAGCCATGTACCATCCAAAAAGTTAAAGCTCGACGGTCACCGAAGCGGGATCCTCCCCTACCAGTTCGGCCAGCATGGGAAGTGCCACGGTGAGCGTCTCGAGAATCGTTCCGTTGTTGGAGAAACCGGCGGCAGCGGGATGTCCGCCTCCGCCAAAGGCAGCAGCGATCTCGGACACGTTGAGGTCACCCTTGGAGCGCAGGTTGCCGCGCACCTTGGTATCGCCCTCAATGCCCTTCAGGAACAGGCAGACCTCGACGCCCATCACCGAGCGCACCACGTCAACCAGGCCGTCGCACTCATCCGAGGTGACACCGCAGGCCTCAAGGTCACTCTGGTACGCGTAGCTATACGCGACGCGCCCGTGGGCCACCGTCTTGATGCGGCCCATAACGATGGACTTGAGGTGCAAAAACTCAACGCGCATGCTCTGGTAAACCTCGAGTGCCACACGCGCCGGATCGGCACCGTGGGCAACCAGACGCGAGGCTGCATGGAACGCGGCGGCATCGGCGTTTTGGTACTGAAAACGGCCGGTATCGGTAACCAAGCCACACAGCAGGCAGGTCGCAACGCCATCACGTGCGACAATGCCGCAATTGTCCAAGAAGCGGTCGATGATCATGGCGCAGGCTGCAGCTTCGACGCGCCTCAGGCTGAGCTCGGCAAACTCCTCGCGCGCCGGATGGTGATCGAAGCACACCACATGCTTGGAGCGACGAAGCACCTCGGCGGAATTATTGAGACGCTCGACGACCGGCACGTCCACCGAGATGAACAGGTCCGGATTGCCGGTATACGCAGATGCCGGTACCAGGCGATCGGCACCCTCCATAAAGCGGTAGATACGCGGAACCGGGTCATCGTCTGCCAGCAGCAGGGCAATGTCCTTGTTAGGGAAAAACTTCATAAGCGAAAGGCCCAGACCCAACACGGAGCCCAAGGCATCGCCATCGGGAGAAGTATGTCCCGAAATCGCAATGGAGGACGCACCCTCGATGAGCTCGAGGATGCGTCGCTGAATATCTGCAGACTCGCACGAGGCGAGGTCGGCGGAATTAGTCATCTAAAGCTGCCTCCTGGGCGGCATCCGCTATCGGATAGCCGTCCTCGTCCTTTTCGATCGCAAGCGTGGCGGGAACGTTTTCCAGCGCACGCGTGATGCGCTCGGCCTCATCGGTCGAGCGATCGATGCGAAAATCGAGCTCGGGCGTGACACGCCAATCGAGCGAGCGAGCCAACAGGCTGCGAATACGGCCCTTGGCGCTTGCAAGCGCCTCCATGACCTCGTCGTAGCGGCTCGCATCGCACGACACGTACACGCGCGCGAACGAACGGTCCACCGCGACCTCGACCGCGGTCAAAGTAACCAGGTCGAGACGCGGATCGGAAACCTCAAAGAGCAGGATATAACCAAGCTTCTCGCGAAGCTGCTCGCCCAGACGGCGGGTTGCCTGCGTTTGCTTCATAACGCTACCCCCTACTCGGTACGGGCAACCTGGTCGATGCGGTAACCCTCGATCTGGTCGCCGGGCTTGATGTCCTGGAAGTTCTCCAGGCCAATGCCGCCCTCGGAGCCGCTCTTGAGGCTCTTGGCCTCGTCCTTGTAGTGGCGCATCGAGGCGATCTTGCCGTTGAAGACCACGATGCCGTCACGCACCAGGCGCACGGAATCGGTCGCAGCGATCTCGCCCTCTTCGACGCGGACACCGGCGGCGATACCGACTTTGGGCACCTTGAAGGTGTCCAGAACGGTCGCGGTACCCGTGGAGACCTCGACCTCGGTGGGCTTGAGCATACCGATACGGGCAGCGTCGAGTTCCTCGAGGCACTTGTAGATAACGTCGTAGCAACGGATCTCGACACCCTCGCGCTCGGCAGCGGAGCGGGCCTTACCGTCGGGACGAACGCCAAAGCCGATGATGATGGCGTTGGAGGCGTCGGCCAGGACGACGTCGGTCTCGTTGATAGCGCCGACCGCGGAGTGGATCGTGTTGATGCGCACCTCGGACTGGTCCATCTTGTCGAGCGAGTCCTGAAGGGCCTCGATGGAGCCCTGGACGTCGGCCTTGATGATCAGGTTAAGCTCCTTGACCTCGGCGTCGGCAATGGTCTCGAAGAGGTTCTCGAGCGTGACGTGCTTGACGCGGCTCTGCTCCTCGATACGGGCCTTGAGCGAACGCTCGTCAGCAAGCGCGCGAGCCTCACGCTCGTCCTCGAACACGCGGAACTCGTCACCGGCGTTGGGCACGGACTGCAGGCCCAGGATCTCGACGGCGTCAGAGGGACCGGCCTCGGTGACGGCGCGGCCCTTGGGGTCGAGCATGGCGCGGACGCGGCCGTAGGTGAGGCCGGCGACAAGCGTATCGCCCACGTGCAGGGTACCGCGGGTCACGAGCACGGTAGCGACCGAGCCGCGGCCCTTGTCGAGCTTGGCCTCGAGGACGTTGCCGGAGGCAAAGGTGTCCGGGTTGGCCTTGAGCTCGAGCACATCTGCCTGGAGCAGCACGGTCTCGAGCAGATCGTCGATACCGATCTTCTGCTTGGCCGAGATGTTGACGAACATGTTCTGTCCGCCCCACTCCTCGGGGATGACGCCGTACTCGGTGAGCTCCTGACGCACACGGTCGGGGTTGGCGCCGGGCTTATCGATCTTGTTGACGGCGACAACGATGGGTACGCCGGCGGCCTTGGCGTGGTTGATCGACTCGACCGTCTGGGGCATGACACCGTCGTCGGCAGCCACGATCAGAATGACGATGTCGGTCACCTTGGCGCCACGGGCACGCATAGCCGTAAAGGTGGCATGACCCGGGGTATCGATGAAGGTGATCTTGCGGTCGTTGATCATGACCTGCGAAGCACCGATGGCCTGCGTAATGCCGCCCGCCTCGCCGGCAGCAACGCCGGTGTGACGGATGGCGTCGAGGAGGCTCGTCTTGCCGTGGTCGACGTGGCCCATGACGGTGACGACCGGTGCGCGCGGCTTAAGGTCGGCGGGATCGTCGTAGAACGAGAAGGTGTTCTCCTCCTCGGGGGTGATGATCTTGATCTGACGACCCAAGTCGTCGGCAACGAGCTCGACGAGGTCGTCGGACATGGACTGCGTCATGGTGAGCGGCGTACCCAGCAGGAACAGGCGCTTGATGATGTCGTTGGCCGGAACGTCGAGCGCCTCGGCGAGCTCCTGGACGGTAACGCCCTGGGAAACCTTGATGGCGTCGAGCTCCTCGGGGTTCACGCCCTGGGCCAGCGCTTCCTCTATCTTGCGCTCCTCCTGAGCCTTGGCAGCCTCGCGCTCGCGCTTCTCCTTGCGCTTCTTGCGGCGACCGGTGGACTCGCGAGAGGCCTCCTCGACGGCGGCACGAGCCTCCTCGAGCACCTTCTCGCGGCTGTACTCCTCGGCCTCGCGAGCCATACGGCTGTAGTGGTCCTCTTCGTTGTTGTGACCGCCCTTGCGCTTCTTGCCCTTGCCCTGCTTATCGGGGTTGGGGAAGTCCATGCCGGCAGCGACGTTGTTGCTGGCGTTGGTGCGATGGCTGTGCGGACGGCTCTCGGAGGCGTTGCGCTCGGAGTTGTTGTCGGAGGCGTTGCGATCGTTACGACGGCCACCGCGGCGGTCGTTGTTGCCGCCACGACGGTTACCGCGCTCGGCGGCGCGCTCGGCCTTAGCCTTGTCCTCGGCGTCCTTCTTCTCCTTGAGCACGGTCTCCTGTGCGGCGATCTGGTCGAGCAGCGAACGGAAGCGCGAACCGGAGTCGGAAGCGGGAACGGCGCGGCGCTGGGCCTCGCGGGCAGCCTCCTCCTTCTCGCGGGCAAGGCGCTCCTGCTCGGCCTTCTTCTTGGCCTCGGCCTCGGCGCGGGCAGCCTCCTCGGCAGCCTGGGCTGCGGCAAACTGGCGGCGCTCCTCCTCGCGGGCCTTCTCGGCGGCGATGCGCTCGCGCTCGGCCTCGGCGGCGCGTGCGGCCTCCTCGGCGGCAGCTGCCTGCTCCTCGGCCTGCTTGGCGGCCTCGACTTCCTGAGCGCGGGCCTCGATCACCGAGGCGAGCTGCTTGCGGACCATGGCGACATAGGCGTCCTCCAAGGTGGAGGAAGCGGACTTAGCGGGAATCTTCATATCGGCGAGATGACCCATCAGTTCCTTGGAGGTCATGCCGAACTCTTTGGCCAGGGTGGACACACGGACTTTTGCCATATGACTTCACCTACCCTTTCTGGCACCTTGGGTGCCTAGAGACTGAACGAGCGTGGGAGATGCGCCGGGACCTGCCCGGCGCGACCGCGCGCTAGATCAGGTCCTCCGCATCATCGAAGGCGTCGGTGTCGTGGACACCGCAGAAACGGGAGCCGGGACGGGCCTGGTTGCGGCACTGGATGCCGTCCTCGGACACGTACTCGCAGCGGCGGACGTCCTCGTCCTCCTCGTCACCGATCAGGTCGGCGGCGGGCTCCTCGTGAACGGGAACGTTCTTGAGGATGTCGGCGGCAAGCGTCTCGGACTTGATGTCGATGTGCCAGCCGGTCAGGCGCGCGGCGAGGCGGGCGTTCTGGCCCTCCTTGCCGATGGCAAGGGACAGCTGGTCGTCGGGCACGATGACGCCGGCGTAGGCCTTCTCCTCGTCGATGAGGACGCGGGTGACCTTGGCAGGCGACAGGGCGCTGGCGACGTAGACGGCAGGATCGGCATCCCACAGGATGACGTCGACGCGCTCGCCACGGAGCTCGCCCACGACGGCGCGCACGCGGCTGCCCTTGGGGCCGACGCAGGCGCCCACGGGATCCAGACGGTCGTCGAGCGAGTGGACGGCGACCTTGGAACGCTGGCCGGGCTCGCGGGCGATCGACTTGATCTGGACGGTGCCCTCATAGATCTCGGGCACCTCCTGCTCAAACAGACGACGCATGAGCTCGGGGTGGGTACGGGAGATGACAATCGGCGGACGGCTGTGCTCGCCGCGAACCGGTTGCAGGTTGGAGTTGGGGTCGCGAACGTCGATGATCACGGCCTTGATGTGCTGGTTGTGCAGGTAGCGCTCGCCCATCGGACGCTCGTTGCGCTCGTTCTCGTAACGACGCTGATCGAAGTGCGGCAGCTCGGCCTCGACGCCCTCGCGGATCTTGACGATCGTGAAGTCGGGCGTGGACTGCAGCACGGTACCGCTGATGAGGTCACCGATGCGGCCGGAGAACTCCTCGTAGATCTGCTCGCGGGCGGAGTTGCGCACGATGGCGTTGATCTCGGCCTTGGCGTGCTGGGCAGCGATACGGCTCGTGTTCTTGGGGGTGACGTCGATCTCCTCGAACTCGGTGAAGTTGCCCTCCTCGTCCATGGAATCGTCGATCGGCTCCAGACGGTAGACGTAGATCTTGCCGGTGGTGCGGTCGATGGTCACCTTGGCGCCCCACTCAAGATGCAGGATCTCGGCATAGCTCTTGGCGAGCGACTGCTCCAGGCGGTCGATCAGGTAGAGCTGGTCGATGTGCTTCTCCTGGCAAAGCTCCATCAGGGCGGACATCATGTCGGATGCTGCCATCTTACTTTCCTTCCTTCGCGGGCTTGAAGTCGTAGGTGGGCTTCAACTTGCACTTTTTAACATCAGAAAAATCGAGGGTAACGGACTCGCCGTCCTCGAGCTCGAGGGTCACGTTCGTCTCGGTGGCGGCGGCAATCTTGCCGGCGTACTTGCGACGGCCCTCGGTGGCGGTGGAGGTGAGCTCGCAGTTTTCGCCCACAAAGCGGGCAAAGTCACTCGGGCGGCGCAGCGGACGCGCCATACCCGGGCTCGACACCTCGAGCGTATAGCTCGAAGAGATGGGGTCGAGCTCCTCAATCACATCGCCGACCCACTTGGTGTTGGCCGTGACGTCGTTGAGCGACAGGCTCTGACCCTCGGCACCCTCGATACGCACGCGCACGCAGGGGGCCTTGGTGGCACCCACGAGCTCGACGTCGACGATGTCGACATCGTGCTGGGGGGCGACGGCCTCGAGCGCGTCGATGATGGCCTGCTCGGTCTTGGTCTTGACCATTGCGGCACCTCCATCCATACAAAAAAGAAGCGGGGCCGAAACCCCACTTCTTTCAATTACAACTTCATTTGCAAGCAAACTATAACAATAGCTGCGGAAACGTGCAAGCACCGTACGAATCTGCAGGTCAGCGTGCGCACAGCTTCTCCACAAGAATAGGACAATTGGTCGAGGAACCCCATGCGGCGCACCCTCAACAGCCACAAAACGGGCCATGCGTCCCAATCCACAGGCCCGTTCGGACCCCAAGGGCATTCCTCCCCGAGCCCCTATCGATCAGACTTACGCTAAGGGACATTCTGTAACAAGCCAGCCAGCAAGTCGCGCAACGACGAACCTTTCGAGATCTTCTACGGCAAGGAGGCACCCATGAATCGCCTAGGCACCCTCTGCATGACTGCGCTCGCCATCGCAACGTGCTCGTTGGCCCTCGCGGGCTGTGGCAAAACGAGCAGCAAAACCGGAACATGCGAACCGGATCCCGGCAGCACCAAAGCCATCGAGAAAACCGAACCCCCGGCGAGCTTCGACAAAATAAACGAAGACATCGTCGATCCCCAGGGCCTGAGTCCAGACCCACAAGAACAGTTCCCCATTGACCTTGAGGCAGACGAAAACGTCCATGTTACCTGCGTGGGCAAGGACACCGACGGCTACGGCGACGCCGCGCTCGTCTTTACGGTGACCAACAATACCGGTGTCGACATGATGTTTGGCGATGTGGACTCCTATGCCTACGTCAACGGTGTCGTCCGCGACGTACGCATGCGCCAGCCCGTCGCCGCAGGCGAAGAAGCGACCGCCATGCTCACCTTTGTAGGCACCTTCGACGACCCGGACTTTGATGTGAACAACGCCCTCAACGACATCTACCTTAATATCTGGATGTTCGAGGAGCAAACCGGCAACGTCTACTTTAGGGACTTGGTACACATTCCGTAGAGGGTGACGCTCGGCACAAGCCAAGCAGGGCATATAACGCAAAACGAGGGACGACCCAATCGGATCGCCCCTCGTCTTTAACACGTCAACAATGCGCGCGGCGTTTACTTAACCACCAGGTTGACAAGCTTGCCGGGCACGCAGATGGCCTTGACGACCGTCTTGCCCTCGGTCCACTTAGCGACAGCGGCCTCGGCGGCAGCCTGCATTTCCTCGTTGGAGGCATCGCGAGCCACGTCGATGCGGCCACGGACCTTGCCGAGCACCTGGACGACGATCTGCACCGTGTCCTCGATGGACTCGGCCAGGTCGAACTCGGGCCAGGCGGCGGTGTAGGCGTTGCCCTCGCAGCCGAGGGCCTCGTGCCACAGCTCGTCGGCCCAGAACGGGCAGATGGGCGCCAGGACGCTCACGATGTCCTTGGCCACGCCGTAGCACAGGGCCTTGTCGCGGTCAGCACCCTCGGTGGCATTGAGGTAGGCGCTCGCCGCGTTGACGAGCTCCATGATGGCCGAGATGGCGGTGTTGAACTGGCCGCGATCGAAGTCCTCGGTGCACTTGGCGATGGTGCGGTGACGCTCGCGATAGAGCTTCATCGCGACCTCGTCGAGCGCGGACTTGTCGAAGGCCACGTTGGCGTCGCCGGACTGGACGAGCTGCCAAACGATACGCCAGGCGCGCTTAATGAAGCGGTTGGCGCCCTCGACGGCCTTGGGATCCCAGTCGAAGTCCTTCTCGGGCGGGGCGATAAACAGGATCGCCAGACGCATGGTGTCGGCACCGTAGGGCTCAATAACCGAGCTCGGGGGCACGACGTTGCCCTTGGACTTGGACATGGTGTCGCCGTTCTCGTCCTTGACCATGCCCTGGCACAGCAGGTTGGTGAAGGGCTCGTCCACGCTCAGCAGGCCCAAGTCGCGCAGTGCCTTGGTAAAGAAACGGCTGTAGAGCAGGTGCAGAATGGCGTGCTCGATGCCGCCGATGTAGTTATCGACGGGCATCCAACGGTCGGCGGCTTCCTTGGAGAAGGGCAGCTCAGTGTTGTGCGGGTCGGTATAGCGCAGGTAGTACCAGCTGGAGCAAGTGAAGGTGTCCATGGTATCGGTCTCGCGCTTGGCCGGGCGACCGCAGACCGGGCAGGTGGTCTCGTAGAACTCCTTGCACTCGGCGAGGGTTTCGCCGGCGCCCAGGTCCAGGTTCTCGGGCAGCGTCACCGGCAGCTGATCCTCGGGCACGGGCACGATGCCGCAGTGTTCGCAGTGGATGGCCGGGATGGGGTTGCCCCAATAGCGCTGACGGGAAATGAGCCAGTCGCGCAGACGGAACTCGACCTTGCGACGACCGCAGCCCATGGCCTCGAGGTCGGCCACGATCGCAGCCTCGCCCTCGGAGTGCTTGCCGCCGCGCATGCCGGTGTACTTGCCGGACTGGACGAGCGTGCCCTCGGCAGCGTGGGCGCAATCCCAGTCGACAGTCTCGGCATGGAAGGTATCGATGGTCTCACCGTTAGCCTCGACGGCTGCGCGGTCGTCATCGTCCAGGATAATCGGCACGATCGGCAGGTCGTACTTGCGGGCGAACTCAAAGTCGCGCTGGTCGCCACAGGGAACGGCCATGACGGCACCGGTACCGTAGTCGGCAACGACATAATCGGCAACCCACACGGGGACCTTCTCGCCGTTGACGGGGTTTACCACATAGCGGCCCGTGAAGGCACCGTGCTTCTCGAGGGTGCCCTGGGCACGCTCGACGGCAGAGATATGCTTGGAGTCCTCGACGATCTTGGTGACGGCCTCCTCGTACTCTGTGCCCTCGACGAGTTCATGCAGGCCGGCGTACTCGGGAGCCAGAACAAAGAAGGAGACGCCAAAAAGGGTGTCGGCACGCGTGGTGAAGACGGTGATCTTGCCCTCGTCGCCTTCGATGGGCTCGCCATCCTGGTCGCACAGGGTAAAGTCGACCTCGGCGCCCTCGGAGCGACCGATCCAGTTGGCCTGCATCTGCTTGACGCGCTCGGGCCAGCCGGGGAGCTTCTCCAAGTCGTCGAGCAGCTCCTGGGAGTACTCGGTGATCTTGAAGTACCACTGCTCAAGGTCGCGCTTCTCGGGCTCGGTGCCGCAGCGCCAGCACTTACCCTCGGTGACCTGCTCGTTGGCCAGAACAGTCTTGCAGTTAGGGCACCAGTTGACCGGGTTCTTCTTGCGGTAGACCAGACCCTTTTCCCACAGCTTCTCAAAGATCCACTGACCCCAGCGGTAGTAGTCGGGGCTGCAGGTCTTGACCATGCGATCCAGATCGTAGGAGAAGCCCATGCGCTTCATCGTGGCGAGCGCCTGGTCCATGTTCTTGTACGTCCAAGCGGCAGCCTGCGTGTTGTGCTTGATGGCGGCGTTCTCGGCGGGCAGGCCAAAGGCGTCAAAGCCGATAGGATGCAGCACGTCGTAGCCGCGCATGCGGGCCTGACGGGCCATGGCATCGCCGATGGTGTAGTTGCGCGCGTGGCCCATGTGCAGGTCGCCCGACGGATACGGGAACATCTCGAGCACGTACTTCTTGGGCTTGCTGGCGTCGGTGTCGACGGCAAAGAGGTTGGAGTCCTCCCAGGCCTTCATCCACTTGGACTCAATGGCCTGCGCGTCGTAAGCAGGGATCTCGTCCTTATGATCTGTGCAATCGCACATATCAGCTCCTTTGTTATCTCGGTTGGGGCGGGGCGTTCTTACCTTTGCTCGCTGCTGCGGACAGTCCTGCTCGCACGAAGAGCACATTAAGTGCTCTTCGGCTCGTGCGGAACTTGCAGCGAGCAAAGGTGAGAACGCCCCGCCACATCGTTAACTCGACTGATGATAGCAAATCACGAAATACAAGGTGTATGCAACTTGCAACAAACCGAACTATCGAATACTCCAAGTCAACTGGCTTGAGTTTTTATATCTTGAATACGGGAAGCCTTCGAACAAGTCTTTATTGTTGCCATTGGACTTCGACATGTCTTTAAGAATTGACTTGCCTATAGCCTCCCCCAAAGCAATGGGAACAGCATTGCCGATTTGCCTATATATATCGCTAATATCACCTCGGAAAATCCAATCATCCGGAAAGCCCTGAATGGCACGATATTCCTCAATTGAAAGAGGGCGATCTTCTGTGGGGTGGCACAAATCGGTAGCAGGCATTGTCGGGCTTGTGACTAAAGTTGGAGAAGGCCGATCATTCCATATTCTTCTATAAAAACCCGTTTTACCGCCTCCAAGCCGGTACGCTTTCCCCATCGCCTCTTCCTGAAGCTCCACAGGCAAATTCTTCCAATACTCACCCTCTTTAAGCAACTTAAAATACTTAAGCCTTTTTTCCGGAAACTGAACGTAATGGTGTTCGTCTTTTAATCCCCGAACGGCATCTGAAAAAGTCATCCAAGGATTAAGTTGCCACTTGGGGTCATTTGAATTCGTGGGGGTCAGCCAATCACAGATTGAACCGTCTCGTTTAGCAATCAAGACAACTCTCTCCCTAATTTGAGGAGCCCCAAAATTCGCAGCATTATACAAATTGAAGCTCACGCCATAGCCCATTGATTCAAGTTTGTTCAGAACCGTTTTCATAGCGCCGCCGTGTACAGGCTCTCCGCCAGCTTCCAAAGGATATGCCGTAGACAAGAGCCCCCTGACATTTTCAATTACCAAATACTTAGGTCGAAGATGGTCAGCAAGATCGAGATACTTTAGGAATACGTTGCCCCTAACGTCATCGAAGGCGCGACGCGCTCCAGCCGTAGAAAATGCCTGACAAGGAGGCCCGCCAAACATAACATCTATACCCCTTTTGGGGCTAATGCCCGAATAATCAAATACCCGATCGGGAGTAACCTTATTAATGTCTCCTAACAAACCAACATTAGGCCGATTGGACGCAATAGTCATTCGGCACTTCGTGTCATTTTCACAGTAAAGACTGGACGAAATACCGGCCCTCTCCATTCCATAATCCAAGCCAAGCGCCCCAGAAAAAAAAGAAACCGCAGTTAATGCCGAATCAACTACTTCAGTAGCGCGATGGTCTGCGGGAGCGAAGCATAGATTTTTTTTCCTCATAAAGCTGATTATTTCGTTCTCTCTATAGACTCTACGCTTACCAACAAGCGCATAATTGAGATCTCCGTTACGAGATAGTCTTGTAACAGTCTGAGATGTCACCCCAAGACGGCTCGCAACTTCCGCGGAAGACAGTATCGCCTCATTTTCCAAAATGGACTCCAGTAATTAAGTAATTGAACATTTTTTAGTCCATTTTAATTCAAATATACGCTTGTGTATAGGTTTTATCTAGTTGAAAATCAACACAAAGGAGGCACGACCATGGCTAAAAACGCAAAACGTGAAGATGTCAAAAAGAAATTATCCGAATCACTGAATTACTGCAACTCGCATCACATTCCGGCGCAAGAACTCTTTGAATCCATCGCAGACCGAACAATTAACAACGAAACCTGTCGCTATAACGCCGATGAAAGAAAAAGGGAAATGAAGTCGCTATTTCCCATTCTTCTCCAAGCCGAAACCTCAGCAATGATTCCCTCGATTCCAATGAAGCCAGATATACTCGAACTAGACTCGAAAGCATTTTTGGAACTTTGGCTAAACAAATGGATTTCAAAATTTCTTTCGGGATGGCAGTCGCTTCCAAGTGATTATGTCGCGAATCCCAAAAAGACGGTTACCGATGAAGCACTGATACATATGGTAATGGACGCAAAACACGCAGGATCAAAAGAGCGCGCTTACGAGTGGGCGGCGCACCACAATTTATTCATGAGTGCTGAAAATATAGGTGGCAACCTATTGGAGGAGTACATATATTCAAAAATTAAGCCATATGGATGGATTTGGTGCAGAGGGAAGATTCTCACGGCAATCGACTTTTGCAACGATGAATGCACTGCCATGTTTCAGGTAAAAAACAAAACGAATACTGAAAATAGTTCAGGAAAGGGTTTCAGAGAATCCTGCGGCGCAAAAGCATGGAATCGAATGAAGGCGGAGCGTCGTAACGGAAAGATTGAAACATATTGGCCAAAGTTGATTGAAATTGTTCGAGAGGGCAGTACGGTAGATAAACCTGTTCCGAATGATCTCGTCACCGAGGCAGACTATTTGGATTTTGTTTCAAACACGGTCAGAAACAATCCTTATCTGATTAGCGAAAGAGAAGGAGACCTATAACAAAATGGGGTCGCAATCCACCAGACACGCGACCCCATTTTCATAAATTATTTAGTAACTAGCGATAACTTACGGACTGCTGCGAATCTTTCACGACTACGTCGTGGGCGCCGCCTTCGACGATGGAGGTAGAGCTGACCAGGGTCAGGCGTGCCTTTTCCTGGAGCTCGGGGATCGAGAGGGCGCCGCAGTTGCACATCGTGGACTTGACCTTGTAGAGCGTGCCGCCCACACCGTCCTTGAGGGAGCCGGCGTAGGGAACGTAGGAGTCGACGCCCTCGACAAAGCTGAGCTTCGCGGCGCCGCCCAGGTCGTAACGCTGCCAGTTGCGTGCACGCGCAGAACCCTCGCCCCAGTACTCCTTCATGTACTGGCCGTTGACGTTGACGCGCTCGGTCGGGCTCTCATCGAAGCGGGCGAAGTAGCGACCAAGCATCATAAAGTCGGCACCCATAGCAAGGGCGAGCGTCATGTGGTAGTCGTAGACGATACCGCCGTCGGAGCACACGGGCACGTAAACACCGGTCTCCTCGTAGTACTCGTCACGGGCGCGGCAGACGTCGATCAGCGCGGTGGCCTGGCCACGACCGATACCCTTGGTCTCGCGAGTGATGCAGATGGAACCGCCGCCGATACCGACCTTGATGAAGTCGGCACCGCAGTCGGCCAGGAAGCGGAAGCCCTCGGCGTCGACAACGTTACCGGCACCGACCTTGACGTCCTCGCCGTAGTTGGCGCGGATCCACTCGATGGTGCGCTTCTGCCACTCGCTGAAGCCCTCGGAGGAGTCGATGCACAGGACATCGGCACCGGCCTCGATGAGCAGCGGCACACGCTCGGCATAGTCGCGGGTGTTGATGCCGGCGCCGACCATGTAGCGCTTGTCGTTATCGAGGAGCTCGTTGGGGTTGGTCTTGTGGCTGTCGTAGTCCTTGCGGAAGACGATGCCCATGAGGTGATCGTTGTCGTCGACGATGGGCAGAGCGTTGAGCTTGTTGTCCCAGATGACGTCGTTGGCGACCTTGAGGCTGATGTTCTTGTCGCCCACGATGAGCTGCTCACGCGGGGTCATGAACTCGGAAACCTTCTTCTGGTGGTCATCGCGGCTGGGACGATAGTCACGGCTGGTAACGATACCCAGGAGCTTGCCCTTGGGGGTGCCATCGTCGGTGACCGGCATGGTGGAGTGGCCGGTCTTCTCCTTGAGCTCGATAACCTGCTCCATGGTCATGTCGGGGGTCAGCGTGGAATCGGACTGAACGAAACCAGCCTTGTGATCCTTAACGGCCTTGACCATAGCAGCCTCGGACTCGGGGGTCTGAGAACCGTAGATGAAGGACAGGCCACCCTCGGTAGCAAGCGCGACACCCATGTCGACGCCCGAGACGGACTGCATGATGGCGGAAACCATGGGGATGTTCAGGGTGATTGCCGGCTTCTCACCGCGCTTAAAGCGGGTTAGCGGCGTCTTAAGAGAGACGTTGTTGGGGATGCACTGCGAGGACGAATAGCCAGGGACCAGCAGATACTCCGAAAACGTGTGGGACTCACCGGGAAAGAACGTAGCCATGTTTCTCCTTTTTCCATGCGACCGGTCGGCTGCAGGCCTCGTAGGACCCAGCCCAACCTTGGGCGCCCAATACTGGCGAATTATCTTAACGCACTTTGACTGCTACAATGCATGATTTAAGAAGAGCACACGAGGGTTTGACGCAGGCTTTGCGTTTGCCCAGCAAACACTTTAGCGGGGAGACGTGGGGCGTATGGAGTACAAGACGACGGCAAAGTTGGTCATTCAGTCGTGCGACAAGGATCTGCCGGGCGTGTTCGGCCACGGC
>NZ_JBDGAW010000009.1:0-85729 GCF_040910265.1 Collinsella aerofaciens | reverse complement strand
GCCGGCCCCGACGGAGGGGAGGCGCCGCGCGCTCGGGCGGCGCGCCAGGGAGATAGTGGACGAGATAGTCGAGAAGCGCGGCCTCAAGAAGGAGTAACATCGGGACTTGCAGCGACGGACCTCAGGACACTCTTACACCACGTCTGCGCGCGCGACCTCTACCTGTTGCACCAACCCATCATTTTGGGAGTTTTGGAACTCGTTTACTCCGTACGATAGCGCTCGATTTTCGGCGCGATGCGAGCCGGCAGCTTAGCCACGATGCGAACGCCATCCTCTAGATACTCCTCGTGCAACAAGGTGCCCTGCTCGTGCACAAGCGTGATCAAGACGCCCTCTCGATACGGAATATCGGCAGACAGCAATACATCCGTTGCCGCCGCCTCGCGAGCGATGTGCTCGACTAAATCATCAAGCCCCTCGCCCGTCTCCGCCGAGAACAGCACAGCCTCGGGGTGGCGACGACGAAAGCCCAGGCGATCAACGCTATCGAGCAGGTCGATTTTATTGAACACGGTAAGCGTCAAGCGCTCACCGGCACCGATCTCATCGAGCACGCGATCGACAGCCTCGAGCTGACGCTCATAGTCCTCATCAGAAGCATCCACGACCTTAAGGATCAAATCGGCGCCGAGCACCTCGGATAATGTAGACTTAAAGGCATCGACAAGACCGTGCGGCAGCTTTTGGATAAAGCCGACCGTATCGGTAATGGTCATGCCGCGACCACCAGGCAAGCGATACGAGCGCGTCGTTGGATCGAGCGTGGCAAACAGCTTGTCCTGCGAAAGCACTGTAGAGCCCGTCAGCCGATTGAGCAACGTAGACTTACCGGCATTGGTGTATCCAGCCAACGCAACGCGAAACGCCGGCGACTCGATACGACTCTTGGATTGAACATCACGACGCCGCTCTACCTGTTCAAGCTCGCGACGAAGCGCGGCGATCTTGTTGCGAATCAAGCGACGATCGACCTCGAGCTGGCTTTCGCCCTGGCCAAAGCGTGAACCGATACCGCCACGTGTCTGTTCCTTGGCAAGATGGCTCCACATGCCACGCAGACGTGGCAGAAGATACTGCAGTTGCGCTAACTGCACTTGCAGACGACCCTCACGTGTCTGAGCATGAAGGCCAAAGATATCAAGAATCAATGCGGTGCGATCGACAATCTTAACCGGTTCGCCCACGGCTTTCTCAAGATAAGACTGCTGCGAGGGCGTTAAATCGTCGTCGAAGATAACGACATCGGCATCCATACGGTGCACAAGCCCGCAAAGCTCCTCAACCTTACCGGAGCCAATAAACGATTTTGGATACGGTTTTACCAGTCGCTGTGACAAACGAGCCACACACTGGGCGCCGGCCGTATGGGCCAGGCGCTCAAGCTCGTCAAGCGAACGCTCGAGCGGCCAGGCGTTATCACGCCACTCAACTCCGACAAGAATGGCATGCTCGGGTTCAGGCGCCGTAGGAACAAGGGGAAACCGAGCCATTAGGCCGCCTCGATACGGTGAAGGATATCCTCAACGACCTCATCGATCGTAAACTCGTCCATATCGAACCACACGATGCGGTCATCGCGTTTAAACCACGAAAGCTGTCGCTTGGCATAGCGACGCGAACGCATCTTGATGAGTTCGCGAGCCTCATCCATGGAAATAACGCCGTTAAAGGCATCGATAATCTCTTTGTAGCCAATCGCCTGCATCGACGTCAGGGCATCTCCCAGCCCCTGATCCATAAGACCGCGGACCTCATCAACAAGACCTTGCTCAAACATCAGATCAACGCGTAGGTTAATGCGCTCGTAGAGCACCTCGCGATTACGCGTCAGACCAAACCACAGAGCATGATAATGCTCGCGCGGAACACCGAACTGTGACTTTTGCTGGGCATAAGACACACCATCATCATGCATTTCGAGTGCACGAATCACACGGCGCACGTTATGGGGATGAATGACCGCAGCAGACTCAGGGTCGCGTTCGGCAAGCAGCGCATGCAGCGCCTCCTCACCAATACGCTCAGCAAGCTCCTGATAGCCCACACGGCGATCATCCTCAAGCTCTCCCGAGGGAAAATCCATCTCATCAAGAGCAGCCTTAAGATACAAGCCCGTACCGCCGCAAAACACTGGTAGGCGCCCCGATACAAGTAAGCGTTCAACATGAGCTCGAGCATCGGCCTGATACAGCGCTGCAGAGTACGCCACCCCAGGCTCTACGATATCGACCAGGCGCAGCGGCGCCGTACACTCGTCGGGAGCCATCTTTGCCGTGCCAATGTCCATGCCTCGATAGATTTGCATTGCATCACATGACAGCACTTCGGACGAAAGACGAGCGGCCAGGCGGTCGGCAACATCGCTCTTGCCAACCGCCGTCGGTCCGACGATCGCTACAGCAGAAAGACTTGCACCGGGAGAAATCATTAGCGAGGCTCGCCCACAACGGAGCCAGACAGATACCACGTCTTGGCGACATCCACATCGACGTCAACGATCTTGCCGATGAGCTGATCGATGCTATAACCTGCAGGAATCGGCGCATGCACGGTCTGGTTCTTGGGGCTCTTGCCAAGAAGAACAGCATCATTCTTCTTGCTCGTACCCTCAATAAGTGCGGGCACCACAGTGTGAAGCTCGCCCTGGTTGTACTCATGCGCCGTGGTCTCGATAACCTTCACCAGACGGTTAAAACGCTCAAGAATAACCTCGTGCGGCGTGGGGTCATCAATCTCGGCAGCCGGGGTACCGGCACGCTTGGAGTAGATGAAGGTGTAGGCCTGCGCATAACGAACCGTCTCGGCAAGCGAAAGTGTCTGCTCAAAATCTTCTTCGGTCTCACCGGGGAAGCCAACGATGATATCGGTGGAGAGCGCAATATCGGGCATACGGTTACGGATGCGATCCACCAAGCCCAGATAGTCCTCGCGCGTATAGCGACGATTCATCTCTTTGAGGATGCGCGTCGAGCCCGACTGAACGGCCAGATGCAGCTGCGGCATGACGGCAGGCGTCTCGGCCATGGCGTCAATGGTCTCGGGCAGCAGGTCCTTGGGGTGCGAGGAGGTAAAGAAGATACGCTCTACACCCGTATCACCCACGGCACGCAGCAGGTCGGCAAAGCGCGGTTTGCCAAACAGGTCACGACCGTAGGAGTTGACGTTTTGACCCAGCAGCGTAATCTCGCGCACGCCCTGGCGCACCAGACCGGTCACTTCGTCAACGATTTCCTCGAAGGGGCGGCTCTTTTCGCGACCGCGAACATACGGCACGATGCAGTACGTACAGAAGTTATTGCAGCCCGTCATAATGGGCACCCAGGCGTGATACTGCGTCTCGCGATGCCACGGCATGCTCATGGCATCCGTGTCCTCGTGTTCGTTGGTACGGATGTGGCGCTTGCCGTCCAAGAACGCCTCGGCGATAAGTTCCGCCACATGCGCAATGGAATGCGTGCCAAAGATGACGTTAACGTTATCGACGTTGGTAAGCAGACCCTCGCCGTCGCGTTGGGCAATACAGCCACCGACGGCAACCACGCGCTTGCCCGAAGGCGAAGGCGGCAGGCTCTTGCAGGAATTGCACTGTCCGTAAAGGCGAGTATCGGCAGCCTCGCGCACGCAGCACGTCATGAAGACGACGATATCGGCATGCTCGGGATCAAGTGCCATCAGGCAGCCATACGAATCGAGCAGGCCACTCACACGCTCGGAGTCATGCTGATTCATCTGGCAGCCAAAGGTGCGGATAAAGTAGGTTTTACCGGCAAGAATATCGCGTGCGGAACGCTGATCCATGTGAATTAGTCCTAACGGGGTGGAATCGACGGAATCACGAAAACGAACGGACGCAGGGCAATGCGTCTATGCCACAGGCTTAACGTCATCCATGACGACGTTATCCATAGCAGATCGATTAATCTGGTGAACATAAATCGAAAGACGGATAGCCGTGCGCGACTCTCCGTTGATGAGGATGTCCGAAAACACCGGTGCGCAGGAAATATCAAAACCGGTCGGAATCAGAAAACCGCGCGCGATGGCAACGGCCTTGATGGCTTGGTTGACAGCACCGGCACCGACACACTGAATATTAACCGGCACACCATCTTTGACCATGCCGGCAATAGCGCCGGCAACGGACGCGGGCGATGATTTGCTTGATACCTTCAGGCAATCCATGAAGAAACTCCTGCGTTTAAAAGTACGTTTTAACTGCAACAACTGTATCGTACCGAGCGGACTCGGTAAAGGCACTATTCCTCTTTGGCAAGATCGAAGGTCACGGTGATGCGATCACGCGAAACGCGAATCTTGGGGTCGCCGCAGAGGTTGAGATAATACCGGGCGGCAAGCTCATTAAAGTCGCGCTCGACAGCGCGAGAGAACTGAGCCATGTCGTCTTTGGCGATGCGCAGACCGCGCCGGTCTTTTGCGAGATCGACCGGGGCGGGGGCATGCGATGTCGAATCGCGCTCGCGCAGCAAACGCGCCGTCACGCCGCGTACGGGCTTGATTTGACCAGCCAAAATGCGATGAGCCGTTCGCTCGGACATCTCGAGACCCAAGCCCAAACAGATACGGATAAAGTCCTCAGCATCCGAGGCAAGACCCAGGCGGTCGACAACGGGAAGCTCGTTCTCGTCATCGATGAACAGAAGATGCGACGTATCGAGGCGGCTGGATGCCTGAGCATAGAGGGTCGCGGCGATCTCTGACGGAGAACCCAGATACACATCGCAACCACGCAGTTCCTCGAGGGCAAACTCGCACGCAGCGCGAATAATGTTATGCGGGCCGCGAGCACAGACATAATGCCCGTCCTCGTCCTTGACGGCCTGAGGCCAACTCGACTGATCGGCGCGCTCGCCGAGGCGGTCGGTGGCGACGCTCACCTTAAAGGCTGAACCAAGATCGACACCGGACGTGACCACACGGGCCTCATCGGTGTTCTGCTTGATCGAAAACAATGCCATGCCACGACCGTGAACGCCCCAACGGTCCATCTTCATGCTCTCGAGCTTAGACGTGACGCGGGCATCGAAGATACGCTCCTGCATATCCAGCGGAACACCCGAACCATTGTCCAAGAAGACGAGCGTGCGGACGCCATCCTCTTTGGTCGTGGCGAGATAGACCTTGTCGGCGCCGGCATCACGAGCATTACGCAGCATCTCGATAACAATGTCCTCGACATGCTGAATGTCGTGCTTTGCCTGGCGCCGCTCGGCCTCCGAAACGCGGAGGCGGACATACCCCTCGCCAAGGTTCTCCTCGACGCGAAGGTTGCCCTCCCCCGACATCGACGCGATAAATGAGATGAGCTCGTTCGCGTCGCTCATGTTATTTAGCGATATCGACAGCGCGGCTCTCGCGAATCACGACAACACGCACCTGACCGGGATACTCCATCTCTTCCTCGATCTGATGGGCGATATCGTGTGCCAGGACCGTGGACTGGGCATCGGAAATCTTATCCGGCTGAACCATGACATGGACCTCACGACCAGCCTGCATGGCATACGTGCGCTCGACGCCGTCATGGGAGTTGGCGATCTCCTCGAGCTTCTCCAGGCGCTTGATGTAGTTCTCAGCCGACTCGCGACGAGCGCCGGGACGAGAGGCGGAAACGGCATCAGCCGCCTGGACCAGAACATCGAGCACCGTGTTAGGATCGACGTCGGCGTGGTGGGCCTCGATTGCATGGACGATAACGGGCTTCTCGCCATAGCGACGGGCGAGCTCAGCGCCGATGACGGCATGCGGGCCCTCGACGTCATGGTCGATAGCCTTGCCCAGATCGTGCAGCAGGCCGGCACGCTTGGCGGTTACAACGTCCAGCCCAAGCTCGGATGCCATAACGCCGCAGAGGTCGGAGACCTCGAGGGAGTGCTGAAGCACGTTCTGGCCAAACGAAGTGCGATAACGCAGGGCGCCCAGGGTCTTGACGATCTCGGGGTGCAGGTCATGAATGCCGGTATCGAAGGCAGCCTGCTCGCCAGCCTCGCGCACGCGCTGCTGAACCAGGTCGGCGGCCTTGTGGTACATCTCCTCGATGCGGGCGGGGTGAATGCGGCCGTCGGCAATGAGGTTCTCGAGGGCAACGCGGGCGGTCTCGCGACGGACCGGATCAAAGCTCGAAAGCACGACGGTCTCGGGCGTGTCGTCGATCACGAGATTGACGCCGGAAACCTGCTCGAACGTACGAATGTTGCGACCCTCGCGGCCGATGATGCGACCCTTGAGGTCGTCAGAGGGAATGTGCACGGAGGTAACGGTGACCTCGGCGGTGTGGTCGGCGGCGCAACGCTGAATCGCAAGGGAGAGGATCTCCTGAGCGGTCTTGTGGCACTCGGCGCGAACCTGCTGCTCGGACTCGCGGATGATCGTGGCAGCCTCGTGGGTAACCTCGCCGCGGACCTTATCGAGCAGCTCCTTGTGGGCGTCCTCACGGGTCAGGTCGGCGATGCGCTCAAGCTCGGAGGTCTGCTTGGCGCAAAGCTCCTCAAGCTCGCGAGAGCGCTTCTCAACCTGGCCAGCCTGGCTGGACAGCTGATGCTCGCGCTTGTCGAGGGCATCGTTACGGCGATCGAGAGACTCCTCGCGCTGCATCACGCGGTTCTCGAGCGTACGAATCTCGTTCTTACGCTGCTTATCCTCGGCCTCGGCAGCCTGCTTGTTCTTGATGATCTCTTCCTTGGCCTCGAGCAGAGCCTCTTTTTTGAGGGTCTCGGCCTGACGCTTTGCATCGCCGATCAGGGACTCAGCCTGTGCGTGTGCCGACTGAATCTTTTCGTCGGCCTCGTGAAGACTACCCTGCTTGGCGGTGCGCATGTAGAAAATGGCGGCGACGGCACCCAAAACGATGCCGACGAGCGCTGCGATGATAGGCATGCTCACTCCTTTTTATGGATTCGTTACACAACAAAGCGAACCGTCCTTACGAACGGCTCGCGACATTTGAGTAATATGGGCGCAGCTTATGCGGGTCGGATACAGATAAACATATAAACAAACTCATCACAGATGAGCACATATCACAAAGCAAATGACAGTAATTATCGTACGTTGAACCGCAACAACTGTCAAATAAATAGCCCCAGCACGGCGGCTAAAACGCCGTGAACGGCAAGGCCGAAAAACGCATGCGCCTAAACTACACATTCCTCACGTTCGGCATCGAGGCGCGCCTTAACGGCATCGGCGGCAATGTGGTAAGAAAACCCTTTACCCATCAAAAAACGAACGAGTTTTTCGAAACCACGCGTCTCGGGAACACGACGCTTAGCAAGTAAAGCCGATGCACGGGCCAAGTCGTCATCCGCGGCAAAATATTCCTCAGGATAGCCCGGGATATCATCAAGAACAACATGACGGCGTTTAAGCTCGGTCTCGATCTTGCGCTGCCCCCAACCGCGCCGTTTGCGTTCCTCGATAAAGTATGAGCAAAAGCGATTCTCGTCTAAAAAGCGATACTCGGTGGCGCGCTCAACGGCAAAATCAATCGCAGCCGTGCGAAAGCCATAACGAGCGAGCTTATCACGGACCTCACCCGTTGCGTGATCACGGCGCGAAAGCATCTCGGTCACCATGGTGAGCGCGCATTTTCGCTCGATGAGCTGCACGGCCTCGCGAAACTCGTCCCAATCGCAGGGAAGATCGGGGCGGTTTTTCATGTACAGGCGAGCCACCCGCACGGGAATCCAAATGGATCGTTCAAAACCGCCCTCGAGCTCACAGTCGATATGTGCACAGGGCTTTTTAGATGCATAACCGCTCGAGAACGAGGAGGCAGCCATCTTATCGGGAAAGACGACCGTGGCCTCGGTCACCGTATACGACATGTCGGTATCAACTACTCGTCATCATCGAGCATTGCGGAGCCGTCAATGGCATAGAGCTCATCGAGCTCCTCGGGCTCCGGCTGATCGGTCAACTCGACCTCGGACGGAGCGTCGTCATCAAACTCAAGGCCGCAGGCAAGGCGAACCTTATGCTCAATCTCGTCAGCGCAGTCGGGATGTTCGCGCAGGAATGCCTTGGCGGCCTCACGACCGTTGCCGAGCTTGTCCTCGCCATAGGCAAACCAGGAGCCCATCTTCTTACAGATACCGCACTCGACGGCCATGTCCAGGATCGAGCCTTCCTTGGAGATACCCGTACCGTACATGATGTCGAACTCGGCGGAGCGGAACGGAGCGGCAACCTTGTTCTTAACGACCTTGGCGCGTACGCGGTTACCGATAACCTCGTCCTTAAGCTTAATGCTATCGATACGGCGAATGTCGATGCGCACCGACGAGAAGAACTTAAGGGCGCGACCGCCCGTCGTAGTCTCGGGATTACCAAACATGACACCGATCTTCTCGCGCAACTGGTTGATGAAGATACAGGTCGTGTTGGATTTAGATAGCGAGCCAGCCAGCTTACGGAGCGCTTGGCTCATCAAGCGGGCCTGCAGGCCGACCGTGGTGTCGCCGATCTCGCCCTCAATCTCGGCGCGCGGGGTCAAGGCGGCGACAGAGTCGACGACGATAGCGTCGATGGCGCCGGAACGCACGAGCATGTCAACGATCTCGAGCGCCTGCTCACCCGTATCGGGCTGGGAAATCAAAACCTCGTCGATATCCACGCCGATACGGGCGGCATAGGTGGGATCGAGCGCATGCTCGGCATCGATAAATGCCACGACGCCGCCCATGGCCTGGGCTTCGGCCAAGATCTCGAGCGAGAGTGTCGTCTTACCAGAGGACTCGGGACCATAGATCTCGACGATACGACCACGCGGAACGCCTCCGATGCCCAGGGCGGCATCGAGGGCCAGAGCACCCGTGGGAATAGCCTCGACCTCGAGCTCGGAACCGCCGTCGCCATACCTCATGATGGAGCCCTGGCCGAACTTCTTCTCGATCTCGGCCTTGGTGGTGGCGATCATATCATCGCGCTCTTTACCCGTCGTGCGCGCATGAACGGTACGAACGGGACCTGAATTCTTGGCCATGAATAGCCCTCCTCTTAACAACCTGTATCGATAATAAACGAACGGCTGTTCGTGGTCAACCGTTCAGGCCAATCATATGCAGCCGACCTTTCCAAAACCCAACCAAACGCCGACCAAACACTGACCAAACACTTGACCGCAGGGACCCCAAATGAGGCATTGCAAATAAGAATACGGCAAATACCAGCGAAAACGACGAATCTGCTAGAGGTCCCTATCTCCACAATTAAGGGGCCCGAAAGCCCCTTAAAACACTTCTATTCCATAGAGTCGAGCACGAAAACAATGCGCCCCAGTGCTTCCGCGACCGCATGGGCACGAACGCACGAACGATCGCCCTCATAATGGCAGCGAACGGAATCGATAACCGGCCCTTCCCCATCGGCAGAGCGATACGCCCAACCAATATAGAAGGTGCCAGCCGGATCGTCCTCGGTACCTCCACCGGGGCCGGCATAGCCCGTCGCGCTCACGGCAATATCGCTCTGGTACAGTTCCAGCGAACCAGCTGCCATCTCGCGCGCCGTCTGATACGAAACCGCGGTATAGCGGTCGAGCGTATCCTGTTCAACGCCAAGCACGCGATGCTTTATCTCATCACAATAGGTCACCGCACCGCCGCGGAGCACCGCCGAGGCGCCCGGGATATCGGCAATCGTCGAGGCGATCATACCCGCCGTCAAAGACTCAGCCGTCGAAACCGTCACGCCACACACACTCGCGCGCTCGACAATTTCGCGCGCCAGCGCCTCATTTCTCAAAGCAACCTGTTCAAAAGACTCCGTCATACCCACCAGGACCTAGACCGAAAAGACGATCTTGCGGCAGTTCCAGAAATACTGGGCACCCGAGATAACGGTCAGGACAACGGCCACGGCGTACAGGAAGCGAGAAACCGAATAGATGCCGAGCGTCAGCGACACCGGGCCCAGCTGCAGGCCGGCCATCGCAAAGACGCACAGGTAACCGCAGATGGAGACCATCGTGGTCGCCGTCTTATACTTGCCAAGCTTATCGGCAGCGACGACCACGCCGGCAGCGCTCGCAACCATGCGCAGGGCGCTCACCAGCAGCTCACGGAACAGGATGATGAATACGGACCATACGGTCACGGCGCCAAAGTCCAAGAACAGCAGCAAAGCCGAGAACACGAGCAGCTTATCGGCAATAGGATCCAAGAATTTACCGAAGTCGGTGATCTCGTTGCGCGAACGAGCCAAATAGCCGTCAACCTTGTCGGTGCACGACAGAATGACATACAGAATGAAAGCGGCGGCAGCGAGCGGGCCGTCGAAGGTGCTCCAGTCCGTGCCGGCCACGCTCGTATGCGACAGGGCCGACACGATCATGAACACGGGGATAAAGACGATACGCACGCACGTCACGATGTTGGCGGGCGTCCAAACACTCGTCAGTTCCTTATTGCTCTCGTTAGCCACGACGCTCTCCTACTCCACAACATGACCGATAAGCTCGTAGCAGAAGCTATCGGTAAACTCGACCGTCAGAATATCGCCCACGGACGCCTCGCTGGCGTCCAGATGCACCGCGCCATCGGAATCGGGCGCCTGGAACCAGGCGTGACCGATCAGCTCGGCTCCGTCCTCGGTCTCCTCGATGCCGTCGACGATTACCTGGGCGCGCTCCCCCACGTGCGCGGCGGTCGCGGCAAAGCCAAGCGACTCGGCCAGGTCCATGGCCTCTTGGGCGCGCTCGAGCTTAACCTCTTCGTCGACCTGACCTTCCATCTTGGCGGCCAGGCTGCCCTCCTCCTGCGAGTAGGCAAAGACGCTCGTGTAGTCGAAGCCCACGGTGTCCATAAAGTCGATGAGGTCGCGGAACTCATCGTCGGTCTCGGTCGGGAAACCGACCATGGCCGTGGAACGGATAACGATACCGGGGATGCGCTCGCGCAGGTCACGGAACAGACCCTCGAGCTCCTGGCGCGAGCCGGAGCGGCGCATGGCCTTGAGGATGCGCGCATCGCAGTGCTGCACGGGGATATCGATATAGAGCAGCACCTCCGGCGTATCGCGGATAGTCTCGATAAGCTCGTCGGTCATGCCCTCGGGCTGCAGGTAGAGCACGCGGACCCAAACGTTATTCGGACGCACCGCCTTGGCAACAGCCTGCAGCAGCTGCGCCAGGTTGCGCGGCGAACCCTCGGTGACGTCCTCGTCGGCAAAGTCGGTACCCCAGATGCCCGTATCCTGACCGATCAGCACGATCTCGCGCACGCCGCCGGCGACCAGATCACGTACCTCGGAGATAATGCTCTCGGCATTGCGCGAATGATAACGGCCGCGGATGTAGGGAATCATACAGAAGCTGCAGAAGCGGTTGCAGCCATCGGAAATCTTGACGTAGGCAACGGCACCCTCGACGGTACGCTTGACCTGCGGAATATAGGCAGCAATCTCGCGCTCGACGCCCAACACGCCGTCGATGACCGCCACGATGCCGTCTTCCTCGTCGGCCTTCACAAAAGCCGCGACCTCGGGCAGCTCGTCGGGCAGGTCGTCGCCGTAACGCGACGGCACGCAGCCGCACATGACGATGGGGCAGGAACGGACGCCGTCCTGCACCTCGTTGGCAAGCTCGAGCGTGGTCTCGATGCTCTCGGACGTTGCGGAGGCAAGGAACGAGCACGTATTGACGATGGCGATATCGGCATCCTGCGGGTCAAATGCCTCCTCGTAACCCGCAGCGGTCAGCAGCGAACGCATGCGGTCGGTATCGACCTCGTTCTTGGCGCACCCGAGGGTGATGTAGAGCACGGAGCCCAACGGTGTATCCATGTTGGAGAGCGGTCCTTTCGAATGAATTAGCGGTAGTTGGTGAACTGCAGCGGCTGGCCGTAGTCCTGGTCGCGCAGGAACTGAATCACAGTCTGCAGCGCATCCTTCGAAGCAGAGGAAACGCGAAGTTTATCGGCCTCAATCGTCACCTTAACCTTAAGCTTTTGATCCTTAATGTCCTTGTTGATCTTCTTGGCGGTCGCCTGGTCGATGCCCTCGACGATGTGGCCGAGCACGCGGACAGTGCCGCCGGAGGCAGCCTGCGGGGCATCCCAGGAAACAGCCTTAAGATCGATGCCGCGCTTGATGAGCTTGGAGCTCAGCACGTCGATGATCTGCTTGGAGACAAAGTCGGCCGGGGCATTGATTGTAAAGAGCTTATCGCCCTTCGAGAGCTCGATCGTGGCACCGGAATCCTTAAGGTCATAGCGCTGGGAAATCTCGCGCGTGGTCTGCTGGAAGGCGTTGTCGACCTCCTGCATGTTGACCTCGGACACAACGTCGAAGCTGGAATCTTTAGCCATAGTTCATCCTTTCGATTACGAGCGGCTTAGTAGCTGTCGTACGAATAGTCGGTAGAATCGGTTGCCGCTTGACCATCGGCAGCGGTATCGGTGCCATCAGTGGACTGGGCATCGGTGCCGTCGGTGCTGTCGGTACCATCGGTGGAATCGGCACCATCAGTACTTTCGCCATTCTCGGAGTCAGTCGTCTCCTTCTTGGGAACGGTAATGGTCACGCGCGCCACGCCCGACGTCTTGGTGTCGTAACGGACCTTTTCGCCGTTCTTGGTAACGGTGACGTCGGAAGGCTTGGATGTGGTGATCTCAATCGAGGACTCGGGCGTGTACTCCTGCTCAAAGGGACCGGTCGCCTGAGCGCCATAGACCGACTTGCCATCGACCTTGACCTCAATCCAAGCGGTCTTACCCTTGGCAACGGAGACCTTGACCTTCGTGACCTCGTTTTCTTCCTTCTTGGCCGTCGTCTTCGTGGCATCCGAATCGGTCGACTCGTCCGTCGCCTCATCGGTATCTTCATCCGCATCGACGGTCTCGGTCTTCTTGGAAGACTTCTTAGTCGTTGTCTTAGTTGCCGCAGGCGTCTCGGGCGTCGACTCGGGCGCTGCAGAACCGCAGCCGCGCAGAAGCACCACGATGAGCACAATCAGCAGCAGGACGACGGCACCGATACCGGCGTAAACGATACGCGGATCAAGTCCGTTATTCTGAGGGGCGCGCGAGCCGCCGCGCCCACGATTGGAACTGCCGCGACCGCTGTTTTGGGGAATTCGACCGCGGCTGTTGTCGGAACGACCACGATAGCTTCCCTGCCCCTGAAGGCTACGTTGCCCCGAGCGCGGAGCGAGCTCGCCACGGCCCTGATAACCGCGCTGACCCGAACGAGGAGCGGATGAGCGCTGCCCATAGGGCTGCGACTGCGAGCGGAGACGCGGCGTTACCTGCGTGGTATCGGCATCTGAATAGCCGCCGCGCGGGCGACCGGCAGAAACGCCACGGTACCCGCGTTCGGAATATCCGCCATCGCCGTAGCCGGCACGAGGATCTCGTGCGATTCCACGGGCAGCCGGAAGCGCACGGTCTTCGGGCATCGGCGTGCTACGGAACCGGTCACGTTGAGAGCGAATCTCCTCGCCCGAACCCGTCTCGGTAATATAGCCGGCCTGCTGAGGTCGTTGGCCATAACGCGTTGAGCGTCCGCCCTGAACCATCAGAAAGCGCCCGTTGTCAACCGAGGAACGCGAGTTGACGTAGCCGGCGGCGTCCTGAAAACGCCCACCCTGCTGCGACGTCTCACGCTCATACGCCATCAGGTCGTCAAAATAGGCGTTGACGACCTCGCGCGGATTGAGGCCCAAAAAGCGTGCATAGCTCGAAATCATGCCCTGCGCATAGCCGCGCGGGGGCATCGAAGCAAAATTGCCATTCTCGAAAAACTCGATGATCTGCGGCCTGATTTTGATGGTGTTGGCGACCTGCTGAATGGAAAGGCCCATTCGGCGACGCTGTTCGAGCAGCATGTCACCAAAGCGTGCAGCCATCAGAATCCTCCAAACTCACGATCTTCACGTGCCATCTCGGCGTCGACAGACTCCAGTGCGGCAAGGCCTTCCTCGTCCAGCAGGACCTCGCGCGGCTTGGATCCATCAGGCGGTCCGACGACACCCTTTTCTTCCAGCATGT
Source organism: Collinsella aerofaciens (assembly GCF_040910265.1). Classification (GTDB taxonomy): domain Bacteria; phylum Actinomycetota; class Coriobacteriia; order Coriobacteriales; family Coriobacteriaceae; genus Collinsella; species Collinsella aerofaciens_BK. The sequence goes on along the minus strand of NZ_JBDGAW010000009.1, from coordinate 71,723 downwards.
CCATAATACGCCCGGCGCGCGCATAGCCAACCTTTAGGCGGCGTTGCAGGCCAGATGTGGAGCCCAGCTGCGATTCCACCACAATATGGGCGGCTTCCCAGATGAGCGGATCATCGTCTTGCGGCTCGGCAACGCCGGTGCGCACGATGCCTCCACCACCCGCCATGGACATGGAGGCGGGAGCCACGGCCGAAAGAATCTCCTCGTGGTAATCGGGCTCGCTTTGGGACTTGACGAACTCGACGATCTCGTTGATCTCGTCATCCGAGACGAAACAGCCCTGAATACGACGAGGCTTGCCCCAGTCGACCTTGGAAAACAGCATGTCACCCAAGCCGGTGAGCTTTTCGGCGCCCATCTGGTCGATGATGACGCGAGAGTCGATGCCCGTAGCAACGTTAAAGGCAATACGGTTGGTGATGTTTGCCTTGATAAGGCCCGTCACCACGTTAGAGCTCGGTCGCTGCGTAGCCACGATAAGGTGGATACCGGCAGCACGGCCCAGCTGGGCGATGCGCACGATCGAGGCCTCGACGTCCTTGCCGGCAACCATCATCAGGTCCGAGAGCTCGTCGATGATGATGACCAGGTAGGGCATCTTCTGCGGCGGATTGTCGTAGTGCTCGAACTCGCCTGCAGCCTGCTTTTCGTTATAAGTCGAGATCTTGCGAACATTGAGGCGCTCGAAGACCTTCAGGCGACGCTCCATCTCGGACACGGCCCACTGCAGGGCACTCGCAGCCTGCTTGGGCTCGGTCACCACGGGCACGTAGAGATGCGGCAGGCCGTTATAGCCAGCGAGTTCGACGCGCTTGGGATCGACCATGATCAGGCGAACATCCTCGGGAAGCGCGCGCATAAGCAGGGTCGTGATGATGGAGTTGATCATCACCGACTTACCGGAACCCGTGGTACCGGCGATCAGCAGGTGGGGCATCTTGGCAAGATCGGCGACGACCGGCGTACCCTCGGCATCGCGTCCGATGGCAAGCTCGAGTGGGCCGCCCTTCACGTAGGGCAGCACGTCACCCAGGTTGACGTTTTGGCGCTTGCGATTGGGGATCTCGATACCCACAAGCGAGGTGCCGGGAATCGGCGCAAAGATACGCACCGACTGGGCGGCAAGTGACAGCGCGATATCGTCCTCGAGGCTCGAAATCTTGCTCACGCGCTCGCCCTCGCCAGGCTGCAGCTTAAAGGTCGTCACCGTAGGGCCGGCAATCCAGCCGACGACGCGGGCGCTGCGGCCAAACTCAAGCAGGGTCGACTGCAACGACTCAGCGGTCTGCTCCAGCTCCTTGTCCGAAGACGCAGCAGAAGCGGACTGCGGGTTGGCATGGAGAATCTCGAGCGGCGGCAGCTTGAGGCCGTCTTCTTCTTCGCCCTCGTTATCTGCGGAAGCGTCATTCGCTCCCCCATCGCAAGCAGCAGTCGTCTCGGCGACGCTCGCGGCAGACGCATCGGCGACCTTAGGATGCTTCAGGAAGTCGGGAATCTGCGGAGCGGCCGAAACAGGGTTCACGGCGAACGGAGGCTCGGACTCATCAATCTTGGCCGGATCATCTTCCATCGAAAGCTGACCGGTCACCTGACCGCGCTTGGTATGACGGCGCGGCAGCAAGGTCGTCTTGGCGCTCTCGATCGGAGTCTCATCGTCCTCGTCATCGCCCTCGGTAAGCTCAATCTCGCTCTCGGACCACGACGGATCGGGTTCACTTGTATTGAGCTTGGGCGCGGCCTTGCCCTTCTTGGCGTGGCAGCGCGGCAGCAGCGTCGTCTTGGCGCGCTCGGTCTCTACGGCATCGGACACGTCGACAAACGGGTCCTCATCCTCGTCCTCATCGTCCAGAATCGGATCGACCTCGCCGCCCATAACCGTAGTCACGGCAGCATCGGACCCCTTTTGACGCAGAATGCTCAAGTGAGGGCGGGCGATACCGGGGACCGAAAGGGCCTCATCGTCACCCCAGGGGCTCGCGTTGACGTCGGCACGACGGCGCTCGGCAAAATCGGCCGCACGGTCGCGGGCAGAGCGCAAAACGCCGCCCACCGAAAAGCCGATGATGACAAAGCCCACAACGGCCAGACCCAACAGGACAACCATCGCGATGGGCTTACCCAGGGCATTTTGCAACGCGCTCGCAATGAATGCACCGATGTACCCACCCGAGGCGGACAGGTTTTGCGGCGTGAACATAAGGTCGCACGAGTCACTGGTGCCCGGCACCATAAGCGACAAGATAGAGACGACGGCGACAAAGACCACCGCGCCGCCCGCAACAGAACGCACGTTGAGCGGCGAATCATCGCCCAAAAAGAGCGTGGCGGCAAACAGCAGGATAACGATCGGCAAAACGTAGGCACCCAGACCAAAGCCCAGGTGGTAGAAACCGGCAACCGCAGCCGTAACAGGTGCGGTCGCCGGCGAAATCACGGCAATGAAGGACGCAATCGCCAAGACGGCGATGACCACACCGGCGATATCGCGGTTGGCCGAAGGCTCGACCAGAGGCTCAAAATCGTCGAACTCGGCCTCGTGGCCCTTATTGGCACGAAGATGGGAACCGGCACCCTTAGCAGATGCCGGTTGGTTGTTGGCTTTATTGCCTTTGGCGTTTTGTGCAGATCCGCGCGCCAAACTAAACCTCCATGACGACCGGGATGATCATCGGACGGGTGCGCGTACGGCTCCAGATAAAGTTGGAGAGCGAGTCGCGCACGGCCTTGCGAATGGCATCGGAGCCGCTGCTCGTAAAGCTGAACTTGCCCTTCTCGATCGTCTTCATGATAGACGCGGAGGCATCCTCGGAGAACTGATCGTCGATGGCAAACGAAACGCCGCGGCCCGAGAACTCGATGGCCTCGATCTTCTTGTGCTTAAGCGAAACGATAGCGACGGCCGTGACCATACCGTCGTTGGCGAGCTTCTGGCGATCGCGCAGAACGATGGGGTCGGTATCGCCGATGCGCAGGCCGTCGACATAGACGACGCCGGACTCGACGGGCGTACCGCGCTTGACGATACCACCACGCATCTCGAGCGTGTCACCGTTGTCGAGGATAAAGATGTGATCGTCCTTGAGGCCCATCTTGCGCGCCAGCTGGGCATGCGCACGCAGGTGAACGGCCTCGCCGTGGACCGGCATAAAGTACGTGGGCTTGGCCATGGCCATCAGGAGCTTGAGCTCCTCCTGGCTGCCGTGGCCCGAGACATGGACGAGGGCACGGCTCTTATCCCACACATCGCAGCCAAGCTTAGCCAGGCTGTTGACGACCTGCTGGACAGCCTTCTCATTGCCAGGGACCGGCGTTGCCGAGAGGATGACGGTGTCGCCCTCGTGGATGGAAAGCGTCTTGTGCTCGCCGTTGGCCATGCGAGACAGCGCCGATAGCGGCTCGCCCTGCGAACCGGTGCACATGACGACGATCTTGTCGTCGGGCAGGTTATCGATATCGAAGGCGTCGATGATATCGGCATCGTCGATGTTGAGATAGCCGAGTTCGCGCGCCACGCGAGTGTTGGTGAGCATGGAGCGACCGGTCACAACGACCTTGCGGCCGCACTTGCGAGCGGCATCGCAGATCTGCTGCAGACGATGGATGTGGCTCGAGAACGACGCGACGAACACGCGGCCCGGGGCATTCTTGATGGCATGCAGCAGGTTGGGGCCAACCTCGGCCTCGGACTTGGTAAAGCCGGGGACCGTGGCGTTGGTGGAGTCGGACAGCAGCAAGTCGATGCCCTGTTTGGCAAAGCGACTGATGGCGGCATAGTCAGGCGTGACGCCGTCGATGGGCGTCTGGTCGAGCTTAAAGTCGCCGGTGTGCATGACGGTGCCCTGGTTGGTGCGGATGAACACGCCCAGAGCGCCCGGGATGGAGTGCGTCATCGAGAAGAAGTCGAGCGAGATGCCACCCAGATTGACGTGGCTGCCGCCCTTGACCTCACGGAACTTGGGCGCGCGGATGCGGAACTCGGAGAGCTTGCCCTCGATAAAGCCAAGCGTCAGCTTGCTCGAGAAGATAGGAACCTTGTTGTTGAGGTCCTGCAGCAGATACGGAAGCGAACCGGTGTGGTCCTCGTGTCCGTGGGTAACGACGATGCCGCGGAGCTTCTCCTCGTTCTCTAGAACATAGGTGTAGTCGGGAAGCACCAGGTCGATACCTGGCTGGGAGTCATCGGGGAACATGAGGCCGGCGTCGACGAGCACCATGTCGTCGCCGCACTCGAAGACCGTCATGTTCTTGCCGATGCCATCAAGGCCGCCGAGCGGGATGATCTTCAAGGGAGATGATTTTTTAGCTGCCATAGGTTAGTGTGGTTTCCTTTCTTCGAAACGGGTCTGGAACAACCGACGGGGCGCTTCTGGCAAACCGACCGCCGGGAACGTACAAACATGCATCGCAGAGTCGATGCAATAACTAAAATATGATACCCATTTGCACAACAACAGACCACCCATGCATCAAAGCCCCATCTGAACTGGTCTATCCCGCCGGTTTCCCGTGGGGCGGGCGCTGATGAAGTTTCCTGCTCTACAGTCCTGCTCACGACGGAGGCCACATTAAGTGGCCTCCTGTTCGTGCGGAACTCGCGATAAACTTCATCAGCGCCCGCCCCACGGGAAACCTGCCAAAAAGGGACAGGTTTGTTTTGGTCGGTTTTATCTGGGAAGATGCTGATGCGGCTATCTACAGATCTGAAATCTGACTACTGAATAGACTGTCTAACTAAATAGCGAGCGGCACTAACCAGCCCTTTTGCTTGCGACCGGGAGGGGCGCATATGAAGTTTATCGCGAGTTCCGCACGCAAAGGAAAGCACTTAATGTGCTTTCCGTCTTGCGCAGGACTGTAGAGCAGGAAACTTCATATGCGGCACTCCCGGGCGCAAGCAAAAGGGCGACCCCTATCCGGAGTCGCCCTTGTTGAGCTTATTATGTACGGCTGTTACTCGGCGTCATGGTGACGGCGGGGCTTGCGGCCTCCGTTGTCGCCGGGACGGCGCGGACGGTCACTGCGCTCGGAGCGCTCGCGACGCGGACGCTCACGACGCTGGAAGTGCTCGCCGTCGCCCTCGGAGGCACCCTCGGCGCGAGCCGGGGCCTCGGGCTTGTCGAGACGATCGAGCGAGATCTTGCCGCGATCGTCGACCTCGATGACGACGACCTTGACCTCGTCGCCCACGTTGAGGACGTCCTCAACCTTCTCCACGCGGCCCTTGGCAACGCGGGAGATGTGCAGCAGGCCGTCCTTACCGGGCAGCAGGTTCACGAAGGCGCCGAACGGCTGAATGGAGACAACGCGACCGGTGTACTCCTCGCCCGGCTCGGGAACCTTGATGATGAGCTTGATGCGCTCGACGGCCTGATCGACGGACTCGCCGGTGCCGCCGACAAAGACGGTACCGTCCTCCTGGATGTCGACCGAAGCGCCGGTCTCGTCCTGGATGCCGCGGATGACCTTGCCGCCGGAACCGATGACGTCGCGGATCTTGTCGGTCGGAACCTGAATGGAGACGATGCGCGGAGCGGTGCTGCGCGTAGTGTGACGCGGCTCGGGGATCACATCGAGCATCTTCTGCAGGATGAAGGCGCGACCCTCCTTGGCCTGCTGCAGGGCGCGGGCCAGGATGTCGAAGGTGAGGCCGGTGGCCTTGTTGTCCATCTGCAGGGCGGTGATGCCCTTGGTGGTGCCGGTGACCTTAAAGTCCATATCGCCCAGGAAGTCCTCGAGACCCTGGATGTCGGACAGGACCACGGTCTTGCCCTCCTCCTGGATCAGGCCCATGGCGATACCGGAGACCGGGCGCTTAATGGGCACGCCACCGTCCATGAGGGCGAGCGTGGAACCGCAGGTCGAAGCCATCGAAGAAGAGCCGTTGGACTCCATGACCTCGGAGACCACGCGAATGGCGTAGGGGAACTCGTTCTCGTCGGGGAGCACCGGGAGCAGGGCGCGCTCGGCCAGGTTGCCGTGACCGATCTCGCGGCGCTTGGGGCTACCCATGCGACCGGTCTCGCCGGTGCAGAACGGCGGGAAGTTGTAGTGGTGCATGTAGCGCTTGCCCTCGGTGGGCTCGATGGTATCCAGACGCTGGCCCTCGTTGAGCATGCCGAGCGAAAGGACGGAGAGCACCTGGGTCTGACCGCGCTGGAACAAGCCAGAGCCGTGAACGAGCGGCAGGTAGTTGTCCTTCACCATGATGGGACGGATCTCGTCGGCGGCACGGCCGTCAACACGCTCGCCGGTCTCGACGACCATGGTGCGCATGGCCTTCTTCTCGAGCTTCTTGAGCGCCACGGGGATCTCGCGCTCCCAAGCGGCTTGCTCCTCCTCGGTGAACTCGGCACGGATGGACTCCTTCAGAGCCTCAACCTTACCGATGCGGGAAAGCTTGTCGGCATCGCGCAGGGCAGCGGCCATCTCGTCGTAGTGGGCGAAGATGCGCTCCTGGACCTCCTCGACGGGCTGGTCGAGCGGGTACTCCTTCTTGACGATGGCACCATTGACCTGCTCCCACTCGGCGACGAACTCGTCCTGAGCCTGGCAGAAGGCAGCGAGGGCCTCCTGGCCAAACTTCATAGCGGCGAGCATGTCGTCCTCGGAGATCTCCTCGGCGCCGGCCTCGACCATCGAGATGAAGTCGGCGGAACCGCCCAGCTCAAGGTCCAGGTCGGAGTTCTCGCGCTCTTCATAAGTGGGGTTGACGATAAACTCACCGGTCTCCACGTTACGGCCGATGCGCACGCAGGCGAGCGGGCCCTCGAAGGGCACGCCGCCGAGCGTCATGGCCAGGGAGGCGCCCATGACGTTGATGACGTCGAAGGGGTTGACCTGGTCGGCGACGAGCGAGGTGGCGACGATGTGCACCTCGTTGCGGAAGCCGTCCGGGAAGCTCGGGCGGATCGGGCGGTCGATCATGCGGGCCGTGAGCGTGGCCTTCTCGCTGGGACGGCCCTCGCGCTTGAGGTAGCCACCCGGGATGCGACCAGCAGCGTACATCTTCTCGTTGAAGTCGACGGTCAGCGGGAAGAAGTCGTAGTTCTTGCGCTCCTTGGAGACGACCACGGTGTCGAGCATCGTGGTGTCGCCCTGCTTGACCAGACAAGCGCCGGTAGCCTGCTTGGCAAGCTCGCCGGACTCGAAGGTGTAGGTCTTGCCGTACAGCTCAAAGGTCTTGGATACGAGTGTCATTGTTCTCCTTTACCCCACAGGCCCCTTGCCTGCGGGCTTCTCATGTGACGCGGGCCCCCTGCCCCCGCCACGCTGTAGAGCGCGATTGTTCACGCCCTTACACAAAAAGAGCGCCCCGCTGCGCAGGACGCTCTTGACATGTACAAATCCTTACTGGATGTTGTCGCGGATGCCCAGAGCCTTGATGAGCTCACGGTACTCGACGATGTCGTTCTTCTTGATGTAGGAGAGAAGACGACGACGACGGCCGACGAGCATGAGCAGGCCACGACGGGTGTGGAAGTCCTTCTGGTGGGACTTCATGTGCTCGGTCAGCTCCTTGATGCGCTCGGACAGGATGGCGACCTGAACCTTGGGGTTACCGGTGTCGACCGGGGAGTTACCGAACTGGGCGGTCAGCTCCGCCTTGCGCTCTTTGGAAACAGTCATTGTTTCACCTTTCGTTTCGCGTCGCCCGCGGGCGACTCTATTCGCCTCGGACTGGGAAGCCGCCGGTGGAGCGAGCATCCAAGGTCGAGGTACCAACAGGTCGGTATGTTACCACAAGCAGCCCGCGCCTGCGCATCTTCACCGACCCAACATGAATTCCATCGCACGGAGCCGCTGATCGGTATGCGTGGCGGCCCAAACATGCGAAAGCCCTAGCAAAAACGCCGCGGTATGCGGATCGATCTGCTCGACCATAAGGGCATCGAACGTCATGGACATCAGGGCGCGCAGCCATGCGACCTCACCGACCGATACCAACTCGGCGCCAGGCACGCTCGAGGCGCACGACCCGCACAGAAGCCCGCCCGCCTGAGCCGAGAAATACGAGAGCATGGGGTCGCCGCACGAGACACAAGCCGAGAAATCGGGCCGATAGCCAATATGCGATAGCAGCTTAAAGACAAACGCCGCCACGAGCAGGTCCATATGTGCCGAATCGAGTCCACTGCCAACAAGCGCGAGCGCCCGCTGCGTAATGGCAAAGGTAAAGGGGTCCTCGGCGTCCTCGAACGAACACACGCGAGCGACCTCGGCAATCGCGCTTGCGGCACACGTCGCCTCGTAATCGGGGGCGGCACCAAGCGGTGCCTCCATAAGCTCCGCCTGAGAGACCACGTCGAGTGAGCGCCCATGCGCCAGCAGCATATCCACGGTGCAGAACAGCTCGCAGCGCGCCGCCAGGCGACCGCCGGGCTTACGCGCTCCCTTTGCCACGGCACGCACCTGCCGCCCCCGCTCGTCGAGCATCGTCAAGATCAGGTCGGTTTCCTTGAGCTTGGTCTTGTCGAGGATGAGCACCTTCGTGCGATATGTGCGAGAGCCTGCCATTGACGTGGACTAATCCTCCGCGTTGTAACCGAAGCGGCGAATCTGCGCCTCGTCGTCGCGCCAGCCGGCCTTGACCTTCACGTCCAGCTCCAAAAAGACCTGGGTGCCAAAGATACGCTCAAGGTCACGACGCGCGTCGATGCCGATATGCTTGATCATCTCGCCACCCTTGCCGATGATGATGCCCTTCTGGCCCTCGCGCTCCACGTAAATCGTGGCGTGTACGCGCAGGACCTTCTTGGTCTGCTCGAGCGCGTCGCAGATGACGCCCACGGAGTGCGGGATCTCGTCGCGAGTGCGGCGCAGGACTTTCTCACGCACAAACTCGGCAACGAGCGTCTCGTCGGACGCGTCGGTGCCCATGTCCTCGGGGAACCAGCGCGGGCCCTCGGGCAAATAGTGCGCGACAGTCTCGATGAACGCATCGACGTTAAAGTTCTTGACCGACGACGTCACGATCTCGTCGTCGTATTCCATGAGCTCGTGGGCGGCCTTAAGCTGCTCCATGACCTGAGCGGGATCGGCCTCATCGGCCTTGGTAAGCACCAGGACCTTCTTGCAGCGGGCGCTCTTAACACGCTCGGCGACCCAGGCGTCTCCCCTGCCGATGGGCTTGGTGGCATCGATCAAAAACGCGACGACGTCCACGTCGTTGAGCTCAAACAGAGCGCTCTTGTTAAGCTCGGAGCCCAGGCCGTCCTTGGGCTTGTGAATACCCGGGGTATCGACGAAGACCAGCTGGTAGCCGGGGCGATTGACCACGGCACGCATACGGCGACGAGTCGTCTGCGCCACCGGAGAGGTGATGGCGACCTTCTTGCCGTAGCAGGCGTTGAGCAGCGTGGACTTGCCGGCGTTGGGACGACCGACCAGTGCAACAAAGCCGCTGCGGAAGCCGGGTTCCACGTCGCCAAAGCCCGCGAGACTCTCGTCCTCGTCGCACAGGGCGTCGAGCTCCTCATCACTCATGCCCTCAAACGGGTCGAACTCCTCGACTTCCTTGAACTCCTCGGCATCCACCGCGTCCAGGGACTCGTCGTCCAGAATCTCATCGGCAGGCTGCATATTGTCGGACATGGGAATCCCTTTCTAAATAAAGCCGAGCGCGTGGGCAAATACCAAAAGACCCACGATTGCGGCGGTAATGGAAAGAACGTAGACAGAGGCGGCGGCGATATCCTTCGCACGCTTGGCCAACGGATGGAGCTCCTGGGTTGCCAGGTCGACGATCGCCTCCATGGCGGTGTTGCACAGCTCGCCGTGAATCACTAGGCCGCAGCAGATGATGACCGTACCCCACTCGGCAATGTCGAGCCCCACGATGCAGCCGGCAATGACAGTGCACATACCGGCCACGAGCATGACCTTAATGTTGCGCTCGGTCTTGACGGCGGTGACGAAGCCCTCCATGGCATAGGAGAACGACTTTAAAAAGGACGGATGGTCCTTGTTCGATCCGGGAATCATAAACGGCTCCTAGTCGTGGGCATGGTTGGTGACGGGACCGACGTGAACGAGTTTAGGGTCCTCGCCGCGCTCGAGCGCCAGATCGCGCAGGATGGCGTCTTCGCGCGCCTCCATGACCTCGGCCTCGTCGTCCTCGATATGATCGTAGCCTAGCAGGTGCAGCATGCCGTGCACGAGCATCAGGCGGCACTCGTCGGCGGGGCTGTTGCCAAAACCGGGGGCTTGGCGGGCAATGACCTGTGGGGCCAGGATAATATCGCCGAGCTCGAGCGTCTCATCGGCAGGGATATCCTTGTCAAAAGCCGAGTCGCACTCAAACGAGAGTACGTCGGTCGTACGATCGATACCGCGCCATTCGTGGTTGAGCTCATGCATCTCGTCCTCATCGACATACGAAAGGGAGATCTCGACCTCACGCTCAACGCCCTCGGCAGCAAGCACAACCTCGCAGATGTGCTCCACCTCGGGGGCTTCGAGCAGCGTATCGAGCTCGGCATCGTTGCTGATCAATACACTCAACGGGACTCCTTTCGGTCGCGTGCACGCTGCTCGCGCGCATCGTCGTATGCATCATAGGCCTCAACGATACGGCCCACCAGGGCATGGCGCACCACATCGGCGCGCTCCAGGTGCGAAAACGCCACATCGTCGACGCTGCCCAAAATCCTCTCGACATCGGCCAGACCGCCGCGACGACCCACCAGGTCGCGTTGGCTCAGGTCGCCGGTGATCACGAACTTGGAATTAAAGCCCAGACGCGTCAGGAACATCTTCATCTGCTCGGGCGTGGTATTTTGCGCCTCGTCGAGCACCACGAAGGCATCGCTCAGCGTTCGACCGCGCATATAGGCGAGCGGGGCGATCTCGATCACGCCACGCTCCATAAGCTCATCGGTGCGCTCACGATCCATCATGTCAAAGAGGGCATCGTAGAGCGGACGCATGTAGGGATCGATCTTTTCCTCGAGGGTGCCGGGCAAAAAACCCAGGTTCTCCCCCGCCTCGACAACGGGGCGCGTCAGGACCAGGCGACCCACCTCGTGGCGCTTGAGCGCGGCGACGGCGAGCGCCATGGCCAGATAGGTCTTACCGGTGCCGGCAGGACCCAGGCCAAACGTGATGGTATGAGAGCGGATGGCATCCACATAGCGCTTTTGACCGAGCGTCTTGGGGCGGATGACGCGACCGCGATACGACAGCAGCACGTCATCGCGCAGCGACGAGGCATCATGCTCGCCGTCGCGCAGGACGGCCAGGCAGCGCGAGACATCGTCGGCAGAAAGCGTACGGCCGGCAGCCGCCTCGCGAAAGGCATGTTCGAAAAAACGCGCCACCAGCTCGACTTCGTCCGGATCGCCGCTCACGGCAATGTTATCGCCGCGGGCAACCACGTGGGCGCGCACTAAGTTCTCCAGCGCGCGAAGGACACCGTCGCCGGCACCCAAAACGCGCGAAGGGTCAATCCCCTCGGGAACGGTAAGTCTAATCTTCGAGGTTTCCATGAACCTCCCTGCGTGCATGGACCAAGCCGGAATCATCGACTCCGATGATAGCAACATCGAGCAGGCACGGGGCTGTGAGTCCACAGGTATCATCAAGACGGGCATGATGGAACGAGCCGAGCGTCAGGTTGTCACCGTACTCAAGCACGGCGCGCTCGACGGTGCCCACGCGACGACGGGCATCGGCAATAGCGAGCTCCTGTGCTGCGGCACGCATACGACGGCTACGCTCGGCCATGACCTCGGGAGCCACCTGGTCGGGCATGTCGGCGGCAAGGGTGCCGGGGCGCTTGCTATAGCGGAACACGTGCATGCGCGAGAAGCCCACGCGACGGCACAGCGCCAGCGACTCCTCGAACTCCTCGTCCGTCTCGCCAGGAAAACCAACGATAACGTCGCACGAAAGCGATACCTGCGGTAGATTGGCGCGAATCATGCGCACCGTGTCCTCAAAGGCCTCGGCGCTATAGGGACGACCCATGCGATGTAGGGTCGCCGTGCAACCAGACTGCACGGGCAGGTGCAAAAACGGCGCAATACGATGCGGATAGCGCGCCATAACCTTAAGCAGGCGCTCAGAGATATCCATGGGCTCCACCGAGGAGATGCGCACATGGGCGATCTCGGTGCGCTCCATGATTGCCTCGAGCAGCTCGTCGATCTCGACATGCTCGTCGGTCGCGCTCTTGCCGTCATAGGCGCCCAGATTCACGCCAGTCAGCACCACTTCGGGCACGCCGGCCTCCTGCGCCTCGCGTACCTGATCGAGCACGGACTCGACGGGCACGGAGCGCTCGGGGCCGCGGGCCTTCCACACGATGCAGTAGGTGCAGCGATGGTTGCAGCCATCCTGGATCTTCACGCCCAGGCGCGAGCGACCGAGTGCATCAACCACATCGCCTTCGCTGCAGGCGGGCACGCTATCGGATTCGACGCCCAGCACCTCGCAGACACGCTCAGCGACATCAATCTTGGACGGCTCGGCGATCACACGGTCCGAGAGCTCCAGCAGCTCCTCGGGGTGCAGGTTGACCACACAGCCGGTGACGACCACGTAGGGCTCACCCGGATAGGCAAGCGCGTGACGGACGGCCTTGCGGGTCTTGGCCTCGGCCTCGCCCGTAACGGCGCAGGTATTGATGACGATCAGCTCGGCATCCTGGGGCTCCACCATCGCAAAGCCCAGGCGCATAAGATCGGCAGTGATACGGTCGGACTCAACCCGGTTGACACGGCAGCCGAGGTTGACGACAGAAATATGGGGTGCGAGCACACGGGCTCCTTAATCGAGGATGTCGTCGAGGGCACTCTTGATGCGGTCAGTCACAGACTTCTTGCCGGGTGCGACATCATCGCCCATCTCGTCGGCAAAGGCCTGGAGCAACTCACGCTGCTTGTTGGAGAGGTTGGTGGGGACGAGCACACGCAGCTGCACGATCAGGCGGCCGCGCGAGCCGCCACCGCCAATGCGGGGCATGCCGTAGTTGTTCACGCTCACGGTGTCACCGTATTGCGTACCGGCGGGGACCGTCACCTTAACGACCTCATCGGGCATGATGCCCTCGACCTCAATCTCGCAACCAAGTGCGGCCTGTGCAATCGAGATATCACTCACCAGGTACAGGTCGTCGCCATTGCGCTTAAAGCGCTCATGGTCAGCGACGCGCACATTGACGATCAGATCGCCCGAGGGCTCGCCGCGAAGGCCGGCCTCGCCAAAACCGCTCACACGCAGCTGGCGACCGGTCGCGACGCCGGCGGGAATATCGATATCGATCTTTTCGTGCGAAGGCGTGCGACCCTGACCGTCACAGGTCTCGCAGGGGTGGTCGATGACCGTGCCCTCACCATGGCAGTCGGGGCAGGGAGAGGAAGACTGAACCTGGCCCAGGAACGAACGCTGGACCGTGGTGACATAACCCGTGCCGTGGCAGCGGCCGCACTGCTTTTCGGTCGCGCCCTCAGCCCTACCGGTGCCGTTGCAGTCGTCACAGGGAGCCAGGCGATCGTAGCTGATCGTCTTTTTGCAGCCGAGCGCCGCCTCTTCGAGCGTCACCGAAAGCGAGATGGCCATATCGCGACCGCGACGACGCTCGCGACGGCTACGGGCACCGCCACCGGCACCACCGCCAAAGAACGACGAGAACAGGTCGTCCATGCCCATGCCGCCAAAGATATCGTTGATGTCGACATAGCCGGAGCCACCAGGGCCGTCGGCGGTGCCGTAACGGTCATAGTTAGCTCGCTTCTGTTCATCAGAAAGAACGGAATAGGCTTCGTTGAGCTCCTTGAACTTGGCCTCGGCCTCGGGGTCGTCCGAAACATCCGGGTGTACGGTACGGGCCTTCTTTAAAAACGCACGCTTAATCGTCCGCGCGTCGGCATCCCTGTCGACGCCAAGCACCTCGTAGTAATCCCTATTTTCCGACACGACCGAATCCTTCCGACTTTCATTATTGTCACAGTGCGTCCTATACCCAAGCTGGGCCGACCGCAAACAAAGGGTTTGATGTTATTGCATTTGATACGGCGAAAGCATGGCCCGTTGCGAGCAGCTCGCGAACCAAACCGACACGAGCGCGAACATGAAGCCGTTGGCAAAACCGTTGGCAAACTGCATCGCACCGCGCTTCCACCACAGCAGGCTGCGATGAAGCACACCGTCCGAAAGCACCATGAACAGGCCCATGGTAAACGGAATAAAGCACATCACGGCAAAGGCCGAGAACACGCCCGAGATGGCCGACAGCACCAAAAACGGCGCCACAATGCCCATCAGGTAAAAGCCAGTACGAGCTTTGCCTTCCAAGCGCTCGGCCTCAACATGGGCGCGGCCGACCAGGTCGCCGCCCGCGGCACCGTTAGTGCCAGCATGGCCCATGCCGCTAATGCGGACCTCGTCGCCATCGTGCGTGCCGGCAGGAAACTCAATCGTCTGCTCGGAGGTCACACGGGTTCGCCCGCTGCCACCGCAATCGGGGCAGGGGTCGGCCACGACCTTACCGGAACCGCCGCACTCGGGGCAGACCGACTGGAACGTGCCCGCACCAAACAGGAAGGACAGGTCGACGTCGATGTGGCCGCGGCCACCGCAGCTCGGGCAGGTATGGGCATGCTCAAACGAAACGGAGCCCGAGCCGCCGCAGTTGCTACAGGTATCGAAGCGCGTGTAGCGGACGGTCTTGCGGGCACCGCCCTTGGCCTCCTTGGCGTCGAGTTTGATATCGACGACCACGTTGGCGCCGTTCTCGGGATTGTAGGCAGCCTGGCCGCGACGCTGCTGGCCCCAGGCGCCACCAAAGGGAAAGCCGCCCTCAAAGGGATTGCCATAGCCCGTGCTGCCGGCGTAGCCGCCACCATAGGGCGAAGCCGTAGGAGCACCGGCAAAGGGATTGCCAGAACGCATGGCGTCGTAGCGCGCACGTTTTTGCTCATCCGAAAGCACGGCGTAGGCCTCGGAAACCTCTTTAAACTTTTCCTCGGCATCAGGCTCTTTATTGACGTCCGGATGGAGCTTACGGGCCTTTTGCTGGAAGGCCTTTTGAATATCACGCGAGGTGGCGTCCTTGGAGACACCCAGAATCTCGTAGTAATCTTTTTCGTTCATCGTCGCCATGCGCGGCAACCTCCTGCTCACAGCAGCGTATATATTCCGGTAATTCTACCCGAGCGGCCTAAGCTAGATCCCAAAACAGCTCGAACAGAACATTTCCATCGAGCCAGCCCAGATGGGTCGGCGCCAGACGAGCTCGAACATGGCCCGCGATGACATCTGCCGAGGTGAAGGGTCCCTCATGAATCCCGAGCGTCTCGGGCACCCAAGTGGCAAGACCCAATTCGAGCGCACGATCGCAGGCAGCTGCCAGCTCGCCCGTTGGGATGACGCAAGCTGCACGAGCCAACAGGTCGGACGCAACACCGCGCGTCATGCGACAAGCGAGCATCAAGTCTTCGGCGACAGCCTCGCGCTGCGACAGATATTCGGCCTCGAACGCCGTCGCGTCATCGTCACGTTGCACCAGACGCACGCGGTACGCATCGCCTCGAGAAGACACGCCGGGGAACAAACCTGCAAGACGGTCGAAATCCTCGTCGTCGAGCATGCCCGCGGCAGAACGACCCAGGCCCAGGTAGCCCTGTCCGGTCCAGTAGGCAATGTTATGGGCGCACTCATGGCCGTCGAGCGCGTAGCTCGCCACCTCATACGGATGATAGCCGGCCGCACCCAGGCGCTCACGCCCCGCGTCCATGCACGAAGCCTGAAAATCCTCGTCGGGCTCGAGCGACTCGTCACGGCACGCCATGCGATAGAGTGGCGTGCCCTCCTCGAGCGTGAGCGGGTAGACCGACACATGATGAGGCGCCGCCGCCAACACGCCATCGAGCGTGCTCCGCCAGCTTGCGGCCGTCTGCCCGGGAAGGCCGCACATCAGGTCGCACGAAACATCGAGGCCAGCGTCCTTCACCGTCGCGATAGCCGCAAGTGCCCGATTAGCATCGTGAATGCGGCCAATAGCAGCCAGCTCGGTATTGTCGAGGGTTTGCACGCCCAGAGAGATGCGCGTGACACCCGCCTCGGCAAGCGCGGTGGCGAGCTCGGCGGTCAGCGACTCAGGATTGGCTTCGCAAGTAAATTCAACGGGCTTGCACCACATGGAGATACGACGGGCAAGTTTCACCAGGCGCTCCCCAGCCAGTGAGGGCGTGCCGCCGCCAATATAGACCGTGCGGACCTGCGCAAGCGCCCCGGCGTCGCCAAAGGAATCGAGGCGCGCATACAGCTGCTCAAAATAGGAATCGAGCGCAGCATCCAAATCACACAGAGCAAAGCTGCGCGAGTCAAAGTCGCAATAGCGGCATTTATGAGCGCAAAACGGCACGTGCACGTACAGCGCGGTAACGGCCACCCTTAAGCCTCCAGCGGATGAGCGGGCACCGACTCACCGGCGGCAAGCGCGGCCTCGCAGGCCACCACATCGCGCTCGATATCATCGACCAGCGACATGAACTCCTCGTACGTAGAGCAACGCACCACCTGAGCGCGCCAGGCGGCGGCATGGGGCATGCCTTTTAAGTACCAGCTTGCGTACGTGCGGGCGCGCGACATGAGCGGCAAGAGCTCATGCGTCAGCGTTAGGTGCTCACGCAGAGCGTCCAAGCGCTCGACGGAGCTGCGCGGCGGCACCGGTATGCCATCGAGCGCAAGGGCGCGAGCATCACCAAAGACCCAGGGATTACCGTAGATACCGCGCGCGATAAACACCGCGCTGGCACCCGAGCCGTGCAGATGCTCAGCAGCGTCCTCGGCCGAGAACACATCGCCCGAACCAATCACGGGAATCTCGACAGAATCGGCAACCTCATCGACGACCGACCAGTCGGCCTGGCCCGTGTAGAGCTGCGTGGCGCAACGACCATGCACGGCGACTGCGGCAGCCCCTGCGCCCTCAAGCATCTGGGCAAATGTCGCGGCATTGCGGTCCTCGGCATAAAAGCCCTTGCGGATCTTGACGGTCACGGGCACGTGCGCCGCGCCCACCGTGGCCTCGACGATCTTCTCCGCCAGGTCGGGCGTGCGCATGAGCGCCGAACCCTCGCCCTTGGTAACGACCTTGCGGGCGGGGCATGCCATATTGATATCGATGAGCGACAGGCGATCGCCAACGCGCTCCTCGACGGCGGCGACGGCGCTCGCAAACTGCTCGGGCTTGGAGCCAAAGAGCTGCACGCAAATCTGCTGCTCCTCGTCGGCCGGTAGCACCAGGCGCCAGGTCTTGTTGCTGGCATAGGCAAGACCCGCCACGCTCACCATCTCGCTGTAGGCAAGGTTTGCACCGCGGCGGCGACACATGATGCGGTAGGCGGGGTCGGTCACGCCCGCCATGGGAGCCATAAGGAACGGCTGCTCGGCATAGGCACCCAGCAGCCGCTTGCTGTATTCAGAAAGCGCCATGGACCTACTCGTCCACCTTGAGGATCGCCATAAACGCCTCCTGCGGGACCTCGACCGATCCGATGGCCTTCATACGCTTCTTGCCCTCTTTCTGCTTCTCGAGCAGCTTGCGCTTACGCGAGATATCGCCGCCGTAGCACTTAGCAAGAACGTCCTTGCGACGCGCCTTGACGGTGGAACGGGCGATGATCTTGTTGCCGATAGCACCCTGAATGGGCACCTCGAACAGCTGACGCGGGATGATCTCCTTGAGCTTGTCGCACAGGCCACGGGCCAGGCCATATGCCTTGTCCTTATGGACGATAAACGAAAGCGCGTCCACCTCGTCGCCCGAAAGCAAAATATCGAGCTTCACGAGCTCGGAGGGACGGTACTCGTTGAACTCGTAGTCGAGCGAGGCATAGCCCTTGGTGCGGCTCTTGAGCTGATCGAAGAAGTCCAAGATGAGCTCGGCGAGCGGCATATCGAAGCGCATCTCGACCGATTTGCTCGTCAGGTGGATCATGTCGGTTGTGACGCCGCGGTGCTCGATGGCGAGCTGCATGACGGCACCCGTGTACTCAGGCGGGCAGATGATCTTTGCCTTGAGGTAGGGTTCCTCGATACGATCGATGCGTGTGGCCTCGGGAAGGTCCTGCGGACTGCGGACATCGATCATTTCGCCGTCGGTCTTGTAGACGTGATAGTCAACCGAGGGACTCGTGGCAATGAGGTCCAGGTTGAACTCGCGCTCCAGGCGTTCCTTGACGACTTCCATGTGCAGCAGGCCCAGGAAGCCCACGCGGAAGCCAAAGCCGAGCGCCACCGAGGTCTCGGGCTCCCACACCAACGACGGGTCGTTGACGTGCAGTTTATCGAGCGCGTCACGCAGGTTCTCGTAGTCCTTGTTGTCGATCGGGAACAGGCCCGTATAGACCATGGGCTTGGCCTCGCGATAACCGGGAAGCGGCTCGGGACAGGGGTTCGACGCCCACGTAAGGGTATCGCCCACGCGAACGGCCTCGGGATCCTTCAAGCCCGTGACCACATATCCGACCTCGCCGACCGTCAGCGCGTCGACCGGGGTCTCGGCAGGACGCTTGACGCCCACGCCGTCGACCAAAAAGTCGCCCTTTGCCTGCATCATGCGGAGGGTATCGCCCTTTTTGATGGAACCATCGAAGACGCGCACCGTAGCCACCACACCGCGATACTCGTCAAAGTACGAATCCAAAATGAGCGCTTTGAGCGGAGCGTTTGCATCGCCCTTAGGCGGCGAAATCAAAAAGACAATGGACTCCAGCAGATCGTGAATGCCCTCGCCGGTCTTGCCCGAGACGCACACAGCATCATCGGCAGGGATCGCCAGGTCATCCTCGATCTCGGTCTTAACCTCATCGGGATGGGCCGAGGGCAGGTCGATCTTGTTGATGGCCGGCACAATGTCCAGATTGGCGTTCATGGCGAGCGTCGCGTTAGAAACGGTCTGCGCCTCGACGCCCTGCGTGGCGTCGACAACGAGTACCGCGCCCTCACAGGCTGCCAGCGAGCGCGAGACCTCATAGGTAAAGTCCACGTGGCCCGGCGTATCGATCAGATTGAACTGATACGTCTCACCATCGTCGGCGTCATAGGAAACGCGGACGGCATTGGACTTGATCGTAATGCCGCGCTCGCGCTCGATATCCATGGTGTCGAGCAGCTGCGACTCCATGTCGCGTTCGTCGACGGTATGGGTGAGCTCGAGGATGCGGTCGCTGATCGTGGACTTGCCATGGTCGATATGCGCAACGATCGAGAAGTTGCGGATGTGGGAAATGTCAATTGAAGTATTCATGCGGACTATCTTACCCGAGCGGTACAAAAAATGGAGCCTGTTCCATAAAACAGGCTCCATTTATGCGCGTAATCTGTGTGGTGTGAAATTTACAACTTAGGCGTTGATGCTGTTCACGAGCTTGGCAAGACCGGACTTACGGTTGGAAGCCTGGTTCTTGTGGATGACATGCTTGGCGGCAGCCATGTCGAGACGCTTGGTGACGGTCTTGAGGGCAGCCTGGGCCTTCTCGGCGTCGCCCTCGGCGACGGCGGACTGGACGTGCTTGGTCAGCGTCTTGAGCTCGGACTTGACAGCCTTGTTACGCATGCGAGCTGCCTCATTGGTGCGGATACGCTTCTTCTGAGACTTGATGTTTGCCACTTCTGGAGTTCCTTTCGAGTTCCTTGCAAAAAATGTATGACACCTCTGAGACACGGTGAGGTCATGCAAGCGCCTACTATAGCACGCTCCCCCTCAAAGGGATAGAACGAATTTGTCAAATAGGCAGGTATCATCACGATTTTCTCAAGATGTTCGTAATCCAGAGCAAAAGCGCGGTCTCCGAATCGGCCGAACCTTTGAGTGCAAGCTCAACATCAACGGCACCCTCGAGGGCTGCGACGAGCTCAGCCATCGAAAACCGGCGCGCCCAAGTCAGGTGGTTCTTGACCTGCCAGGACTGAAGCTTGAGCGTTGCGGCGAGCTCACGCCCCTGTCCGCGTGCATCGAGGGCCTTGGCGACAATCAGCTCACGGATGCGCCCGCACAGCAGCGTGTAGGTCCACACATAGCTCTTGGAGGGCAGCAGCTTAAAAAGCTCGAGCGAACGGCGCATGTCGCGGGCCGAAACGGCGTTGAGGAAGTCCCAGGGCTGAACCTCGGCCGTACGCACGATCCAGCGCTCCACATCGGCAAGCTCAATCTGGGGCGCCTCGACCATCTGGGCAAGCTTTGCCAGGTCGTTATCGAGCATGCGGGTGTTTTCGCCCGAGCGCGAGACGAGCTCCTCAGCTGCGGCCGTCGAGATAGACTTGCCGTGCTGCGTGGCCATCTGCTGCACGCGGCGCGGCAGCTCCCAGCGCTTGGTGCCCGAGCAATCGATCACGGCCTTCTTATCGAGCTTTGCGATCGCCTTGTACAGACGCGTGTTCTTGGCAAGTGAGTCGGCGATGATGAGGCAGACCGTCGTGGGGCTGGGACTCGCAAGATACTCGACGAGCGGTTCCGAGACCGCCTTGGCAAGTTTAGAGCAGCCGTCGAGAATCACCAGGCGAAACTCGCTGCCCATGGGAAAGGTATTGAGCGAGCCGATGATCGACTCGATATCGGGGTCTTTAGTCATGTCACGTTCGTCGAGGTTGAACTCGACCATGCCCGACTTTTCCAAGCGAGCCTTCATACGCGAGACGGCGTGATCGCGCTTGACTCCGTCGGTACCGACGATCAGATATGCCGGCAGCAGACCGGTTTCGGACATCGCGCTCCCCTCCCGCAGGCCCTCTAATTCGTACCACGCCATTCTAGCCCAGGGACCTACGGCGCGCCAACGACGTCGCTACGGTCGCTGGCATCGCATCGCAAAGCCCTTCGCGGTCGGTGTGATGGTAATGTCACCGCGCTCGATCGTACACATGAAAGCGCCGCCCGCCTTCCTCACGGCATCGACGCAGGCATCCGACGGATGACCGTAGCGGTTGCCCTCGCCAGCGCTCGCAATGGAGAGTTCGGGCCTTAAGACATCCAGTAGCTCGCCATCGACCGAAACCTTGGAGCCGTGATGTCCAAGCTTAAGGACATCGATGTCCCCCACTTCCTGTGCAAACTCACGCTCTTGATCGAGCTCAGCGTCACCGGTTAGGAGCATACGCAGGCTCTTGCCTTCCTGAGCATAGGAGAGCAGCAGGACGAGCGAGTCTTCATTGCCTTCGCCATCCACGGACTCGAATGGCCACATCACGCGGGCGCGAAATGCGCCAATGTCAACGGTATCTCCACGCCGCACCTGCCGATACTCCACGCCAGATCGGTTCAGTACCTCGGCAGGGGCATCCTCCAGCGCATTCGCCGCCACGGCAATGGTTCCAACCGAAAACTGTTCCAACACGTCAGGTAAACCGCCCCAGTGATCCTCGTCCCAATGCGTTACAAAAACGGCATCGATATGGTGCACGTTGTTGCGCACCAGTGCCGTCACCACACGCTCATCGAGCCCGCAGTCGACGAGCGCCACGGTACCGCCCTGACGGATAAGAATGGCATCGGCCTGACCCACATCGAGAATCGTCACCAAAGGCGGAGCAAATCGATCCCAGTAGACGTACGGGACAACCACCGCGAGGGCCAAGCACAGCAACCCTGCAGCCATGGGGCGAGCACGCGGTCGTGGCCACCATACCAAGAGGGCCGCCAAAGAAAGCGGCACTAGGTATATCCAAATGGAATCGGGCGGTACGCTCACGGACGCACCCGGCACGGCTGCGAAGAGCTGTTCAAAGAACAGCGCGCAGCGAGCGGCAATCATGGGAACCACAAGCGACCAGGGTCGTAACAGGGGCACGAGTGAGCACGGCGCCAACACAATCGAAACAGCAAGCAACACGCTCACCACTGGGGCGATCACGGCATTTGCAAGCGGGGCAATGAGCGAAAACGTCCCGAACGCGGGAACAGTGATGGGAACCGTTGCCAGCTGCGAGCAGAGCGTGACGGAAAGTATGCCGGCAATGCCCGTCGGCACGCCCAACTCACCCAAAGCGTAGGTCGCATACGGGCAAAAGCACAGGATGGCGAAAACGCTGGCACACGAAAGTTGAAAGCCCATCTCGAACAGCACCGTTGGACGGAGCAGCATAAAAATCGACATGGTCACAAAGAGCGCTGAGAGGCCGTGCCGACGACGCCCCGCTCCGTTGGCGACAAGCGTTGCCGCCACCATGCAACACGCACGAACAGCCGAGGGCGATGCACCCGTAAAGGCGGCGTAGGCCACAAGCGTTACCGCTAAAAGCGCCCGCTGCAGTCCACGCGAGCAGCGAGTCATTTGCAAAGCGCTCTCGATTACAAAGCCCACGATAGCCAAATGGCTGCCCGAGACGGCGATAAGATGCGCCGTTCCCGTCACCGAAAACCAGTCGCCCGCCGGCTGTGCGCGTAGCTCGGCCGAACGACCGCAGACGACACCGGCTATGAGCGCACGCGCCGGGTCGGTCGCAGGCGCGATGGATGCAAGCAGCCCATTTCGCAGCCGAAGCAGCGGCACCGGAGAGCCCTCATCGACCGACACAATCCGAACGGCTTTAACCTTGCGCACCTCGCCTCGGAGCACGCGCGATCGTCCATACGCATCGTTCTCAAAACGTAAAACGCGACCGATAACACGCACGTGCGCCCCGACCTTGAGCTCACGATCACACGATAGGCGAACCGTTGCCAAGTTCTTACCGTCCGCGCGTGCCTCGCAGGTATAGGAATACACGTCGTCGTTTATGGATGGGTCACCCTGCACGGCAAACTCGAGGCTGCTTGCCGCTCGACCGTCGAGCGCCTTCGAGGAGTTGAGCGCACCCACAGCCCACCACGCCGAGACGACCGCTCCCGCCACGAGACCGACGGAAGCGGCATACAGCCACCGCTTCCAAGGAGCAAGCCGCGCACAAGATTGAGCCAGCACAACGAATACCGCTGCCGCAAAGGGAATGGCCCATAGTGGCCCGACCGCCGGCGCCCGCTCCCTCAGCAGCGCATCAGCGGCTATGTTGAGCACCAAGACGCAGCTTATGCACATGCCGGCACACAGGGCCATCGTCCACGGAATCAGGGGCCGCGGAGGCATCACGTGCTCGCGCTCGGTCGCGCTCATACGCAGATGCAATCTTTGATTTTGGCAAGCTTCTTCTCGCCGATTCCCGACACACGCATCAGATCGTCAACCGAGGCGAAAGCACCGTTCTTTGTCCGCTCATCGATAATCGACTGGGCCATGGAGGGGCCGATGCCCGAAAGCGTCTGCAGCTCTTCTGCGCTTGCCGTATTGATGTTTACTAGGCCTGTTGCGCCACTAACGCCCGACGATGCGGAAGCCCCACCATCAACACCGGCTTCCGCAATGGACACCTGCTGCTCCCCTACCGTTGGAACGTGAATTTTTTGTCCATCAGTGACCTTGGATGCACGATTAAGCCCCGTAACGTCTGCTTCGGGCGCCAGCCCGCCGGCGGCATCAATCGCCTGAGCCACCCGCGCCCCGTCTTTGAGGCGATATACACCGGGTGACACCACGGCGCCATCAACATCGACATAGACCTCTGCCGCGGCAGACGCCTTAGGCGAAGAGCCTTCAGATGTCTTTCCACTCGAAGCATCGCCGGATCCCGGCTCCACTAACGTGCCCGAACCATCAGTGCGCTCAAACGACACACCGCCGGCACCGCCGCCAAAGTTCGCCATTGCCAGTCCACTCGCCATCGCAATGACGACCAGTATCGCCATCACCACTGCCTTATGACCGAGCAATTTGCCCGCCCAGCGGTCCATCTTTTTGACTCGTTCGTGTTGTTCGCGCTGCGCCATAGCAAAACCTCCCAACATCATCGTGTCAGGAAAGGAGCTCCGCAACAGCCACGCCCCAAAACCGGTTTTCGCGGTCAAACCAAAAGCTGACCAAAACCTTACGAAATAATGTCCATTTATTCAGGCACACGTCAGCAAATGAACACTTAGCCGCAAAATGCCCAGATAGCAAAAGACCGACGATGCAGGCGCATCGTCGGTCTATGCACAAAGTTACTCGTGATCTTGGTAAATCTCACGCGGAGCAAGCTCAGAATGTTTGCGTTTTAAGGTCTTAGGGGCCTTGTACGTGTTGCTCTCGAAGTCGATGTACTCGGTCTGCTTGAGCAGACGCTCAATCATCTCCTCGTGATCAAACAGTTCCCAGGCCTCATGCACGGCATCGAGTTTAGCGTGCGTCTCGGGACGGCGCGGCATAAACAGCGTGCAGCAGTCGGGAGCGGCCTCAGTCGAGATATCGAACGTACCGATCTCCTCGGCGCGCGCGATGATCTCCTGCTTGTCCGAACCGATGAGCGGACGGAACACGGGGATCTTCACGGCCTCGTTGACGGCCATGATGTTCTCAAGCGTTTGGGAGGCAACCTGTCCAAGCGACTCACCGGTCACGATGGCCTTGGCACCCTCGATGTGTGCAATGCGCTCAGCAACCGAATACATAATGCGGCGATACATGATCACGCGCAGGTTGCTGGGACAGGTGACCGAAATCTCACGCTGGCAGTCGCCAAACGGCACCACGTACAGACGGCCGATCTGGACACCCGGCTCAAGCGCACGGATGATATCCTGCACCAAATACTCACTCGTATCGGGCGTCTGCGGACGACCGGAGAAATGTACCGGCACGCAAACCGCGCCGCGGCGCGCGAGCATCCAGGTCGCCACCGGAGAATCGATACCCGAGGACAGCAGCGTCACGACCTTGCCGGCAGAACCCACCGGCAGACCGCCCACGCCGCGCTCGGAGCGTGCGTACACGTAAACGCTACCCTGGACCACCAGTACGTGCACCATTGCATCGGGGTCGTGCATTTGAACCTTTTTATCGGGGAAGGCCTCACACAGTACCTCGCCCACCTGACGATTGATATCGATCGAGGTGAGCTCATAGTCAGTATTGGAGCGCTTGGCGTGCACCTTAAACGAATCGAAGGAACCAAACTCGCGCAGCGCCTTGACGGCGGCGGCGCAGTACTCCTGCGGGTCGCGGTTGGTGTGATACGCCAAAGACACACGGGCAACGCCGGGAACGGTGCGAATGACACGCGCCGCCTCGTCGGCCTGATGTTCGTTAAAGGTCACGAGGATATAACCGGAAATTCGAGACACGGCATTCACGGAAAAGGCGGCCAAGGCCGCCTTGATGTTATCCATGAGGATATGCTCAAAATGTGCGCGGTTCTTGCCCTTCAGCCCAACCTCGTGATAGTGGACCAGGCAGACGCGAGCCGCCATTTAGGCTTCAGCAACCTTGTGGCCGAGCGCCTTCTCGTAACGGGCCTCGTCGTAAGAGATGTCGCCGTCGACAATCTCGTCCATAGCCATCGAGATGGTATCGGCACCGGAAAGCCCGATGGTGATGTCATCGACATCCTGGACGGCAAGCACGCGGTTGTGCTGGCCACGCAGCATGCTATTGATGTCGCAGGCGCGCTTGGAGGCAAGCGAAGCGAGCAGGAAGCGGTTGTGATCGGTCTTCTCCAGAAGATCGTCAATGCAAGGCTTTACAACGGACACGGACCTCAGATCCTTTCATGCATATCGAGAACGCGAACGAGCTCATCGGTCGCGCGGTCGAGATCGTCATTCACCACGACGTCGTCGTAGCGGTCGGCAAGGGCAAGCTCATCGGCGGCGTTTGCCATACGCAGCTCAATCGTCTCGGGCGTCTCGGTACCGCGACCGACTAGACGCTCGCGAAGCACCTCAAGCGAAGGCGGCTTGATAAAGATCAGCACGGCCTCGGGGAAACGCTCCTTCACCTGCAGGGCGCCCTGGACATCGATCTCCAAAATCAGAGACGAGCCCGAGGCGAGCTTGGATGTGACCTCGCTCACCAACGTGCCGTAGCAGTTACCGTGGACCTCGGCCCACTCAACAAACTCACCGTTTGCCACGCGGCGGTCGAACTCCTCGCGCGTCAGAAAAAAGTAGTTGACGCCGTCGACCTCACCTTTGCGTGGTGCTCGTGTGGTAGCCGAAACCGTCAGACCCAGGTTCGAGCGGCGCTCGCGCACACGAGTGACGAGCGTACCCTTGCCTGCGCCTGACGGTCCAGAAATCACAAAGAGCTTGGAATCCTGAGCGCTCACTTATTTGGTCAGCTGCTCGAGGAGCTGCTCGCGCTGACGGACGCCGAGGCCCTGGACGCGACGAGTAGCGGAGATACCGAGCTCCTCCATGATCTTGGCGGCCTTGGCCTTGCCATAACCGGGGAGAGACTCGATGAGGGTGGAAACCTTCATGCGGGAAGCGATGGGGTCATCGGAGTTGAGCACGGACTCGAGGGACTTCTCGCCCTTCTTGATCTGCTCGCGAAGCTCAGCGCGGGCGTGACGTGCGGCAGCAGCCTTCTCAAGAGCCTGCTTGCGCTGCTCGTCGGTAAGCTGAGGGAGTGCCATTCGTACCTCCAAATAGTTGGGTTATATCTGATTCAATAATTGGCATTTTAGCACGTAGAACGTACAAAATGCCCAATCGCGGCTCCATAGGTTAGACGATACCCGCAAAAAGTGCAATATACTGCGCCCAAAGTTAAGCCCCTGACCTGCGATTCCACACAAAGGATGGGAAAGTTTACGCAGGCACAGGGGCTATTTTGTGCTAATGAGACCCAAAAGTGGTGACTTAGGGGAATCTTTACGCGACGTTTTCTACCAGCTCGGCGACGATGGCGTCAAAGGCGGCAACCGAATCGTCGGCACCGGTGATGGGACGGCCCACCACAATGTGGCTTGCGCCACGCTCGATAGCCTGAGAAGGCGTCGCCACGCGGGACTGGTCACCAAGGGCGGCACCCACCGGACGCACGCCCGGAGTCACGATCAGAGCATCAGGACCCAGCAGCTCACGCATGTCGTGAGCCTCCATCGGCGAACACACGATGCCGTCGATACCGTTGGCCTGGGCGAGCTTTGCCAGACGGGCGGCCTCCTCGGCAACAGGCGACTCGACACCGATCTCGCTCAGCGCATCCTGATTCATGCTCGTAAGCACGGTGATGGCGACGAGCTTGGCGCGGTCCTCGCGTGCCTCCTCAGCACCCTCACGGCAGGCAGCGAGCATAGCGCCCGAGCCCAGGCCGTGGACCGAAAGCAGGTCGGCACCGGCAAGCGAGGCCGAGCGGGCAGCGCCGCGCACCTGATGCGGAATGTCATGGAACTTAAGGTCGAGGAAGACCTTAAAGCCAAGGTCCTTAAAGGTCTTGACGATCTGGGGACCCTCAGCGTAATAGAGCGTCATGCCGACCTTGAGCCAGGCAGCATGGCCCGAAAGCTCGTGGGCGAGCTCGAGCGCACGCTCACGGTCGCAGTCGAGAGCGACGATTACGCGGTCGCGGGCATCGGTCTCTAGCATTCGAAAGCACCTACCAGTTCGTTGATGTCCTTCACGCCCTGGGACTCGGCCCAGGCCTCGAGCTCATGCGCGATTTTAAGCGAAGCACACGGATCGACGAAGTTGGCCATGCCGACCGACACGCAGGTGGCACCGGCCAAGATAAACTCAGCCGCATCCTCGCCGGTCATGACACCGCCGACACCGTTGATGGGGATATCGACGGCCTGGGCAACCTCCCAGACCATGCGCACGGCGATATGGTGGCACAGCGGGCCCGAAAGGCCGCCCTTGGGCTTGGCCACGCGGGACTTGCGGGTATGGACGTCGATGGCCATGCCCTGGATGGAGTTGATGACCGAAAGGCCGTCGGCACCGGCAGCCTCGAGGGCCTTGGCGATCTCGGCGACGTTGACCGGCGCCATCTTCACGAACAGCGGCTTATCGGTCACCTTGCGGCAGGCGGCCATAACGGAAGAGGCGCCCTCGGACGTGGAACCCATGGCGGCACCGCCGGCGGCGATATTAGGGCAGCTCACGTTGATCTCGTAGCCGGCAGCCCAGGGGCACAGCTCGACATACATCTCGAGTGCGCGGACAAACTCGTCAACGGAGTGGCCGGCAACCTGACAGATGACCTGGCAGCCGTCCTTGGACAGCTGTTCGAGCCACGGACCGGACTCGCGGGCAAAGGCGGCCACGCCGGGGTTCTGAAGGCCCACGGAGTTGATCATACCGCCGGGAATCTCGGCCATGCGGGGTGCGGGATTGCCGGGCCAGGGCTCGGCAGCACAACCCTTGGTGGTGATGGCGCCCAGCTGGGAAACATCAAAGAAGTTCTGGAACTGCCAACCGTAGCCAAAGGTACCGGCTGCGGTGTTGATGGGGTTCTGCATCTTGACGCCGCCGAAATCGACGGCCATGTTCACGGTACCCACTAGAAGACCACCACCTTGGAAGCATCGAACACGGGGCCGCACATGCAGGCACCCTTCATACCGTCGACTGTCTCGACATTGCAGGTGTTGCAGGCGCCAAAGCCGCAGCTCATCATGCGCTCGAGCGACACCTCGCAGTACGCACCGGCATCGGCGGCAGCGGCGGCGACTTTCTTCATCATGACGGCGGGACCGCAGCTGGCGACGTAATCGTAGCCGCCCTCTCCAAGCAGCTCGGCTGCCGGGTCGGTGCAAAAACCGTGCGTGCCGAGCGAGCCGTCGTCGGTGCACACGTTGACCGTGGCGCCCAGCGCGCGGAACTCATCGACGCCCACGGCCTTGGACGCGGTGCCAAAGCCCAGGCACACGTCGACGGCCACACCCTGCTCGACGAGCATGCCGGCAAGGCACAGCACGGGCGGAACACCGATGCCGCCCGCAACGAGCAGCGCCTTCCTGGTGCCCTCGGGCACAAGCCAGCCGCGGCCGCCAGGGCCCAGCAGATTAGAGGTGGAACCGGGGGCCATCTGCGACAGACGACGGGTGTCGTCGCCCACGACGGCGTACCACAGCTCGACGGTGCCGGCCTGGGCGTCGGCGCGATAGAAGCTCAGGGGCACGCGAAGCAGCGAGGACGCATCGCCGGGCACGGCAATGTTCACAAACTGACCGGGCTTGAGCGCACTTGCAAGCTTGGGGGCCGAGATAACGAGCGAGAAGATGCCGTCGGCGATCTCCTGGTTCGAGACGACCTCGAAGTCGTGCATGCGTGCAGTGGAAGGTGTGGGCATAGACGCTCCAATCCCCCATGCGGTTGCATGGTTCAGGCGAACAGAAAGCGCGGCACCGCAAGGGCGCCGCGCACAAAAGCGATAAGGCTATGCTAGCAGATGCAGCCGTCGGCAAGCGTCTGTTTACCTCCGACAAACACATCGGTGGCACGACCGGTGAGCGTGCGGCCGGCAAAACCGGAGTTCTCGGCACGCGACTCGTAGCCGTCCTCGCCGACCGTCCAGGTGGCGGACGCGTCGAAGACGGTCAGGTCGGCGACGGAGCCCGCCTTGACCTGAACCTGGTC
Organism: Collinsella aerofaciens; assembly: GCF_040910265.1. Taxonomy (GTDB): domain Bacteria; phylum Actinomycetota; class Coriobacteriia; order Coriobacteriales; family Coriobacteriaceae; genus Collinsella; species Collinsella aerofaciens_BK. The sequence continues at coordinate 42,346 of NZ_JBDGAW010000009.1, read as the reverse complement.
GAGGCCCAGGATCTCACGCGGCTTGATGGCCATGAGCTCGACCATGCGGCCCATGCTCATCTTGCCCGTGTTGACCAGCTCGGTGAGTACGAGCGGCAGCGAGGTCTCGAGGCCGATCATGCCGAAGGGCGCAAGCTCGAACTCACGGGCCTTCTCCCACGGGGTGTGGGGAGCGTGATCGGTGACGATAGCGTCGACGGTGCCGTCGATGACGCCCTGGCGGATGGCCTCGGCATCCTCCTCGGTACGCAGCGGCGGATTGACCTTGAGCGAGGTGTTGTAGGTCTCGTCCAGATCGTTCTCGGTCAGGAACATGTGGTGCGGGGTGGCCTCGCAGGTAACCTGAACGCCAGCGGCCTTACCGGCACGCACGATCTCCAGGCCATGGGCGGTGGAGATGTGCTGGATGTGCAGCTTGGCACCGGTCAGCTTGGCGATCTCGATGTCGCGGGCGATCTGGAGCTCCTCGCCGGCAGCCGGCCAGCCCTCGAGAGCCAGACGGGTCGAGACCTTGCCCTCGTTGATCTGGCCGTGGCCGACCAGGTCCTCGTCCTGGCAGTGGCTCATAAAGACCTTGCCGAACATCTTGCCGTAGTCCATGCAGCGACGGAGCATGCCCGCGCCCTGAACGCCACGACCGTCGTCAGTGAAGGCGACGGCGCCGTGGGCGACCATATCGCCCATCTCGGACATGGCCTCGCCCTTAAGACCGCGGGTCATGGCGCCCGACGGATAGACGCGGCAGTGACCGACCTCGGCAGCGCGGGACTTGACGAACTCCACGACGGTGCCGTTATCGGTGACGGGATCGGTGTTGGGCATGGAGCACACGCCGGTAAAGCCGCCCTTGGCAGCTGCGCGGGTGCCGCTCTCGATGTCCTCTTTGACCTCGTAGCCGGGCTCGCGAAGGTGAACGTGCATATCCACCAGACCGGGGACGAGGTACTTGCCGGAAAGGTCGCGGACCTCGGCTCCCTCGACGGCGAGATTCTCGCCGACCTCGGCGATCTTGTCGCCGTCAATCAGGACGTCAACGACACCGTCAAGCTCGACGGACGGGTCGACGACGTGGGCATTCTTAAGAAGCAAGGCCATTATCGGCACCTCCAAGCAGCAGATACAGGATAGCCATACGCACGCAGATACCGGCGTAGACCTGCTCCAGGATGACGGAGCGTTGCGGGTGGTCGGCCATATAGGAGTCGAACTCGACGCCGCGGTTGATGGGGCCCGGGTGGCAGATGATCGCATCGGGCTTCATGAGCTTCTCGCGGTCCTTGGTCAGGCCGAAGAGCTTGTGGTACTCACGAATCGTGGGGAACGGAGCGCCCTCGAGGCGCTCCTGCTGCACGCGCAGCATGTAGACGACGTCCAGCTCGGGCAGGACGGAATCGAGGTCGCTCGTCACGTGGTCGCAGCCCAGAACCTCGGGCGCCGGCGGCAGCAGCGTGCCGGGGGCGACGGCGTAGGTCTCGCAGCCCATGATCTTAAGAGCAGGGATCAGCGAGCCGCAGACGCGGGAGTGGGCGATATCGCCGACGACGGCGACCTTCAGACCGTGGAAGTCACCCTTATGCTCCCAGATGGTGTACAGGTCGAGCAGGGCCTGCGTGGGATGGTTGTGCTTGCCGTCACCGGCGCAGATGACGCTCGCGGGCGAGTTCTGCGTGACGATGTAGGGAGCACCGGCGTGCTTATCGCGCACGACGATGCAATCAATCTTGTAGGCGTTGAGGGTCTCGACGGTGTCGACGAGGCTCTCGCCTTTGACCGTAGAGGTCGAGGAGCCGCCAAAGTTGAGGCTGTCGGCCGAAAGACGCTTCTCGGCAAGCTCGAAGGAGCTGCGGGTGCGCGTCGAAGGCTCGTTAAACATGTTGACGATGGTCTTGCCCTTGAGCGTGGGGACCTTTTTGATCGCACGCTCGTTGACCTCGGAGAACGCCTTGGCGGTCTCGAGGATGAGCTTGATGTCCTCTTCGGAGTACTCGGTAATGTCGATCAGGTGCTTATGGTTGAACGCCACGGTACTACTCACCTCCCAGCGGCGCGGAGCCCACATGGGAACCCGGCGCGACGTCGTTAATCTCGACAGCGGTGTGGCCGTCGACTTCCTTCATATATAGGTGCACGTTCTCCTCATGCGACGAGGGAACGTTCTTGCCGACAAAGTCCGGCGAGATGGGGAGCTCACGGTGGCCGCGGTCAACGAGGACCGCCAGCTCGATGCGGCTCGGACGGCCCAGGTCCATGACGGCGTCCAGAGCGGCGCGAATGGTACGACCCGTATACAGGATGTCGTCCACCAGCACGACGCGCTTGCCGTCGACGCTGAAGGGAATGTTGGTGGCGTGGATCGCGGGAGCGAAATTGGTCGCATAGTCATCGCGATAGAAGCTGATGTCGAGGCTGCCGAGCGGAACGTCGACGCCCTCGATCTCCTTGATCTCCTCGGCGAGCTTCTTTGCCAGAAGGTCGCCGCGCGTGACGATGCCGACCAGAGCGAGGTCTTCACAGCCCTCGTTGCGCTCGAGAATCTCGTGCGCGATGCGGGTCATCGCTCGATTGACGGCGGTCTCGTCCATGATGACCGCCTTGGGGGAAGTCGTGCCCATCGATCTCCTTCCTCACATGTCTTGACTGCTGACACAGTCAAAAAAATAGATGCCCGACCGCTCAAAGCGGACCAGACACCCACAGGAAGGGCTGCTCTTTGGCAGCTATGTAATTCCATGTGGGTATCTCGTACCCCTTTAATGGTCAAGGGATAGTGTAGCCAACCTTGAGCTTAATTGCGAGCATAAATACAGAGCAATCCGTAAACGGATTCCTACGCTCAATAAACCTATATATATTTGTGGGACGAGCTTGAAAACCTTGTTGCGAGCTGGCATAATCCCCCCTGCTGCACGCAAATCGGATCTACGTCCAGGGCCGTGGCGTGGGCACTATCGCCAAAAGAGAAATATCTCTGTGTAGATTGCGCACAGGGAGTGACTTCTGTGCTATAGTTCAGGATTGTTTGTTAACGCGACATGTTCGTTTGTCGCCCAAGGAGGGTCAGTTATGTCCAAAGTTTGCGAAGTTTGCGGTAAGCACCCCGTTGCCGGTCGCTCCATCAGCCACTCTCACCGCGTCACCAACCGTAAGTTCCGCCCCAACATCCAGCGCGTCTACGTCGTCGTCGATGGCCACCGTCGCAAGATGAACGTTTGCTCCACCTGCCTCAAGTCCGGCAAGGTTGCGCGCTCCTAAATAAGGTCTTACCAACAAGTACCTCGGACTCTCCGGGTCAAAGACCTCGCGTTCACATAGAACTTACCAAAGGCGTCCTCCCCCACGGAGGGCGCCTTTTTTGCACTCATTGGGCACTCATTGGGGACAGACTTACATGAGTGCTTTCACGCATTGGGGACAGACTTAGATGAGTGCTTTCCTAAGCTAACAGTGCATCGAACGGTCCCAATCCATACCTCAGGCAGCCTCGTTCCAGCCAGTGGTGGCCTTGGTCACGCTTGTAGCGCCGATACCGGTGATGCGGGCAATTTGCTTGACCGTGAGATGCGCCCGCCTGAGCCTCAGCAGACAGGCATCGCGTTCGGGGCGTGGCAGGGCCTTGAGCAGCGCAGGATCTATGCTCGGCAGGACTTCGCGCGCAACGGAAAGGGCCTCCTCATCGGGGATCCGCCGGCGTGGAAGAACCTCCACTGACCAGATCCGCCCGGCAACTTCCTTAAGATGCTCGCAATAGCGACGGGAACCCCCGACAATATCGAGCATGGGGGCCGCATCACAGATGTCAAAGGGATCGTAGCCCAGCTGGTATGCCCTGAAGCTTGACCAGCGGTAGGCATCGAGCGAGTCGAGCGCGCCTTTTACGGGATTGAGATGGATATAATCGAGCAGCTGCACTGCCTGCGTGTCTGACTCAACCGCAACCCGAGAATAGCGATTGTCAAACAGATGACCCGTTCTCCCCGTTTTCCCATTGAAATACTTAGCATATGCCGTCAGTGCGCACTGCATTGCCTTTGAAAGGTTGTCATACGGGTCATCAACCATCAAATGGAAGTGGTTGTCCATAAGGCACCAGGCCAAAACCGCCACGTCATGGCAGGCAAACCTGTCCGAGATGTCCGATAGAAAACGATAACGGTCGGAATCATCTTCAAAAATGATCTGTTTGGAGTTGCCGCGGTCAAAGACGTGATAATAGCCGGTGAGCGAAATTTCGCGGGCGCATCGGGGCATAATCTCTCCTTTCAAACTGATCAGGCAACACCTAAAAGGAGAGAAGCAACGCAAAATGCTGAGCCTGTGACCTATTTATATACAATGAACGACAAAAACATGCCCAAAACGACAAAATGACAAATCGATGTCTGTCCCAAATGCGTGAAAGCACTCATGTAAGTCTGTCCCCAATGAGCGGGGCGATGCACTGGCAGATAGTTTTAGTTAAAACGCTTCAGTTTATTGAAGCGTTTTAGTGTGCCTTTTACAGGAATCTGACCGTTCGCCGAATAATTTCTTGCTATCATGCAAGGCGTAGGGTAAATCTCCGATCGCAAGGAGACACAAATGGTGAAAAAGTCACCGGAAAACACTACTCCCGCAATTGTGGACAACGTAGAGGCGCTTGAGGCTAAGCTCGCTCAGATGCGAGAGGCCCAGGCGCTTTTTGCTACGTACACGCAGGAGCAGGTCGACAAGATCTTCTATGAGGCCGCCATGGCCGCCAACAAGGCTCGTATCCCGTTGGCGAAGATGGCCATCGAGGAGACCGGCCGCGGCGTTCTTGAGGACAAGGTCATCAAGAACCACTACGCCGCAGAGTACATCTACAACGCTTACAAGAACACCAAGACCTGTGGTGTCCTGGAGCGCGACGAGGCTTACGGCATCACCAAGATCGCCGAGCCCATCGGCATCGTGGGCGCCGTCATCCCGACGACCAACCCCACCTCCACTGCGATCTTCAAGACGCTGATCAGCCTGAAGACCCGCAACGCCATCATCATCTCCCCGCACCCGGCTGCCGCCAAGTGCACCATCGCCGCCGCCAAGCTCGTGCTTGACGCCGCCGTCAAGGCCGGCGCCCCCGAGGGCATCATCGGCTGGGTCGATGTCCCCTCCATCGAGCTGACCAACATGGTCATGCGCGACGTCGACATCATCCTCGCCACCGGTGGCCCGGGCATGGTCAAGGCCGCCTACTCCTCGGGCAAGCCCGCCCTGGGCGTTGGCGCCGGTAACACCCCGGTCGTCATCGACGACACCGCCGACGTGCTGCTCGCCGTCAACTCCATCATCCACTCCAAGACCTTCGACAACGGCATGATCTGCGCTTCCGAGCAGTCCGTGACCGTCATCGACAGCATCTATGACCAGGTTAAGGCCGAGTTCCAGAAGCGCGGCTGCTACTTCGTCAAGCAGGGTGCCGAGATGGAGGCCCTGCGTGCCGCCATGTTCAAGAACGGCGCTCTCGATCACCGCATCCCCGGCATGGCCGCTGCCAAGATCGCCGAGCTCGCCGGCATCGAGGTTCCCGCCAAGACCAAGATCCTGATCGCCGAGGTCACCTCCACCGACCCCGCCAAGGAGGAGTTCTCCCACGAGAAGCTCTCCCCGGTCCTGGCCATGTACCACGCCAAGGACTTCCAGGAGGCCGTCGACAAGGCCGAGCACCTGGTGCTCGCCGGTGGCCCGGGCCACACCGCCTCTCTGTACGTGCACCCCGCCCAGGCCGAGAAGATCAGCCTGTTCGAGCACGTCATGAAGGCCTGCCGTATCGTCATCAACACCCCGTCCTCGCACGGCGGCATCGGTGACCTGTACAACTTTGGCATGAAGCCGTCTCTGACCCTGGGCTGCGGCTCCTGGGGCGGCAACTCCGTCTCCGAGAACGTTGGGGTGAAGCACTTGATCAACGTTAAGACTGTGGCCGAGCGCCGTGAGAACATGCTGTGGTTCCGCGCTCCCGAGAAGGTCTACTTCAAGAAGGGTTCCACGCCCGTCGCCCTCGACGAGCTCGGTACCGTCATGGGCAAGAAGCGCGCCTTCATCGTCACCGACCAGTTCCTCTTCAAGAATGGCAACACCCGCGCCATCGAGGCCAAGCTCGACGAGATGGGCATCGCCCACGACTGCTTCTACGACGTCGAGCCCGATCCGTCGCTGCAGTGCGCACGTCGCGGCGCCAAGCAGATGGCTCTCTTTGAGCCGGACGTCATCATCGCCGTCGGCGGTGGCTCCGCTATGGACGCCGGCAAGATCATGTGGATGATGTACGAGCACCCCGAGTGCAAGTTTGAGGACATGGCCATGGACTTCATGGACATCCGCAAGCGTATCTTCACCTTCCCCGAGATGGGCAAGAAGGCCTACTTCGTCGCCGTCCCGACCTCTTCGGGTACCGGCTCCGAGTGCACGCCGTTCGCCATCATCACCGACAAGGAGACCGGCATCAAGTGGCCGCTCGCCGACTACGCGCTGCTCCCCAACATGGCTATCGTCGACGCCGACAACTGCATGACCGCCCCGCGCGGCCTGACCGCTGCCTCCGGCATCGACGTCATGACCCACGCCATCGAGTCCTACGTCTCCATCATGGCTTCCGACTACACCAAGGGCCTCTCCGAGCGCGCTGCTAAGCTCGTCTTCGAGAACCTGCCCTCAAGCTTCACGAACGGCGCCAAGGACCCGCATGCCCGCGAGGAGATGCACAACGCCTCCTGCATGGCCGGTATGGCCTTCGCCAACGCCTTCCTGGGCCTCAACCACTCCATGGCTCACAAGCTCGGCGCCTTCCATCACCTGCCCCACGGCCTCGCCAACGCCGTCATCCTGACCCGCGTCATGCGCTACAACGCCGCCGAGGCTCCCGTCAAGATGGGTACCTTCTCCCAGTATCCTTACCCCAACGCGCTGCACAACTACGCCGAGATGGCCAAGTACTGCGGCATCGAGGGCAAGGACGACAAGGAGGTCTTCGAGAACTTCATCACGAAGCTCGAGGAGCTCAAAGACTTCATCGGCGTCAAGAAGACCATCGCCGACTACGGTGTTGACGAGCAGTACTTCCTCGACACCCTCGACGAGATGACCGAGCAGGCATTCAACGACCAGTGCACCGGCGCCAACCCGCGCTACCCGCTCATGAGCGAGATCAAGGAGCTCTACCTGGACGCCTACTACGGCCGCGAGCCTCAGGACTACGCCGTCTGCTAGTTTTAGCACGGTTTTTAACGGCGGGGGTGCACGGGTGTTTCACACACCCCCGCCGTCGCTTCTATCGCATCGTTGAAAGGATGCAACCATGCTGCTACCCGATTCCAAGACCGAGCTCGTCCGCCGTGGCAACAAGGTCGTTTACGACCTGGGCGACAAGATCGTCAAGGTCTTTAACGAGACCAAGCCTGTCTCCGACGTGTTCAACGAGGCTTTGAATCTTGCCCGCATCAATGAGTGCGGCATCCGCAGCCCCAAGGCTCTCGAGGTTTCCCAGCTCGAGAACGCCAACGGCTGGGCGCTCGTGACCGAGAAGGTTCCGGGCACCACCCTTGCCGAGAAGATGACTGCCGAGCCCCAGCGCTTTGGTGAGTACCTCGAGATGTTCGTCGACCTCCAGATCGAGATCCACGGCTACACCTCCCCGCTGCTCAACCGTCAGCGCGACAAGTTCGCCCGCATGATCGACAGCCTTGATCAGCTCAATGCCACCACGCGCTACAACCTTCAGGAGCGTCTGGACGGCATGACCAAGGAGTTCAAGGTCTGCCACGGCGACTTCAACCCCTCCAACGTCATCGTCGGCGACGACGGCCAGCTCTATGTGTGCGACTGGGCACACGCCACCCAGGGCTCCCCTGCTGCCGACGTTGCCACCACCTACCTGCTCTTCGCCCTCAACAGCAAGGACCAGGCTGAGGCCTACCTGGAGCTCTACTGCGACCGCGCCGACATGCCCATGCAGGTCGTGCGTCAGTGGACGAGCATCGTCGCCGCTTCCGAGCTCGCTCGTAAGCGCAACGTGAACGATGAGTTCCTGAAGAACTGGATCGACGTCGTCGATTATCAGTAATATCTGAGCGATTTATTTCGCATCGGAGGCACAAGAAAACCCCGCAGCTCATATGGGCTGTGGGGTTTTCCTTTTAGATATTGAGAATGTTACAAGATAAAAGGACGGCCCCGCATCTCCCCGATCTGGAGAAATGCGGGGCTGTCCCACATATCGAACTACAAGCGAAATCGTCGATTAACGGCGGGCCGCCTTAACAAGCTCGGCAACCTTGGCGACGACCTCGTCGATCGCCACGTCCTCACGCTCGCCCGTGGCACGGTCCTTGAGCTCCACCGTGCCATTCTTGAGGCCACGCTTACCCAGAACGACCTGATACGGGAAGCCCATAAGGTCGTTGTCGGCAAACTTAAAGCCGGGACGCTCGTCGCGGTCATCGACGACGACCTCGATACCCTCGGCGCACAGGCCATCAACAATCTGCTCGCAGACGGTAGCGCACTCCTCCTTCTTGGGATCGAGCGGAATCACCGCGACCTCGTACGGGGCAACGGAGACCGGCCAGACGATGCCGTGTTCGTCGTTGTGCTGCTCCACGACGGCAGCAAGCGAGCGGGACACGCCCACGCCGTAACAACCCATGATGAGCGGCTTCTCCTTGCCGTCCTCGTCCATAAAGGTGGCACCCATGGCCTCGGAATACTTGGTGCCCAGCTGGAAGACCTGGGAAACCTCGATGCCGCGAGCAGCAGAGAGCGGCTTGCCGCAGTGCGGGCAGGGATCGCCGGCAACGACGGTGACCAGGTCGGCCCACTCGTCGACGGTAAAGTCGCGCTCGGGGCAGGCACCGGTAAAGTGATAATCGACCTCGTTGGCGCCGCAGGCCCACTGCTTGGACTCGCGCAGGCTCTCGTCGCACACCAGACGGATGCCCTCGGGCAAGTTAACCGGTCCGATAAAGCCCTTGTGCAGACCGTAGGTCTGGAGCTCCTCGTCGGTCATCATGCGATAGCCCTTGCCAAAGACATGCTCGGCCTTGCAGTCGTTGAGCTCATGATCGCCCGGGACGATGGCCACGACGGGCTTGCCCTCGGCATCGATGAGCGCCAGGGACTTGCGCGTGCCGTTCTCGGGGAACCCAAAGAACTTAGCAACAGCCTCAATGGTGCCCATGCCCGGAGTCTCAACCTTGGTAAGCGTACCGTCACCGGGACCCTCAGTCACGACGACCTTGGTGCTTGCAGCCTCATCATCGGCGGCAAAACCGCAGTCATCGCAATAGACGAGAGAAGCCTCGCCGGCATCGGCCAAAGCCATGTACTCGACGGAGGTATCGCCACCGATCTCGCCGGAGTCGGCAACGACGGGCAAGGCCTTGATGTAGCAGCGCTCGCAAATGTTAGCGTAGGCCTGCTTCATCTTGTCATACTCCTCCTGCAGACTCTCCTGCGTAGCGGAGAAGCTGTAGGCGTCCTTCATGATGAACTCGCGACCGCGCATCAGGCCAAAGCGGGGGCGGAACTCGTCGCGGAACTTGTCCTGAATGTGGTACAGGTTGACGGGCAGCTGCTTATAGGAGCGCAGCTCGTTGCGCACCAGGGCCGTGACGGTCTCCTCGTGCGTGGGGCCCAGGACGAACTCGCGTCCATGACGGTCGTCAAAGCGCACAAGCTCTTTGCCATAGGCGTCGATGCGGCCGGACTCACGCCACAACTCGGCATCGACCATGATAGGCATCATAAGCTCCTGGGCGCCGGCGGCGTCCATCTCGTCGCGCACGATGTTCTCAATCTTGCGGATCGAGCGCCAAGCAAGCGGCAGGTAGGAATACAGACCGGCGGCCTCCTTGCGGATCATGCCGGCACGGAGCAGCAGGCGGTGGCTGGCGAGCTCGGCGTCGGCCGGATCCTCTTTGAGCGTCGGCGCATAGAGCTTAGACATATACATTGCTCGGGTCATTTATTTCTCCTCAATAAGTTTGTCGACCTCTGCCATAAGCGCGTCGACAATATGATCCTCAGCTACTTTACCAATGATCTGGCCATGCGAAAAGAGCAAGGCCTGACCACGTCCGCAAGCAACGCCCAGGTCGGCATCAGAAGCCTCACCGGGGCCATTAACGGCACATCCCATCACAGCGATCGAAAGCGGCGCGGAGTAGTTCTTAAGCCGCTCGGTGACCTCCTCGGCGATGGGAATGAGGTTAACCTGGCAGCGGGCGCACGTGGGGCACGAGACAATCTCGGGGCCACGGCGACGCAGGCCCAGCGACTGCAGAATACCCCAGGCAACCGGCGGCTCCTCAACCGGATCGGCCGTAAGCGACACGCGCATGGTGTCACCGATGCCCTCGGACAGCAGAATACCCAGACCCACCGAGCTCTTGATAGTGCCCTGCAGCTTGGTCCCCGCCTCCGTCACGCCCAGGTGAAGCGGAACATGGGGAATCTCGCGCGAGAGGGCTCGATAGGTATCGAGCGTCGTTTGCACGCTATGGGCCTTGGCCGAAAGCACAATGTTGGTAAAGCCGCGGTCTTCAAAATGCTTGACAAAACGCTCGCTCGACATCACGAGCTTTTCGGGCTGCGTGAGGTCGTCGCGCTCGGCGATATCCTGCTCAAGCGAGCCCGCGTTCACGCCAATACGAATCGAACAACCCGCAGCGCCCGCGGCATCGATCACGGCATCGACCTTGGCCCAATCGCCAATGTTGCCGGGATTGATGCGCAACTTGGCGGCACCAGCCTCAACGGCGCCAATGGCAAGCTTATGGTTAAAGTGGATATCGGCGACGATCGGCACCGGGGACTCAGCACAAATGATACGAAAGCCCTCGAGCGCGGCCTCGGTGGGCACGCTCACACGCACGATATCGCAGCCAGCCTGCCCCAACGCGCACACTTGCGCAAGTGTTGCCTGGGCATCAGCGGTATCGGTGCAGGTCATGGATTGGACCACCACCGGCGCACCGCCACCGATCTGCACACCGCCCACATGCACGGGGCGAGTCAAATCGCGAGGCAAAGGATGGGATAAAGACAATCCAAACACTCCCCTACAGAATAAATCGAAGGATGTCGGAACGAAGCATATAGACAAACAGCAGCGCAAAGAGCGCGATGCCCACATAGCTCACAATCGTCTGGACCTTGAGCGGAAGCTCGCGGCCTACAATCTTTTGAATGATCTCGATGACCAGCTTGCCGCCATCGAGTGGTGGGATGGGCAGCAGGTTCATAAAGCCAAGCGAGAACGAAATGAGGGCGGCAAACGAAAGGAACGTGGCAGGACCGGCAGCAGCAGCCTGTGAGGACATGACGCTAATGCCTACAATAGAGGTGGACTGATCGAGAATCTCCATCGTATGCTGCGGCTGCAGTAAGCGCATCACACCCTCCGCCGTCTGCACGACATAGGAGAAGGACAAGCGTGCCGACGTGATGGGATCCAAACGGACCACCTGCGTAGAAGCATACACGCCCAAGCGCTCGTCCTCCTTGAGCGCAACCGAGGTCGAATACTGCTTGCCGTCACGCTCATACTCAATGGCGATGTCGTCCTTACCAGCAGCCTTGCCGATAGCGTCATAAACGTCCATCCAGGAGGAACAAGATACACCGTCGACCGAAAGGATTGCGTCGCCACCCTCGATTCCCGCCTTGGCGGCAATCGAGCCTTCGTCGACCTGACCGATCACGTTGGTATCCACCGGCACGGTAACGCCCGCGATGGAGTAGATGCTCATCAGGAGCAAAAAGCCCGTCAGGATATTGACGATGATACCCGCGAGCAGCATAAAGGCACGCTTGAGAAAACCTTGGCCCAAATAAGTATGCGAGCGCTCACGCGCAAGGAACTCGGCCTCGCCGCACGGCAGTTCCCACACATCGCCCTCGGCAGTCGCATGTTCGCGATCGAACCGGCGGCCGTCAAAGGTTGTGTAGCCAGACGCATCGCGTGGCAGCGTCTGATACTTGGTGGGATAGTAGCTGGGCGAAGGCTTCTCCCCTTCTTCGTACCAAGGCGCGATGGAGCCCCAACCAAGCAGCAAAGCACAGGCCTCGAGCACTTCCTCCTCGGGCAGGTCAAGCACGGCAGAAAGGTCTGCAACCGAAACGCGACCATGGCGATATATCGCCGCAAGAACGCGGTCGGCACACGAGACGTCGGTAGGATCCATGCCGCAGATGGCAGCATACCCACCCAACAACAGCGGGGTCACGCCAAACTTGGTGCCGATGCGACGAGATGTGTGGTGGATGTCAAAGCGGCACGGCAGGCCCAAAAAGAACTCGGTCACGCGGACGCCACAGGCACGCGCCGCCAAAAAGTGGCCGCCCTCGTGCAAAAACACGAGGACGGAAAGCATCAGAAGGCCCCAAAAGACCGATGAGAGAACGCTCAGAACGGTATCCATAAAACGAAAAAGCAATCCTTATGGGTTAGGAACGGGTTGCAGCGAGAACTTGTGCAGCCTTTGCGCGCGCCCAAGAATCGATTTCGCGGAGCTGCTCAAACGAAGCGACCGCCTGCGTATCGTGGGCGTCCATGCAGGACTCCACAATACGGTCGATATCGGTAAAACTACAGGCATCGTGCAGGAAGGCATCGACGGCGACCTCGTTGGCGGCATTGAGAACGCACGGCATGGTGCCGCCCGTCTTGCCAGCGCGCTCAGCAAGCGCAAGGCAGCGGAAGGTATCCATATCAGCAGCATCAAAGGTGAGCTGACCCAGCTCGCGGAAGTCGATGCGAGGTGCCGGCGTATCCCAGCGTTCGGGATACGAGAAGGCAAACTGGATGGGAATACGCATGTCGGAAGCACCGAGATGCGCCATCACGGAGCCATCGGCAAACTCGACCATGGAGTGAATCTTGGACTGACGCTGCACGACGACGTTGATAAAGTCGAGATCACAGTCGAACAGATGCATAGCCTCGATACGCTCCAGACCCTTGTTCATAAGGGTGGCGGAGTCGATAGTGATCTTGGCGCCCATAGCCCAGGTGGGATGTGCCAGGGCATCGGCACGCGTCACGCGATCGAGCTCGTCGCGCGTGCGGCCAAAGAACGGGCCACCCGAGCAGGTGAGCCAAATGCAGTGGGCTTCGCGCGGATTCTCCCCCAGATAGCACTGGTAGATGGCAGAATGCTCGGAGTCGACCGGAATAAGCTGACCTGGCTGCGCCAAAGGCATAAGCAGATCGCCGCCAACGACGAGCGACTCCTTGTTGGCAAGAGCAAGGCGCTTGTTCGAGATCAAGGCCGCATGGCTCGCCTCGAGACCCGCCGCTCCCACAATGGCAACAAGCACGCAGTCGACATCATCGCGACATGCAAGCTCGCAGACCGCCTGCGCACCAACGCCAAGCTCGGTGCCCGCGGGCAGTTCCTGCAGCACGGCGTCTTCACCATGAGCGACATCAGCCACGGCAACCGCCGGAACCGAGAACTCACGGGCAGCGGCAACGAGCTCGGAAGTGCTGGAGTTGACGGACAGCGCCGTCACCTGAAGGCGATCGGCATGCTGACGGCATACATCGAGCGCCTGGGTGCCGATAGAACCCGTGCAGCCCAGAATGGCAACACGGAGACGCCCATCGGGGCCATACGTCGTCTGATGGGCCATTACAGCACGCCTCCGATCATCAAGAGCAGCTGTGCGGTAATGCAGCCAAAGATAAGCGAATCGCTGCGATCGAGCATGCCGCCGTGGCCCGGAATGAGATTACCGGAATCTTTGACACCCACGCCGCGCTTGATGCGCGACTCGATGAGATCGCCGATAACGCCCAAGATGGAGACGACCACGCCGCACAGCAGCGCATAAGGCAGGCTCAGCTTATAGAAGTGCGTAGCCCACAGGATAAGCCAGATCAAAACTGAGCCCAAAATGCCGCCGACAAAGCCCTCCCAGCTCTTTTTGGGAGAAATCTTGGGAACCATCTTGTGCTTGCCGATACGGCTGCCCACGATGTAGGCAAACGAATCGGAAACCCAGAGGGACGCGCAAACGCCCACCGAAAGCAGGGCGCCGGCAAAGCCGGGCACGGCATCGCGCAACAGCACGATGGCCGACAGCATAAAGCCGGTGTAGATAGGACCCATAAGCGTCACGGCGACATCCGAGATACGGGTGCGCCGCGACCAGACATACCAGATACCCACCGCGAGCATCAGGGCAAAAAGCAGGGCATTCAGCAGCATCGAATCGCCCAGCGCCGAGAGCGGAAAGAGCACGGCGGCAGCGATACCCAAGCGCTCGTTAGCAACCTTGCCATCGAGCCTCGTCATGCGGAAGAACTCATTGCAGCACAGACCGCTCATGACGGACACGAAGATGGCCGTGGGCACGATACCCAAAACCAGGCACAGGATAAAGACAACGGCGTAGACGATACCGGCGGCGGCACGGGTAATAAAGCCCGCCAGCCACGAACCGGTGCCGCTCTTCGCTGCAGGCGCTCCCGCAGCGGCAGCTTTGCGCGCAGGCGTCTTGGGAGCAGATGCCTTGGGACGATCGGACACGATTAAGCCTCCTCGGTCTTGCTCAGTCCACCAAACCTACGGTCACGGCCCTGATAGGCCAAAATGGCGTCGACAAGGCCCCAACGATCAAAGTCGGGCCAATAGGTATCGGTGACATAGAACTCGGAATAAGCCACCTGCCACAGCAGATAGTTCGAAAGGCGCAGCTCACCAGAGGTGCGAATCACAAGCTCAGGATCGGGAAGGCCGGCGGTATAGAGGTGGGAAGCCACCATGTCGTCATCAATTGCGGCAGGATCGATCTTACCGGCGGCAGCGTCGAGTGCAATCTGACGGACAGCGCGGGTAATCTCGGCACGCGCGCCGTAGTTGACGGCAAGCGCCAGCGTCATACCGGTGTGATCGGCGCACTCGGCAAGACCGCGTTCAAAAACGTCGCGGGTCTTCTTGGGCAGCGCGGAAATGTCACCCAAAAAGACAACACGCACGTTTTCGCGCTTCAGAAGCGGCAGCTCGTCGATAAACGTCTTGGCAAACAGATGCATCAAGACGTTGACCTCATGCTGCGGACGGTTCCAGTTTTCGGTCGAAAACGCATAGGCAGAAAGCACGTCGACGCCCAGGCGCACGCAGGCGGTAATGATCTCGCGCAGCGAGACGATACCTGCCTTATGACCCTCGGTGCGTGCAAGACCGCGCGACGTGGCCCAACGACCGTTGCCGTCCATGATGCACGAGATATGGTGTGGAATGTTATTGAGGTCAAGGTCGGAAAAACCGACGCCCGCAGGGGCGTCGGCAAAGTACTCGACCAGTTTATGCTCGTCGTATTGCACCTTAGATCTCCATGACCTCGGCTTCTTTTTCCTTCAGAAGCTCCTCGACCTTGGCGACATACTCATCGGTGTGCTTCTGGACCTTGGCCTGCTCGCGACGGACATCGTCCTCGGTGAGCTCCTCATCGCGCTCGAGCTTGTTGTTAAAGTCGCGACGGATGTTACGGATAGACACCTTGGCCTGCTCGGCGTACTCGCGGCACTCCTTGACAAGCTCGCGACGGCGCTCCTCAGTGGGAGCCGGGAACGGAAGACGAACGACGGTGCCATCGGAGTTGGGGGTAATACCCAGATCGGAAGCGCCGATGGCCTTGACGATAGCATTGATGAGCGCCTTGTCCCACGGCTCGATGAGCAGCATGTGGGCCTCGGGGGTCTTGACGGCGGCAACCTGCGTGACCGGCGTGGGAACACCGTAATAATCGACGGTGATGTCGGACAGAATGTTGGCATTGGCGCGGCCGGTACGAACCTTGGAGAAGTTATGCTTGAGGGACTCGAGCGACTTGTCCATATGGGCGGTGATGTTCTCTGCCATGCTTAATCCTCCTGATAGACGAGCGTGCCGACGGGCTCACCCGAAAGCGCGCGCTTGACGGTGTCCTCGCCATCGATGTTGAGGACCAAAATCGGCATACGGTTATCCTGGCACAGTGCCGTAGCCGTGGAATCCATAACCTGCAGACCGCGGACGAGAACCTCGTGATAGGTAATCTTGTCAAAACGGACGGCATCGGCGCACTTGACGGGATCCTTGTCGTAGATGCCGTCAACCTTGGTGGCTTTAATCAGAATCTCGGCGCCAATCTCGCACGCACGAAGAGCCGCAGCGGTGTCGGTCGTAAAGTACGGATTGCCCGAACCGGCAGCGAAGATGACGACGTTGCCCTTGGACAGATGGTTGATAGCGCGGCGACGAATATAGGGCTCGCAGATCTCGTTCATCTGGATAGCGCTCATCACGCGGCAGGGAACATCGTTGTGCTCGAAGGCATCCTGCAGGGCGAGCGCGTTCATAACGGTTGCCAGCATGCCCATGTAGTCGGCCTGAGCACGCTCCATGCCACCGGCAGCGCCTGCCATGCCGCGGAAAATATTGCCGCCGCCGACAACGACGCCGACCTCATGGCCAACGGCGAGCAGCTCCTTGACCTGCTTGGCAAGATGGTCGGTAACCTTGGGGTCGATGCCATATTGGCCGTCGCCCATCAGTGCTTCGCCGGAAAGCTTAAGAAGCACGCGTTTATATCGGATGTCGGACAAAGCGATCCTCCTTTAATTAGACTCTCAATATGATATCAAAGGCTCTGATAAGAGCCATGAAAAAGCAGGCTGTGAGTAAAACCCACAGCCTGCTCATTACCAGCTACAAGAGCTTATTTACTCGCCACGGACCAGACGGTCAAAGGCAACGACGGTAATGGTGTCGCCGAGCTCCTTGGAGACCTGCTCAGCGTACTTCTTGATGGTGAGGGAGCTGTCCTTGATGAACTCCTGCTCGGTGAGCACGGACTGCTTGTAGAACTTCTCCAGACGGCCAACAGCCATCTTCTCCTGGATAGCCTCGGGCTTGCCGGACTCGGCAGCCTGGGCCATGTAGATCTGCTTCTCGTGCTCGACGGTCTCGGCCGGAACCTGATCGCGGGTAGCGCAGATCGGTGCGACGGCGGCAACCTGAAGGGCAACGTCGTGAGCGAAGGTCTTGAAGGACTCAGCCTGAGCGGTCTCGGCCTTCTCGAAGGCGAACTCGACGAGGACGCCGATCTTACCACCCATGTGGATGTAAGAAGCGAGAGCGCCGTTCTCGGCCTTGCGGGCGGCGAAACGGGAGATCTTCATGTTCTCACCCATGATGTGAATCATCTCGGTGAGCTCGGAGGAAACGGTCTCCTCGCCCATCGGCTTCTCGAGCAGAGCGTCGACATCAGCAGGCTCGGTGGTAGCGACAACCTCAGCGACCTTGGAAGCAAAGCCGGTGAACTTAGCGTTGGAGCCAACAAAGTCGGTCTCGCAGGAGAGCTCGAGCAGAGCGCCGGTCTTGCCATCCTCGGAGACGAACGCGGCGACAGCGCCCTCGTTGGTCTCGCGGCCAGCCTTCTTGGCAGCCTTGGCGAGGCCGTTCTTGCGCAGAACGTCGACAGCGGCGTCCATGTCGCCGTCAGCCTCGACGAGAGCCTTCTTGCACTCCATCATCGGGGAGTCGGTCATCTCGCGGAGCTGCTTGACCATAGCGGCGGTAATCTGGGCCATTGTGGTTCCTTTCAAAGAGATGAAAAAGAATTAACTAAGACTGATTTACTCGGCCTTGGGCTCAGCGGCCATCTCGGCCTCGGAGACCTGCTCCTTACCGGAGCCAGCGAGGCAGGCATCAGCCATGAGCTCGCACATAAGGGTGACAGCGGAGATAGCGTCATCGTTGCAGGGGATGCCGTACTCGACCTCGTCGGGATCGGAGTTGGTGTCAATCAGAGCGACGACGGGGATGTTCAGGCGCTGGGCCTCCTTGATGGCGTTCTCCTCGCGCTTGGTGTCGATGACGAAGAGAGCCTGGGGCAGACCCTTCATGTCGCGGGCGCCACCGAGGTTGGTCTGGAGCTTGGTGAGCTCCTTGCCGAGAACAGCCTGCTCCTTCTTGGGGAGCACTGCCATGCGGCCGTCCTCGACCATGGCCTCGAGCTCCTCCATGCGGTTGATGCGGGAGCGAATGGTGACGAAGTTGGTCAGCATACCGCCGAGCCAACGCTGGTTGATGTAAGGCATGTTGGCGCGCTCAGCAGCGTTCTTGACGGCCTCCTGAGCCTGCTTCTTGGTGCCGACGAACAGCACGTTGCCGCCCTTGGCGACGTTCTTGACGAAGGTGTAGGCCTGGTCGGCGTCGAGGATGGTCTGCTTGAGGTCGAGGATGTAGATGCCGTTGCGCTCACCGAAGATGAACGGCTTCATCTTGGGGTTCCAGCGACGGGTCTGGTGACCGAAGTGGCAGCCGGCCTCGAGCAGGGTGCGGATATTAATCTTGGTAGCCATGTTAAACCTCCTGTGGTTTGCCTCCGCGCGGGGTCATCCTCCAAAACCAACCCGGACATGTGCTACCAAAGCCCGGGCACCACGGTATGAAGTAGCCGCGCGTGCGTGATAAAAACATGTTGCCGTGAAGCAACCCGATGAATGATAGCAGGAATGCTTCTTCCTGCCAACCCGCAATCAAAACCACACACCTGAGTGCGGCGCGGGACGTCCCAGCCACTATTCGCCGCGGGGATGGGCTTGAGCCACGGCACGTTTGAGCCGATCGGGCGTGAGATGTGTGTAGATCTGCGTCGTGGACAGGCTCGCATGACCCAGCAGCTCTTGAACCGAGCGCAGGTCCGCACCGCCCTCGAGCAAGTCGGTCGCAAAGGTATGGCGCATCGCATGCGGGGCGATGTCGGCTGGAATGCCGGCGAGCGTCGCCAGCGTATGGAACCGCCGCCTGAGCATCGCGGCACTCATGCGATTACCGCGCGCCGATATAAGCAGCGGATGCGGCCCGGTAGCGGGGTCACGGCGCTTTGCCCGAGCGAGCAACTCCGGCCTCCCCTCCTCAATATAGAGACGCGTCGCCTCGAGCGCACGACGATACAGAGGGACGATACGTTCTTTGCTCCCCTTGCCCCACAGGCGCAGCGTGCGTTCGGACCACGCAATGGACTCCACATTGAGTGCTGCGAGCTCAGAGATACGGGCGCCCGAGGCATAGAGCAGCTCGAGCATCGCCGCATCGCGCAGTCCCGCGGGTGTTGAGGTATCGGGCGTCTTGAGCAGCGCCTCGACCTGCAGGGTCGTAAGGACGCCCGGCAGGTCACGCGGCAGCTTGGGCGATGCGATCGCCGAGACCGCATCGCCCTCGACAATCCCCTCGGCAGCCATCCAGCGATAGAGCGATCGGATAGCCGACAGGTGCGCCGCAAGCGTTCGGGGAGCCACCTGCTCACGCGAAAGCTCGGCAAGATAGCGACGAATGGTGCGCACGTCGGCAGCGAAGGCATCGATATCCTCGCGCTCGCACCAGGCAGCGAAGCGTTCCAGCCTCGAGCCATAGGCCGTCACCGTGTTGGGAGAAAGTCCCTCGACGCGTGCGATATAGGCGATAAACGAGTCGACGGTGTCGTACAGGTCAAAGGCTATGACCGGTCGCCTCCAAACAGATCGGGGCGAGTGGCCAGATAGGCATCAAGGGCCTCGAGCGCACGGTCCGCATAGGCCTGGTAGCGGTCGCGCTTGCTGCGGCGCTTACCATCCTCGAGTGGCGGCACCAGGCCAAAGTTGACATGCATGGGCTGATAGCCCACGGTGGCAGGATCGGTCGCATAACCCACGAGCGCACCCAGGGCTCCCACACGCGGCAACTCGACGCCCGCGGCACCGATAGCCTCGGCATAGGTGTTGAGCGCCGCGAGCAGACCTGTCGCCACGGCTTCCATGTACCCCTCGGTGCCGGTGATCTGACCGGCCAGGCGCACGCCGGTACCGGGCACGGCAAAGGTGCCATCGAGCACGTGCGGGGCATCGACAAAGGTATTGCGGTGCATGACACCGTAGCGGAAGAACTCAGCGTTCTCCAGGCCCGGCACCATATGGAAGACGCGCTTCTGCTCGCCAAAGGTCAGGTTGGTCTGGAAGCCCACCAGGTTATAGGCGGTCTTCTCCTTGTTCTCGGCACGCAGCTGAATCGCCGCCCAGGGGCGACGTCCGGTACGCGGGTCGGTGAGGCCGACGGGCTTCATGGCACCAAAGCGGATGGCATCCTTGCCCGTGCGCGCGACCTCCTCGGCGGGCTGGCAGGCCTGGAACAGATCGCCGCCCTCAAAGTCTTTGAGCACCACGCGGTCGGCCGTGGTAAGCGCCTCGATAAAGGCCTCGTACTCCTCCTTGTTGAGCGGAGCGTTGAGATAGTCGCCGCTCCCCTGCTCCTCGTAGCGCGACTGCGAGAACAGCACGTCCATATCGAGCGTGGAGGCATCGACGATCGGCGCCGCGGCATCGAAGAACGCAAGGGCGTCGCCACCGACGAGCTTCATGACCTCTTCGCTCAGCGCAGGTGAACACAGCGGGCCCGCGGCAATGACCACGTGACCCTCGGGAATCTGCGTGACCTCGCCGTGCACGACCTCGATATTGGGACGAGCGGCAACTTCGGCCTCGACAAGCTCGGAAAACTTGACGCGATCGACCGCTAAGGCGCCACCGGCGGGAACAGCCGCGCGATGGGCGCAATCGAGCAGAACTGAACCCATGCGCTCAAGCTCGGCCTTCAGCAAACCAGCCGCGGAATCCGGACGGGTCGACTTAAACGAATTGGAGCAGACGAGCTCTGCCAGGTGATCGGTATGGTGGGCCGGGGAGCTCACCTGGGGGCGCATCTCGCACAGCTTTACGGCAAACCCGCGATCTGCCAGCTGGATCGCGCACTCCGAACCCGCCAGACCGCCACCGATAACTGTCACCTGATCGAACTGCATCTGCAAACACCTTTCTAATTGACACGTTTTCCATTGTGACCGAAGGGTGTCTGGGCGTGAAGGGCAAACTTGGAGGGCGCATACCTTCCATCCATCATGCGCTCGATAAGACCCTCGAGTTCAAGCGAGCCCAGGAGCTTAAGTACGCCGACAGCATTGAGCGAGACGAGCGCCGCGATGTCGTCGACCTTGAGCGGAGAGGCGATGAGCGCATGCATCACGGTCTGCTGCGTTGAATCCAGGTCGGCAATGCCGGGAGCATCGGGGCGCGAGTAGCGCAGGGTTCCGTAGATGCGTGAGATAGCCATCTCGATAGATTCCTCGTCGATGATGCAGCAGGCACCGTTCGCAATGAGGTAATTCGTGCCACGCGACTCGGGCGAAAGGATCGACCCCGGCACGGCAAGAAGTTCGCGCCCCAAATCCATAGCAGCCTCGGCTGTAGAAAACGTCCCGGAAGGCATACCGGCCTCGGATACAAAGAGGGCTTGCGACAGGGCCGCGATCACGCGATTGCGGCGCGGAAAGGCAAACTTGCGCGGACCCATGCCCCACGGAGAGATCGACACGACCGCGCCACCCATATCAAGCGTGCGCGTAATAAGCCCCGCGCTCGAACGCGGATAGACCACGTCGGCGCCCGTCCCCAGCACCACAACGTGCTTGCCGCCGGCGTTGACCGCAGCCCAACCCGACGCCTGATCGCAGCCCACGGCGCCACCAGAGACCACCGTCACCCCCGCCTCGACCGCCACCTTGGCAGCAAGTTCCGCGACGGCAAGGCCATACGGAGATGCTTTACGCGCGCCGATAATGGAGAGCGCGGGCGTCGATAACACGGCAGGATCACCACGAACGTAGAGGGTCTCGGGCACATCCGAAAGCTCCAAAACAGTCTCGGGATACAACGCATCACCGGGATGCAACTCAAAGGTCCCCTCAGCCATTATTGGTCCCTCCTTCCCTGATACATCGCCGCCTCGAGCACGTGGTCCTGCGTCACCCGCTCGCTCTCGGCGACATCGGCGATGGTGCGCGCGATGCGCACCAGACGCACGATGCCGCGACCTGTGAGATGCGTGCGCTTCGACAGGCCGAGTACGCACTTCTCTGCCGCCTCATCGAGCGCAAAAGTCGACACGACGCCGTCAATGGAGCGGGACTCGTCGTCCTCGGCCTCGGCGTCCGCATCGTCCATATGTGACTCGCGCCAGGCACGGAAGGCTCGGCCGCGCACGACGTAATCGCGCAACTCAGCCGATGACATGCCTTCGGCGCCCTCGATAATCACCTGGGGGTCGGGACGGGTCACGTCGAGCATCATGTCGATACGGTCGGCCAAAGGACCGCGCAGCTTAGCTCGATAGCGTTCGACCATCGAGGCGGAACAGCGACACGGCACTTCGCGATCACCCAAAAAGCCGCAGGGGCAGGGATTGCTCGCGGCCAGCAGCTGAAAGCGCGATGGGAAGGTAAAGGCCCCGTCAACGCGCACGATCTTCACATAGCCGCGCTCGATGGGCTGGCGCAACGTCTGCAGCACGCCGGTGGGAAACTCGGCGAGCTCGTCCAAAAAGAGCACGCCGCCATGAGCCAGGCTGATCTCGCCCGGATGAACCGGGCGCCCACCACCGATAAGGCCCGCGGTCGAAATGCTATGGTGCGGACTGCGGAAAGGCCGATGCCCCGCCAAAAGCCCATCAATGTTCTCGCCCAAGACCGAATGGATACACAGCGCCTCCTGCTGATCCTCAACAGAAAGCTCGGGCAAAATGCCGGTCATGCGTCGCGCGAGCATCGTCTTGCCCGACCCCGGGGACCCAATCATCAGCAAGCCGAGCTCTCCTGCCGCCGCAAGCGCCATGCCGCGCTTGGCGACTTCCTGCCCCAGCACGTCGGCATAATCGAGTTCGGGCTCAAAGGTAGCCTCGACTCCTTCGGTATCCAGATAATGACGGGCGGCATCCCCCATGCCGTGGGCAAGTTGC
Organism: Collinsella aerofaciens; assembly: GCF_040910265.1. Lineage (GTDB taxonomy): Bacteria > Actinomycetota > Coriobacteriia > Coriobacteriales > Coriobacteriaceae > Collinsella > Collinsella aerofaciens_BK. The sequence continues at coordinate 19,514 of NZ_JBDGAW010000009.1, read as the reverse complement.
GAGAGGTGGTCGATAAAGCCACAGTCCACTCCCGCGAGTGGCACATGCTGATCGGACCTTCCCGCAATAAAGGAGAGCCCCATATCGCGCGCGAGCAGTTGGAACGCCACCTCGCCCTTTACGGGCAACACCGTGCCGTCCAGGCCAAGCTCGCCGGCGATGAGGCAACGATCCAAATTATCGCGGGGAATCTGCCCGTCTGCCGCCAGCACCGCGATGGCAATTGGCAGGTCGAAGCCGCTGCCGGTTTTACGGATATCGCCGGGTGCCAGGTTGACGGTAATGCCCGACCGAGGAATCTCGAAGCCTGCCGAGCGCATGGCGCAGCGAATACGCCCGCGAGATTCCATCACCTCCATGCTCGGGATACCGAGCATCTGAATACCCGGGATGCCACCGGCAAGTGACACCTCAACGGTGACGGGAATCGCCTCGACGCCGCGGATACAGGCAGCATGAACGGCAAACGTATCGAATGCCATCACGACACCTGCCAATCGAATGCGTTGTACTGGTGCTCGATCTCGGCGATATGCCCGCCGCGGATGGTCACGCCAACGGCATCAAAACGAATCGCCTTGAGCGGATAGTGTTCCATCAGATAACAGCCCGCAATGCGACGATAGCGACGCTGCTTTTGGGCGTCCACGGCCTCCTCGGGAAAGACCCGCGTGTTGCAATCCAGAGCGACGCGTCTGGTCTTAACTTCGGCCATCACCACGACATCATCGAGCTCGTCGAGCAACACCAAATCGGCCTCGCCCTCGGGACAACGATAGCCCTGCTCAAGCAAGGTATAGCCCCGCTCGTTAAAGTAGTCGATTGTAATGAGCTCACCCAACATGCCAAGTTCGCGAGGACTGAGCTCCTTGATAAACTCGGGCGTAATCGACCCGCAATCGAGCTCGCCGTCTTCCCAACGCTCCTTGAGTTGCTGCGTCTTGCTCTTTTTGCATACGGCACACATGGGGTCTCCTTTCCCGCACACTGCATTGCCCCGATAATGAGGGCACCTTTCATGCGGGTAAGTACCGGAAACAAACCAAACGCTGACCAAATACCGACAAAAAACGGGCCGTATGCAACAATCACGTTGCATACGGCCCGCCACCAGCAGGTTTATAAAACGCCAGAGGTCCCTGTCTCCACAATTGAGTTAGAAAAGGCGCTCAGTCTGCAAAAAGTTTCCGCAAAAGCTAACGCGGTGCAGCGGACAAAGTCCGTGTTTGCGAATCGCCTCGATGTGTTCGGGGCTTGCGTAACCCTTCGATTCGGCCAGATGGTACTCGGGATACTCGGCATCGTACTCGACCATCATCTCGTCACGCGTGACCTTGGCCATAATGGAGGCGGCGGCGATGCAGGCGATCTTGGCATCGCCCTTCACCATGTCACGCTCGTTGGGAACGGCGCCCAAGGGGTTGCCATCCATAAGCACGCAATCGGGCTCGAGCCCCGTATCGGCCACAGCACCCGCGACAGCAGCGCGGATGGCGCGGGCCATACCCATATCATCGATATCCGCGGGAGCGATATGGCAAAAACCGATTGCGGTCGCCACCTCGGAAATCTTCACCGAGAGCAGCTCACGACGCGCCGGCGTGAGCTTTTTGGAATCATTGATGCCCCAAACGCGCGGCTCCATGGGAAGGCACACGGCGCACACCGTCAAGGGACCGGCCACCGAGCCGCGCCCCACCTCGTCGACACCCACGACCACACCATCGCCACCGAGTTCGTGCATAAGCTCATACATGCCGTTGACGCGCTCGCGCTCGGCAAGTTCCTTGGCATGGCGCTTAAGAGCACGCTCGCAAGCCTTGATCACCTGCTGGCGCGGGTCCTCGCGATAATGCTCCACGAGGGCGGGGATCTCCTCAAACGTAGCGCTCGCCAACTCACCGGCAACCTGCGATGCCGAAACCGAGCTCGTCATATTGGCCATACCAGGCCCTCCTTGCATGCAAATCAGATAAAAAGAAGGGCCACCCGAAGGTGACCCTTGTGTCCAAACGAGTGGACAGACGCTGCAATCTTCTTAGCGCTTCTCGGGGATGCGAGCAGCCTTGCCCACCTTGTCGCGGAGGTAGTACAGCTTGGCGCGACGGACGCGACCATGACGAACGACCTCGAGCTTGGCGATCTTGGGGCTGTGAAGCGGGAAGGTACGCTCAACACCGACACCGAAGGACATCTTGCGGACGGTGAAGGTCTCGCGGGCACCGGCGCCGGCCATGCGGATGACGTCGCCCTGGAAGACCTGAATGCGCTCGCGGTCGCCTTCCTTAATGCGGTAGTGAACCTTGACGTTGTCGGCGACGCGAACCTGAGGAATGTCCTCGCGGATCTGCTGACGCTCGATTGCGCGGATGTAATCCATGTGCAATTCCTTACTCTTCTAGAGGTGCCGTACCACCTTGGCCGGCACGTAGTTGAACAAACGTATTCGAGTATACACGCGCGGGTTTCTGCTGCAAGAACAATTTTTTGCGCAGACAAAAAGACAAAACCCGCACATGATAACCGCCCGTCTCACGAATGAGACGGGCGGCATGAAGGGGGCTACGCTAGGCGTCTAAACCCAAAACGTTAGGCGGAACGCTTGGCCTCGAGCTTGGCCTGAGCGGCAGCCAGGCGCGCGAGGGGCACGCGATAGGGCGAGCAGGACACGTAGTCCACGTCGGCCACGTTAAACAGGCCCTTGATGGACTTGGGGTCGCCGCCGTGCTCGCCGCACACGCCAAAGTGCATGTCGGGATTGGTGGCGCGGCCCTTCTCGACGGCCAAGCGCACGAGCTCCAGCACCGCCGCGTCGATGGTCTCGAAGGGGTTGTCTTTCAGGATCTTTTTATGCATGTACAGCGGGATGAACTTGGCCTCGGCGTCATCGCGCGAGAAGCCAAAGGTCGTCTGGGTGAGGTCGTTGGTGCCAAAGCAGAAGAAGTCGGCATGATGGGCGATCTCGTCAGCGACCATGCAGGCACGCGGCAGCTCGAGCATCGTGCCCACGGGAATATTGAGCTCGACGCCTTCCTCGGCGGAAACCTCGGCGATCACGCGCTCGATAACCTCGCGGGTCTGGACATGCTCGGCCGTGATGGAAACGAGCGGAACCATGATCTCGGGGCGCGGGTCGACACCCTCCTTGATAAGGCGGGCAGCGGCCGTGGCGACGGCGCGAACCTGCATGAGCGGCAGATCGCCAAAGACGACGGACAGGCGCACGCCGCGCAAGCCCAGCATGGGGTTGGACTCGACCATGCCGTCAATGCGACGCAGGCGGGCGCGCAGGGCAGTGAGCTCCTCCTCGGGAGCGCCGGCGGCCTCCTTCTTGGTGATGGCGACCTCGAGCTCGCGAGGATTATCCAGGAACTCATGAAGCGGCGGATCGAGCAGGCGGACGACCACATCGCGACCGGACATGGTCTTGAACATCGCCAGGAAGTCCTCGGTCTGAACCTTGAGCAAGTCGGCCAGGGCCTGCTGCTTCACGGCCTCATCGTCAGACAGGATAAAGCTCTGGATGATGTTCTTGCGATCGCCCAGGAACATGTGCTCGGTGCGGCACAGACCGATGGCCTCGGCGCCAAACTCGAGCGCGAGCGCAGCATCCTCGGGGTTGTCGGCGTTGACGCGCACGTGGTTGGCGTGACCGTCGGTCTCGTCCAAACGGATCTCATCGGCCCAAGACAGGATGGTGTCCAGGTCGCCGGTGAGCTCTGCAGAGACCAGGTCGACCGCGCCGTCGACGACGATACCCTGGGTGCCGTCGATGGAGATGACATCGCCCTCGCGCAGCACGCGGTCGCTGCCCTCGATGCGCACGACCTTCTCTGCCGCGTCAATGTGGAAGCGCTCAACGCCGCAAACGCAGGGCGTACCCATGCCGCGGGCGATAACGGCGGCGTGGCTCGTTTTGCCACCGTGGCTGGTCAGGATGCCCTCTGCGGCGACCATGCCCTTCAGGTCGTCGGGGTTGGTCTCCCAGCGGACCAGAATGACCTTGTGGCCCTCGGCGGAACGCGCGACGGCGTCATCACTCGAGAACACGACCTCGCCCACGGCGGCACCAGGGCTGGCGTTAAGGCCGCTGGCCAGGGCCTCGTACTTCTTGGAGGCGTCGAACTGCGGGTGCAGGAGCTGGTCGAGCTGCGCGGGATCGATGCGGCTCACAGCCTCCTCGCGGGTGATGAGGCCCTCCTCGACCATTTCGATAGCAATGCGCAGGGCGGCAGTGGCGGTGCGCTTGCCCACGCGGGTCTGGAGCATCCAGAGCTTGCCCTGCTCGATGGTAAACTCGATATCGCACATATCGCGGTAATGATCCTCGAGCGTCAGGAACACGCGCTCGAGCTCCTCGCCTGCGGACTCGAGGCCCGAGGTGGTCTTGAGGTCGGCGATGGGCTCGGTGTTTCGGATGCCGGCGACGACGTCCTCGCCCTGGGCATTCACCAAAAAGTCGCCATAGAACTCCTTGGTGCCGTCGGCCGGGTTGCGCGTAAAGGCGACGCCGGTCGCAGAGGTCTCGCCCTTGTTGCCAAAGGCCATGGCCTGGACGTTGACGGCGGTGCCGAGCTCGTCGGAAATGCCGTGCTGCTTGCGGTAGATGCAGGCGCGCTCGTTCATCCAGCTGCCAAAGACGGCCTGGATGGCAAGGCGCAGCTGGAGCTCCGGATCGTGCGGGAAAACGGGCTTACCGTCGGCGACCTCGAGCTCGGGATACAGGGTCGCCTCGACGTTCTCGGAGAAGATGCCCTTAAAGGTCTCGACGAGCTCCTGCAGGTCCTCGGCCGAAAGCTCGGAATCGACACGAACGCCGGCGACCAGGCGGGCCTGGGTCAGGGCGTTCTCGAATAGGTCGGCGTCGACGCCCATGACGACGTTGGAGAACATCTGGATAAAGCGACGGTAGCTGTCCCAGGCAAAGCGCGGGTTCTGCGTCTGCGCGATAAGACCCTGGACGGAATCGTCGTTGAGGCCCAGGTTGAGGACCGTGTCCATCATGCCGGGCATGGAGAACGGAGCGCCCGAGCGAACCGACACGAGCAGCGGATCGGAGGCATCGCCGAGTTTCTTGCCGCAACGGGCCTCGAGGTCCGCCTCGGCGGCAACGATCTCATCGAGTGCGCCTTCGGGCCAGACGTTGCCGGCACCGGAGTACTCGACACAGGTCTGGCAGGTAATGGTAAAGCCACCGGGAACCGGCAGGCCGATGCGGCTCATCTCGGCAAGGTTTGCGCCCTTGCCGCCAAGCACGAAGTTCATGGACTTGTCGCCCTCAGTGACACAGGTGCCCTGGGCGTCGGTTCCAAAACGGTAAACCCTCTTGCAATCGCTCACGATACTTCCCCTTCCATGCACTTACGCGCACGACCGTGGTAACGAATCGACCCGCCGAATGCGAGCCGTGAGGGTACTATACGGCGGGTTTTGGGCGGGCTTGCGCAGAGGGCGCGGGGGTTGGTAAACGTGGTAAAAATGGCGGTAAACGGTAGGTAAAGTTGGTTACCTTATGAAGATACCAATGCAAGATGCTTGCAGGTCAAATGCTAGTTTATTGCTAAATCGCTTTACCAATATCGTGCATTATTTTTAGGTAGTCTTTTAGAGACGGGCATTTTTAGCTACCCCAATAAGCTAGCTTTGCTGGGCTCGGTGGGCGGCGCGGCGGGCACGGGCATCTTGGATTTCCTCCAAGTGGCTAATGATCTCGGCAGCGCTTTCCTCGATGGCCTTGCCATCGGTACGCACCACAAAGCAGCCTAGGCGCTTCATGAGGGCACGGGCTTCCTCAAGCTCGCTGCGCACACTCTCGGGCTCGGCATAGGAACCGGCAACGGCGCGGGCGTAGTCATCGCCCAGGCGACTATCACGAATCTCGGAGATCACATCGACGGTCGAAATTAAACCGAACAGGCGCATCGGGTCGACCTCGTAGATCGACTTGGGCGGCTCCATGCCGTGCGCCAGCGGAACGTTGGCGACCTTATAGCCCTGGTAAGCCAGATACATCGACAGCGGTGTCTTGGACGTACGAGACACACCCAGCAGCACGATATCGGCTCCCGACAGGTCGTCACAACCGCGTCCGTCATCATGCTCGACAAAGTACTCCATGGCCTCGATGCGATGGAAGTAGCGGTCGTCCGTCTTATGGATCACACCCGCCACGCCCTTGGGCGCAACGCCGATGAGCGAAGACAGCACGGCAAGCGTAGGGCCGATCAGGTCAACCGAACGGATATGCAGCATGCCCAGGTAATCGAGCACGCGAGCACGAAGGGCCGGGTCGACGATGGTGTGAAACACGGCGATATCGCGATGGTCTGCATCCACGCGCGGACCGACAAACGACTCGACCTGCTCCACCGAGGTCACCTTGGGCAGGCGCAAAACACGAAAAGCCCCTTCATCAAATTGCCCGGACGCCGCAAGCACCACCTCGCAAGCGGTATCTCCGAGCGAGTCGGAGATAACGATGACGGTGGGACGAGCGGTGACCGGGCAATCCATGCGGGGCTCCTTTTGCGCTTACGCGCAGGCTGGCTTACTTTTTGCGGGCAAGCTCACCGATGTTGGCGATGCCGGAGAAAACGGCCTCGAAGCGGTTGAGCAGCTTAAGGCGATTATCGCGGAGCTGCTCGTCCTTGTCCATGACCATGACCTCGTCGAAGAAACGGTCGATGGGCGCGCGCAGGGCTGCCAGGGCGGCAAACGCGGCCGGATAATCCTCGGTGGCGAGAGCGGCGTCAACGGCGGTCTGAGCGACCTCGGAGGCATCGGCCAGCGCAAGCTCGACCTCGCCCATCAGGCTGCGGTCATACTCCGCGCCCAGCTCGGGCTTGGAGATATGCGCAGCGCGGGCATAGGCCGTGGCCAGGTTGTCAAAGGTCTCGGCGTCGTTCTTGCGGGCCTCGTCCAGGGCGGCGCAGCGGGCGAAGAAGACGGACGGGGCGATGATGTGCACCGCGGAGACGGCGGCAACGGTATCGGCCGGAATCTTCTCGTCGCGGGCCATGCTCACCAGGCGACCATGGAAGAAGTCGCGGACCTGCTGGGCAACCTCGGCAGCGTCAAAGGCAATGCCCTGCTCGGTATAGAGCTCAAGGGCGAAATCGATGAGCGACGTGGGGTCGATCGGCAGACGGTCGCGCAGGATGTTAATGATGCCGATGGCGGCACGGCGCAGCGCGTACGGGTCGGAAGAGCCGGTCGGGGGCTCGCCGATGGCAAAGATACCGGCAATGGTATCGAGCTTGTCAGCGCAGGCCACGATGCAGCCGGCGGTACCCTCGGGTAGCTCGTCGCCGGCAAAGCGGGGACGATAGTGATCGCGGATGGCGCGGGCGACCTCGTCGTTCTCCCCCATCGCGGTGGCGTAGTAACCGCCCATCACACCCTGCTGGCTCGTGAACTCGACGACGGCGTTGGACACCAAGTCGGCCTTGCACAGGTGTGCGGCGCGACCGGCATCGGCGGCCAAGTGAGCACCCAGGTGAGCCTCACGGGCAATAGCGAGCGCGAGCTGCTCAATACGCTCGGATTTGGCGAGCACGCTGCCGAGCTTCTCCTGGAAGGCGACCTTGGCCAGACGCTCACGGAACTCGTCGAGGGAGATCTTCAGGTCCTCCTCATAGAAGAACTTGGCGTCGTCCAGGCGAGCACGCACGACGCGCTCGTTGCCGTCGATCACGCGCTCGGCGTTCTCGGGTTTGCTATTCGAGACGATCACGAACTCACGCGTCAGCTTGCCCTCGCCGTCATAGATCGGGAAGTAGCGCTGGTTGGTGAGCATGGACTCGCAGATGATCTCGTGCGGAACCTTGAGGAACTCCTCATCGAAGGTACCGACGAGCACCGTCGGCCACTCGCAGAGGTTGATGACCTCCTCGAAGACCTTCTTGGGCGTGTCAACATGACAGCCGGGACGGGCAGCCTCGACCTCGGCGATGCCGGCGAGGATGGCCTCGCGACGGCGCTCGGCGGAGAGCACGCCGGCGTCCTCGAGCACCCGCTCGTAGACGGCGGGGCTGGCGACCACGTGGTCACCGGGGCCCAGGACGCGATGGCCGCGCGTGGTGTTGCCGCTCGTCACGTCTGCAAACGACACGGGCACGACGTCCTCGCCCAGAAGGCAGCAGATCCAGCGGACCGGACGCACGAACGTGGCGTGCTCGTGGCCCCAGCGCTGGGAGCGGTAGTTGGGCCACTGCAGGCCGGCGATGGTCTTCTCGCACAGGGCCGTCAGGATCGGGGTAGCCGGGGCAGAAGGAATGTTCTTCTCGGCAAAGACGTACTCGCGACCGTCGGTGTCCTCGCGGCGCACCAGGTCCTCGGCAGCCACGCCGCACTTGCGGGCGAAGCCCTGGGCGGCCTTGGTGGCGTTACCGTCGGCGTCGAAGGCGATGTTTGCCGCGGGACCGCGCTTGACCTCGTGGACCTCATCGGTCGCGGTGGCGACATCGGCAACGAGCGCGGCAAGACGACGCGGGCTCGAGATCACGCGGACCTCGCCGTGGGCCAGACCGGCCTCGTCGAGACCCTTGGCGATCATGGTACCAAGCTGCTTGACGGCATTGTTCAGCGGTGCGGAGGGCATTTCCTCCGTACCGATCTCAAACAGGAAATCCTTAGCGTCTGCCATGGCTTACGCCACCTCGCCTTCCTGGTCGGCATTCTCGTTGATTCCGGCGACCTCGGCCATGTAGGCCTCGCAGCACGCCTTGGCGACGGCGCGGACGCGCAGGATGTAGTTTGCGCGCTCAACCGCGGAGAGCGCACCGCGGGCATCGAGCAGGTTGAAGGCGTGGCTGCACTTCATGACGCAGTCATATGCCGGCAGCGGAAGCTTGCGCTCCAGGCAGGAGTGGCACTCGGCCTCGTAGTCATCAAACTTCTGACGCATCATCTCGACGTTTGCGACCTCAAAGTTGTAGGCGCTGAACTCGCGCTCGTTCTCGAGGAACACGTCACCGTAGGTCATGGGCGTACCGTCGGGCAGGTAGCTCCACACCAGGTCGTAGACGGAGTTGACGCCCTGCGCATACATGGCGATACGCTCCAGGCCGTAGGTGATCTCGACGGGCACGGGGTCGACCTCGATGCCGCCCACCTGCTGGAAGTACGTAAACTGCGTGACCTCCATGCCGTTGAGCCAGACCTCCCAGCCAAGACCCCAGGCGCCGAGCGTCGGGCTCTCCCAGTCGTCCTCGACAAAGCGGACGTCATGGTCGTTGGGGTCCAGGCCGATAGCGGCCAGCGAACCCAGGTAGAGCTCCTGGGCGTTGACCGGCGAGGGCTTGATGAGCACCTGGAACTGATAGTAGTGCTGCATGCGGTTGGGGTTCTCGCCGTAGCGGCCGTCGGCAGGACGGCGGCAGGGCTGCGCATAGCAGGTGCGCCACTCGGCGGGACCGAGCGAGCGCAGCGTGGTCGCGGTATGGAAGGTACCGGCACCGACCTCGGAGTCATAGGGCTGCATAATGACGCAGCCCTGCTCGCCCCAGTACTGCTGGAGGCGCAGGATGATGTCTTGGAAGGAAAGCGATGAAGCGTTCATGCCTCTAATATCCCCTCGTCGAAACGATTACACGGTTAGATACTGTACTATAGCGGTTTTTAGTCGATAGCGCCGATGCGGTTGAGCGGCCAGTAGCGAACAAGCGCCACGGCAATCAGATCGGAGCGGTCGACCGGACCAAAGTAGCGCGAGTCGGCAGAGTTCTCTCGGTTGTCGCCCATCACCCACACACAGTCATCAGGGACGGTGTAGGGATAGCTCACCTGGGCAGCGGGCGCTTGGACCGAAAGCTGCCAGCTCATGCCCGTCGTATAGTCCTCGTCGAGCGCCTGGCCGTCAACGACCACCTTGCCGTCCTGCAGGTCAACCGTCTGGCCGGCCGTGGCAATAACGCGCTTGACAAGAACATCATGCTCGGAGGTGCCATCGGGGTTGTGAAACACCACGATATCGCCCTGCTTGACGGGCTGACCGAGCTCGAGGCTCACCTTTTGCGCCAGGATCTGGTCGCCAATCTCGATTGTGTCCTCCATAGAGCCGGTGGGCACCACAAAGGGCTCGACCACAAAGGTGCGGATCAGGAAGGTGGCCACAAGCGCGATCGCGATGACCGCGATCCACTCAAAAGCGCCCCTCAACGCGGAATGTTGCGTAGGAACCATACTCACTCCTCGCTCTGCGAATACGAAGCGTCAAGGATCTCCTGCGCGTAAGCACGCTCCTCGGGCGTGAGCCGCGCAGTCTCGATCAGGTCGGGACGCCAGCGGCAGGTACGCTCGATGGCGTTCTTGCGACGCCACGCATCGACCTTGGCGTGGTCGCCGCTCACGAGCACCGGAGGCACGCCCTCGCCGTTAAACTCGGCGGGACGGGTGTACTGCGCGTACTCGAGCAGGCCACCGTCCTCGGCAGTCGAGAACGACTCGTCCACGTTGCTCATCTCGTCGCCCAGGGCACCGGGAATGAGACGAACGACGGCGTCGGCCACGACCATAGCGGGCAGCTCACCGCCCGTGAGCACGTAGTCGCCAATCGACAGACGCTCGTCGGCATACGCATACGCGCGCTCGTCGACACCCTCGTAACGACTGCACACGAACAGCAAGCGCTCGCTTTTAAGCAGGCGCTCTGCCACATGCTGCGTGAAGGGCTCGCCACAGGGCGTAAAGAACACCACGGTTGGCTTGGGACCCTCGGCACGAATGGACTCGATGGCCTCGGTAATAGGCTCGACCTTCATGAGCATGCCCTGCCCGCCGCCGTACGGCTCGTCATCGACGGTACGATGGCGGTCGTGCGTCCAGTCGCGCAGGTTATACGCCTTAAAATCAAAAAGGCCGGCCTTGCGGGCGCGGCCCAAAATCGATGTGGACATGACGGGCTCAAACATCTCGGGAAAGACCGAAAGGGTCTCAATCAGCATGTTGTCCTCCCTACTTGTCCATATCGATCAGGCCGTCCATAACGTGGACGGAAATTGTTCCTGTGTCGGGAAGATCGAGCACAACCTGCTCGATCACGGGAATCAGTACCTCGCCGTACCGATCACCCTCGACAACCCAAACATCGTTAGCGGGCGTCGACATGATCTCGACGATCGTGCCGAGTGAACCGAAGCGCTCGTCGACCACCTCGCGACTCATAAGGTCGGTATAGGCGGCGTCGAGTGAATCGAGCTCAAAATCGTCACGATTTGCCAACACATAGCATCCCGTGATGCCCTCGGCGGCCGTCAAGTCGTCAATGCCCTCAAACGAGACCAGATCGCCATCGCCCGTATCGGAGACGGACACGACCGTGCAAAAGCGATCGCGCTTGAGCGCCGGCGGCGTCAGGGCGACGCGCATACCCGGCTCTAATACAGAAGGAAGCCCCCGCAGCGGCTGCGCGAGGACCTCCCCCTTCCTTCCGTGCGGCTTGACCACACGGGCGATGTTTTTGTACTGGGACCTCAAGGTCCTAGCCCAGAACCTCTACCTCGACAGCAGTGTCGAGGCGAGCGGCCAGTGCACGGGCGAGCGTGCGAATGGCCTTGATGGTACGGCCACGACGGCCGATGACCTTAGCGACGTCATCCTCGGCGACAGAAACCTCAATCGTAGAGGCGTCGTCACCATCGATGACCTCAAGGCTCACGGAATCCGGGTCGTCGACGATCTGAACAACGAGATATTCGACGAGATCGGCGATGCGATCTGAGAGCATTGCCTCACCCTCGAGCTGTGCAGCGTCAACCTCAGGCACGATTTACTCCTCGGCGCCCTCAGCGGCCTCAGCGGCAGCCTTAGCGGCCTCAGCCTCTTTGGCGAGCTGCTTCTTGGACTTCTTGACGACGGTCTCGGTCTTCTCGCCCTCGTTGGCGGCCTTGACCAGAGCGGCGACGGCGTCGGTGAGCTGAGCGCCCTTGGACTGCCAGTCGGCGATCTTCTCGAGGTCGAGGTTGATGGTCTTGGGGGCGGTCATCGGGTTGTAGCGGCCAACCTCCTCGATGATACGACCGTCACGCGGGGCGCGGGAATCGGCGACGACGACACGGTAGTACGGACGCTTCTTAGCGCCGTGACGAGCAAGGCGAATCTTGACTGCCAAAGGAAACTCCTCCAACCAAGCAGCTTTAGGCTGCAACTACAAACAAACAGTTGAACATAATACGCCATCGACGCGGGCAGGTGAAGTCCGTGAGACCAACTTCTTCGGTGTAGTCGAGGGCAAATCCATATCTTAGACAAGAATTCGGGATTTGCAAGCACATACACGCACCCCACATGAGCTGCGCGGTATACTCATGACATGGAAAGACGCGAACATACATACGGTTATGAGGATGCCATGGGCGTCACGCCGCCTCCCTGGACGGGTCCGGCGGTGGGCCTCATGGACCTCGATGCGTTTTTTGCGAGCGTGGAGATGCTCGATCATCCCGAATGGCGCGGAAAGCCGCTCATCGTGGGCGGAGACGCCGATTCGCGTGGCGTCGTGTCCACGTGTTCGTATGAGGCACGTCGCTTTGGCGTGCGCTCTGCCATGGCCTCGGCCGAGGCGCGGCGCTTGTGCCCGCAAGCCATTTGGACGCACGGGCACTTTGATCGCTACCGCGAGGTGAGCGCGCAGGTCATGGCGATTCTTGCCGAGGAGACGCCGCGCGTTGAGCGCGTATCCATCGACGAAGCCTTTATCGATATCACACCGGGTCGCTTTGCGCCCGAGGACCCACTGCTGGTTGCACGGCGTATAAGCGACCGTGTGGCAGCGCTGGGAGTGACGTGCTCCATTGGCGTGGGCTGCAACAAGACGGTCGCAAAGATCGCAAGCGAGCGGGATAAGCCGTTTGGGCTGACCATCGTGCGCCCCGGAACCGAGCAGCGCTTTTTGGCCGCGCTGCCGGTATCTGCCATGAGCGGCATCGGGCGCTCGGCCGAGGAGCGGCTGCGCCGTATGCGCATCTACACGCTCGGCGAGCTGTCACGCGCGCCGGAATCCACCTTGGCCTCTATTTTTGGCGTCAACGGCGAACGTATGCGTCAGCGTGCGCTGGGACTTGAAATCTCCGAAGTCACGAGTCTCGATGAAGAGCGCAAGATCAAGTCGGTCAGCAATGAACGCACCTTTGCGAAAGATTTAACTGAGCGCGGAGACATCGAAGCGGCGATTGCGCTGTTGGGCGAGTCAGTTGGACGCCGCCTGCGCCGTCAGGGACTGACGGGCGGCACGGTAACGCTCAAGCTTAAGTATTCGTATGGCAGCGGGCGTACGGCACAGCGCCGGCTGCCTCATCCGACCGACGATGAGAATATCTTCGTGGCGGTTGCACTCGAACTGCTCGACAACATCTGGCAGGAAGGCATGCATGTTCGCTTAGCGGGCATCGGCATGAGCGACTTCGACCACCAAGGCGGCATCCAGACCGACCTGTTCTGCGAAGTCGACGACCGCGGAGCCCAATCGAGCGACCGTCGCGACCTCTCCGTCGCGATCGATGCCGTCCGAGACAAGTTCGGCGACACCGCCCTATCTTTCGGCCGCCAATCCCGCTTCAACGATTAACCGCCTTTGGGCAAAAAGAAAGCCGGGCAGGTACGGAAAACCGCAACTGCCCGGCAAAATGCGCGAGGCCAACTAAAAGCCCCGTATCAAATGAGCCACTAGAGGAGGTCGAGGGGGAGCTGGGGGGCGTCACCCCAGAGCTTTTCTAGGCGGTAGAAGTCGCGGGCTTCGGGAGTGAAGACGTGGACGACGACCGAGCCGTAGTCCATGAGCATCCAGGTCTTCTGCTCGCGGCCCTCAATGGAGAACGGATGCTCGCCGCAAGCCTCGGCGACCTTCTCCTCGATCTCGTCGACGATCGAATCGACCTGACGGTTATTGGTGCCGGTGGCGAGCACAAAGTAGTCGCACACGTCGGAGAGCTCGGTCAGGTCGAGCACTTGCACGTCCTCGCCCTTCTTGTCGTAGGCGGCCTGCGCGGCGGCACGGGCGACATCCTCGGCGGCGACACCGCTCGCGGACAGCGAGGCGGCGGTGCGGTCGGACGTGGCAGCGAAACTCTTGTGCTCCACACCTTCAAGAATCTGCTCGTCAGTCATGGTCTCGTCGGCCATGGAATACCTCTTTCTAGACACACCCGAGCTAGCGCAGCTGGGCGTAATGGTTGTAAATCGTAATAGCCGTGGGATAAAGATAGCGCCCGGACTGGATCACATAGACCAGACCCTGCGCAAAACAGGAGAAGAACAACTCATCGAGCGAGGACTTCCCCACCATCTCGCGCAGCGCATGGGCATAGTCGCCGTGACGGTTGGGCTCGATGGCATCTGCCACAAAGACCACCATATCGAGCGGCGTCATGTCGCAGGCACCCACGGTGTGACGGTCGACAGCCTGGAAAACGGCCGGCGACAGCTCGGGGAAAAGCTGCGGAAGCTCATAGGCGGCAACAGGGCCATGCAAAAGCGGCGTCGCGGCGGAAGGAGAGCCGGCAACCTTGATGCCATAGTGAAGCGCGCGGGCCACGAGCTCGTCATCGGAAAGCACCTTGTCCCAGTCGTGGATCAAGCCGGCGGCAGCGGCATCAAAGCGGTCAACGCCGTAGACCTCGGCCAGATGAAGTGCGGTCTCGGCAACACCCAGCGAATGCACATAGCGCTTGCGCTTATCTTTCATGCGAACATCGAGCAGCTTTTGAATGCGCTTGAGCAGCGCGCGCTCATCGCCTTCAAACTGATCCTCTACCGACAACGTAGCCCCCATCACTCAAAATCTTCTTGACCCAGATCGACATACAAACTGCGCTTGCGAATGTAGCCGAGCACAGACTCGCTCGTAAGATAGCGCACGCTCATGCCGCGGGCAACTCGCTTACGAATGTTCGTCGAGCTGATCGCCAGCGCCGGAATCTGAATATAGCGCACATCGAACGGCAGCCCCGACTCTTTGATTCGGGCACGCGCCGTATCGATATCAAAACCCGGTCGCGTCGCCGCAATAAAGGTAGCAAGCTCAGCGATTCGCTCGGCATCATGCCAGGTCACAATATCGATAATCGCGTCAGCGCCCGTAATAAAGTAGAGCTTTACCTGCGGCGGGTAAAAGTCGCGAAGGGCATGAAGCGTATCGGCCGTATAGGTTACACCCGGACGGTCAATCTCGAACCGGCTCGCCAAAAAGGCGGGGTTCGCGGCGGTGGCGAGGACCGTCATGGCATAACGGTCCTCGGCAGGCGTCACCGGCTTGTCAAGCTTAAAGGCGGGAGAGCCCGCCGGCATAAAGAGCACGGCATCCAAGTCGAGCGACTCGCGCGCCTGCTCGGCAGTCACCAGGTGCCCGTAATGAATCGGGTCGAATGTGCCGCCCATAATGCCAAGCCGAAACTCTTTGCCCTCTTTTATGGGCAGCTCGGGCAAACCGATTCCACCGCGCAGCGACATGGCTTACTCGCCCTCCGAGGTCTCGGCATCGTCCGCGGCATCCGCCGCATCGATAGCCTCGACGCCCTCATCCGCAGCATCGGCCACGTCAATGGCCTCAACGGCAACGTCCTCGCCAGCGTCCTCGAGCTCCTCGTACTCCGAGAAGTCCTCAGCGCCCTCAAAGTCAAAGGCACGCTGGCAAATGCGGACCTCGTCGCCCGCACGGCAACCGGCCTTCTCGAGCGCGTCGTCAACACCCATACGCGCAAACTTATGCTGCAGGTAGATGACGGCTTCCTCGTTTTCCCAGTCGGTCTGGATGACCATGCGCTCAATCGCGCGACCGACCACACGGAAGGCACCGGGCTCTTCCTGGACAATGCGGAAACGTTTCTCGCGCTGCAGACGGCGGCGCTCCCACTCCTCGTCGCGCAGATCGACCGGCTCATCACAGACCGCCAGCTCGGCGCGAAGCTTAGCAACCTGCTCGCCGACGGCAAGCATCAGCGTATTGAGACCGGCACCCGTCACGGCGGACACGGCAAAGAACATATGGCCGTCGTCGAGTGCCGCACGCTTAAGGTCGGCAATCTTGTCGGCCGTGCCCGGCGCATCGCACTTGTTGGCGACGACGATCTGCGGACGCTCCGAAAGCTCGGCGCCATACTGCTCGAGCTCACGGTTGATAATGTGGTAATCCTCAACCGGATCGCGATCCTCAAAACCGCCCGTCATGTCGACGACATGCATGATCAGGGCCGTACGCTCAATGTGGCGCAGGAACTGGTGGCCCAGGCCACGGCCCTCGCTCGCGCCCTCGATCAAACCAGGAACGTCGGCAACGACGTAAGAATACTCACCGGCACGCACCATGCCGAGGTTCGGCACGAGCGTTGTAAACGGATAGTCGGCGATCTTGGGACGGGCGGCACTCATGCGCGCGATAAGCGAGGACTTGCCCACCGAGGGAAAGCCCACGAGTGCGGCATCGGCCATAAGCTTCATCTCGAGCTCAATCCAGTGCTCCTCGGCCGGTTCGCCCAGCTGAGCGAACGCGGGCGCGCGGCGCACCGACGTCACAAAGTGCGTGTTGCCCAGGCCGCCGGCGCCACCGGGCGCCACGACAACGCGCTCGCCGTCGTGCACAAGATCGGCAATCTCGAACATCGGGGTCTGCGTCTCAGGATCGAGCTCGCGTACCACGGTGCCCATGGGAACCTTCAGGATCAGGTCCTCGCCGCTCTTGCCATTGCGACGAGCGCCCTGGCCGTGCGTGCCGCGCTCGGCGCGGAAGTGATGCTTAAAGCGGTAATCGATCAGCGAAGACAGCTGAGCATCGGCCTGGATGACGACATTGCCGCCACGACCGCCGTCGCCGCCATCGGGGCCGCCCTTGGGGACAAATGCCTCGCGCCTAAACGACATGCATCCGGCTCCGCCGTCGCCGCCGCACACGTTAATGCGGCTGATATCGGTGAACTGTGACAACAGAATCGCCTCCTACAAAAAGAGGGAGACCCTTGAATCCTAAAACTCAAGTGCCTCCCACATATGTGCTCTATGAAGGGTGAATTACGCGTTCGCGAGCGGGCGTACGCTGACCCTGTGCTTGATACCCTTGTGGAACTCAACGGTACCGTCGACCAGCGCGAACAGCGTGTCGTCCTTGCCACGGCCAACGTTCTCACCCGGGTGGATGTGCGTGCCGTGCTGACGGACGAGAATCGTGCCCGTGGTTACCGTCTGGCCGGCATAGCGCTTCGTGCCAAGGCGCTGACCGCGGGAGTCACGGCCATTACGGGAGGAACCGAGTCCTTTTTTGTGTGCCATTGTGTATACCTACTCTTTCGTTACGAGTGTAATCTACTCGGCGACGGGAGCCTCGGCAACAGCCTCGGCCTCTGCCTTGACAGCCTTCTTGGCGCGGGACGTAGCCTGGACCTTCACAATCTTCAGCTTGGTGAGCTGCTGACGGTGACCCTTCAGACGACGATAGCGCTTACGCTTGTGGAACTTGAAGACCAGCTGCTTCTCGCCCTTGAACTGCTCAACGATCTGAGCGGTAACCTTGGCCTTGGCCAGCTTGTCGGGATCGGTGACGATCTTCTTACCATCGTTGAGGAAGATGACCGGCAGGGTGACCTTGTCGCCCTCATTGCCCTCGATCTTCTCGACGGTGATGACATCGTCGGTGGCGACCTTGTACTGCTTGCCGCCCGTGTTAACGATTGCGTACATGTTTACTTGCCCTTCATGCATCAGTTAGTGCAACAGCCGAATATAGTAGCAGGCGAAAATACCCCCGTCAACGAGTATGTGGAGCAAATCCACAAGTTCGCACAGGTATGGGGCTGACGAGTCGGCCCTCGTCGTCCTCGCATGCTTGATTCTGACGCTCGACATCGTAGGAGCAGATGGTCACGAGGTCTTGCATACCGGTGGAAACAATAGGTGCATCCACGCCCGGGGTCAAGCCCTGCAACAAAACATCAGCAGCGGAAAGCAAAATTTCCGGACGCATGGAGCCCTCGTTGTCGGCATGGGTGTCGAGCATGAGCACCAAATGGTCCGGGCGCTCCCCCGCCGTGAGCTCATAGCCCACGAGCGTGTGATCCAAATCCAAGCGCTTGCTCTTTTTGCCGCGCGCGTAGTCGATGCCATGGTCCGCGCGCAGCGTGTCGATCGCACGACGCACCTCGTCGGCGCTTACGGGCGCCTCGGGATCCAAGTGCAGGTCGATGCGATACGACAGACGCGTGAGTTGCGCCGTCAACGCCGGCGTGCGCACGTCGATGTACGCCGCCTCGATGGGCGCCAGATCGGCCGGAGACGCCGCAGCCAGGCGCCCAAACGCCTCGTCGAGCGCCACGAACTCGGTCATAAACAGGTCATACCACTCGCAGGTCGACGACGTACCCACCGGTAGCGCCGAAGAGAAGCCCACGCGCATGTGCGGAGAGAAGCCCTGCGTGACGGCATAGGGAAGTCCCGCACGGCGCACGATGCGCTCAATGGTATGGATTACTTCGAGATGGCCCAGGTACTTAAGGCGATCGCGCTTGCCATAGCGAACACGAAGCCTAAAGAGCGTGGGGTTGTCGGTCAGGCGCTCACTCATGCGCGATCACCCATCAATACATTCTTGGCGTGGAGCGTGGGGCAGATTCCGCAGCCTGTGCACGATGTGCGGGTGCAGTCGGGAGTCGTGACACCCTCGAGCGAGCGACGGTACTCGCGCTCGAGGAAGCCGCGCGTGCAGCCGGGGCTCACGTGCTCCCACGGCAGGCGCCAGTCCAACTCGTAGGGCAGGTGCACAAGCTCATTGAGGTCGATGCCGTTTTTGGCAGCAGCCTCCTTCCAGTTATCGAGCGAGAAATGCTCCACCCAGGCGTCAAAGCGCGAGCCCGCACGCCAGGCATCGAGGATGACGGGCGTCATATCGCGACCGGCGCGAGACAGCGCGGCCTCGATGAGCGAGGTCTCGGCATCGTGGTAATGCACGCGAACGGCACGGTTACGCACACTCGTGATAAGCAGCTTCTGGCGCCGCTTGACGTCGTCGTAGTCGAGCTGCGGGCACCACTGAAACGCAGTAGCTGCCTTGGGGATAAACACCGAAACCGAAATGGAGACCGAGATAGAGCCGCGGCGCGCCTTGGGCACCACGGAACGACCGAGCTCCAGCACGTGATCGGCCAGATTGGCGATAGCCACGATGTCCTCGTCGCGCTCGCCGGGAAGGCCCATCATAAAGTAGAGCTTCATACGGTTCCAGCCAGCCTCGAAAGCCGCCTTGGCCGCACGGTCCAGGTCCTCCTCGGTCACGTTCTTATTGATGATGTCGCGCATGCGCTGGCTGCCGGCCTCGGGAGCAAACGTCAGGCCGCCCTTCTTTTCGCCGGCGACCGACTCGGCCATATCCACGCCAAACGAATCCAGGCGCTGCGACGGAATAGACACGCGAATACCCGTATCCTCCAGGCGACGGTTGAGCCTGCCGAGCACATCGCGGATGCAGGAGTGGTCGGTCGTGGAGAGCGAGGTCAGCGACACCTCGTCATAGCCGGTCTTTTCCAGACCCTGAATCA